>DATNMK010000048.1:0-58447 GCA_035602335.1 Burkholderiales bacterium
GCGCGCCGCGCGGCAGGCCCGCGACCCCGACGGCGGCGCGGGCAGGGTAGGGCTCGCGCACGTACTGCGCCATGATCTCGTTCACGCGCGCGAAATGCGCGAGATCTGTCAGATAGACCGTCATGCGCACGGCATGATCGAGGCTGGAGCCGGCGGCGGCGGCCACCGCCGCGAGGTTGCGGAACACCCGGTGCGCCTGACCCTCGATGCCCTCGGCGAGCTGCATGGTCGCCGGGTCGAGGCCGATCTGGCCCGAAAGGTACACGGTGTCGCCCGCGCGCAGCGCCTGCGAATAGGTACCAATCGCCTCGGGCGCATCGCGCGTCTGGATCGCGGTCTTCATGGCGGGTATCTTAGCCTAATGATTTCCCAGCTTGAGAAGCTGCTCGGCACGCCGCGCGACGGCGCGCTGCTGCGCTATTCGCTGGGCGTGCAGCACGCGAAGGCCGGCGAGCACGAGCGCGCGATCGGCTATCTGCGCGACGCGCTCGCCAAAGATCCGCTGTACTCTGCGGCGTGGAAGCTGCTCGGCAAAGAGCTCGCCGACGCCGGCCGCAGCGATGAGGCGCTCGAAGCCTACCGCCACGGCATCGCGGCCGCGCAGCGTAAGGGCGACAAGCAGGCGGAGAAGGAAATGACCGTCTTCGCGCGCCGGCTGGAGAAGCAGCGCGGCTAGGCCGGGAAAAGACGCGCGAGCGCGGCGGTCAATCCGGAGACGAAGGCTTCCTTGCCGACCAGCGCATCGGCGCCGGCGCGCGTCGCCTCGGCAGCCGCTTCCGGAGTGTGAAACAGCGTCATGGCGACCACCGCGGGAGCGCCGGGACAGGCCTTAACGCGCCGCACCATATCGAGACCACGCGCCGGCGAGAGGCCTAGGCCGAGCAGCAGCACGTCGGGAAGAGCGTTTTCAACAAGGGTCAGCGCCTGGGAAGCCGCCTGCACCGTGCCTGCCAGCCCGTAGCCCGGGAGGCTCGCGATGTAGTCGGCGGCGGCGGCAACGAACGCCGGGCTGTCGTCGGCGATCGCGATCCGCCGGATGCGCTCCGGGGTCATGCGACGAGAGTAGGAGGCCTTGCGCATGCGCGGTATCGGGGTGTTCCCTATTGGAAATTAGGGAATCCCTGAGAGCGCGTGAACTAGTTGACAGTGCGGGAAAACCTTTGTCAGCCTTCGGGCGGCACGAGCCCGGTGCGCAGCGCGTAGCGCACCAGTCCGGCCACATCGCGAATGCCAAGCCGCTCCATGATCTGCGCGCGGTGCGTTTCCACCGTCTTCACCGAGAGGTTGAGCAGAAAAGCGATCTCCTTCGTGCTCTTGCCGGCGGCGACGAGCTTCAGCACCTCGCGCTGGCGCGCGGTAAGGACGTCGGGACCGACTTCGCCGCCGAGGCGCTGGACGTAGCCCTCGACCACCTGCCGCGACACCGCCGGGCTGAGCCAGCTCTCGCCGCGCATCACGCTGCGCAGGGCCAGCTCGAGCTCCCCGGTGGCCGCATCCTTGAGCAGGTAGCCGGCGGCGCCGGCGCGCAGCGCCTGCAGCACGTACTCCTCGCCGGAATGCATCGACAGGATCACAACGCGCACTTCGGGCTGGTGCTCGCGCATGCGGGCCGCCGCCTCCAGTCCGGTAATGCCCTTCATGGCGATGTCCATCAGGATGACATCCGGGCGCTCGCGCTCGGCGAGCTCGAGCGCCTCCTCGCCGCTGGCCGCTTCGCCCACGACCTTGACGTCGTGCATCGCCCCCAGGAGCGAGCGGATGCCCGCGCGCACCAGCGCGTGGTCATCGGCCAGCACCACTCGAATGGGAGACGACGCCATCAGGCGGCTTGTGCGTTCTCGCTCGGCTCGAGCGGGAATGTTGCCAGCATTAGCGTGCCTTGTCCCGGCGCCGAGCGCAGCTCGAAGGAGCCGCCCGCCAGCGCGACGCGCTCTTCCATGCCCGCGAGCCCGAGGCTCGCGCCTGCCGCGGCGCGCCGCCGTGCCGCGGCGAGATCGAAGCCACCGCCGTCGTCGCGCACCGAGAGCGCGAGCCGCGCGCCGCTGGTGAAAAGGCGCACCCACAGGTTGCGCGCCTGCGCATGCCGCACCACATTGTTGATCGCTTCCTGCGCGATGCGAAAGCAGGCCGTCTCGATGTCCGCCGGGATGTCGCGCGGCGCCTCGGCCGCCTCGAAGTGCGGCGCGAGCCCGGCGAGCGCCGCCTGCCGGTCGAGATGCGAGCGCAGCGCCGCCGCCAGGCCGAGATCGTCGAGCTGCGCCGGGCGCAGGCTGAGGGAGAGCTGGCGTACGCGCTCGAGCGTGTGCCGGATTGTGTCGACGCATTCCTCGACGCGCGCGCGCGACTCGAGCTGGATCTTCAGTGCAGTGAGCGCCTGGCCGATGTCGTCATGCAGGTCGCGCGCAAGGCGCTGGCGCTCTTGCTCCTGCACTTCGAGCAGCCGCCGCGACAGGGCGCGCAGCCGCTCCTGCGAGAACTCCAGCGCATGCTGCGTGTGCAGGCGCTCGGTGATGTCGCTGATGAGTACGAGCCGCGCGGCGCGTCCGCGCCAGCTCACGAGGTAGCCGACGCCTTCGATATCGACCGGCTCGCCGCTCTTCTTCACGTGACGGAACACGCCGCGGTTCACCGAGCCGGATTCGCGCCGCAGGAACTGGCGGAACGCCTCGCGATCCTCGGGTCGGCGGATGTCCTCCACGGGCATGGAAAGGAATTCCTGACGCGAGTAGCCGTACAGGCGCACCGCCGCCTCGTTCGCCGCGAGAAAGCGCAGCGTCTCGGCGTCGAATACCCACATCGGCAACGGGCTGCTCTCGAACAGCATGCGATAGCGGCCTTCCTGCGGGTCGATCTTGTCGACCAGCCGCTGCAGCGCCGCCGCGAGCAACCTCAATGCCTTCATCGCACGCGCATGGTAGTGACGCTGGCATAGGCTTGCAAACGGCGCAGCCCATGGACGCCCAAAAGCAAAGAAGGCGCGTTGGCCGACCTATTTTTTTGAGCCGCAAACCGGGTCGCCTATGTGGGTTGAAGAACAGACGCGCGTAACTTGCACATCTAATCTCCGGCATCGCCCGATTTTCGGGTGAAGCACAAAAGAAGGAGTGATGACAATGAAGAAGAGCAGAGGTGGGCGGATGACTGCGGCCAAACGGCGTGCCGCCAAGGCGGCGGGTGGACGCGGTCTCGTCAAGAACCGCAAAGCAGGTAAAAGGATCATGAAAACATAAGAACCACACTCCCACAGTTGGGCGCGCGCGGCGGCATGTCGCGCGTCGTCCCATACAAGTAGGAGAAGTGGTGGAGTGGAGGGAGTTCAAATCGGCGAGCCTATTTCATAGAGGAAATCGCTACGGCGGGATGGTTCGCATTTCGTAGATACCCCCATTAATACCCCCAAGGCTGTCCACAGCGGCCTTTTTACAGTCGCGCGCCCAATGACGAACAGCTCCCTTTGAGTCCAGGGCGTGGAAGGACAAGGTATGGAACGTGGCGCGTGAAGGCCCGCGGATCATCGCGGGCCTGATCGCGTCAACCGTTACATCCTCCCGCCGATCAATCCACCAAGCGCAGTGCCGATAGCGGTAGAGACAAGCCGCCCGTCGCCCTTGCCGAAGCGGTTGCCAAAGACAGCGCCGGTGATGGCGCCTCCTACGGCTCCGGCGTTCGGCGGGGCGTAGACCGGCGCCGATTGCGGCTGGCTTGTACATATCCATTCCTGGCGTCAACTAATACCGCTGCCCGTCGTTTCTTGGAGGCGGCGCGAGGCAGGTGCGCAGCAAATCTTCAATCCAAATTCTTATGGAGGCGTCATGCGCAAGATATTTCTCGGGATGTGCGTTGTCAGCAGCCTCGCGTTCGCGCAGGTCAGTTTCGCGCAAGAGACTGGCAAGCAGGAGTTAAAGGAGCACCCCAGAATTGCGGCCGCAATTCGCGAGCTTCATGGCGCAATCGAATACATGGAGCGAGCGCCTCACGATTTTGGCGGTCACAAAGCGCAAGCGATAGCTGATAGTCGCAAGGCGATTGGGCAGCTTCGTCTCGCCATGCAATACAGAGCGTCCCAGGACAACAGGAAGGGCAGGAAATAACGGCTTCCGCCATCGGCGGCCAGCAGTGATCGCAAGATGGCTGCCGATTTTGCGCAGTGCGGAATCTGCCAAGTGCCGTGGTGCGCACAGCGTTTTCCCCGCACCCAAAGACCCGGCGCCAAAGTCATAGACGCCCGGAGCGAAGGTGGTACCGAGATCCGTGAGACCTGAACCACCCGTGTTCGCCATGAGAGCAAGAGTGCCGATCGCAGTGCTGATACTAAGAACAGAACCGAGGCCCGCAGTGCCGGGAACAGGGCCGAGATCATCCACAGCCCGGAACGCGCTTGGGGTCTGTAATTGCTGCACTGATCCAGATAAGAGATTGTACGTGCCTGTGATCGCATTCACAGTTACGGTACCCACATCTCCGCCTGTAAAAGAAATAGCTCTGTGCGCGCTGGCGCGCCCAAGCGCACACAGCGTGCTCGCTCGCATAAGAAACGAAATCGCTCTGTGCGCGCCAGCGCGCCGAACAAACCTGCGTAAAGTGCCATCATGTGCCATGTTCAACGGAGGATATATGAGCCAACCACTAGTAGAAGCCCTGCAGCGAATCGTCAAGCAATGGGGCGAGCTGCCGCAGTCGAACCCGAACCGCACAATCGCCGAGGCCGCAAAGAGAGCTATCTCTGACCTCGGTTTTTCAACCTAACGCACTGGCCACGGTCGCCTCCTAATAGACCGCAACGCGGCACGCGACAGCCTCGAACGGTCCGCTTGGGGTCGTCAACGGCTCGCCCGCCGACCTCGAACGCTTAGTGACAGGGCTTAGTCGCCGAACCTGGAATGCAGTCTGGAATCGTAGGTGCATTCGTGATTGTGGCGCCGACGTGGACACAGCCCGACACCAGCACCCCAAGCACCAGCGCGGCAACAAGATGCCTCACCAACTGAGTAACGAGCCGATGAATACAAAGCATGGCCGTACCGGCGATCACTGCGAACGGCGTCATGAGCATGGACATTGCGAAGCGCTTATTTCGCGCGCCGCCATCCCTTCAGGGTCATGCAACGGAGTTGCTCCTTCTCGTTGCCGCTGAAAAAGCGCTCGCACTCGGCTGCGTCGGCTTTCCACTCGGAGCGGTCCTTGGTGAGATGTGTCCAGACGGGGGCGCTCGCGCAGCCTGCGAGTAGTAAGACGGTTGCGTAGCGTATGCCTTTCTTGCCCAATAAGAAGCGAACCGTTGCCATTACTGCGCGAGCACCCATCCAATCACGGCCAGCACAATCACGCCGGCGATCACCGCGAACGGCGTCGTGTAGCGCAGCCTGCGCGTGAGGATTGGGGTCGGTGCTTGGGTCGTTGTTTGCCGTCGTGCAATTTACCCGCTGCGCTTCACTTGCGCGAATGGCTTTGCTGCTCCTCTAGAGCGATACTTAAAATATGCTCAACCAAGGCATCGCAGGAATATATTCGACTCGTGTCGCCGTTTGTTGGGCACCACACATGGTCACCAGTAGGCGAGATATCTAACGAAAATCGAAGCCCCCGATACTGAGCGGGTTCTCGAAATCCGAAACCTACGAGGCGTGACTGACCTGGCAGAAGTGGGGGATGTCCAGATGCCTCTTTAGACATCTGTGCGCTATGGCAATGAAGCCCAGGCTACGGGCCGTGTGGAGCTTCATGGGGGTATTGGTGGAGTGGAGGAGGATCGAACTCCCGACCTTCGCATTGCGAACGCGACGCTCTCCCAGCTGAGCTACCACCCCGTGGGAAGCCGCGGATTTTACCGCATGCGCGCTCGCGCCGACAAACGAATCCGCTATGATGGTTCGTGCAGATCGCGCCGCCTTTCGGCTACCGGGAGATCGTTCCTTTCCACAGGAGCCAGAAGGTGCGTCTGCCCGCGCCTGGCGCGGTTCCCGAGTTCGCGCAGCGCGGCAACGCCATACCGATCAGCTGTACCGAGTTCCAGCCCGCGATGCGCGAGTATCCGATCGTTTTCACAAGTGGCGACAAAGGTGCGAGCTTCGCGCCGGTCGCCGTGCTTGGCATCACCGCAGGTGAAAATCTGTTCGTCGCCGACGGCGCCTGGGCACGCGGCGTCTATGTCCCGGCCTATGCGCGCCGCTACCCATTCTGCATGGCGCGGGTGACGCTCGACAAAGTGGAGCGCAAGGACCGGCTGATTTGCATCGAGGAAGCGTACATCGACGAGCACGGCGAGCCGATGTTCGATGCCAAGGGCGAGCCGAGCGCGAAATGGAGCGACATCGAGCGGCTGCTTTCGCAATACGAGGCCGACCTCGAGCGCAGCCGGGAGATGTGCGCCCTACTCGGCGACTACGGACTGCTCGAGCCCTTCACGATGCAGGCGACGCTCAGCAAGGACAAGGGCGGCGGCGGCGCGCTGCACCTCACCGGCATGCACCGCGTAGCCGAGAAGAACCTGGCAAACCTGAACGCCGCGCAGCTCAAGAACCTGATGCGCAAAGGACTGCTGGCGCGCATCTACCTGCACCTTTTGTCGCTGGAGAATTTCGCGCGGTTGCTCGAGCGCAAGCGCGCGCGCGGCGCGCCGAGCTAGCGCTCGCGTTCGCCTCGGCGGTCGTCCTCCGGGCTGCTCGCAGAGTCGCGCGGCACGACGACCAGCATGTCCCTTTCGTAATTCGCCGCGAGTTCCGTGTGCCGAATGCATGAGGGCGGCATGTTGCGCTCGGCGACGAGCACGGCCTGGGCGTCGGCGTCCAGGATGAGCGCAACGCGCGAAGCGCCGCCATGCGCGGCGCGGCGTAGCGCGATCAAAGGCGAGGCGATTTGCGGCAGGTCGCGCGGCGCGTAGCGGCGCCGGTTTACCTGCAGTCCCAGCGAGGACGCCGCATGGCTGAGGCTGGCGACGTTCAAAGGAGGTGGAAATTGCTGCAGGAAAAGATCCGGATCGAACGGCACGCGCAGCAGGCTGCACAGGCTGGCGAACGCCCATGCCAGATCCGCGGTCTCGATCGGCGTATCCAGCCGCACCGAACCCTCCCCCTCTGGAAACCGAGGATGCGCCTGCCATCGGCAGCCGTCAATACGCTGAATACAGATACCAACGACCAAGGGATTATGAGTCCCTTCGGCACTGCATCCTCACGTCCTCGCGGCTTTGTTCAAGCACGTGGCAAATTTGTCCCAAGCCGCGTCGATGGCATCACTTGCCTCGGAATTAGTCATCCCTGCCTTGAGCTTGTAGACAAATTTGCATTTTGAGAGACTATTGACGTCCTTCGCGCTAATTTTCTTCCCCGTCTCTACTATTTCAATCTTGGTGCGCTCTGCGGCACTAACCGACCAAGCGGCAAAAGCTAGGCAAATAAATATCGTTCTGACGATCGTTTTCATGGATTCTCCCGTTCACGCTATCGTTTGGACTGACCGGCTGCCCTTAAAACCGTAGTGAGTCTACGCCGCTGCTGGAGTCAGGGTGGTTCGTTTCTTTCCCATAAGGTCTTGCCAAGAATCCGGTCCGACAGACGACAACGTGCAGGCCCAGGTCGTGCCGAGTGAGCGGAATCTTTCGAGCTGCCAGTAAGAGGCTTGCTCCTACGTGGATGATCGCTACGATGCTAAGCCGCTGATCGTTAAGTGGGCCGGGTTGGATTCGAACCAAGGGATTATGGGTTTAAAGCGATTCTCTAACTTGTTGCATTCACGGCCCGCCCTCACTCGCCAAGGCCCGCCAAAACACGTAGAAACGGCACGTTTTCGTCACGTTGCTTTGTATCGCTCGCCATTTCTAATATTCCGCAATTCCGGCGGGTACTTGAAGTCGCAGGATTAAAGACCACCTACTCCAATGAACTATAAATTACTCGTCTTACGAAATGACGGTCGCCGAATGCGGCAAATTTTCCCCACAATTGCGGCCAACGGATTGCAACGCAACTCCGACCAAAACTAGGCGCTATGCCTCGATGGCGAGGGCCATGCTTGGACGGTACCTGTTGTGACATCGGCGTACGCTAGCGCACAGATAGTGCCGACGCGACGGCCTTATCGTGCAGCCCGGAGCTTTCACTTCACTTGGAGATCAAATGAACCGCAAAGCAGCTATTTCCGCCGTCATCGCGCTGACGATGACCGCGGGACAACTCGCCTTCGCGCAAGGCAACAGCAACCGAAACGAACGCGGCGGCAACGAAGGGCGGCAGCCGGAACGCCGCGTCGCTGCGGCAGACCACCACGACAACCGCGGCTTCGGGCGCGCGCACAACGAGGAGCGCAGCAAAGGTCGCGGCGCGGGCCCGAACTATGAGTACTACCGCGGAGATCGACTACCAGCCGAATACCGCCACAGACAATACGTGGTCAATGATTGGCGCGGCCACAATCTCAGCGCCCCGCCGCGCGGGTATCAGTGGGTTCAGTCGGGTACCGACTACATACTCATCGCAGTCGCGACCGGCATCATCGCGCAGCTCTTGCTGGGCCGTTAACAGCCGCACGTTCCCCAACGCTGCGCACAATCGCGCGCGCAGGTCTTGACCTGGGATCGAACTAGGGATCTGCGGATTAACAGGGGAAGCCGATCGCGTAAGGTGATCGCTAAGCCTCTAAGTTAGTTGGTGGGCCGGGTTGGATTCGAACCAACGACCAAGGGATTATGAGTCCCCTGCTCTGACCGAACTGAGCTACCGGCCCTCTGCAAAAGCTTACTGCAAATAAAAAGGGCCGCTTGCGCGGCCCCGTTTTTCCTTCGGTTTGTATCAGCCTTCTTGGTCGAGGAAGCTCTTCAGCCGCTCCGAGCGCGAGGGGTGCCGCAGCTTCCTCAGCGCTTTCGCCTCGATCTGGCGTATGCGCTCGCGCGTGACGTCGAACTGCTTGCCGACCTCTTCCAGCGTATGGTCGGTGGACATCTCGATGCCGAAGCGCATGCGCAGCACCTTGGCCTCGCGCGGCGTCAGCGTGTCGAGCACTTCCTTTGTCACGTCGCGCAGGCTCGCGAAGGTGGCCGCATCGGAGGGCGCCAGGGTCGACTGGTCCTCGATGAAATCGCCGAGGTGCGAATCGTCGTCGTCGCCGATCGGCGTTTCCATCGAGATCGGCTCCTTGGAGATCTTGAGGATCTTGCGGATCTTCTCCTCGGGCATCTCCATGCGCGCGGCGAGCGTGGCCGGATCGGGCTCCTGGCCGGTCTCCTGCAGGATCTGGCGGCTGATGCGGTTCATCTTGTTGATGGTCTCGATCATGTGCACCGGGATGCGGATGGTGCGCGCCTGGTCGGCGATCGAGCGCGTGATCGCCTGCCGGATCCACCACGTCGCGTAGGTCGAGAACTTGTAGCCGCGGCGGTATTCGAACTTGTCGACCGCCTTCATCAGGCCGATGTTGCCTTCCTGGATCAGGTCGAGGAACTGCAGGCCGCGGTTGGTGTACTTCTTCGCGATCGAGATCACCAGGCGCAGGTTCGCTTCGGTCATCTCGCGCTTGGCTCGCCGAGCCTTGGCTTCCCCCGTCGACATCTGCTTGTTGATTTCCTTCAGGTCGCGGATCGGGATGCCGATCTTCTGCTGCACCGACTGGATCCTGCCGAGCAGCTCGAGGATCGACGGCTCGACGCGGCGCAGCGCCTCGCTCCACGGTTGCTCGGCGGCGATGTCGTTCACGAGCCAGCGACGCGAGCCTTCGGTGCCGGCGAAGATCTTGATGAAGTGCTGGCGCGGCATCTGCGCCTTCTCGACGCAGTTGTCGTGGATCGCGCGCTCGTGGCGGCGGATCTCGTCGACCAGGCTGCGCACGCTGTCGGAGAGCCGCTCGACCGTGCGCGCGGTGAAGCGGATCCCCATCAGCTCGTTGGAGATCTGGTCGCGCGCGCGCAGGTAGTCCTTGTCTTTCGAGCCCTTGTTCTCCAGCGCCTTCGCCATCTTGTCGTAGAGGCGGCGGATGCGCGCGAACTTCTCGAGCCCCGCGGTGCGCAGCGCCAGCAGGCTCGCCGTCTGCGCCGCGCCCTCGTCGTCCTCACCCTCGCCCTCTTCCTCCTCGATCTGCGCTTCCTCGTCCTCGGGCGACTCGGCTTTCTTGGGATCGAAGTCGTCCTTGGCGTTCGGGTCGATCAGGCCGTCGACCACCTCGTCGATGCGCGACTCGTCCTTCTCGACCTTGTCGGCAAGGTCGAGGATCTCGCGCACCGTGGTCGGGCAGGCGCTGATCGCCTGGATCATGTGGCGCAGGCCTTCCTCGATGCGCTTGGCGATCTCGATCTCGCCCTCGCGCGTGAGCAGCTCCACCGAGCCCATCTCGCGCATGTACATGCGCACCGGGTCGGTGGTGCGGCCGAATTCGGAATCCACCGTCGAGAGCGCGGCCTCCGCCTGTTCCTCCACGTCCTCGTCGGTCTGCGCGACCGGCGTGGCATCGGAGGCGATGAGCAGCGTCTCCTGGTCGGGCGCCTGGTCGTAGACCTGGATGCCCATGTCGCCGAAGGTCGAGATGATGGCTTCGATCTGCTCGGCGTCGACCAGGTCGTCGGGCAGGTGGTCGTTGATCTCCGAGTAGGTGAGGAAGCCGCGCTCCTTGCCGAGCTTGATCAGGTTCTTGAGGCGAGTACGCCGGGTCTCGGAGTCCTCTTTCGGCATCTCGGCCGGGATCAGCCACTCGTCCTTGCGGCCCCTGCGGCCCCCCCGTCCGCCCTTGCCCTTCGCCTTGACCTCGTTGACCTTCGCTTCCAGCAGCTCGAGCGCCTGCTTGGCGCTCTTGATCGGGGTTTTGGCCTTGGCCGTCTTGTCGTCGGGTTTCGGGGCGAGCGCTTTCAGCGCCGGCTTCGGCGCGGCGGCTTTGTGCGCCCGGGCGGGCAGCTTGGCGCGCAGCTGCTTCTTGACGGCACGGGACTTCGCCGCCGAAGCGCGCTTCAGCGTCTTTAGGACCTTGGTTTTCTTCTTGGCCGCGCGGACTTTCCTCACCTTGGACTTGCGCTTCTGCTGGACCATCCTTCCCCCGCAAAACTACGTTCTATCCGATAAATGCCGGAAAATACACGAAAACCCTAGATGGTAGCAGGGTCCCCGGTTTTCAACCTTAGTTCTTAGACCGCCCCGTTGAATTTTGTTGCACTTTTTTGAGGAAGCGACTGGCTTCTTCGGCGGACGCGATGCCGCGGAGCACCTTGCTTCGCAAAACCCGCTCCTTGCCACTTGGTCGCTCGGACCGGTGAAACCGCAGGCCTTGAACTCGACTTTTACGCTTGGTCTCGATTCTCCGGACGAAGGGCGCCTTGAAGCCGTTTGTAATCCATCAGCTTTTGCTGGAAGACCACTTGATCCTCCTTGGACTGTAAGCCCTTGCCACGAATTGCGTCGAGTTCCACCCCTCTTCGGAAAACATCCAGTTTGCTCAATGCGCTGCGGATTTCAGTTTTTGCATCTTCCTCATTGAATCCTAGATCGTCGCCATATTTGCTGGCTTGAAGCACCAACTCCAGCGACGGGTTACCTTGTAAGCGGTCGAAAAGCAGACCCACTGACAGTTCGTCCTCGGTCGATTCGCAGAGATCGTGAATCGCCAAAAGGGCTTGCGTCTCTGGCTGACCTGCCCTCAAAAGCGTTGGCTCGATATGGACGACCATCGGCAAGTCGATCAACAGCGAGTACAGAAGGCTCCATTCTGGTGAACTGTTGCTGGTCGAAGTTGGCCGAACTGGCGCTGGACGCCTAAAGCGCGACGCCCCTGGCACCTCCATCAATTCCCTTACCTCGTTTTCGGAAATGCGACCGAGTTCAGCGACCGCATTTATCACTTGGATACGCAAGGCCGGGGCCGAAAGCTTTTGAATGTGTGGCTTGGCTGAGTTGATGAAACGGGCCCTACCCTCAGCAGTCCCAAGGTCCGACTGCGAGCGCAACTCGTTCAGCAGGAACTCTGAGAGGGTCTGCGCCTCGCGCACGAGCTTCTCGAACGCCTCCTTGCCGTGCCGGCGCACGTAGGTGTCGGGATCGTCGCCTTCCGGCAGGAAGAGAAACCGGATGGGCTTGTGGTCGGGCGCGAGGGGCAGGCCGACTTCCAGGGCGCGCCAAGCCGCCTTGCGGCCGGCGGCGTCGGCGTCGAAACAGAACACCAGCTCGTCGGTGAGCCTCAGGAGCTTGGATACGTGCACCGGCGTCGTGGCGGTGCCGAGCGTGGCTACCGCGTAGCCGACATCGAACTGCGCAAGCGCCACCACGTCCATGTAACCCTCGACCACTACGGCGCGGCCCGCCAGGCGGATCGCATCGCGCGCCTGCACGAGACCGTAGAGCTCGCGCCCCTTCTCGAAAAGCGGCGTCTCCGGCGAGTTCAGGTATTTGGGCTCGCCTTCCCCAATCACCCGGCCGCCGAAGCCGATGACGGCGCCGCGCGCGCTGAAGATCGGGAACATCACGCGATCGCGGAAGCGGTCGTAGCGCTTGCCCTCGTTGTCTATGACCAGGCCGCACTCGACCAGGGCTTTGTCGTCGTACTCCGGAAAAACGGCTTTCAGACCTTGCCAGTCGTCGGGCGCGTAGCCTATCCTGAATCGCGCCGCGATTTCGCCTGTCAAACCGCGGCGCTTGAGGTACTGAATGGCAGCAGGTGATTTTTTCAATTCGGCGCGATAGAAATCCATCGCCTTCTCCATGACCGCGTAGAGGTCGGTTTCGCGCTCCTTGCGCGCGGCTTCCTCGGGGCTCCGCGGGCGAATCTCGGGCATCTGCATGCCCACCGACGCGGCAAGGTCCTTCACGGCATCGACGTAGCCGAGCGCCGAGTACGCCATGAGAAAGCCGATCGCGTTGCCGTGCGCGCCGCAGCCGAAGCAGTGGTAGAACTGCTTGGCGGGGCTCACCGTGAACGACGGCGTCTTCTCGCCGTGGAACGGGCAAAGCCCCAGGTAGTTGGCGCCGCCCTTCTTGAGCTGGACGTAGCGCGACACTACGTCCACGATGTCGACCCGGTTTAGAAGATCCTGCTTGAACGAGTCGGGGATCACGACCCCGATTTTGACCTAAATCGTCAGCCCGAAAGCCTGCTTTTGACCAGATTCGAAACCTGGCTCATGTCGGCGCGGCCGGCAAGGCGCGACTTGAGCACGGCCATCACCTTTCCCATGTCCTTCATGCCCGAGGCGCCGGATTGCGCCACCGCGGCGGTGACCGCCTGGCCGATCTCCGCCTCGCTCATCTGCTGAGGCAGATAAGCGGAGAGCACCTCGAGCTCGAATTTCTCCGCCTCGACCAGATCCTTGCGCGCGGCTTTTTCGAACTGCGCGATCGACTCGCGGCGCTGCTTGATCATTTTATCGATCACCGACACCACGTCGGCGTCGGAAAGTTCTATTCGCTCGTCGACTTCCCTTTGCTTCAGCGCGGCGAGCAGCAGGCGGATGGCCGACAGGCGCGCCGCGTCCCTGGCGCGCATCGCCGCCTTCATGTCGTCGGTGATTTGCTGCTTGAGCGGGATAGAAGGGCTAATTCAGTACATCTTCTGCGGCAGCATCTGGCTGCGCAGGCGCTTGTGGTGGCGCTTTACGGCGGCGGCGAGCTTGCGTTTGCGCTCGGCGGTGGGCTTTTCGTAGTACTCGCGGGCGCGCAGCTCGGTGAGCAGGCCGGTCTTCTCCACGGTGCGCTTGAAGCGGCGCATGGCCACTTCGAACGGCTCGTTTTCCTTGACGCGTACAGTCGGCATCCAGCCCTCAGCCTGAAAAGGGGCAGAATTGTATCAGAATCGAGGCATGCTGATCCTCGGCGTCGAGAGCTCCTGCGACGAAACCGGCGTAGCCCTTTACGACGCGGCCGCCGGCCGCCTGCTCGCCCATCAGGTGCACTCCCAGGTTGCCATGCACGAGGCGTACGGCGGCGTGGTGCCGGAGCTTGCCTCGCGCGACCACATCCGGCGCCTGGTGCCGCTCACCCGGGACTTGCTGCGCGCGACGGGCCGCACGCCCGATCAACTGGCGGGCATCGGCTACACCGAGGGCCCCGGCCTCGCCGGCGCGCTCCTCGTCGGCGCGTCCTTCGCGCACGCGCTTGCGCTGTCGCTGCGCATCCCGGCCATCGGCATCCATCACCTCGAAGGCCATCTGCTCTCGCCGCTCTTATCGGAGCCGGCGCTGCAGTTTCCGTTCGTCGCGCTTCTGGTCTCCGGCGGGCACACTCAGCTGATGCGGGTCGACGGCGTCGGACGCTACCGCCTGCTGGGCGAGACCCAGGACGATGCCGCGGGCGAGGCTTTCGACAAGACGGCCAAACTCCTCGGACTGGGCTACCCCGGGGGGCCGGCGTTATCGCAGCTCGCCGAGGCGGGCAGGCCAGGCCGCTACCGCCTGCCACGACCGATGATCGGCAGCGGCGATCTCGAGTTCAGCTTCTCGGGGCTGAAGACGGCGGTCCTCACGCTCGTCAAGCAGACCGATGGCGCGGCCCACGCCGACATCGCGCGCGCCTTCGTCGATGCGGTGGTCGATGTGCTGGTCGCAAAATGCGTGCGCGCGGTAGAGGTCACCGGGCTGACGCGGCTGGTCGTCGCCGGCGGCGTGGGCGCCAATCGGCAATTGCGCTCGGCGCTCGGCACGGAAGCGAAGCGGCGCGGCTTCGATGTGTTTTATCCGCAAGCCGAGTTGTGCACCGACAATGGCGCGATGATCGCTTTCGCTGCCGCGCTGCGCCTGCGCCAGGGTCGGCAGGACGCAGAGCACGCCTTCGGCGTGCGGCCGCGCTGGGAACTCGAGACGATCAGCTAGTTTTTTTTGCGCCGATGCGCGATTCGGTGCCGGCAAAAAGGCGGGCGATGTTTTCCTTGTGCCGCCAGATGAGAAGCACGGCAATCCCCGCCACGACGACGAGCACGTCATTGTCGAGGTGGATATACCACGCGAAGAAGGGCGCGAAGCACGCCGCCACCAGCGCGGCGAGCGAGGAATAACGGAAGAACACCGCAATGACGATCCAGGTGGCGAGGGTGCCCAGGCCGAGGGAGAGGTCCAAGCCGAAGAGCACGCCCGCCGCCGTCGCTACGCCCTTGCCGCCCCTGAAACGGTGAAACACGGGAAAGAGGTGGCCGAGGAACACCGCGAGCCCGGCGAGCGCCGCGGCTTGCGGCGCATACAGCTGCGCAAGCCAGACCGCGAGCCAGCCTTTTCCCGCGTCGCCGGCAAGCGTGAGAATCGCAGCCGCGCGCTTGCCGGTGCGCAGCACATTGGTCGCACCCGGATTCTTCGAGCCGTAGGTCCGCGGGTCGGGCAGCCGCATAAGCCGGCTCACCACGATCGCGAACGAAACCGAACCCAGGCAGTATGCGGCGAGCACCGTCAGTGCGCTCTGCATGCGCGCGATTCTATAGAATCGGGACCATCATGGACGCCATCCTGATCCGCGACCTGCGCGTCGAGGCGCTCATCGGCATCCACAAGCGCGAGCGCCACGTCCTGCAGACGGTGTCCATCGACCTCGAGATCGGGCTTCCCGGCCCGAATGTGTTCGAGAGCGACAAGGTTTCGGATACGATCGATTACGAGCAGGTGGCGCTGAGGATCCGCAGCCTCGCCGCGAGCGGCCACTTCCGGCTGGTCGAGACCTTCGCCGACCGCATCGCCCTCCTGCTGATGGGAGATTTCGGCGCTCCCTGGGTCAAGGTGAGCGCCTCGAAGATCGGCATTCTTGCCAACGCACGCTTCGTCGGCGTATCGATCGAGCGCGGCCGGCGCTAGCCCCTCGGGTGGTGCTTGGCGTGCAATGCTTTGAGCCGCTCGCGCGCTACGTGGGTGTAGATCTGCGTGGTCGAGATGTCGGCATGGCCGAGCAGCATCTGCACCACGCGCAGGTCGGCGCCATGGTTGATGAGGTGCGTGGCGAACGCGTGGCGCAGCACATGCGGCGAGAGCCGCTTGCCCGGGATCGTGCGCGCCCCGTAGCGCCGGATGAGATGCCAGAAAGCCTGGCGCGTCATGCCTGCGCCGCGCGCCGTGACGAACATGGCATCGGCATTTTTTGTTTTGAGAAGCGCGCCGCGTCCTTCATTCAGGTACTTGTACAACCAGTGCACCGCCTCCTCGCCAAGCGGCACGAGGCGCTCTTTCGAACCCTTGCCGAGCACGCGAACCACGCCGGCATCGAGATTGGCTTCGAACAACTTCAAGGCGACCAGCTCTGACACGCGTAACCCGGTCGCATACAGCGTCTCGAGCATGGCTCGGTCGCGCACGCCGAGCGGCGCGGAACCATCCGGTGCCGCAAGCAGCGCCTCCACATCTGCCTCCGACAGCGTTTTCGGAAAGCGCGGCGGCCGTTTGGGCGGATCGAGCTTCAGGGTCGGGTCGGCGGCGATGCGCCGCTCGCGCAGGCAGTACTGGTAGAAGCGCTTCAGGCTCGACACCCGGCGCGCGGCGCTGGTGGCGCGGCCCTTGCGCGAGGCGAGGAAGGCAAACAGCTCTGCTTCCCCCGCCTTCAACAAGCCATGATCCAGAAAAGCAGCCAATTGCTCGAGATCGGTGCGATAAGAGGCGATGGTGTTCTTCGCAAGCCCGTCTTCCAGCCAGAGCGCGTCGCAAAATGCGTCGAGCAAGGGCTCGGTCAGATCGCTTTTTCGTGGGCGAGGAGCCACCGCTTGATTTCGATGTGAAAGCCCTCGCCGTGGTGCGCGAAACCGCCGAGGCCGCCCGCGCCCACCACGCGATGGCAGGGAATGACCAGCGGAAACCAGTTGGCGCCGCAGGCCTGGCCGACCGCGCGGGGCGCAGAACGCAAGGCCTTCGCTATCTGCCCGTAACTAAGCGTGCGGCCGCGCGGAATGCCGCGAATCGCGCGCCAGACGCGCCGCTGAAACTCCGACCCGACCTCGGCGAGCGGCAGCTGGAACGGCGCGTCCGGATCGGTGAGGTAGCGCTCGAGCTGGCGCGCGGCCTGCTCCGCAAGCCGGTTGCGCGGCGCGAGGGCCGGCACCGAGAACGGCAGGTACGCGATCTCAGCCACGCGCTCGCCTTGCGTGCGCACGCCGACGTGCATGGCGGGAAACTTCACGACCGCATCGAACATAGCTTCTCGACCTGCGCGAGCAACTCGTCGGAGACTTCGATGCCGGCGCTGCGCGCGCTTTTTTCGCTCGCGAAGCGGCGCGCGCCCGGCAGCCGTACCTCGGGGTCGGCAAGCATCGTTGAGACAATGGTTTCAACCCGTTCCGAGAATTTCTCGGTGCCGGCCAGTGCCGACGGATCGATGACGATGAAAGACTGGCCGATGCGCGGGCGGTTGCCCTGCTCGGAGAAAAACGAATCGGCCTCCGGTCCGATCGCCGCGCCGGTGAGCGAGGCGCAGATCAGCTCGAACATCAGCGCGAGCATCGCGCCCTTCGCGCCGCCGATCGGGAACAGGCTGCCGTGCTCGATCGCCTCCTTCGGGTCGGTGGTCGGCTTGCCGTTGCGGTCGAGCGCCCAGCCCTCGGGAATCTTCTCGCCCTTGCGCATCGACATCATGATCCGGCCGCGCACCACGGTGGTCAGCGCCAGATCGACGACGATCGGGTTTTGGTCTTTTCGAGGAAAAACCGCGGCGATCGGGTTGGTGCCGAAAAGCGCCTTCTTGCCGCCCCAGGCCGGAATCGCGGCCGGGGAGTTGGTGAAAGCGAATCCCACCAGGCCGGCCTCGGCCACCGGCAGCAGGTGGATGCCGAGCACGCCGACGTGCGCGCTGTTGCGGATGCCCGCAAAGCCGATGCCATTGCGGCGTGCACGCTGGATCGCCTCGCCGACCGCCCATTCGACGGCGACGTAAGGCAGGCCGTCGCGGTTGTCGATCAGGCAGGCGCCGCCGCGCTCTGCGCTCATCAAGGGATGGGCGGCGCCGTCCGCGCGGCCGTTGCGCAGCATCGAGCAGTAGAACGGCACGCGCGACAGACCGTGCGTAGCAAGCCCCTGTTCTTCCGCGCGCACCAGGTGCTTCGCCGCCGCCTCGGCCATCCGGGAGTGGGCGCCTGCGCCTTCGAGCGCCGTGCGCGCGAGTCGAAACAGTTCTTGCGCGTTCTTCTTCATAGCGACGATTCTAACGGCCCTTCACGAGGAGACCCCCTCCATGGGCAAGATGCTCGAGCTCACCGCAGCCGACGGCCACAAGCTCTCCGCCTACCGCGCCGACCCCGACGGCAAGCCGCGCGGCGCCATCGTCGTCATCCAGGAAATCTTCGGCGTCAACAGCCACGTCAAGGAAGTGGCCGATGGCTTCGCCGCCGACGGCTACGTCGCGATCGCGCCGGCGATGTTCGACCGCGTGCAGAAGAACGTCGATCTCGGCTACACGCCGCCCGATATCGAGAAAGGGCGCGAGCTGCGCGCCAAGATCACCCTCGACTTCGCCATGAAGGATGCTGAAGCCGCCGTCAAGGCGGCCGCGCCGGCCGGCAAGGTCGGCATCGTTGGCTATTGCTGGGGCGGCTTCGTCGCGTGGATGGCTTCGGCAAAGGTGCCGGGGCTCGCCGCGGCGGTGCCGTACTACGGCGGCGGTATCCTCGACAACACCGACATCCAGCCGCGCGTTCCGGTGATGGGCCACTTCGGCGAGAAGGACGCAATGATCCCGGCAGAAGGCGTGAAGAAGCTCGCCGCGAAGCATCCGAAGCAGCAGATCTTCCTCTACCCGGCGGATCACGGCTTCAACTGCGATCACCGCGGGTCGTATCACGCGCCGTCGGCCAAGCAGGCGCGGGAGCGGACGCTAGCGTTTCTGCGAAAGCACGTCGGCTGAGTCGCCTAGCAGCACGCGCCGAAAGCGGTTCTTGAGCGCCACGCCATCGAGCGGCGGCAGCACCAGGGGCAGCTTTTCGACCACGACCTTCACCACGGCGAAGTTGGGTCCCGCGCCTTCGTGAATGATGGCGCGCAGCTTCTTGAGGTTCGAAGTTGTTCTTGAATACTTGAAGCCGCAAGCGCGCGCCACCTCAGCGAGATCGACGCCGTGCGCGGTGTGCGTCGCCTGCATGCCGGTTTCGCCATAGCGCTCGTTATCGATCACCACCACCGTCAGATTCGGCGGCTGCTGCACGCCGATCGTGGCGAGCGAGCCGATTCCCATCAGCATCTCGCCATCCCCGGTGATCACCAGTACTCGCCGCTTGGGCTGAGCGAGCGCAAGCCCGAGGCCGACCATCGCCGCCTGGCCCATCGCGCCCCACAGCGGCAAGCTGAGCGGCGAGTCGCCGGCCGCAGTGATGTCCCAGGAGGTCGAGCCCAGTCCGGCGACCACCAGAAGATCCTTTCTGTCCGTAAGCAAGGACTTTACGACCTCGCGCCGGTGCAGCGTCGCGCTCACTGGTTCGCCTGCTCCTGGAAGCTCTTGATGCCGATGACGCGCTGCGAGACCAGAACCGCCGTCGCCTGGTCCTGTTTCAACGCCTCCGCGACCAGTGGCGCAACGTCCTCTGCGCGCGCCGCGCGCCGCACCGAAACGCCCATGGCTTCGAGCACGCCCGGCGTCGCTCGGCCCATCGGCACCTGCCAGGAGTTGAACTCGCCCTCCTCGCCGCGCATGGTAACGATCATCACCAGCGGAATGCGGCAGGTCTTCAGCATGCCGGCCGCGTTGATGACGTTGCCGACGCCGCTCGATTGCATTAGCAGAGCGCTTTTTTGGCCGCCAAGCCAGGCGCCGGCCGCAAGGCCGATGCCCTCTTCTTCGGTAGTCAGAACCACCGCGTGCATCTTTCGATCGTGCTGGCACAGCTCGATCAGCCGCTTGTGGCCTGCGTCGGGCACGTAGCCGACGATGCGCACTCGTGCCGCCGCCAGCTCGCGGTGAACCTCCTGCGGCCAGCCTTCAAGCAGCCTCTCCGCGTCCTTTTTGTTAAGCGGCATCTCTCAACAACGTCTGTCCGGGACGCACGCGGGTGAACTTCACTGGCTTCATGGTTACGTCATTGAAACGAATGCTGGTGAAGGCCGACTCGTCCAGCGGTCCGGTTTCCGGAAAGTCGGACCTGAAATGCGCGCCGCGCGAGTCTCGGCGCGCGATCGCCGCCGCCGTGATGACGCGGCTCACTGCCACCAGGTTCTTCAGGTTCATCCAGTCGTGCCAGCTGAGATTGAATGCGCGATTGGTCGCGTCGAGCGCGAAATGATCGAGTTCATCATTCAAAGACCCCAGCTCGCCCAGCGCCTGCTCCAGGCCGGTGCCGTCGCGGATGATGCCGACCTTTTCCCACATCGTCTCGAACAGTCTCTCGCGCAATGGTTCCAGGTTCGCCCCGGCAGGCCGGTTCCTGAACGGCGTTTCGCAAGACGCGACGGCAGCCTCGAGCGCCGCGCGGTCAGGCTCGCGCAGGGCGCCTTCCGCGCGCACCCAGGCGGCCATCGTGTCGCCGGCGACGGCGCCGAACACGGTGGAGTTGGCGACGCCGTTGCCGCCGAGGCGGTTTGCGCCGTGCACGCCGCCTGAATCCTCGCCGGCGACGAACAGCCCAGGCAACTCGGTTCTGCAGTCCGCGCCGAATTCAACGCCGCCCATCATGTAGTGCGCGGTCGGCACCACTTCGACCAGGCCGCCGGCGAGATCGAAGCCGCAGTCGGCGCAGCGCTCGACCATGCCCTTGAATTCCTTGCGCACGCGGTCCGGCCCGAGATGCGCCATCGAGATGTAAAGGCCGCCGTGCGGAGTGGTCTTGCCTTTCCTGATCTCGGTCAACATGGCCCGTGAGACGAGATCCCGGGTCGCCCGTTCAGCCTTGGCATCGTAGCGCGGCATGAAGCGCTCGCGCTCGCCGTTCAGCAGGTAGCCGCCGGCGCCGCGCAACCCTTCTTCCAGCACCGTGCCGGTCATGCGCGTGTGCGTGCCGGCGAGCAATCCCGTGGGATGGAACTGGACCATCTCCATGTCGCGCAGCGGCAGCCCCGCGCGCCAGGCCATCGCCAGGCCATCGCAGCTCTTGTCGCCGGAAGGCGTGTGGTATTTGTACATGGTCGGGCCGCCGCCGGTCGCAAGCAGCACCGCCTTCGCGCGCACGAACACGTACTCGCCGGTTCGCAGGTCGATGAAAAGCACGCCCGCGAGAGCAGTGGCATCTTTAGTTCTTATCAATTCAACCGCACGGTGCTCCTCCAGCCGCCCGATGTCGCGCGCCCACACCTGCTCGGCGAGCCGGTTGATGATCTCGATGCCGGTGAGGTCGCCCTTGTGCACGGTGCGGTCGAAAGTCTGCCCGGCGAAGGCCTTCTGGTGGATGCTGCCGTCGGGATTGCGATCGAAGAAGCAGCCGAGCTCATTTTCCAGCTCCCGAACGCGTTCGACCGCCAGAGTCACCAGCTGCCACGCCAGATCCTGGTCCGGCAGCCACTTGCCGCCCTCGATGCTATCCATGAAGTGGCGCTCGATCGAGTCGCCCTTCGCCAGCGCAACGTTGTAGCCGCCCTGCACCATGCGCGTGCAGCCGCATTTGCCGAGCAGGCCTTTCACGGCGACGGTGATCGACAGCTCGGGCGCCGCCTGACAGGCGTGCAGCGCGGCAAACAGGCCGGCGCCGCCCGAGCCGAGGATCAGGATGTCCGTGTCGATGCGCGACGTAACCATTGCATGACGAGCACCAGCACCACGAGCGCGAAGCCTATAGCGTCGAACAAGGCTTTCGGATACACCAGCAGGAAGCCGGCGACGATCAGCATGATCCGTTCCGCGAAGCTGGTGCGCTTGAAGAGCCAGCCTTGCAAGCCGCCGGCGAGCGCCACGATGCCGACCGCGGCAGTGAAGGTCACCAAAGCGATCGAGCCCCAGTCGGCGCCGGCGAGGGTCTTGAAGGACCCGGTCAGGAGAAGGCCGGTGCCGCTCGGGTCGAGCACGAACATGAACGGCACGAGAAAGGCCGGCGTGGTGTATTTCCAGCACTGCAGCGTCGTCTTGTAGGGGTCGCCTCCCGTGATCGCGGCGGCGGCGAAAGGCGACAGCGCGGTCGGCGGCGATACCTCGGAAAGCACGGCGTAGTAGAAGATGAACATGTGCGCCGCGAAATCCGGCACGCCTAGCTTGATCATCGCCGGCGCGGCGATGACGGCGCAGATGATGTAGCTCGCCGTCACCGGGACCGCCAGGCCGACGATCCAGACGATGAGCGAGGTATAAATCGCGGTAAGAAGCAGCGAGCCGCCGGCGTAATCGAGGACGATCGAGCTGAACTTGAGGCCAAGGCCGGTGAGCGTCACCGTGCCGACGATGATGCCGGCGCCGGCGCAGGTGGCGGCGACGTTCAGCACCCCGAGCGAGCCGCCGGCGAGCGCTTTCACCAGCCCCGAGCTCCACAGGCCGCGAGCAATGGGCACTTTCCTTTTAAAAACCTCGTACGGGATGAGCGCGGTATCGCGCCTCAGCAAGCTCGTCGCCGCGGAGACGAGCGTCGCCCAGAACACCGCCATCACGGGCGAGAAACCCCACAGCATGAAAACTACGATCGACACCAGCGACAGGAAGTGGAACCAGTATTTCTTGGTCAGGCTCCACGCCGACTCGACACGCTCGAAAGTAACGTCCTTCATGCCGAATTTGCGCACGTCGATCTCGACCATGGCAAACAGCGCGAGGTAATACAGGCAGGTCGGGATCGTCGCCATCAGGATCACGTCGAGGTACGAGATCTTGAGGAACTCGGCGATCAGGAAGGCGGCGGCGCCCAGCACCGGCGGCGAAATGATCGCGCCGAGCCCACCCGCGGCGAGCAGGCCGCCCGCAGCCTCCTTGCCGTAGCCGACCTTGGCGAGCATCGGATAGGCGACCGCGCCGAGCGTCACGGTGGTGGCGACGCCCGAACCCGAAGGACCGCCGAGCAGGAACGAGGCGAGCACCACCGTGCGGCCGGCGCCGGTCGGCTTGCCGCCCATCGCCGAGAACGAAAAGTCGATGTAGAACTTGCCGGCGCCCGAATACTGCAGGAACGCACCATAAATGGTGAACAGGATGATCAGCGACGAAGAAACGTCGACCGCGACGCCGTAGATGCCTTCCAGCGTCATGTACATGTGGCCGATGAGCCGGGGAATCTCGTAGCCCTTGTGGGTCCAGGGCGCCGGCAGGTAGGGCCCGAAGATCGCATACAGCAGGAAGCAGAGGGTGATCACCGGCATGATCCAGCCGGTCGCGCGCCGCATCGCCTCCAGCACCAGCACGATCAGCGCCACGCCGAACACCACGTCCCAGTTGTTCGGCAGGATCGAGCGGTCGAAGAAATCGTCGCCGTTTGCCAGCAGGTACACCGCAATCGCGACGCCCAGCGCCGCGAGCGCCCAGTCCCACCAGATCACGCGATGGCGGAAGCGCCGCGAGACCGGAAAGATGAGGAAACACAGGAACAGCACGAACGCGACGTGGATCGCGCGCAGCGCCTCGGTCCGCACGATCTCGTAGGCGGCGTACAGGTGGAACAGCGACATCAGCACCGCCACCGCCGTGATGAAGTCGGCGAGCCGCCCGCGGAACTTGTTCTGGACGCCCTCCTCTTGCTCAATGAACTCTTCGGCCCGCTTGAGCGCCGCCTCGCTGATTTTGGCGGCGGGCTGATGGATGCGGGCGATCTCTTCGCTCATTGCCCTTTGCGCGCTCTCGCCTTACTGCAGCTTGATTCCCTTCTCGGAGAAGTATTTGACCGCCCCGGGGTGCCAGGGAATCGGCGAGGCTTCCTTTTTCTGGTTCTCGAGCCTGAAGTTCTCCGCCTCCTTGTGGACGCGGACCAGGTCTTCCTTGTGGTCGAAGACCGCCTTGACGATGTTATAGGCGGTTTTCTCGTCCATGTTCTGGTGCGCCACCAGCAGGTTCATCACCGTGGCCTGCTTGTTGTCGGCGTCCATGCCGCGGTACATGTCCTTCGGGATCACGTCCTGCACATAGAGATCGCCGTATTTCCTGTTCATCGCCGGCACCAGGTCGGCATGGTCGATCAGCTTGATCTTCACGCCCGGCGTGCTGGCGAGGTCGGTGATCCCCGCGGTCGGCAGGCCGCCGACCCAGAAAAAGGCGTCGATCTTCCTGTCCTTGATCGCATTCACCGACTCGGCGACGCCGAGGCGCTCGCGCCGCAGGTCCTTGTCCTTGTCGAGGCCGGCGGCTTCGATGACGCGGAACGCCATCACCTCGGTGGCGCTGCCGCCCGATCCGGTGGACACGCGCTTGCCTTTCAGGTCTGCCATCCTGGTAACGCCAGTGCCTTCGATCGAGACGACGTGCATGCGATTCGGGTACATCACCATGAGCGTGCGCACCGGGACCGGCTTGCCCGTGAACTTGTCCTGGCCCTTGTACGCATCGAGCGTCGCATCCGCCATGGTCATGCCGAGGTAGGGTTTGCCGGTGCCGATCAGCTGCAGGTTGGCGACCGACCCGCCGGTCACCTCCGCCGTCGCCTGCATGCCGGGCACGTACTTGGAGAGCACGGCCGCCATGCCGCCGCCCAGCGGGTAGTACACGCCACCGGTTCCGCCGGTGGCAATCGAAAGGTTCTGCGCCTGCGCGACAAGCGCGAATGCGGAGATGAAAAGCGCGGCGACGCGCGTCGAAAATCGCATGACTCCTCCTAGTGTTGTGGCGCGATTCTACCGCACGCCGAGTCGCCGCAGCGCCGCCGCGCGACGCTCCAGCGCAGCGCGCTTCACGTTCGAGTAAAGGCTCGCGCCGTGACTGTCCATCGCTACCACCAGCGGGCCGAAATTGCGCACCCGAAACTTCCACAGCGACTCGGGGTTCAGGTCATCGAGGTCCACATCCTCGATCGATTCAACCCAGGTCGTCTCCAGCGCCGCGGTGCCGCCGATCAGGGCGAGGTAGGCGCCTCCCAGATCGGCAAAGGCCTTCAGGGACTCTTCACGCAGGCCGCCCTTACCGATCAGGAGGCGCACGCCGTACTGCTGCATCAGCGGCCGCGTGAAACGCTCCATGCGGTCGCTGGTGGTCGTGCCGACACAGATCGGCGCGTAGCCCGCCGGATGCTCAGCACTCTTGTCCACCTTGCGCACGTTCGGCGCGGTATGGATCATGGCGTGGCCCGCGAGGTCGAAGCGCGTCTTGCGCCCGCGGTCGAACATGTGGATCTGCGTCGCGTCGCGGATGCCAAAGAGCGTGCCGTTCAAGGTCACGCTGTCGTCGGCGCGCAGCTTGCGCGCCGCGTCTTCGGTCAGCGGCGGGGTGAGGTCGTAGTGTGCCATCAGCCTTGGCCGAGGAGCGCCTTCTTCAGATCTTCCTGCACCGGTTTTTCGCCGAGCCAGATGCGCAGCAGCGCTCGATAGAAATCCTCGCCGGGTATCGGGCGCCCGGCCGGCTTGCCATCGATCGCGAGCTGCGTCGCCGATCCGGTCCAGTCGAGCGTGATCGCCATGCCCTTCTTCGCCTCCTTCATCTCCGCCATGGTGGCGGCGAGCTCCTTCACGCGCGGCTCGAGGGCCTGCGACTCGGCTTCGGAGTGGTTGGCGCGTATCCCGTCGGCGAGCGCTTCCGAGAACTGCTCGGCGCCGACGTTGCGCAGCATGTGAATCGCGACGCGCTTCGGCCCGGCGAGCTGCAGCACCGCCGCGGCGTCGGTTTTTTTCTCGGGAAGATAGAGGCCGATCACGTAAACGTTGAAAATGACTCTCGTGCGGACCCCGGCACCGTTCAGCACCAGCTCGCTGGTCTTATCCTCAAGCTTCACGCCGGCCACTTCAGCGCCAAACGCTGGCATGGCGACGCACAAGGACAACATCAAAACAGCTCTAATACCCATACTCGACACCCGAAGTCCGGAAGGTAGCGCGCGCGCGGCGCGCCGAGTGGCATTGCATGTTCACCGCCACAGGGTTCATCGTGATGTGGGTGGCGGCGGTTTCGACGTGCACCGCGAACGCGGTGGAATCGCCACCGAGCCCTTGCGGACCGACGCCGAGCATGTTGACGGCCTGGCCGAGCTCCGCCTCGAGCTTCGCGCCCTCCGGATCGTCACAGCGCGTGCCCAGCGGCCGCGTCGCCGCCACCTTGGCAAGATGCATGCACAGATCCGCCGTGCCGCCGACGCCGACGCCGACGATGGTCGGCGGGCAGGTCTTGCCGCCGGCCTCGATCACGCAATCGATGACGAAAGTCTTGATCGCGTCCACACCCTCGGCGGGAACCGCCATGCGCAGCCAGGAGTTGTTTTCGGACCCCGAGCCTTTCGGCACCATCTCGATGACCAGCGCCTCCTCGTCTTCGGAGAAATCCACGTTGATGACCGGCACACCGCGGCCGCACGAGGTCTGCTCGTTCACGCGCGTCGTCGGATGCACGATCGAGGAGCGGAACGAGTATTCGCGCGTCGAGCGCGCGCAGCCATTACGGATGGCCTGCTTCAGCGCGATGCCGTCGACCTCGACCCCCCGTCCGATCCACACGTTGTAGATCGGGATGCCGGTGTCCTGGCATAGCAGGTTGTCCGTGTTCTCTGCGACCGCGATGTTCCGGATCATGGTGCCGAGCACGCGCTGCGCGCCGGCGTCGGTCTCGCTCTTGGCGAGCGCAGCGAAGCCCTGCTTGACGTCGGGGGGCAGCCGCTTCAGCGCCCTGATGTAGAGCTCCTTCGCCGCCTCCTCGACTTGTCGCAGGTCGACTCTCACTTGACGTAGATGTTGCGCTCCTTCACCACCTTGGCCCAGAGCTCGGTCTCGGCCTTCATCGCCTGCGCGAACTCCTGCGGCGAGTTGCCGACCGGCGCCAGCCCCTGCGCGAAAAAGCGCGCTTTCATCTCGGTCGTGTCGAGCGCCTTCTTGGTGTCCCGGTAAACCTTGTCGATGATCTCTTTGGGCGTGCCCGCTGGCGCGACGATGCCGAACCAGCCGGTATTCTCGAAGCCGGGCAGGGTCCTCGCGATCGGCGAGACAGCGGGAAGCTGGGGCGCCTCGGTTTTGCTCGTGATGCCAAGCGCGCGCAGCCGCCCCCCGTTGATATGCCCGAGGGCGGCGGCGAGATTGCTGAGCGCGAAACTGGTCTCGCCGCCGACCAGCCCGGCGAGCGACGGCCCTTCGCCCTTGTAGGGGACCGAAATGGCGTCGATTTTTGCCTGGTACACGAAGTTCTCCGCCGCGAGATGCGTCTGCGAGCCGATGCCGGCATGCCCGAAGGTCAGCTTGCCGGGGCTCGCCTTCGCCGCGTCGATCAGCTGCTTCACTGTTTTGTACGGGGAGCTCGCGGGCACGACCAGCACCTGCGGACCCGAGACCACGTTCGTCACCGGCACGAAATCCTTTTCCGGGTCGTAGTTCAGCTTGGCATAAATGTGCTGGTTCGCGGTGACGACCGAGCCGGAAGGGAAGAACAGCGTGTAGCCGTCGGGCGCCGCGCGCGCGGCTTCTGCGGCGCCGACGCCGCCGCCCGCGCCGCCGCGGTTCTCGATCACCACCGTCTGGCCCCAGATCTGCGTCAGCTTCTCGCCCAGCAGCCGCGCGGAGATGTCGGTCGTCCCGCCCGGCGGGAAAGGCACGATGAACCTGACCGGCTTCTGCGGCCACGATTGTGCAAAAGTTGCCGTTCCGAGCAGCACGGCGGCCATGATTGCAACGAACTTCAACCGCCTCATCTCATCCTCCTCGGTTTTTCATTCTACAGCGCGAGCGCGAACGCAAGCCCTGCGGCGAAGGTCACCGCGGCGGCCGCTGCGGTCAGGCCTTTCTGCCAGTCGCGCCACGGCAGAAACTCCAGAGCGAGGACGCGCAGCCCGCCGCCGAGATGCGCAGCCAGCAGCACCACCAGGCCCCATTCGGCGAACTTGACCAGAGGCTGCTGCGTCCAGGCAAGGAGCGCGTCAAGCCGGAGCGCGTTGCCGAGCGCCCAGAAATGAACTGGCAGGAAGAGGGCGAGGGCAATGCCCGACAGACGATGGACCAGGAATACCCAGTAGGACGAATGCCGATTCATACGAAAACCGCGAACACGGCGCGCATTCCCATCCAGGCGAGAACCGCCGCAAAGGCGACAACAACGCCGTCGCGCGACCTGCCGCGCCAGCCGAGCCATTCGATGAAAATGCTCCTCAGGCCGATCGGCGCATGGACCGCAACTCCCAAAACAAAGATTGAGTAAAAGGTAAACCAAGCAACATTACCGCGCGTCCGGCCAAGGATCTCCGCGGCCGACAGGCCGCCTTGCACCGCGTAGATGATCGTGAAGAGGTGAACGATCACGCACAACGCGAGGACCGCGGCGCTCGCGCGCTGCGCGATCCAGAGGAGGGTCTGAGTTCTGGCGCTCACAGCCCGCCCTTCAGAGCTGAACCCAGAACTGCTCTCTTCAGGCCCGAGATCCCCGCGGTCGGAGAGAGGCCCATCGGGCAGCGCTCGGTGCAGCTCATGTGCGTGTGGCAGGCATGGCAGCCGGCGTCGCCGGCGACCGCGCGCAGACGCTCGGTCTTCGCCACGTCGCGCTCGTCCTTGACCAGAGTCCAGGCGCGGTTGAGCGCCGCCGGGCCGAGATAGTCCGGATTCCACGCCACGACGTCGCAGGCGCTGTAGCACACCCCGCAACCGATGCACTCGATTCCCGCATCCACCTTCTTTCTGTCTGCGGAATCGGGGGGTACGCGCGCGAGCTCGTCTTGCCTTGTTCTATTACCTCCAAAACTGCCTTTTGCACGTGCCCACTTGTCGAAGAACTCGCGCATGTCGGTGACCAGATCGCGGATCACCGGCAGGTTGCGCAGCGGCCCGATCACCAGCTTGTTTTCCCGGGAAACCTTGTCGACATGGGTGCGGCAGGTCCAGCGCGGCACGCCATTCACCGTCATTGCGCACGAGCCGCACATGCCGACGCGGCAGGCGAAACGGTAAGCGAGCGTCGGATCGAGCGAGCGCTGGATGTACGTGACGACGTCGAGCACCGTCTGGCTGGGGTAGCGCGGCACTTCGAACGATTGGAAGGCGCCTTGCGCGCCTCCCCGCCAGACTTCAACGGCGAGCGTGCTCAAGCCGATTCGTATAACCGCGTGAGGACGAACTCGCGGTGGCCGAGCGCCTCGGCGGCGGTTAAGCGGCCGTTCGCCGTGCGGAACATGCAATCGAGAAGCCTGTCGCCGGCCTCGTCCGGCGTCAGCTCCTTTCGCAGCAGCCCGGAGACGTCGACATCGATGTGCTCGGACATGGTGCGCACCGTGCGGGGGTTGGCGCAGAGCTTGATGACCGGAAGGATCGGGTTGCCGATCACGTTGCCCTGGCCGGTCGGGAAGAAATGCACCACGTAGCCCGCGGCCGCGCACAGCGTGACCATCTCGGCGGCCGCCGAGGACGAATCCATGAACCAGAGTCCCGGGCCGGTCGGCGTCTCGGCTTTGTCGAGCACGCCATCCACCATGCATTTGCGGCCGATCTTCTGGATGTTGCCGAGCGCCTTTTCCTCGATGGTGGTGAGGCCGCCGGCGATATTGCCCTTGGTGGGCTGCGAGTCCATCAGGTCGCTGGTCTTGTGGCGATCGATGACTTCCTGGTAGCGGTCGAAGACGTACTGGAACTTCTTTTTTACCTGCTCGTTCCTGCAACGCGCCGCGACGAGGTGCTCGCCACCGGTGAGCTCGGTGGTTTCACCGAACACCAGCGTGACGCCGTACGGGTAGAGCTTGTCGAACGCGTTGCCCACGGTCGGGTTCGCGCCGCAACCGGAAGTGGTGTCGGACTCGCCGCACTTCGTGGAAACCCACAGATCCTTGAGCGGCCGCTCCTCGCGCCGCAGCTCGCTCGCCCACTGCACCAGCTCCTTCGCCTTCTGCGAAGCGCGTCGAATGGTCTCGTGGTCGCCGTGGCCCTCGATGCCGAAGCCGAACACCGGCTTGCCGGTCTTCTTGATGCCCTCGACCACCTGTCCGGTCCAGCCTTCCTCGATGCCGATGACGATGACGGCGGCTACGTTGGGGTTGGAGCCCGCGCCGATCAGCGTGCGGAAGTGAAGATCGAGGTCGGCGCCGAACTGCAGCCGGCCGTAGGGGTGCGGGAGCGCGAGCGTGCCCTTGATGCTGTTCTCCACCGCCTGCGCGGCGGCATTCGAGAGATCGTCGACCGGCAGGACGATGACATGGTTACGCACGCCGACGCGGCCGTTCTCGCGCCGGTAGCCCCAGAAGCTTGCTTTGGATAGGTCCATTGTCTACCAGCGTTTGGTTTTGACGTTATGGACATGAAGATGCTCGCCCTTAGCGATCGGCTGCACCACTTTTCCGATGTCGACGCCGTACTTGATCACCGTATCGCCGGGCCGGTAATCCTTCAGGGCTACCTTGTGGCCGATCGGGATGTCGTTCCTGGCGGTCACGTTGACGTCTTTATCGTCTTCCATGATCCAGCCATTGAGTTGCTGGCCGGCCTTGACGTCTTCGACGACGACGACACCGACTCCGTCGCCCTCTTCATGCACCACGAAATGGATCATAAGAACGTTATTCTATTCGCATGTACGACCGCCGCCGCTTCCTGAAAACGCTGGGCGCGCTGGGCGTTTCGCTCTCGCTGCCGCGCATCACGTCGTACCCCTTCACGCTCGGCGTCGCCTCCGGCTATCCGTCGCCTTCGAGCGTCGTTCTCTGGACGCGGTTGACGGGCGTCGACCCGATCGAAGTCCCCGTGCGCTGGGAAGTGGCCGACGACGACGCAGTGCGTAAAGTAATCCTTTCAGGTGAATTAACTGCTGATCCGGCGTGGGCGCATTCGGCGCGCGTCGAGGTCCAGGGTCTGGAGCCTGATCGGTGGTACTGGTACCGCTTCAGCGCGGGCGACGCCCAAAGCCCGGTCGGGCGCACGCGCACTGCGCCGGTGGCGAGCGTGCCGGCGCCGCGGCTGCGCTTTGCGTTCGCGTCATGCCAGCAGTACGAACAGGGGTTTTTCGGCGCCTATCGCCACATCGTCGAGGATCAGCCCGATCTGGTGGCCTTCCTCGGCGATTACATCTACGAGTCCACCTGGGGTGCCGACCATGTGCGCAGCCACGCCGCCCCGGAGCCGTATTCGCTCGAGGACTACCGCGCGCGCCACGCGCTTTATCGCAGCGACCCCGACCTGCAGGCAGCGCACGCGGCGTGCCCGTGGATCGTCACCTGGGACGACCACGAGGTCGACAACGACTACGCCGACGACCGACCCGAGGACGGCATGGAGCGCGACCAGTTCCTCGCGCGGCGCGCCGCCGCCTACCGCGCCTACTACGAGCACATGCCCTTGCCGCCGCGCATGCGCCCCGAAGGCCATCGCATGCGCATTTACACGCAAGTCGATTGGGGGACGCTCGCGCGCTTCTACGTTCTTGACGATCGCCAATACCGTTCCTGGCATGCCTGTCCGCGGCCGCGGCGACGCGGCGGCTCGAACACCGTCGATGTGGAAGCCTGCCCGCGTCTCTCTTCACCGGGGCGCACCATGCTCGGACGGGCGCAGGAGCGCTGGCTGGAGAACGCGCTCGGCGAATCGCGCGCCGGCTGGAACGTGATCGCGCAGCAGACCGCCATGGCGCAGTTCGATCAGAAGCCCGGTCCGGGCCGGCGGGCGTGGACCGACGGCTGGGACGGCTATCCGGCAGCGCGCCAACGCCTGCTTGAGGCAATTTCCTTGAGAAAAACCAGCAATCCCGTGGTCATCGGCGGCGACGTGCATTCCTTCAACGTGTCCCAGCTGAAGCTCGACTTCGACGATCCCGCCTCGCCGACCGTGGCGAGCGAATTCGTCGGCACATCGATCACCTCCCAGGCCTGGCCGCAGGAGCGCTTGAACCAGTATCTGCCGGACAACCCTCACATTCTGCTCGCCGATAGCCGCTACCGCGGCTACGTGCGCGTCGAAGTCACCCCGCGGCGCTGGAGCGCCGATTTACGGGCGATGGAAACCGTGCAAAAGCGCGAGGCACGCTGCAGCACGCTTGCGACGTTTGTAGTCGAGGACGGAAAGCCGGGGCCGCTAGCCGCTTAACGGCACTTCAGGTTGCCGGCCGTCCAGTCGATTGGCTTGGTGCAATCCTGTTCGCTGACGATGCGGGTGGGCGAAAGCTCGGCGGGCGGCAGTAGATGGCGCTCCATGTCGTACATGCCGGCGGCGATAATGCCGAGCCCGATAAGCGCGACGGGCGCCGAGCCGCCTTGAACGTTCAGTTGCACGGAGGACTGGGTTACGCTGGTTCCGGGCGCCACGCCGTAGTTGAGCTGCGTGCGCGCGGAGCAGCCGACCATCACAACCAGAAGTAACACCGTCCACCGCATGCGCCGATTCTACGCTTCGCACGCGCGCTGAAGGCGGTCGCGCACCGCGGCCCATTCGGGCGCTTCGGGCGGCGCTTCGACCAGGATGGTCTCGCAGCCCGCGGCATCGAGCTCACGCAGCGCGGCGTAGAGACGCTGCGCATAGGCTTGCGGGTTGCGCGGCATGCGCAGCCAGTAATCCACCCGCTCATCAGGACGTGAAAATGCAAGCACTGCGACTCGCTGCTTGAGTTTTTCGATTTCTTTATCTAGATCGTGCGCCGACACCAGGCGTGCCGGCGTGCGCGGCGAGTAGTGGCGTTCCAGTCCGCCGGAGTGGCGGGGCGACGACAGGTTTTTTTCTTCGACTTTCGATTTCAGAACGTCTTCAAGGTCTTTGCGGGAAATCGCGCCGGGGCGCAGAAGCGCGGCCGGTCCGCTGGACAAATCAACGATCGTCGATTCGATGCCGACCTCGCTCGGCCCGCCTTCCAGCACCAAGTCGACCTCGTCGCCGAGGTCCTCGCGTACGTGCGCGGCGGTGGTCGGCGATACGAGGCCGAAGCGGTTGGCCGACGGCGCGGCGATTCCGTTTTGAAAGATTTTCAGCAATTCACGTGCGACGGGATGCGAAGGAACGCGCAAGCCCACGGTGTCCTGCCCCCCGGTGACGAAGTCCTTGGCGAGCGCGGAGCGCTTGAGAATCAGGGTGAGCGGCCCCGGCCAGAAACGATCTGCGAGCTTCCGCGCGGTTTGCGGCACCTGGTTTGCCCAAGTGAACGCCCGTTCGGCTGATTCGAAATGCACGATGACGGGATGATCGGCCGGGCGACCTTTGGTGGCGTAAAGGCGCGCCACCGCCTCGGCGTTCGACGCATCGGCGCCGAGCCCGTACACCGTTTCGGTCGGGAAGGCCACGAGTCCGCCGGCGCGGAGGATCTCCGCCGCCTTGCGGATCTGCGGCTTCATGGCTTGGGCAGTTCGGTTTTTCTGACCGACTCAGCCTGGCGCGCCCTGAAGTCGGACAATTTCTTCTCCAGATTCTTGTCGGACAAAGCCAGCATCGCAACGGCATAAAGCGCGGCGTTGGCTGCGCCCGCCTCGCCGATGGCAAAGGTGGCGACCGGGATGCCTTTGGGCATCTGCACGGTGGAGAGCAGCGAGTCGAGCCCCTGCAGATGTTTCGAGGGCATCGGCACGCCGAGCACCGGAAGGGTCGTATTCGCCGCCACCACGCCGGCGAGGTGGGCCGCGCCGCCCGCCCCGGCGATGATCGCTTTCATGCCGCGCTTCGCCGCGCCCTTCGCCCACTCGGCGACGAGATCGGGCGTACGGTGCGCGGACATCGCCTTCGCTTCATAGGGCACGCCGAATTCCTCCAGGATCTTGGCGGCGGCCTTCATCGTGTCCCAGTCGGAGCTCGACCCCATCACGATGCCGATCATGAAAGCTTTCTCCCTGTTAACCGGGTCAGCGCCTCGCGGTATTTTTCCGACGTCTTGGCGATGACCTCGGGCGGCAGCCGCGGCGCGGGCGGCGTCTTGTTCCAGTCGAGCGTCTCGAGATAGTCGCGCACGTATTGCTTGTCGAAGGAGGGCGGGCTCACGCCGACGCGATACGAATCGGCGGGCCAGAAGCGCGAAGAATCCGCGGTCAGCACTTCATCGATCAAGACGAGATTCTTGTTGTCATCCAGCCCGAACTCGAACTTGGTATCCGCAATGATGATTCCTTTCTTTGCCGCGTAGTCGGCCGCGTCCTTGTAGAGTCGGATGCTGACCTCGCGCACGCTTGCGGCGAGCTCCTTGCCGAGCAGCTTCTGCGCCTCGGCGAAGCTGATGTTCTCGTCATGCCCTGCCGCGGCCTTGGTGGCCGGCGTGAAGACGGGCTCGGGCAGCTTTTCGGCCTGGCGCAGGCCTTTCGGCAGCTCGACGCCGCAGACCTTGCCGGTCTTCTGGTAGTCCTTCCAGCCCGAGCCGATGATGTAGCCGCGCACCACCGCCTCGATCGGCAGGGGTTTCAGCTTTTTCACGACCATCGAACGACCGCGCACCTGGGGTTTTTCTTCTTCTGTAACGACAGATTCAGGGTCGACGCCGGTGAGTTGGTTCGGTACGATGTGGCGCAAACGGTCGAACCAGAAGTTGGCCATCTCGTTGAGCACCCGGCCCTTGTCGGGGATCGGATCCGAAAGCACAACGTCGAATGCCGACAGCCGGTCGCTCGTCACGATCAGCATCTTGTCGGCGCCGACGGCGTAGATGTCGCGGACTTTGCCTTTGCCGATACGCGGCAGGCTCTTCAAGCTCGACTCGTAGAGCGGTTTCACGCCGCTTGTTTTTCGAGTTCGGGCCGCCACTTGCCCTGCGACGCCAGTCCGTTCATGTGAGCGCGGTGGAAAAAGGCCTTTTGCGCCGCGCCGACATTGCCCGCCTGGCCGCGCCAGGTCTTGAGTGCCGGGTTCTGTAGCGCGCGCGAGTACGAGAACGTCAGCGGCCACGGCAATCCCTTCATCGCCGCCATGGCATTCAGGTGCGCGGTGGCAGCCTCATCGGACTGCCCGCCGGAAAGGAACACGATGCCCGGCTGCGCCGCCGGGACCGTGCGCTTCAGCACGCGCACCGTGCGCTCGGCAACCTCGTCGACGCTGGCCTGCCGCGGGCAGTCCTTGCCCGAGACCACCATGCTCGTCTTGAGGATGAGATGCTCGACCGACACGTTGTACGCGGCCAGGGCTGCATAAGTCGCGCGCAGCGTGGCCTCGTGCACTTCTTCGGAGCGCTCGGCCGTGTGATCGCCGTCGAGAAGTACTTCGGGCTCGATCATTGGCACGATGGAGGCCTCCTGGCAGATCGCCGCGTAACGCGCGAGGGCATGCGCGTTGGCGTACAGGCAGGCGTGCGTCGGAATGCCTTCGCCGATCGTGATCACCGCCCGCCATTTCGCGAAGCGCGCGCCGATCTGGAAATACTCGGCCATGCGCTTGGCGAGGCCGTCGAGGCCATCGGTCACCTTCTCGCCGGGGAAGAGCGCGAGGTCGACCGTGCCCTTGTCGACCTTGATGCCGGGGAGGATGCCTTTTTTCGCCAGGTATTGCGGGAAAGGCGTGCCGTCGGCGGCCTTCTGGCGCGCCGTTTCGTCGAACAGGATCACCCCCGAGAGATATTGCTCGACGCCGGGCGTGCCGAAGAGCAGCCCGCGGTAAGCGCGCCGGTTCTCCTCGGTGCATTCGGCGCCGACCGACTGGAAGCGTTTCTCGCAGGTGCCGCTCGACTCGTCCGCGGCGAGGATGCCTTTGCCCTTCGCGACCATCGCGGCAGCGGTCTTGGAAAGTAGTACCTTGTCCATAGGTGAATAAGCGGGGTTGGTTACGGGGAGGAACAGAGGGAAGATTTTAACTAATTCCTCGCGTACAATGCGCGACCTTTTGGATTCGGTGCACCATGCCGCGCGCCCTACGCAACGTCGCCATCATCGCCCACGTCGACCACGGCAAGACGACGCTCGTCGACAAATTGCTGCAGCAGTCGGGCACCTTTGCGGCGCACGAGCACATCCAGGAGCGCGTCATGGACTCGAACGACCTCGAGCGCGAGCGCGGCATCACGATCCTGGCGAAGAACTGCGCGTTCCGCTACCGCGGCACGCACATCAACATCGTCGACACCCCCGGACACGCGGATTTCGGCGGCGAGGTGGAGCGCGTGCTGTCTATGGTCGACGGCGTGCTCCTGCTCGTCGACGCGGTCGAGGGACCGATGCCGCAGACGCGCTTCGTCCTGCGCAAGGCGCTCGCTCACGGGCTGAAGCCGCTCGTAGTGATCAACAAGGTGGACCGCCCCAGCGCCCGCGCCGACTGGGTGCTGAACCAGACCTTCGATCTCTTCGACAAGCTCGGCGCCGCCGAAGAGCAGCTCGATTTTCCCGTGATCTATGCCTCGGCGCTGCAAGGCTGGGCGACGCTCGATCCGGCCAAGCCCGGCACGGACATGCAGCCGCTGTTCGAGGCGATTCTCGAGCACGTGCCGGTGCGCGACGAGGACCCCGAAGGCCCGCTGCAGCTGCAGATCTGCTCGCTCGACTACTCGAGCTACGTCGGCAAGATCGGCATCGGCCGCATCCACCGCGGCCGCGTGCGGCCGCTGCAGGACGTCGTGCTTCTTCAGGGCGAAGGCTCCCAGCCCCTGAAGGTGCGAGTGAACCAGGTGCTGAGCTTCGAAGGTCTCGAACGCGTGCAGGTGGATGAAGCCGAAGCGGGGGACATCGTGCTGATCAACGGCATCGACGAGGTGAGCATCGGCTGCACGCTGTGCCATCCCGAGCACCCGGACGCGTTGCCGCTGCTCAAGGTCGACGAGCCGACGCTGACCATGAACTTTCTCGTCAACTCCTCGCCGCTCGCCGGGCGCGAGGGCAAGTTCGTCACCAGCCGGCAGCTGCGCGAGCGGCTCGAGCGCGAGACCAAGAGCAACGTCGCCCTGCGGGTTGAGTACCCCGCCGACACCGATACCTTCATCGTCTCGGGACGGGGGGAGCTGCATCTCACCATCCTGCTCGAGAACATGCGCCGCGAAGGCTACGAGCTCGCGGTGTCGCGGCCGCGCGTCGTGTACAAGGTCATCGACGGCGTGCGCTGCGAGCCCTACGAGCTGCTCGCCGTCGACGTCGAAGAGCTGACCCAAGGCGCGGTCATGGAAGAGCTCGGCCGGCGCAAGGGCGAGCTGCTCCACATGGTGCCCGACGGCAAAGCCCGCGTGCGACTCGAATACCGCATCCCGGCGCGCGGCCTGATCGGCTTCCAGGGCGAGTTCATGACCCTTACCCGCGGCACCGGCGTGGTGAGCCACGTCTTCGACGACTACGCGCCCGCGAAGGACGAGATCACGGAGCACCGCAACGGCGTGCTGGTGTCGCAGGACGACGGCGTCGCCGTGGCCTACGCGCTATGGAAACTGCAGGAGCGCGGGCGCATGTTCGTGAGCCCGGGCGACCCGGTCTACGAAGGCATGATCGTCGGCATCCACAGCCGCGACAACGACCTGGTGGTCAACCCGATCCGCACCAAGCAGCTCACCAACATCCGCGCCTCCGGCAAGGACGAGGCGATCCTGCTCACGCCGCCGATCGACCTCACGCTCGAGTACGCGGTCGAATTCATCGGCGACGGCGAGCTGGTCGAGATCACCCCGAAGTCGATCCGGCTGCGCAAGCACCATCTGAAGGAGCACGACCGACGCCGCGCCGAGCGCGTGGCGGCGTGAATTTCCGCACAGCTTCGTAGTGCCAGCGCAGCTATCCTATCCACCCGTATGGGTGGCAGAGTCCTTCCTCGTGCACTGATCGGCCTCGTCGGGCTCGCGCTCGCCGCGTGCGCGGGTGCCCCGGTCGCGCGCGTGGATGCGGGTGGCGCCGCGGCGAATCACGCGCTGAAGATGGTCGGCAAGCCGTACCACTTCGGTGGCTCGACGCCCTCCAGAGGTTTCGATTGCAGCGGGCTCGTCCAGTACAGCTTCCGGCAAGCAGGCGTGGCCCTTCCGCGCGACACGGAGCAACAGCGACGCGCCTCGGCCAGCATTCGAGTGGCGAACTTGCGGCGGGGAGACTTGTTGTTCTTCGACCAAGAGGGGAAGAAGAACTCGCACGTCGGCATCTATCTCGGCAACGGGAAGTTCGTGCACGCGCCGTCCTCCGGCGGGCAGGTGCGCACCGACCGGCTCGACTCTGCGTACTGGAAGAAGCACCTGTCCGAAGCGCGCCGGGTCTGACTCAGGCCAGTTGTCGCGCTGCAAGCAGGCCGCTTTGCAGCGCCCCCGCCACGGTTCCCGCTTCCCCCTGCGTATCGGTCGCTTCGCCGGCGAAGTAAAGCGTATCGGCGAGCGGCGCCTGCAGCTCCTCTCTCGCCCCCTCGCCGCCGACCGTGACGTAGCTATACGCGCCGCGCGCATAGGGATCGTTCTGCCAGTCGTGCCAATAGACGGCTTCGAACTGGGGCAGCTCGCCAAAGATCGACTTCAAGCTCTGCAAGGCGAGCTGGATGAAGTTCGATTCATCGACCCGCTCCGCCTTCGGGCCGCCGGCCCAGCCGATCAGAAATGGGGCTCGCATCGGCAACGGCGTCCAGAAGGTCGGAAACGCAGCCGCCGGCGAATGAAAAAAAGCAACCGCCGCATTGCGCTCTTCCCAGAAGGCGGCGCGGAAGCGAAGGGCAATCTTGACGACCGGCCCCGAAGCGAGTTTTTCCAGCGCCAGCTGCTTCTCCTTCAACGCGGGGATAAAGCGGACCGCGCCCGATTGCAGTACGCCGAGCGGCAAGGTAACGATGGCCTTGGGCGCGCGATAGCTGAACGGCGTGCCCAGACGCTCGCCGCGCACTTCGACCGAGCCGGGTTTCCATCGTATTTGGCGCACCACGCTTTGCAGCCGCACGTCGCTGCGGCTTAGGCAATCCAGCAATGCGCTGTAGCCGCCGAGGGGACGAAATTGCGAGCCGAGCTGTGCGCCGCCGCTCCACTCCTCGACGATCGAGCGGGCGCTCGCCCGCGCCGGGTCGGCCGCATCGAACCCCTCGACCATCATGCGGGCAAAGGTGCGCGTGCGTCGGGATAGCCCCCGCTTGCGGGCAAGGAAAGTCGCGAAGGACGAATCCTTCGCTTTCAGCGCCGCGGTGTTCCGCATGGCTTTTTGTGCTTCGGCAAACGCGTCGATCGCGCGAAGGCGCCCCCCCAGCACGAAGTGTTGCGTGCGCGCGGAATCCAGCGCTGCGCTGCCGGCCCTTTGCAGCAGGGCAAACGTGACCGGGGGGCGGCCGTGGATGAATTCGGCGCCGAGCTCGGCGGGAACGCTCAAGCCCGGGAAGTGCCGCGTCCAGCAGCGACCGCCGATGCGATCGCGCGCCTCGAGAACGAGGACCGAGCGGCCGGACCGTGAGAGCTCGTCCGCTGCAGCGAGCCCCGCAGCGCCGGCGCCGCTGACGATGACGTCGAAGTCTTGCGTCGGTAGCCTATTCGGCCTTCACTCCGGTCGCAGCAACGACCTTGCGCCAGAGCTCGAGCTCCTTGCGGATCTGCTCACGAAACTGTTCCGGAGTGCCGCCGGCGGGGAGCACGCCGTCTGTCTGCAACTGATCGGCTGTCGCCTTGAGCTTGAGGATCTTGTTAACCTCGGTGTTGATGCGCTCGAGCACCGGGCGCGCAAGACCCTTCGGGGCGATGAGGCCATGCCAGATCGCGACGTCGTAGCCCGGGACGCCCGATTCGGCAATCGTCGGAACGTCCGGCTCCGCGGGAAGCCTCTTCGCGGTGGTGACGGCGATCGCGCGCAGGCGCCCCGCTTTGACATGCGGCAGGGCGGTCGCGGTCGTGCTGAAGAAGACGTCCGTCTGGCCTCCGAGCGTATCGGTAAGCGCGGGCCCGGTCCCCTTGTACGGAATATGGTTCATCTTGATGCCGGCCATGCTGATGAAGAGCTCGGCAGCCATGTGGGTGATGCTGCCCTGCCCGGCAGAAGCGAAGCTGATCTGGCCCGGCTTCGATTTGGCGAGAGCGATCAACTCCTTCGTGGTCTTTACCGGCACTTTGGGATTGACCACCACGAGCATCGGGCCCTGGGACAGCTGAATGACCGGGGTAATGTCGTTGAGCGGATCGAACTTGATCGGATAGAGCGCGGGATTTACCGTGTAGCTCGAAGCGATCAGCGTGAGGGTATAGCCGTCGGGGTCCGCTTTCACTCCTGACTCGATACCAAGGAGACCGCCTGCGCCGGGCCGGTTCTCCACGATCACCTGCGACCCGAGCGCTGCGGTAAGACGCTGTGCCGTGAAGCGGGCGATGAAATCGGAGCCGCCGCCCGGGGCGAAGGGCACGATAATCCGTACGGGTTTGGTCGGGTATTGCTGAGCCATGGCAGGGGATACGCCGAGCACCGCCGCCGCGAGCAGCGCGAGGGCGCCGAGAACGAATTTCATCGATCGCATGTCGAAGCCTCCGAAGGTTGCCGATTGTAGCCTCGTAATTCGGCGATAATCCTGCCCCTCTTGAAACCGCGCACGACAATCCCTGATTGTCCGCGGCAGCGCCATTGCGATGATAAAAATTGAAAATCTGGTGAAGAGTTTCGGCCCCAAGCGCGCCGTGGACGGCATTTCGTTTACCGTCGAGCGCGGCGAAGTACTAGGCTTCCTCGGCCCGAATGGTGCCGGCAAGTCGACCACCATGCGCATGATCACCGGGTTCATGCCGCCCACCGCCGGACGCGTCACGGTCGGCGGCTACGACGTGGTCGAATCGCCCCTCGAGGCGAAGCGCTTGATCGGCTACCTGCCCGAGAACGCCGCCGCCTATCCCGAGATGACGGTGCACGGCTTCCTCGATTTCGCCGCCCAGCTGCGCGGGCTCGAAGGCCAGGCGCGCAAGAAGGCGATTCAGCGCGTGGTCGAGCTGTGCTTTCTCGACTCGGTGCTTCACCAGTCGATCGACACGCTGTCGAAGGGCTACCGCCACCGCACCTGCCTCGCGCAGGCGCTGATCCACGATCCCGACGTCCTCATCATGGACGAGCCGACCGACGGGCTCGACCCGAACCAGAAGCACGAGGTGAGGAACCTGATCCGCAAGCTGGGGCAGAACAAGGCGATCGTCTTCTCGACCCACATCCTCGAGGAGGTCGATGCTGCGTGCACGCGGGCGATCATCATCGACCGCGGCAAAATCGTCGCCAACGGCACGCCCGAGGAGCTGCGCGGCATGTCCGAGCTTGCCGGCGCCGTGACGCTGTCGGCGCACGGCGCAACCCAAGAGAAGCTTGCGCAGCTGGGCCGGGTCGAAGACCTGAAGGGCGCATTCCGCATCTATCCGCGCGACAAGTCGCGTGCCGCCGAGCTCGCGCAGGGCATCGTCGATCTCGTCAGCCGCGAGGGCTGGAAGGTGGAAGGGATGTACAGCGAGGTCGGGCAGCTCGACGAGGTGTTCCGCCGCATCACGCTTCCCGACACCGTGAAACGATGAAACCGATTCTGACCATCGCCAAGCGCGAGCTGGTGAGCTACTTCACCTCGCCGGTGGCGTACGTGTTCCTCGTGATCTTCCTCCTGCTCACCGGCTTTTTCACCTTCACCGCCGGCAATTTCTTTGAACGGGGAGAAGCCAGCCTGGCTGCCTTCTTCGGCTGGCATCCCTGGCTGTACCTGGTCCTCGTCCCGGCGGTCGGCATGCGGCTATGGGCCGAGGAGCGCCGCTCGGGCACGCTCGAGCTGCTCCTCACCATGCCGATCACGCCCTGGCAGGCGATCGTCGCCAAGTTCCTGGCCTCCTGGGCGTTCCTCGCGTTTGCCCTGGCGCTCACCTTCCCGACGGTCATCACCGCGAACCTCCTCGGCGATCCGGACAACGGCCAGATCATTGCCGGCTATCTCGGCAGCCTGTTCCTCGCCGGCGCCTATCTCGCCATCACGTGCATGACCTCGGCGATGACGCGTAACCAGGTGGTCGCTTTCATTCTGTCGGTGGTGATCTGCCTGTTCCTGATCCTCGCCGGCTTCAACCCGGTCACCGATCTGCTCACGCGCTGGGCGAGCCCGGCGCTGGTCGACACCGTAGCCGCGTTCTCGGTGGTGACGCATTTCGACGGCTTCCAGCGCGGCGTGATCGACCTGCGCGACCTGGTTTTCTTCCTGTCGGTCATCGGATTTGCCCTGTTTGCCACCGGCATCATCATTCGAGGACACCGCGCCGGATGAAGAAATACGAACACCTGATTTACTCGGCGGTAGGCTTGATCGCGCTGTTTCTCCTGCTGGTGGCATTCAACTATCTCGTCTCCACCGCTTCGGTGCGAGCCGACCTCACCGACGGCAAGCTCTACACGCTCTCGGAGGGCACGCGCAAGATCCTCAGGAACTTGTCGGCGCCGGTGAAGGTGAAGCTCTACATCTCGCAAGGCGAGGCAGTGCCGGTGCCGCTGCGCAGCTTCGCGCAGCGCGTCGAGGACCTGATGCGCGAGTTCGAGCGTGCTTCCAACAATAACTTAAAAATTGAAAGGTATAACCCGAGACCCGACTCGGAGGAGGAGGACGCCGCGCAGCTCGACGGCATCGCGCCGCAGCAGCTGACGAGCGGCGAGACCTTCTACCTCGGCGCCGCGATCAGCCAGCTCGAGCGCAAGCAGACGCTCGCCGCGATCTCGCCGCAGCGCGAGCGCCTGCTCGAGTACGACCTGGTGCGCGCCATCGCGCGGGTCGGGTCGGCCGAACGGCCGAAGATCGGCCTGATGGCCGGGCTGCCGGTGCTCGGCGAGAAATTCAATCCCTTCACGCGGCAGAGCTCCGACCCGTGGGTGCTGGCGAACGAGCTCAAGCGCGAGTTCGACGTCAAGGAAGTGCCGATGAGCGCGAAGGAGGTCGACAAGGACCTCAATGTCCTGCTGCTGATCCACCCGCGCGACGCGCAGCCGGAGACCGAGTACGCGCTCGACCAGTTCGTGCTACGCGGCGGCAAGCTGATCGTGTTCGTCGATCCTTACGCCTATTTCGACCAGGCGCCGACCATGCCGGGCATACCGCCGCAGGCGACCAGCTCGACGCTGCCCCTGCTCTTCAAGACCTGGGGCGTGGAGATGGACCCGGGCAAAGTCGTCGCCGACGTGGTGTTCGGCTCGGGCGGCGGCCAGCGCTACACGCCCACGGTGCTTTCGCTCAACCGCACCGCGTTCAGCCGCGACGACGTGGTGACAGGATCGATCGAGACCCTGCTCTATGCCTTCGGGGGTGCCTTTCAAACCAAATCAGTCGATGGAATTCGCGTTACGGAGCTGGTGAAAAGCTCGCCCAACGCCATGCTGGTGGACAACGCCAACGCGACCAAGTCGGGCGACGAGGCGACGCGCAGCTTCAAGCCCTCCGGACAGGCGATGCCGCTCGCGCTGCGCTTGAGCGGCAAGTTCAAGACCGCTTTCCCGGACGGGCTCCAGCTCGACAAAAAGCCCGTTCCGGGGACGCCGCAGCTACGCGAGTCCAGCGCCGAAAACTCGGTGATCCTGGTCGCCGACGTCGACATGCTGGCCGACGGCGCGGCGGTCGATATCCAGGAAGTGTTCGGGCGCCGCATCGTCGTGCCCTCGAACGGCAACCTCGCGTTCGCGCTCGGCATGGTCGAGCAGTTCGCCGCCGGCGACGTCCTGATCTCGCTGCGCAGCCGCGCCACCGCGTTTCGGCCGCTTACCGTGGTGCGCGAGCTGGAGGCCGAAGCGCAGAAGCAGTACTTCGGCAAGATCCAGTCGCTCGAGGACGAGCTGCAGAAGACCACCGCCAAGCTGCAGGAGCTGCAGAAGGCGCAAGGTCCTGCGGGCAAGTCTGCGCAGCTCCTCAGCCGCGAGCAGCAGGCCGAGCTCGAGCGCTTCCGCAAAACCGTGGCCGAGACCCGGCTCGCGCTGAAGGAAGTGCGCAGGAACCTGCGCCAGGACGCCGAGAGCCTGGTGTTCTGGACCAAGGTGGCCAACATCGCGCTGATGCCGCTGCTCGTCGCACTCGCCGGCCTGCTGATCGCGCTGGTGAGAAGAAGAAGGGCATGAACGCCCGCAGCGCGGTCATTTTCGTCGTGCTGCTGGCCGTGATCGGCGGCGGCGCGCTGTTCTACTACCAGCAGGAGCGCAGCCGCCGGCCCGCGAATGTCGGCACGCTGGGGCAAACCCTCCTGAAAGACCTGAAGGCCGCGGATATCGCTTCGATCCGCATCGTCGAGCCGAAGTCAACGCTCACGCTCCAGCGCAAGGAGCAGGGCTGGGTGATCGCCGAGCGCGACGGCTTTCCGGCCGACCTCGGCAAGGTGCGCGCTTTCGTGCTGCAAGCGCTGTCGCTGAAAGTCGGCCAGAGCGAGCCGATCGGCGAGCAGGACCGCGCGCGCCTGAACCTCGACCCGTCCGGCACGCAGGTCGAGTTCAACGGCGCCGACGGCAAGGGTCTCGCCAGGCTGATCGTCGGCAAGAAGTACTTCAGGGGCGAGGTCGACAGCCCGGAGAAGGCGCCGGGCGACGGGCGCTTCGTGATGCTGCCGGGCGATCCGAAGACGGTTTACGTCGTCTCCGATCCGCTCAGGCAGGCGAGCGCGCGCAGCGCCGACTGGATCGAGCGCAGCTCGTTCAAGGTGGATAAGGTCATGGGCCTCGAAGTGCGCTACCCCGACGGCAGCCGCTGGCGCATCGAGCGCAGCGCGGACAATGCCGAGTGGAAGCTGGCAGGCGCCCGGCCCGGGGAGAAGCTCGACATCGGACGGGCCAACTCGGCCTCCTACTCGCTCAGCCTCCTCGAGCTCGCCGACGTCGCGCCGAAGGAAACGAAGGACACCGGCCTCGACAGCCCGACGCTGATCAACGCCACCACGCTCGACGGTGTCAGCCATTCGATCAAGGTCGGCAAGCTGGAGGGCGAGAACTATTACGTGAGTTTTCCTTCCTCGCAGTTCATTGTGCTCGTTCCCAAGTCGAAGCTCGAAGACACGCTGAAGAAACGCGAGGCGCTCCTCGAGAAAAAAGAAGACACGAAAAAATGAGGACTTCGGTAGGGCCGCGCTAGACTTGCGGCATGGCTTTCGAAGCGCACGTCCCGGAAATCTCCGGGGTGATCCAGCTTGCGGTCGCCCCGGTGTTCCTGCTGACCGCGATCGGCACCCTCATCGCGGCGCTCAACATCCGCCTGGGCCGCGCCGTCGACCGGCGCCGCGAGCTCGAGGAAATCCTGCCCGGCATGAACGAAGCGGAGCTGCCCTCGGCGCGCGAGGAGCTGCACACGATCGCGCGGCGCATCCGCTTCGTCTACTTCTCGACCCTGTTCGCGGTCACCTCCGCCCTGTTCGTCTGCCTGCTGATCGCGGGCGCTTTCCTCGGCGCCTTCGTCAAGGTGGACATCTCCTACACCATCGGCGGCCTGTTCGTGTTCGCGATGTTCGCCCTGATCGTCTGCCTGCTCTTGTTTTTACGCGAGATTTTTCTCGCCGTGTCGACGCCCCGCTACATCCCCGCTAGGAGGGCTCTTCCCCAGCCCGGCGGGATGCTGCTATAACTTGGCGCGAGGAGGCAGGCCCCGTGTCATATTCCATCGAACGTATCAGGACGATTGCGCTCGTCGGCCAGTCGGGAGCGGGAAAGACCATGCTGGCCGAGGCGCTGCTCGCCAAGGCGGGGGCGATCCCCGCGGCCGGCAGCGTCGAGCGCGGCACCACCGTGTGCGACTACACCCCGCTCGAGAAGCAGCTGCAGCATTCCCTGAAGCTCGCGGTCGCGAGCTTCGACGCCAAGACGAATGGCGACACCACCCGCATTCACCTGCTCGACACGCCCGGCTATCCCGATTTCCTCGGTCAGTCGCTGCCGGCGCTGGCGGCCGTGGAGACCGCCGCCATCGTCATTAACGCGCAGAACGGCGTCGAGATGATGACCGGCCGCTTCATGCAGTGGGCAGCCAAGCGCGGCCTCGACCGCCTGCTCATCGTCAACAGGATCGACGCCGACAATGTCGACCTGGAGGGCCTGCTCGAGCGCATCCAGCAGACCTTCGGCAAGGAATGCCTGCCGCTCAACCTGCCGGCCGGCGACCGCAGCAGAGTCTCCGACTGCTTCTTCGCGCCCTCCGGTGAAGCCGACTTCTCGTCCGTGGAGGAAGCCCATAGCCGGCTCGTCGACCAGGTGGTCGAGGTCGACGAAAAGCTGATGGAGGCGTATCTCGAGAAAGGCGAGGTGACGCCCGAGGAGCTGCATGCGCCGCTCGAGCGCGCGCTGCGCGAAGGGCATCTGATCCCGGTGGTGTTCACCTCGGCGAAGAGCGGAGCGGGCATTGCCGAGCTGCTGGACATCATCGTACGGCTGCTCCCCAACCCCTCGGAGGGAAACCCGCCGGTCTATGTGAAGACGGGGGCCGACGGCAAAGCCGAGGAGCTCAAGGCCGAGCCCGACCCGAAAAAGCACACGCTCGCGCACGTCTTCAAGGTCGAGATCGACCCGTACATCGGCCGGCTGGCGGTGTTTCGCGTGCATCAGGGACGCCTGACGCCAGGCGGCCAGCTCTATATCGGCGAAGGCCGCAAGCCGATCAAGGCAGGGCACCTGTTCATGCTGCGCGGCAAGACGCAGGTGGAGGTTCAGGAGGCGCTGCCGGGCGACATCTGCGCCATCGCCAAGATCGAAGACATCCAGTTCGACCAAGTGCTGCACGATTCGCCCGAGGACGCGCAGGTGCACGCGCGGCCGCTCGAGCTGCCGACCTCGGTGTTCGGCCTGGCGGTGCAGCCGAAGAAGCGCGGCGACGAGCAGAAGGTCTCCGACGTGCTGCACAAGATTACCGCCGAGGACCCGTGCTTCCGCATCGAGCACAACTCGCAGGCCAACGAGACGGTCATGCGCGGGCTCGGCGAGATGCACCTCAGGACGGTGCTCGAGAAGATGTCGTCGCAGTACAAGCTTGACCTGGACACCCGCCCGCCCTCCATCGCGTACCGCGAGACGATCGCGGTGAAGGCCGAGGGCCACAGCCGCCACAAGAAGCAGACCGGCGGCGCCGGCCAGTTCGGCGAGGTGTACCTAAAAGTGGAGCCACTCCCGCGGGGGAGTGGCTTCGAATTTGTCGACAGCGTGAAGGGCGGCGCGATTCCGAACCAGTTCATCCCGTCGGTCGAGAAAGGCGTGCGCAGCGTGCTCGATACCGGGTACATCGCCGGCTACCCGCTGCAGGATGTGCGCGTGATCGTGTACGACGGCAAGAGCCACCCGGTCGACTCGAAGGACGTCGCATTCATGTCTGCCGGCCGCAAGGCCTTCCTGGACGCCCTCGCCAAGGCGCGCCCGATGGTCCTCGAGCCGATCGTCAACGTGGACATCATCGCGCCGGACAGCAAGATGGGGGACATCGCCGGCGAGCTATCCGGGCACCGCGGGCAGATCAAGGGCTCCGACACGCCGCGTCCCGGCACCGTGCAGATCTCGGCGCAGGCGCCGCTCTCCGAGCTCGAGCACTTCCCCGCCCGCCTCAAGTCGCTCACCGCGGGCCATGGCTCGTACAGCCTGGAGTTCAGCCACTACGAGCCGGCGCCGCCGCAGCTGCAGCAAAAGCTCGTCGCCGCGCACCGGCCGGCCGTCGCCGAAGACTGAGCTGCGCCATGCATTACGTCAGTCGCGGCCGCGGCGCGCCGCCGCTCGTGTTCGTGCACGGTTTCACCTGCGATCACAGCGACTGGAATCTTCAATTAGAAGAATTTGAGAAAACCAACCGGGTCGTAGCTTGCGACCTGCGTGGTCATGGCAGCACGCCCGGGCGGCCGGCCGAGTGCACCATCGGGCACTTCGGCGGGGACGTCGCCGCGCTGCTTGCGAATTTCGATTTTCCGAAATCGATTCTTGTCGGCCACAGCATGGGTTGCCGCGTGGTGCTGGAAGCCGCGCGGCTCGATCCCGCGCGCGTCAGCGCCATCGTGCTCGTCGATGGCAGCCGGATGGGCGCCGGCGATCCACGCCAGGCCGAGGAGGCGATGCGCACGGCGATCCAGCTGATGGGTTACCCGGATTTCGCCGAGGCGCTGGTCCGCCAAATGTTCCTGCGGCCCTCGCCGCAGGCGGAAAGGATCGTGGCGAGAGCGAAACGCATGCCCGCCGACATCGGCATGGCCGCATGGCTTTCGCTGGTGCGCTGGGACGCCGAGCACATGGACGCAGCACTCGCAGCTGTGCGCGCTCCCTTGCTGGCGATCCAGAGCACATGGGTCAATGCCGAACGCAAGCGCGCGCCGCTCAAGGCCGGTCAGATGCCGCCGTGGTTTGAGCTCATCAAGCAGCATGTGCCCGCAGCGCGGCTCGAGATCGTTCCAGACACCGGCCATTTCACGCAGCTCGAGGCCGCGCAGAGCGTCAACCGGCTGATTGGAGAAGCCTGTCGATCAGCCGGTGCACCTTGAGCGCTTCCTCGCCGTTCACGCGCGGCTCGCGCTCGCGCTCGATCGCATCGAGAAAGTCAGCCAGCAGGCTGCGATGCCAGTCGTGAGGAAAGGCCATCGGGTCGGCGCCGGTGCCGCCCCCGCCCGACTCGGTTTTCAGCTCAAGGTTTTTCCCAGCGAGGAATTGCACCTTGAGCGATGTACCTTCGAGCAACGCGGTGCCCGACGTGCCAAGCAGCTCGATGCGCTCGGGAGATCGACCAGGCTCTTCGCGTGAGGCGTCACGGCCATGCCCAGGCCGATCAGCCCCACTTTAAAAGCCATAAAACTCCTTGGGATTGTTGGCGAGGATCTTTCTGCGCGCCGCTTCTTCCGGCGCCCAGTCCACCAACAGGTCGAGCAGGTCGGCGTCCTCGGGCGGCTTCGGTTTGCGCGCCGAGGGATGCGGCCAGTTGCTCGCCCACAGCATGCGCTCCGGCGCATGCTTCACCAGCGCCTTCGCCAGGCGGCCGACATCCTCGTACTTCGGCGCACCGGTCTTGGAAGTCTCATACGGCGCCGACAGTTTCACCCAGCAGCGGCCGGTTTCGACAAGATTAAGCAAAGATCGAAAAGCCTGCGCATCGGTTTTTACCGGTTCAAGAAACTTTCCAGTGTGATCGATTACGAACTTGCCAGGCAGCCGTTTGATCTGCGCCTCGACCTTCGGCAGCTCGCGCCCGTCGAGCTGGATATTGGCGTGCCAGCCGAACGGATGCACGCGCGCCATCAGCGAATCCATGACATCGAAGCCGAGCGTACCGCCGTGCAGCGTCATGATGCGCAGCCCGCAGATTCCGCCTTGGGTGAGCCGCTCGAGCTCCTTGTCCGCGACGTCCGGCTTGACCACCGCGACGCCCTTGGCGCCCGGCGAGAGCGCGCGGATCGCATCCAGCGTCACGCGGTTATCGTCGGCGTAGGCATTCGGCTGGACGACGATCACGCGCTCGAGGCCCAGGCGTTTCTGCATCGCGCGGTAGTCCGCCGCCGGGAAATGGCCCGGCATGAACGTACCCGGAGCGCCCGGCACCGCTTGGTCATAGATATGCATGTGCGCGTCGCACGCGCCCCGGGGGACGGAAATTTTCATTTCTTTTTCGCTTTCTTCATCTTTTTCGGAGCAGCCGGATTGGGCACTTCTTCCACGTGAACGAATACGCCACCCTGATACATCTCGGCGCGCGGATCGCCGGGCCTTTCGCGCGCCAGGACTTCGGCAGCATAAGTCTCTGCGTTGTCCTGTGGCCGGTAGCCGAGCCGCGCCGCGTTGGAATTGTCGTACCAGCTGCGCGTATTGCCCGAGACGCCATAGACGATCTCGAAGCGGATATCGGGATGGTCGATGCCGATCGAGACCAGCTGTGCCAGGTCGCGCGGGCTGAACCAGATGGAAAGCCGCCGCTTGTCGATCGGCGCGGGATTGACGTTGCCGATGCGGATCATGAACATCTGCATGCCGTATTTATCGGCGTAGAGGCTGCCGAGCGCCTCGCCAAACACCTTGGACACGCCGTAGCGGCTGTCGGGCTTGGGATAGACGCGATGATCGATGGTCTGATCGCGCCGGTAGAAGCCCACGGCGTGGTTGCTGGTGGGGAACACGATGCGCTTCAGGCCGTTCCTGCGCGCCGCCTCGAATACGTTGTAGCAGCCGATGATGTTGGCCTTAAGGATGCCCTCCCAGGGACCTTCCACCGAATAGCCGCCGAGGTGAACGATGGCGTCGACGCCTTTGGTGATGCGCAGGGCGTCGGCCATCTTCGAGATATCCGCGCGCATGAATTTCTCCCCCCTGGCCGGCTTGAGGGGCCGCTTGTCGGACAGCCGCAGGTTGTATTTTCCGGCGAGCTCGCGCCGCAGGTGCGTGCCGACGTCGCCGGTCGCTCCGGTAATTAATACGGTTTTCATCTCTTGACCTTTCGTTTCCAATGCTCGGCGTTGACCGCGCCTTTCGGCGCCTTGCCTTTGAGAATCTCCCCCGCCTGCGCCACGGTCTCGAGCGACTGGTGCTCGATCGCCGGCGGGGTAAGACCGGCGGCATGCGGCGTCGCGATCACGTCCGGCCGCGCCGCGAGCCGCGGCGTCGGCATCTGATCGGGCGCGCGGCCGACGTCCATCGCGCAGCCGGCGATGCGCCCCGCAACGAGCGCCGCTTCCAGCGCCTGCTCGTCGACCAGGTTGCCGCGCGACACATTGATGAAGAACGCGCCCTGTTTCATCTTCGCGAACGCGGCGGCGTCGATCAGGTTTTCGGTTTCGGCGCTGGCGACGGCGAGAGGGACCACATAGTCCGATTGCTTCAGAAGCTCTTCAAATGAAGCCTGTTCGACGTCCTTGACGTACGGATCGTTGACCAGCACGCGCATGCCGAGAGCTTTTCCCATTCTGAAAACTTCCCTGCCGATCGCGCCGTAGCCGATCACGCCGAGCGTGCTGCCGCGCAGCTCCCTGCCCATCGCGGCCTTGGGAACGCGCCCGGCGCGATACTCGGCGCTCGAGCGCGTGATGCCGCGCGAGAGATCCACCATCAAGCCGAGCACCATCTCGGCCACGGAGGTGACGAATCCAGCGCTCGCCTGCGTCACCAGCACGCCCGCCTTGCTCGCCGCGGCGAGGTCGATGTTGCGGATGTCGATGGCGCAGCGCAGGAACGCCGCCAGCTTGGGCAGGCGCTCGAACACTTCCGCCGGGCCGGGAGACTGGCGGTAAGACACGATCAACTCGCAATCGGCCGCGGCGTTGATCAACGCCTGTCCCTCCAGCGGTTTTTCAGATTTGTTCAGTTTCACCTCGCCCAATGCACGCAGGCCCGCGAGGGCCCGTTCACCGTAATAGTGGGTGAGCGCCTCGGGCGAGTGCGTGAGGAGGATGCGGGCCACTACGCTGCTTTGCGTTGCGCCGCGAGGCGTCGGTAGCGCTCGAGCGAGCGAGTGAGGTGGCGACGCATCGCCTCGCGCGCCGCTTTCGGATCGCGGCTCTCGATCGCTTGGCAGATCCTGCGATGCTCTTCCTGGATCAGGCTGAGGTAGGCGCGCCGGCCGCCCATCTGCTCGGGCAGCCCGCTTACCGTGCGCCGGGGAATCAGGTGCCGGCCGATGAATTGCAGGAAGCGCGGGAACTCCGGGTTGCCGGTCGCCTCGGCGATGGCGCGGTGCAGCGCCAGATCCTCGTCGACTGCGTTCTTGCCGGCGGCCGCGGCGCGATCCATGGCCTCGAACGCCGCGGCGATGGCGCGCACCTGGGCGCGCGAGGCGCGCTCGGCGGCGAGCCCGGCCGATTCGATCTCCACGCCGAGGCGCAGCTCCATCACGCTGAGGATGTCTTCCAGGGTCTGCAGGCGTTCGGGCTCGATGCGGAAAGGCGCGCGCTGCGGCTCGGCGGAAACGAAGGCACCGACGCCCTGGCGCGTGATCACCAGCCCCTCGGCGCGCAGCGCCGCCACCGCCTCGCGCACTACGGTGCGGCTGACGCCCGCCGCACGCGTCAACGCCTGCTCGGTCGGCAGGCGCGCGCCCGGGGCGAAGCGGCCGCTCTTGATCTGCTCGGCGAGCTGCTCGGACAGCCGCCGCGACAGCTTTCTTTCGGCGGCCAGCGGCCTGATCTTGACGTCGGAAACCATGGTTGTATGATGACTGATGAATCTTACCAGAGGAGGAGATTCCATGGCATCCCGTCGTCGCATACTCGGCGCCGCGCTCGCGGCCGCGTGTTTCAGCGCCCTGCCCAGCGCCGGCATCGCGCAGCAGAAGATGGTCTGGAAGGCCTCGGACGTCCATCCGCTCGGCTATCCCACGGTCGAGGCGATCGTCCGCATGGGCAAGAAGCTGGAAGCGCAGACCAACGGCCGCATCTCGATTCAGATGTACCCGTCGATGCAGCTTGGTGGCGAGAAAGAAATGATCGAGCAAGCCCAGGTCGGCGCGCTGCAGATCGCGCGCATCTCGGTCGGCGCGATGGGTCCGGTAGTGGATGAGGTCAACGTCTTCAACCTGCCCTTCGTCTTCCGCGACGAGCAGCACATGCGCAAGGTGATCGACGGTCCGATCGGCCAGGACCTGCTCGAGCGCATGTCTGCCGGCGTCTCGCGGCTGATCGCGCTCGGCTGGATGGACGCCGGCACGCGCAACGTGTACTCCAACAAGCCGGTGACCAAGCCCGCCGACCTCAAAGGCATGAAGGTCCGCATGATGGGCAACCCGATCTTCGTCGAGACCATGAACGCCATGGGCGGCAACGGCGTCGCGATGGGCTTCAACGAGCTGTATTCGGCGATGCAGACCGGGGTGGTGGACGGTGCGGAGAATAACGAGCCGACGGTGCTCGCGCAGAACCATTACCAGGTCGCGAAGGTCTACAGCCTCACCGGCCACCTGATCATTCCGGAGATCTTCGTATTCTCGAAGAAGACCTGGGAAACGCTCTCCAAGGACGACCAGGCGCTCCTGAAGAAGGACGCGCGCGAGGCGCAGTTCGAGCAGCGCAAGCTGTGGGATGAAAAGACTGCGAAGGCGACCGACGAGTTGAAGGCGAAAGGCGTGAAGTTCGTCAAAGCCGACAAGCAAGCCTTCTACGAGGCGACCCAGCCGGTGCGCGACAAGTACGGCGCCAAGTACAGCACGCTGCTGAAGCGCATCCAGGACACGAAGTAGCCGCTCCAACCTGGAGAACGGGCCGCCCCCAAAAAAAGGCGGCCCGTTTTTTTATAATGAGAGAAACCTACCGAGCGGCGATGGAGTGGCTGTACATCGTCTGCATCAGCCTTGCAGGGGTGGTCATGCTGATCATGACCATCATCATTCCCTACGGCGTGTTCATGCGCTACGTGGTGAACTCGCCGGCCAGCTGGCCGGAACCGGCCGGCATCCTGCTGATGGTGCTGTTCTCGTTCATCGGCGGCGCCGCGGCGTACCGGGCCAAGGCGCACATCGCCGTGGCTACGCTGCTCAACATGGTGAACGACGCCAACCGGGTGCGCCTGGAGCGCACCGCCGACGTCGGCATGGGGATCATCGCCGTGTTCATGATCAAGTGGGGCGTGCAGCTCGTGGACGCGGTCTGGTATAACACCATCGCGGAGTTCCCGGACCTGTCGGCCGGCGTTACCTATATCCCGATCCCGGTGGCCGGCGTGGTGACTCTGCTTTTCTGCATCGAACGCCTGTGGCTCGGCGACCCGCCGGCGACATCGTTCACGTTCCGCGATCAGCCGCAGCTCGACTAGGCAAGGCACGCCGTGGACGCCCTGCTTCTCCTGTTCGCCTTCCTGATATTCATGTTCCTCGGCATTCCCGTGGCCTATGCGATGGGGCTGGCGACGCTCGTCACCGCGCTGTGGATCGACATACCGCTCGAAGCGATCATGCTCAAGATCTCCGACGGCATGGACGATTTCGCGCTCCTGACCATCCCATTCTTCGTACTCGCCGGCGCAATCATGTCCGAGGGCGGCGTGGCGCGGCGGCTCGTGGACCTAGCCAAGGTGTTCGTCGGCTTCATCCGCGGCGGGCTCGCGCTAGTCAATGTACTCGCCTCGACGCTTTTCGGCTGCCTCTCGGGCTCGTCGGTCGCAGATACCGCCTCGATCGGCTCGGTGATGATTCCGGAGATGGTGAGGAACGGCTACTCGAAGGTCTTCGCCACCAACGTGACGATCTGCGGCTCGGTGCAGGCCATTCTCGTGCCGCCGTCGCACAACTCGATCATCTACTCGATCGCCACGGGGGGAACGGTCTCGATCGCGGCACTTTTCATGGCCGGGGTCTTCCCCGGCCTGCTCTTCGGTGCCTGTCTGATCGGCTTGGTTCTCTGGACGGCCCGCAAGAAGGGATTCCCGGCCGGGCGCGTGGTGCCGCTGCGCGAGGCGCTGAAGATTGCGCTCGATGCGGTGTGGGGGATGATGACTATCGTCATTATCCTCGGCGGCATCCTGTCGGGCGCCTTCACCGCCGTCGAGTCCGGCGCGGTAGCCTGCGTTTATGCGCTCTTCTGCACCGTGGTGATCTACAAGGAATACAAGTGGCGGGACATGCCGAAGCTCGTGCACCGGGTGACGAAGACCGTCGCCATGGTGATGATGGTGATCGGGTTCGCCGCCGGCTTCGGCTACCTCATGGCGATCATGCAGCTGCCGGCCAAGGCCACTGCGCTCTTCCTGTCGATGACCGACAACAAGTACGTGATGCTAATGCTCATCAACGTATTGCTGCTGCTGCTCGGCACCTTCATGGACATGGCGCCGATGATCCTGATCTGCACGCCGATCATGCTCCCGGTGGTGAAGGCGATGGGCGTCGACCCGGTGCATTTCGGCATGATCATGCTGCTCAACCTCGGCATCGGCCTGATCACGCCGCCGGTCGGCCCGACGCTGTTCGTCGGCTGCGCGATCGGCAAGGTGACGATGGAGGAGGTATCGCGCGAGCTATGGCCGTTCTACGGCGCAATGTGCGTTGCGCTGCTCATAGTCACGTATTTCCCGGGATTGTCGCTATGGCTGCCGCGGGTGCTGGGTTATTGACGTCATCGCTGGCTTCCCGGCCCGATGAAGTAGTACAGTGGCGCTGCAACGCCCTCTAGGAGGAGGAAAAGACAATGGCTGAGTTCGATCGACGTAAATTCTTGCAGTATTCGGGAGCCGGTCTCGCCGGCATCCTCGCCTCGCACCAGGCGCCGGTGTTCGCGCAGGCCGGCACGGTCCACTGGATCAAGTGGAACGATTTCGTTCCGGCATCGGACGAGCTGCTGCGCAAGACCATCCTGCCCGAAGCGGGCAAGGCGCTCGGGCTCAAGATCAACCTGGAGACGGTCAACGGCAACGACCTGCAGCCGCGCGTCACCTCGGCGATCCAGTCGGGCACCGGGCCGGATCTCTTCATGCTGTTCAACAATCACCCGCACCTCTATGCCGCGAGCGCGGTCAACATCAGCGACGTCGCCGAGGCGATCGGCAAGGCGCAGGGCGGGTATTACAAGCTCTGCCGCAGCAACACCAACGACGGCAACAAGTTCATGTCGGTGCCGTGGGCGATCATCGGCGGCATGATCGCCTACCGCAAATCGTGGTTCGAGGAAGTCGGCTACAGCAAGTTTCCGGAGACCTGGCAGCAGTATCACGAGGCAGGCAAGAAGCTGAAGGCGAAGGGTCACCCGATCGGGCAAACGCTCGGCCATACCTTCGGCGATGCGCCGACCTTCAGCTATCCCTACCTCTGGTCCTGGGGCGGCAAGGAAGTCGACGAGAAAGGCAAGGTCGTCCTGGATTCAAAGCAAACCCTGGAGTCGGTGAAGTTCATGACCGCGTTCTGGAAGGACGCGCACGACGAAGGCGGCCTCGCCTGGGACGACACCAACAACAACCGCGCTTTCCTCTCCGGCACGATCTGCGCGACGCTGAACGGCGCGTCGATCTATATCGAGACGCTGCGCAAGCCCGATCAGTACAAGACCGACAGCGGCGCGCCGATGAAGACCGATATCCTGCATTCGCCGCTGCCGGAAGGCCCCGCCGGGCGGTTCGGCATGCACACCTTCCAGTCGCACATGCTGATGGCGTACTCGAAGAACCAGAAAGGGGCGAAAGAATTCCTGAAGTGGATGCACGACCCCAAGAACTTCGACGCATGGTTCGTCTCGCAGAAAGGCTTCGCCACCCCGCCGACGCAGGTCTGGGAGAAGCACAAGATGTGGAACGAGGATCCGGTGATGGCGCCTTACAAGGTGGCGGGGCGCCTCGGCCTCACGCCGGGATACGCCGGACCCGCGAATCGCAAGGCGGCCGAAGTGCTCACCAAGTACATCATCACCGACATGTACGCCAAGGCGGTCCAGGGCATGGCGCCGGAAGCCGCGGTGAAGTGGGCGCATGAAGAGGTCAGCAAAGTCTACAACGGGGCCTAATTGACCGCTTCGAAGGGCGCCGCGGCAGCGGCGCCCGATTTTGCGCACCACTCGAGACGCGGCGCGGTGAGCCGGATGCTCGAGCGCGAGGGCGCGCTCGCCTTCTGGCTGCTCGTGCCCACGCTTGCGCTCCTCACGCTGTTCATCGCCTATCCGTTCGTGCGCGGCGTGTGGCTCTCGCTGACCAACGCCGTCGTCGGCGAGCCGGGCCACTTCATCGGCTTGCGCAACTTCACGAAGATCTTCGACGACTCGATCTTCCGCACGGCGGCGCTCAACACCTTCGTCTACACCGGCGTCACCACCGTGTTCAAGCTGGCGCTCGGGCTGTGGCTCGCGCTGCTCCTCAACCGGCATTTCCGCGGCAAGGCCTGGGTGCGCGCCTTCATCCTGCTGCCTTTCATCATCCCGACGGTGCTGTCGACGCTTGCCTGGAAGTGGATGTTCGACCCCACCTTCAGCGTCTTCAACTGGCTGTTCTGGAAGCTCTCCATCATCAACTCGCGCATTAACTGGCTGGGCGACCCGGAGCTCGCGATGGCCTCGATCATGACGGTGAACGTGTGGCGCGGCGTGCCGTTCTACGCCATCAGCCTGCTCGCGGGACTGCAGACCATCAATCCCGACCTGCACGAGGCCGCCGCCATCGATGGCGCCAATCGCTGGCAGCGCTTCTGGCACGTCACCTGGCCGCTGCTGCTGCCGGTCACCATGGTGGTGGTGCTGTTCTCGATCATCCAGACTTTCGCCGACTTCCAGCTGGTCTACGTGCTGACCGGCGGCGGCCCGGCTAACGCGACGCACCTCTTCGCCACCTACGCCTACCAGATCGGCATCGGAACCGGCCTGCTTAGCGAGGGCGCCGCGATTTCGCTGGCGATGTTCCCGGCGCTGCTTCTGGTGGTGGTGTTCCAGCTCTGGTACATCCGGCGCGTGGAGAACCGATGATCGAAGGCGCGAAGTGGAAGAAGTGGCTCTGGTTCTACCTGCCGATGGGGATGTTCATCCTCGCGCTGCTGTTCCCGTTCTACTGGATGCTCGTGACCACGGTGCGGCCCGACAGCGAGCTTTACCGGCCCTGGAACCACCCCCTTTACTCGCCGTTCTGGACCAGCCACCCGACCCTCGAGCACGTCAAGAACCTGCTCTACGAGACGCTGTTCGGCGTCTGGATGTGGAACACGATGTTCATCGCCCTCGCCGCGACGCTGATCTCGCTGTTCTGCGGCGTGATCGCCGGCTACGCGCTGGCGCGGCTTAAGTTCCGCTACGCGGGGCTGCTCGGCACCGCGATCTTCATCACCTACCTGGTGCCGCAGACGCTGCTCTTCATCCCGCTCGCCGACATCATCCGCGACTACCGCATCGGCGACACGCCCTGGGCGCTGATCCTCACCTACCCTACCTTCCTGATCCCGTTCTGCACCTGGCTGATGATGGGCTACTTCAAGACGATCCCGAAGGAGCTCGAGGAGTGCGCGCGCATCGACGGCGCGACGCGCTGGCAGGCGATGCTGTACATCGTGTTTCCGATCGCGGTGCCGGGCATCCTCTCGGCCGGCATCTTCGCCTTCACGCTGTCGTGGAACGAGTTCATCTACGCGCTCGTGTTCCTCTCCTCGCCCGAGCAGAAGACGGTTCCGGTCGGCGTGGTCTCCGAGCTGATCCGCGGCGACGTGTTCTTCTGGGGGCCGCTGATGGCCGGCGCCCTGATCGGCTCGGTGCCGGTGGCCATCGTTTACTCGTTCTTCGTCGAGTATTACGTCACCGGCATGACCGGAAGCGTCAAAGGGTAAAAGGGCAGGCTGAATGGCGAAGGTTCTTCTCAAGGATCTCAACAAGAAGTACGACGAGATTCACGCGGTGAAGAACGTGAACCTCGAGATCCGCGACCGCGAGTTCGTGGTGCTGGTCGGGCCGTCGGGCTGCGGCAAGACCACGACCCTTCGCATGGTCGCCGGGCTGGAGGAGATCAGCTCGGGTGAGATCAGCATCGACGGCCGCGTGGTGAACGATCTCGCGCCGATGGACCGCGACATCGCCATGGTGTTCCAGAACTACGCCCTGTACCCGCACATGACGGTCGAGCAGAACCTGGCGTTCGGCCTGCAGCTGCGCAAGACGCCCAAGCACGAGATCAAGCGCAGGGTCAGCGAGGCGGCCAAGATGCTCGGCCTCGACCAGTACCTCAAGCGCAAGCCGGCCGCGCTGTCCGGCGGCCAGCGGCAGCGGGTCGCGATGGGCCGCGCGATCGTCCGGGAACCGCAGGTGTTCCTGATGGACGAGCCGCTGTCGAATCTCGACGCCAAGCTGCGCGTGCAGACCCGCACCCAGATCGCCCAGCTGCAACGCCGCCTCGGCACCACAACCGTGTACGTCACCCACGACCAGGTCGAGGCCATGACCATGGG
>DATNMK010000049.1:0-64186 GCA_035602335.1 Burkholderiales bacterium
CTGCTCGCCCTGGCGCGCGCCGAGCGCGGCGGGCGCGTCGAGCCGCATTCGCCGGTGGAGCTGAAACGGCTCGCGGAAGGTGCTGCCGACGAATGGGTGCACAGCGCGCTCGCGCGCGACCTCGACCTGGGCTTCGAGCTCGCGCCGGCGAGCGTAAGCGGCGATACGTTCCTGCTGCGCGAGGCGCTCGGCAACCTGGTGCACAACTCGATCGAGTACGTGCCGCGCGGCGGCCACATCACGGTGCGCACCGGGACGCGCGACGGGTGCCCCTTTATGGAAGTCGAGGATGACGGCGCGGGAGTCCCGCCCCCGGAGCGCGAGCGGGTGCTGGAACGCTTCTATCGGATGCCCGGCACCGCGGGCACCGGCAGCGGCCTGGGCCTCGCCATCGTGCGCGAGATCGCGGCCGGCCACGGCGCGGCACTCGAAATTGGCGACGGGGCGGGCGGCCGCGGCTGCCGAGTTGCGATAACATTTCCCCATGGATAGCGTCGATATCGAGGTACTGCGCACCGCCGAGGCGTGGCGCAGGCAAGGCCGGCAGGTGGCGCTGGGCACCATCGTCAAGACCTGGGGCTCCGCTCCCCGCCCGGTGGGCGCGATGGTCGCGATCCGCGACGACGGCCAAGTGGTCGGCTCCGTGTCGGGCGGCTGCGTCGAGGACGACCTGATCGATAAAGTGAAAGCCAGGATGGTCGCCGCCCAGAAGCCCGAGCTTGTCACCTACGGCGTCACCAACGAGGAGGCAACGCGCTGGGGCCTGCCTTGCGGCGGCACGCTGCAGCTCGTGCTCGAGCCTCTGGGCGAGGCGAGCGGCATCGCCGAGCTCCTGAAGCGCATCGAGACGCAGCAGCTGGTGCGCCGACGCCTCGACATGGAAAGCGGCCGCGCCACGCTCGAGCCCGGCCGCTGGCAGGACGTGCTCGAGTTCGACGGCAGCGCGCTGAGCGCGGTGCACGGGCCGCGCTGGCGCCTGGTGCTGATCGGCGCCGGCCAGCTCACGCGCTATCTCGCCGAAATGGCGCACATGCTCGATTATCACGTCACCGTGATCGATCCGCGCGAGGAATATGCGAACGGCTGGGATCTCGCCGGCGTGCCGCTCAATCGCGGCATGCCCGACGACGTGGTGCGCGAGCTGAACCTCGACGGGCACAGCGCGATCGTCGCGCTCACGCATGATCCGAAGCTGGATGACCTGGCGCTGATGGAAGCGCTCAAGTCGGCGGCGTTCTACGTCGGCGCGATCGGCTCGAAGAAAAACAACGATGTGCGGCGCGAGCGCCTGCGCGAGTTCGACCTGTCCGGCGAGGACATCGCGCGGCTGCGCGGCCCGGTCGGCCTCTACATCGGCTCGAAGACCCCGCCCGAGATCGCGGTCGCGATCCTCGCCGAGATGACCGCAGTGCGCCACGGCGTGAGCGAGCCGAGCTGGGCCGCCAAGGCCGAACGGCGCTTCGATCCTTCCGCCTGCGAAGTCAAGACGACGACTTGAAGAACATCGTCGGGCTCCTGCTCGCCGCGGGATCCGCGAAGCGCTTCGGCTCGGACAAGCTGCAACACTCGCTGCCGCACGGCGTGGCGATCGCCGTGCAGGCGGCGCGGCATCTGAAGTCCGAGCTCGACCGCGTCATTGCCGTGACCAAGCCTGGCGCCGATGAGCTTGCCGCGCAGCTCGAGAAAGAAGGCTGTGAGGTCACGGTGTGCGAAAACGCCAGCGAGGGCATGGGAGCGAGCCTCGCCTGCGCAGTGCGCGCCGCGGGCGAAGCCGACGGCTACCTGGTGGCGCTCGGCGACATGCCCTTCGTGCGCCGTACGTCGATCGCCGCGGTACGCGACGCTCTCACGAAAGGCGCTGCGCTCGCCGCGCCATATTTCCGTGCGCGGCGCGGCCACCCGGTCGGCATGGCGGGGAGCTTTTACAAGGAGCTTCTTGGCCTGCAGGGCGACGAAGGCGCCAAGCGGTTGCTCGCCGCGCATGAGAATCGACTGGTGAAAATTCCGGTCGGCGACCCCGGCGTGGTGCGCGACATCGACACGCCGGGCGACCTAGCGCCGCCGCTGCGAATCTGACGTATGATCGCCGCGGGAGGGTAGGGAAAAGGGTGGCACAGAGCCCGCGGCGCGCAGTTCTTTTCGCCGATGTTTGCGACAGCACCGCGATCTACGAATCGCTCGGTGACACGAAGGCACTCGCGCTCATCAACCGGCTGCTGCGTCACCTGGACAAGCAAGTCGCCGAATACAGCGGCACCGTGGTGAAGCGGCTCGGCGACGGCATGGTGTGCCAGTTCGCGGCGCCCGATTCGGCGCTGCGCGCCGCCTGCGAGATGCAGACGGTGGCGTTCGAGCTTGCGCCGGGCATCTATCCGAAGCTCGCCATCAAGGTGGTGTTCACCTTCGGTCCCGTGATCATGGAAGGCGCCGACGTATTCGGCGACACGGTGAATGTGGCCGCGCGCCTGGTGGCCGTGGCCAATCCTGAGCAGGTCCTCACCACGCAGCAGACCGTCGATTCGCTCGCGCCGGACCTGCAGGCGCGCTGCCGCCAGCTGTATCCGATGAAGATCCGCGGCAAATCCGACGAAGTCATGGTGTGTGACGTGGTGTGGCGCGGCGATGCGGACCTTACCGAGATGCTGCCGCGCGACGGAGACGGCGGCGCGGGCCAATGGAATCTGAAGCTCGCCTATAGCGGCAACATGTTCATGGTCGAACCCGCCGGTTCGGTGCGCCTGGGCCGTGACAAGGCGAACGACGTCGTCGTCGCCAGCACGCGCGCCTCGCGAGTACATGCGCGCATCTTCGGGCGCCATGGCAATTTCGTGATCGCCGACCAGTCCTCGAACGGCACCTTCGTCCTCATCGACGGCAACAGCCGGGAAATGGTGCTGCGGCGCGAGGAAGCGGTGCTCGGCGAGCGCGGCTGGATCGGTCTTGGCAAGTCGGCGGCCTCGCACGGCGATCATGTGCTGCGCTTTCGCCTAGAGCGCCAGAAGAGTTAGTAACATAGACGTTTTTGCCCCCATGCCATGTTTGCCCCGAACCTCCTTGCGCAGGCCGACCCGGAAGTCTGGAACGCAGTCCACCTCGAGCACCGGCGGCAGGACGATCACGTCGAGCTGATCGCCTCCGAGAATTACGTCAGCCCGGCGGTGCTGATCGCTCACGGCACCCAGCTCACGAACAAGTACGCAGAGGGCTACCCCGGCAGGCGCTACTACGGGGGCTGCGAGTACGTCGACATGGTCGAGACCATCGCCATCGAGCGCGCCAAGAAGCTGTTCGGCGCTCCCTGGGCCAACGTGCAGCCGCATTCGGGCTCGCAGGCCAACCAGGCGGTGTACGCGGCGGCGCTGCAGCCGGGGGATACGGCGCTCGGCATGTCGCTCGCGCATGGCGGGCACCTTACCCATGGCTCGCCCGTCAATTTCTCGGGCAAGCTCTACAAGGTCATCTCCTACGGCCTCACCGAGAAGGAGGAGATCGATTACGAGCAGGCCGAGCGCCTGGCGATGGAGCACCGCCCGCGCCTCATCGTGACCGGCGCCTCGGCGTATGCGCTCGCCATCGACTGGAAGCGCTTTCGCGCCATCGCCGACAAGGCGGGCGCACTGCTGATGGCCGACATGGCGCACTACGCCGGGCTGATCGCCGCCGGCCTGTATCCCTCGCCGATCGGTATCGCCGACTTCGTCACCACCACCACGCACAAGACCCTGCGCGGGCCGCGCGGCGGACTGATATTCGGCAAGCCCGAGCAGGAGAAGGCGGTCAACTCCGCCGTCTTTCCCGGCATTCAGGGCGGGCCGCTGATGCACGTCATCGCTGCCAAGGCGGTTGCGCTCGGCGAGGCGCTCAAGCCGGAGTTCAAGGCCTACCAGGCGCGAGTGCTCGAAAACGCGCGCGCCATGGCAAAAGTGTTCGGCGAGCGCGGCGTGCGCGTGGTCTCGGGCCGCACCGAGAGCCATCTGTTCCTGCTCGATCTGCGCAGCCTCGGCATTACCGGCAAGGACGCCGAGACGGCGCTCGGGCGGGCGCATATCACGCTCAACAAGAACGCCATCCCGAACGATCCGCAGAAGCCGACGGTGACCAGCGGCGTGCGCATCGGTACCCCGGCGATGACGACGCGCGGCTTCCGCAAGCCGGAGGCCGAAAAGCTCGCCCATCTCATCTGCGATGTACTCGAGACGCCCGCCGACGAAGCCAAGCTCGAGCGCGTCGCCGAGGAGGTCAGGGCGCTCTGCGCGAAGTTTCCGGTCTACGCATGAAATGCCCGTTCTGCGGCTCGGACGACACCCAGGTGGTCGACACCCGGGCGAATCTCGAGACCAACACCATCCGCCGCCGCAGAAAATGCGTCCGTTGCGAGAAGCGCTTTACCACCTATGAGCGTGTGGACCTGAAGATGCCGCGCCTGGTGAAGAAAGACGGCAGCCGCACCGACTTCGACCGCGACAAGCTGATGGGCAGCATGATGCTCGCCCTGCGCAAGCGCCCGGTGGCGACCGACGAGGTCGAGGCCGCGGTGGACCGGGTCGTCGAACGGCTGCGCTCGCTCGGCGAGCGCGAAGTGCCGACCAGCCGCGTCGGCGACTTCGTGATCCGCGAGCTCGCCAAGCTCGACAAGATCGCCTATATCCGCTTCGCCTCGGTGTACCGCAGCTTCGAAACTCCGGACGATTTCCGCGAGGCGGTGCAGGAAGTCAAATCCCCGCGCAAACGGCGCAGGTGACAGGAGCCTCAGTTACTACTTTTGGGGCGTTCGATCACGCCATGATGCGGCGTGCGCTCGAACTCGCGGCGCGCGGCCTGTACACGACCACCCCCAACCCCCGCGTCGGCTGCGTCATCACCAGGGACGGGCAGATCGTCGGCGAAGGCTGGCACGAGAAGGCGGGCGAGCCGCACGCCGAAGTGCTCGCGCTCCGCGCCGCCGGCGAGCGATCGGCTGATGCGACCGCGTATGTCAACCTCGAGCCCTGCAACCATCATGGCCGCACGCCGCCTTGTGTAGAGGCGTTGATCGAAGCAAAGATCAAACGGGTGGTCGCGGCAATGCGCGACCCAAATCCGCTCGCCGCGCAGGGCGGCGAAGCCCTCGCCGGCGCCGGCATCGCCTTCGAGCATGGCCTTCTCGAGGAGCAGGCGCGCGAGCTGAACATCGGGTTTGTCTCGCGCACGACCCGAGGAAGACCGTGGGTGCGGCTCAAGGTGGCGGCCACGCTAGATGGCCGTACCGCGCTTGCCGATGGCAAATCGCAATGGATCACGGGACCCGAAGCGCGGCGCGACGGGCATCGCTGGCGCGCCCGTGCCTGTGCCGTGCTGACGGGAATAGGCACCGTCACTGCCGACGATCCTCGGCTCACGGTGCGGGAGGTCGACACCGCGCGCCAGCCGCTGCGCGTCATCGTGGACAGCCGGCTGGAGACGCCGGAAAACGCGCGCATCCTCGAAGGCGGGAACGTCCTGATCTTTTCAGGGAGAAAAGGCAAAGGGCCAAAGGGCGCGGAGGTAGTGCCTCTGCCGAATCCAAATCAGAAAGTCGACCTGCCACGCATGCTGGAGGAGCTAGGTCGGCGCGGCATCAACGAGCTGCACGTCGAGGCCGGCTTCCGGCTGAACGGGTCGCTTGTGCGCGAGGGCTGCGTCGACGAGTTTGTCGTTTATCTGAACCCGAGCTTCCTCGGCGACACGGCGCAGGGCATGCTGGACCTGCCTGCCGTGTCTTCGCTCCAGGAACGTCGCAAGCTGAGACTACTTTCGGTCGAGCGCCTAGGCGACGACCTTCGTATCGTCGCGCGCCCCGCATAGCGCGGCGGCCAGAAGGTCCACCGCAACCTGCGCACTGCGTCCGTCCCGGTCGAGCCGCGGGCAATATTCCACCAGCTCGACCGCGGTGAGCTCTGGCCGGCCGCCGACGCGCCGCAGCGCGCGGGCCAGCTCGGCGCCGCCCAGACCGCCCTCGGCCGGCACCGCGACGCCTGGCGCGTCTTCCGGCGTGACGGCGTCGAGATCGATGCTGACGCCGAACCCGGCGGTGCCCTGCGATGCGATCTGCAGCGCATCATCGAGCGCCGCTTCCAGGCCGCGCCGCCGGACTTCCTCGATGAAGATGACGCGCACTCCGAGGCGCTCCAAACGCTCGGCCTCTTCCGGCTCATAACTGCGTACGCCCACCAGGCAAACGTGGCGCGGGTCGAGCACACCCGATGCGAGGCCATAGAGCGGATCGTCGTCCTGCCCCAGGAGCCAGGCGAGCGGCATCCCGTGCAGACGGCCGGTGTGGCTAGTGCCGGGAGTGTGGCTGTCCATGTGGGCGTCCACCCATACCAGGCCAAGGTCCCCTCGCAGGGTGCGTGCGACGCCGGTCCACGTCCCCCCCGCGCAGGTGTGATCGCCGCCCAGCACGCACGGCAGCCGCTGGTGGCGCAGCGAGTCGGCGACCGCGGAGGCGAGCAGGCCACATAGCTTGCTCACTGCGAATTGCTTGCGCCGCTCGGTCGGCGACGGACGCAGCATCGGGCCCGGTACTACTGGCACGCCGCACTCGCGCAGCCGCTGACCTAGCAGCGGTGCAAGCACCGCGGGCGCATCCGCGCACCCGGGGTCGACGCCGCCGAGGCCCCATGCCGCGCCGATCAACTCGACTTGTCGTTGCAACGCTACACCCGCGGTCGCAGCGCTACGCGCGGATCAGTGTGTAGCGACGTGCGCTTCCAGAACGTGGGTACCATCATTGCTGTCGAATCCTGTAGCGCGACGCAAAGGCGCGTCAAGGAGATTCGTATGATAGCGGCGACGGGCAAATGGCAGCACTGGGCGAGCTTCGTGCTCGGCCTGTGGCTCGCGATAGGCGCGCGGCGGGCCATTAACGCTTAGACCCGGTTCTTGTAAAAAGGCCACTACGGTGGCCTTTTTTCTTTTCGGGTAGGCTTTGCCGCCATGTTCACGGGCATCGTGCAGGCGGTGGGAAGGATCGTGCGCGTTAATCCGCTGGAAGTGGAGTGCCCGGCGCTGGGGCTCGCCGACGTCGCGGTGGGCGAGTCAATCTGCGTGCAGGGCGTGTGCCTCACAGTCATCGCGACGACCCGGCAGGGATTCACCGCCGACGTGTCAGGGGAAACACTACGCGTCACTTGCGGGCTCGACCGGCCGGGCAAGGTCAATCTGGAGAAGGCGCTGGCCTTGGGCGACAAGCTTGGTGGCCACCTCGTGACGGGGCACGTGGACGCGGTTGGAGAGGTACTGCAGTTCTCGAGCGGTTTGCTGCAGGTTCGCGTCCCCCGTGACCTTAGACGCTACATTGCCCGGAAAGGCTCCATCTGCGTCGATGGGGTCAGCCTGACCGTGAACCGCGTCGAAGGCGACGTATTTGAGGTGCATCTCATCCCGCACACGCTGCAGGTCACCACGCTTTCGCGGCTTGCACCAGGGGCAAAGGTCAATCTCGAAGTAGACCTGATCGCGCGTTATGTCGAACGGATGTTGCCCGGGTCTGGAAGCTGAGCGTTGGCTGACCCTGGACGCGCAGATAACTGCCGGGCGACGCAAATTGTCATTGGCTGACAAAAAATTGCGGATCCGGCCACGCCTGGGAGAAACCAGCGTGCTATGCCATTGATGCTAATGCTTGCTTGCATTCGTGCAAGCATCTCAGGCCGGGCATGGGATATGCGTCTCGTCTATTGCCAGCAACCGCCATGGTTGTAGGTTCAACTAGGGAGGTTTCCAATGAAACATCTGCAAAGAGGCTTCACGCTGATCGAACTGATGATCGTGGTTGCGATCATCGGCATTCTGGCCGCCGTCGCACTTCCGGCGTACCAGGACTACACGATCCGCGCCAAGATGTCGGAGATAATTCTCGCAATGAGCGCCTGCCGTACGTCGATCACCGAGGTGTACCAGTCGGGCGGGTCGGCGCCGGGCGCCGGCGGCTGGGGCTGCGAAGTCAGCACCACCGCGGGCTCGAAGTACGTGACGGCCATCACCACGAGCGCGAATGGCGTCGTCACCGCCACGGTGCAGAGCATCAGCCCGTCGGTGAACACCTCGGTGGTTACGCTGACCCCGCTTTCATCGGCGGCTACGGCGGCGACTTTCGTCGCGGGTGGAAGCCAGAGCCTGTATGGCTGGTCCTGCGGCGGCGCGGGCACCACGGTTCCGCTGAAGTACCTGCCGGGCTCCTGCCGCGGCGGCTAATCAGAGCCTTAGCTTCAATAAAAGGCACCCTTCGGGGTGCCTTTTTTGTTTTGGCAGCGCCTCGCGCTACAGCGAACGGATGTCGTCGGATCCCTGGATGAGCATCTGCACGAAGAGCTGGATCTTGCTGTTCGTCTCGGCACCGGGCGAAGTGAATTCGATGCCCAGCAGGCAGCGCTTGCCTTTCGGCTTTACCTTCACCACACGTCCATAGATGTCGCTGGTGCGGTGCCCGGGCAGCGGCAGCTCGCTTCACGACCCGCAATTATTTACGCCTGCCGAGCGTAGCCACGCGCCCTAGATAGTAACGTATATGTTACTGCGTTTCGACCCCGCCTTGCCCATCAACGCCAAGCGCGATGCGATCCGCGCCGCCGTTGTAAGCCACCCCGTGGTCATCGTCTGCGGCGAGACGGGCTCGGGCAAGACGACGCAGCTGCCTCAGATCCTGCTCGAGATGGGTCGTGGCGCAGCCGGTCGCATCGGGCATACGCAGCCGCGGCGCATCGCCGCGCGCTCGGTGGCGGCGCGCATCGCCGAGGAGCTTGGAACCCAGGTGGGCGCGCTGGTGGGATACAAAGTGCGGTTTCACGAAAGCGTTCGGTCAGACACGACCATAAAACTCATGACCGACGGCATCCTCCTCGCCGAAACGCAGGCTGATCCTGGGCTGCGGCAGTATGGCTCGATCATTCTCGACGAGGCGCACGAACGCAGCTTGAACATCGATTTTCTGATCGGCTATCTGAAAAAACTGGTCGAAGCCCGCCGCGACCTCAAGGTGGTGATCACGTCGGCCACCATCGATGCAGGACGTTTCTCGAGGCACTTCGACGATGCGCCGGTGATCGAGGTATCGGGGCGCCTGCATCCGGTGGAGCTGCGCTATCGTCCGGTGGCTGGCGATTCTGAGGACACGACGCGCGAAGAAGAGGAGCAGGCCCTTGCCGATGCGATCGAGGAGCTGTGCCGCGAAGGCGAGGGCGACATTCTGGTATTCCTGCCCGGAGAGCGCGAGATCCGCGACACCGCCGAGGTGTTAAGGCGCAGGCACCTCGGGGCGGAGCTTCTTCCCCTGTATTCGCGGCTTTCCGCCGCGGATCAGGATCGCGTTTTCAAGCCCGGGCCGGCGCGCCGCATCGTGCTCGCCACCAACGTTGCCGAAACCTCGCTCACCGTGCCGCGCATCCGGTATGTCGTCGATACTGGCCTAGCGCGCGTGAAGCGCTACAGCTATCGCAACAAGGTGGAGATGCTGCGCGTCGAACCGATCTCCCAGGCTGCGGCGAAACAGCGTGCCGGCCGTTGCGGCCGTGTCGCGCGCGGCATCTGCATCCGCCTGTATTCCGAAGAGGACTTCGACAAGCGCCCGGCATTCACCGACCCGGAACTGCTGCGTTCATCGCTCGCCTCCGTAATCTTGCGCGCAAAGAGCCTCGGGTTAGGCGAGGTTGAGGCATTTCCCTTCCTCGACCCTCCGGCGCCGCGCGCCATTGCCGATGGTTATGCGTTACTTGCCGAGCTCGGCGCTGTCGACGAACGCAACGAGCTTACCGATATCGGCGGCGAACTTGCGAGGTTGCCGCTCGATCCGCGTGTCGGCCGCATGCTGGTCGCGGCGCGCGCCGAAGGTTGCCTCGAGCAGCTGCTAGTCATTGCCGCCGCGCTGTCGGTGCAGGACCCGCGCCAGCGCCCGCTCGAGCACGCGGCGGCCGCCGACGAACGCCATGCCAGATTCGCCGACGAACGCTCGGATTTTCTCGCCTATCTAAAGCTGTGGAAGGTTTTCGACGCAAAGCTCGAGAAGGTTTGCCGCGAAAACTTCCTCTCCGTCCCGCGCATGCGGGAGTGGCGTGACATCCATGCTCAGCTTGAAACCACGCTCGGTGAAATGAAATGGCCGGCATCCTCGGCGAACCCTGAAAGGCCTGAAGGCTATCGCGCCATCCATCGCGCGCTCCTCGCCGGACTGCTCGGCAACGTCGGCATGCGCGACGAGACGGAAGGCAGCTACCTGGGAGCGCGCGGCATCAAGTTCTGGGTGCACCCTGGCTCGTGGACCAGGAAGCCCGGTAAGTGGATCGTCGCGGCCGAGCTCGTCGAAACGACGCGGCTTTTCGCCCGCACCGTGGCGAACATCGATCCGAAGTGGCTGGAGGAGCTCGGCGCGCATTTGCTGAAGCGCGAGCGGCAGGATCCCCGCTGGGAGAAAGGTCGCGCTCAAGTCGTGGCGCTCGAGCGCGGCACGCTCTACGGTCTGCCCGTATACGCCAGCCGGCGGGTGAACTTTGCGCCCTTCGATGCCGCGCTGTCGCGCGAGATCTTCATCCGCTCGGCGCTGGTCGAGGGCGATTTCGAGACGCGGGCGGCGTCCTTCGCTCATAACCGCCGGCTCATCGCCGAGATCGAGCGCCTCGAGCACAAGTCGCGCAGACCGGACATCTTGGTCGATGAGGAACTGATACACGCGTTCTACGACGAGCGCGTTCCGCAGGGCATATCGAGCGGCGCCGACTTCGAGAAGTGGCGCAAGGGCGCCGAGCGCGAACGGCCGAAGCTGCTCTATCTGTCGCGCGACGACCTCATGCGGCACGAGGCGGCTGGCATCACGACCGAGAATTTCCCGCCGCTGCTGCAGCTCGGACCGAACCGCTTCGCCCTCGAGTATCACTTCGAGCCCGGTTCGCCGCGCGACGGCGTCACGATGACCGTGCCGCTCGCGCTGCTCAACCAGGTGCCGGCGGCGCGGTCCGAATGGCTAGTCCCCGGGCTACTCAGGGAAAAGGTCAGGGCCATGGTGAAATCGGTTCCGCAGCGGCTGCGGCACAAGCTCGGGTCGCTAGACGAGTTCGCCGCAGCGTTTTGCGAGGCGGTGCCGCCCTCCGATACGCCTCTTACGGCGGCGCTCGCGCGCCACATCCGCGGGGAACTCAACTTGGACGTGCCGGTCGATTCATTCCGGCCAGACTCCGCACCTGCGCACCTGCGTATGAACTTCCGCGTCGTCGACGACAACGGGCGCCAGCTCGGCATGGATCGCAATCTCGCGGAGCTGAAAGGAAGCCTTGGCGAGAAAACCGCGGCAATCCTGCAAACTGAAGCTTCGGTCCGGGAATCCGAGCGCTACACCGGCTGGACCATGGGTGATCTGCCGGAAATCCTGGAAATCGAGCGCGGCGGCCAGACGCTGATTGGTTATCCGGCGCTGGCCGACGCGGGCGAAGCGGTTACGCTGCAGGTCTTTGACTCTCCCGAGAGCGCACGTGAAATCCATCGTGGGGGTGTACGCAGATTGCTCGCGATCGCATTCCACGACCGCATCCGCGACCTCGAGAGGACGCTCGCGCGCGACATCATCCTCGGGCCGCTCAAGGCCGACGTGGTCGCTGCGGCGCTCGAGCGGGCATTTCTCGCCGACTCGTTGCCAATGACTCGGGCCGAGTTTGCCCGCCGCGTCGAAGACGGCCGCAGCCGGTTCAACCTCATCGCCCAGGAAATTGCGCGCGCTGCCTCGGGCATTCTAGGTGAATGCGCGGCACTCGAGAAAAAATTGACTGCTGCAGCGAAGGCCTTCCCGCAAGCCAGTGAGGACATGAAGCAGCAGCTCGGCCGGCTGCTGGCACCCGGCTGGCTCGCGCGCACGCCATGGGAGCGCTTGCAGCACCTGCCGCGCTATCTGACAGCGGCCTCATTGCGCCTCGACAAGCTGCGCACCGATCCGGCGCGCGATGCACGCTTGGCGGCGGAGCTCGCTTCAGTCGAGCAGCCTTACCGGCGAGAGCTTGCCGCGCGGTTGCGGCAGGCTACCCTCACTCCACAGCTCGAGCAGTTCGGTTGGCTGCTCGAGGAGCTGCGCGTATCCCTCTTCGCCCAAGAGCTGCACACGCCGGTCCCGGTGTCCGTCAAGCGCCTCGCCAAACTCTGGCAGACTCTGCGCAAATGAGCATCGCGCGGTCGCTGTCATACGGCGTGGCCAATGTGCTGCATCCGCGCATGCTTTGGCTGATGCTTTGGCCGATGCTGATCGCGCTCGCGATCTGGGGTGCGGTGGCGATCGCGCTATGGGCGCGCATCGCTACGTTAATAGCCGGAGCGCTGCAGCGCTGGCTCGAGTCGGCGATGTTCTTCATGAACTTCAATCTCGGCGATGCCACGCTCATCGCGGCGCACGTGCTGCTCTTCCTGCTGTTCGTGCCACTGGTTTACCTCACTGCTTTATTTATCCTGGGTATCTTCGGCATGCAGGCCATGGTTGATCATGTGGCGCGGCGTTCCTTCCCGGATCTGGAGCGGCGCCGCGGCGGCGGAGTCGCGGGCAGCGGCTGGAACGGCCTAGTCGCGCTTTTCGGCATGCTCGGGCTGGGCTTGCTCACCTTGCCGCTTTGGCTACTGCCTCCATTGTGGCCTGTGATCCCGGTGGTGATCCTCGGTTGGGGCAACCAAAGGCTCCTGCGCTACGACGCGCTTGCCGAGCACGCCGATCAGGCCGAGATAGCACGAATCTTCAGCCAGCGGCGCGGCGCTCTATACCTGCTCGGGCTCCTGCTCGCTCTCATGGCCTATGTGCCGATCGTCGGCTTGTTCGCACCCGTGGTTTTCGGGCTCGCCTTCATCCACTACCTCCTCGGCGCCCTGCAGGCCTTGCGGCTGCGCGATTAGGCTGCAACTATTGGTCCCATCCGAACAAACCATTGGCGGTGGGGAACGTGCTTTCCTAGACTCTGTCTCTACATTTTGATCCCAGAGTCAGGAGCCAGACCATGTTTGCCAACCGTGAAGGCCAGCAAGTTCCTCAAGTCACGTTCCGCATCCGCACCGGCAACGAATGGAAGAGCGTCACTACCGACGACATTTTCAAGGGTAAGACGGTGGTGCTGTTTTCCCTGCCCGGCGCTTTTACGCCAACATGCTCGTCCGTGCATGTGCCGCGTTATAACGAACTCGCGCCGGCGTTCTACGCCAATGGAGTGGACAAGATCGTCTGCGTCTCGGTCAACGACCCGTTCGTGATGAGCGAGTGGGCCTCCGAGCAGGAAGCGGGCAACCTCATGATGCTGCCAGATGGCAACGGCGAGTTCACCGAGAAAATGGGCATGCTGGTGGACAAGTCCGAGCTGGGTTTCGGCAAGCGTTCGTGGCGCTATTCCATGCTGGTGAAGGATGGCGTGATCCAGAAGATGTTCATCGAGCCGGAAAAACCTGGTGACCCGTACGAGGTGTCGGACGCCGATACCATGCTCAACTACATCAATCCGAAGGCAAAGACGCCCGACCAGGTGGCAATCCTCACCCGCGAAGGTTGCGACTACTGCGCGAAGGCGAAGGTTCTGCTGAAGGACCTTGGCTATGATTACGCCGAGGTACCGCTTGACCACAGAATCCGCACGCGCGTGATCGGCGCCATCACTGGCCGCGGCACGGTGCCGCAGGTATTTATCAACGGCAAGCACATCGGCGGCCTCGAAGACCTGCAGCAATGGGCCAAAAAGGCGGCGTGATTTGGCATTCGGCGCCTTCATCATCGGGGATGAAATCCTCGTAGGAAAGCGCCAAGACAAGCATCTCGCCTTCCTCATTGGTGCCCTCGCGAAGCGCGGCTTGCGCCTCGCCTGGGCGCAATACCTCGGCGACGAACCGGCGCGCCTCACTGCGGCGCTCGAGCGCAGCTTCGCCTCGAAGGATGTCGTGTTCAGCTTCGGCGGCATCGGCGCTACGCCGGACGATCACACGCGGCAGTGCGCCGCCGCGGCCGCGCGTGCGCCGTTGCATCTACATCCCGATGCCGAGCGGGAGATCCGTGCGCGCTTCGGCGGCGACGCGACTCCGCAGCGGCTGAAGATGGGCGAATTTCCCGCCGGCTCTCGAGTCATTCCCAACCCGGTCAATCGGATCCCCGGTTTCTCGCTGCGCGAGCACTACTTCGTGCCGGGCTTCCCGCAGATGGCCTGGCCAATGGTCGAATGGGTGCTCGAAACGCGATACAAGGAACTGTTCGACCGCGACCGCTGGGCGGAAAACTCGATCCTGGTCTATGAAGCGGGAGAAAGCCAGCTGATTCCGGCTATGGAGTCGGTGGAATCGCGCTTCCCCAATGTGAAGGTGTTCAGCCTGCCGTCGATGGGGGAGGACGGCAGCCGAATTCACGTCGAACTTGGTGTGCGAGGCGACCCCGCCGAGGTGGACGATGCGATGGAAGCATTGCGCCGTGCCGTATCGGAGGGCGGCTTTTCCTACAAATGAAAAGCCCCGCTTTTGGCGGGGCTTTCCTTACTTCTTTCTAGACCTGGCAGCCTTCGTCTTGCGGCTGCGCTTTGCGCTAGATCGGGCGGCTTTGCTTTTGCCCGGTTTGGCGCTTAGGCGGCCTTTTTTGGTTTCGCGAGGCCTTTCACCGTCTCGGTCGCGGCGGCCACATTGGCTTCCGCGATCTCGGTCGCCTGCTTCGCGACCTTGGTGAGGTTGTCGTAGGCCGAATTCGCGGCGGCCAGCATCGACTTTACCGCTGCGACCGCGACGTCCGAGCCGGCCGGCGCGTTCTTCGAAACCTTGTCGAGCAGCGTCACGAAGTTCTCATTCCACTCGGCGACACGGCGCTCCGCCACCTTGGACAGCTCGGCGTTGGCCTCGGTCGCGACTTCGTACACGCTCTTCGAGTAGGCGATCGCCTTCTCGATGGCGGGCTGGGTAAACGAGTTCTGCAGCGTAACGAACTCCTGTACATCCTTCGCGCCGAGCAGCGCGCGGGTGTTGGCAACGCTGTCTTCGAACGCGCTCTTTACCGCGCTGGCTTGAATATTCGCCAGTTTCTCGAACGCAGCGAACTGCGCGTTGGCTACGGCAAGAAGAGCTTCTACATTGGCCTTGTTGGCCGCTTGAATCTGTTCCGGGGTTACGTACATTTGCTGGCTCCTGGTCTGTGATTTTGTGCAATGCAGCAAAATGGATTTTATGCCGATCATGTCGAAAGTCAAGGTTTTTGTGCGTAGCAACATAAGTGATTGATCTGTCGCACGCACAATCAACTACAGGACAAACGGAATACGGGTGGGCACCGGTCTTCCTCGCGGGGCTCTTCGTGATCCTGTGGAGTACCGGCTTTGCGGGGGCGAAGTTAGGGCTTCCTTACCGCGGGGGACCGCCCAGATGGCAATGGCCGGGGTTTTAATGCAAGCGGGCTACCTGGGGGGCGTCTTCGCCTACAAGAGATGAGTATCGATTACCGTCCGAACGATCCGGCGGTGCTGGCGGATCCGTTTCCCCTTTATCAGCGCATGCGTGACCAGGAGCCGGCGCACTGGAGTCCGGTCCTCAAGGCGTGGGTGCTGACTCGGTACGAGGACGTCAAGCGCGTATGCCTCGATAGCCGGATGTCTTCGGACCGGCTGCGACCGTTCTTTGCGACGCTGCTATCGGCCGAAGCCGAACGCGTCGCTCAGTTGATGCACATCCTCACGCTATGGATGGTGTTCCGCGATCCGCCCGAGCACACGCGCCTGCGCCGGCTGGCGAGCAAGGTCTTCAACGTTCGCTCCATCCATGTCCTGCGACCGAATGTGGAGGCGCTTACTGCCTGGTTGCTGGCACGCATCGGCGATCGCGAAGAACTCGACCTCATCGCCGAGTTCGCTGGCCCCCTACCAGCCCTGGTGATCATGGATATGCTGGGCGTACCGCGCAGCGAGCTGCAGCGCCTCAAGCATCTGTCGGACGAGATGGCGCTCTTTATTGGCAGCGCACGCGATACGCCGGAGAAGTACGGACGTGCCGAGGCGGCTACCACGGAGATGGCGCATCTGTTCCGCGAGCTGATCGCCTCGCGCCGCGCGGCACCGCAATCCGACCTGCTGACCGAGCTCGTCAAGATAGAGGACGATGGCGACCGTCTCACCGACGACGAGCTGGTCGCGACCTGCATCCTACTGCTCTTTGCCGGACACGAGACCACCACGCACCATATCGCCAACGGGCTGCTTGCGCTGCTGCGTTTCCCAGGCGAGCTGCAACGACTGCGCGAAACACCGGGCCTCGCGCCGGCAGCGGTGGAAGAGCTGTTGCGCTACGACGGCCCGATCGGCGCGCAGGTGCGCATCGTGCAGGACGAGCAAGTGATGCATGGCCGCAGCCTGCAGCCCGGGCAGCGGGTATTCCTGCTGATGAACGCAGCGAATCGCGACGATCGTGCCTACCCGGAGCCTGATCGCCTCGATCTAACGCGTAGCGGCGTGCCCCATCTGACGTTCGGCTTCGGCGCGCATATCTGCCTGGGTTTTCCGCTGGCACGGCTCGAAGGCCAGGTCGCTCTGCCTGCGGTTCTCAAGCGCTGGCGCACCATCGTGCTGGCCAGCGAGCGTCTCGAGTGGCTCGACTCGATGGTTCTGCGTGGAATGAAGGCCATGCCGCTGGTCGTCAGGGCGTGAGCGCCGACACGGATCACCTACCGAAGCGGCTCTGGTGGCTGCTTGCCGGCCTGACGCTCGCGTGGGGATTCAACTGGACCGCGATGAAAGTCGCGTTGGGCGACGTTTCCCCGTGGACGTTTCGCACGCTTTGCCTCGGTCTCGGCTCGGCAGTGCTGTTCCTGGTGCTGCGAGCCGGCGGCCAGCGCCTGGGGGTGCCCAAGGGGCAGTGGGCAAGGCTGGCGATGCTGGCTTTTTTCAACATTACCTGCTGGAACGTGCTGGTGGCCTTCGGACTGACCATGATTTCCTCGGGCCGCGCGGCGATCCTCGCTTACACCATGCCAGCGCTCGCGATTCCTCTGTCCGTCTGGCTCCTTGGCGAGCGCTTGACGGCCGTCAAGCTCCTTGGCCTGACCCTCGGCATGGCAGGACTGGTCTTGCTACTCGGCGAAGGGATCATCGGCCTGGGTAAAGCGCCGCTTGGCTCGCTGCTCGTGCTGGGCGCGGCGGCGAGCTGCGCGCTGGGCGTTATCCTGCAAAAGCGTTACCCGACGTCGATGCGAACGGGGCCGTACACGGCCTGGATCATGCTTCTGGGCGGCGTACCCATTTTCGTCGGCGCGCTGCTTTTCGACGATTTCGGTGCGCTCAAGGAGGTGCGTCTCGAGGCGGCTCTGAGCATTGCCTACAATGTACTCATTGCGTTCGCGTGGGCGCATTGGGCGTGGATCAAGATTGCGACATCGGTCAGCGTCACCGTGTTCTCGCTCAGCATGTTGATCATTCCCGTAGTCGGCGTCATCAGCGGGATGCTGTTTCTCGGCGAGCGCCCCACCTGGGCCGAATACGCGGCGTTGTTGCTGGTCCTCGGCTCGCTTCTGACGGTGGTGATTCCAGCGCGTCAGGTGCGATAGCGGCGTATCACGTCCGGATCCGGATCGACACCGAGTCCCGGGTCCTGCGGCACCTCGATCACGCTTTTTCCAAACCACCCCGGGTAGAGCGTGGCTTCCGGCCACAAATAGAAATGCTCGAAGCGTGCTTCCGGCACCTTGGCAGCGATCAGATGCAACGTCGCGAGGGCGCCGGGCCCGAAGTAGGGTGAGTACGGCGCGATTCGCACTGCGGTGGCGAGCTCGACGATTTTCAGGAATTCCGTGATTCCGCCGACCTTGGTCACCGACGGCTGAGCGAATTTGACGGCCCTGGCGCCGAGCAGCGCTGTAAACTGGGTAGCAAAGCACAGGTTCTCGCCAGCGGCCGTCGCCACGCCGCTCGACTCACCGACGCTGCGCAGCGCCGCAAAATCCTCCGGCGGGAATACCGGCTCCTCCAGCCAATGAAGATCGTGACGTCTCAACTGCTGCGCCATCCGCAGGGCATCGTCGCGGTTCCACTCGCAGTTGACGTCGAGCATGAGCGGGATGCGTCCTGGTATCATCTTTCTGGCCGCGGCAACTGCTGCGTCCGTTACCTCGTGCAACTTCACTGCGGTGTAGCCCTCCGCCAGCGCGCGCTCGCAATATTGCGCGACCTGCATCGGCTCGCCATAGCGCAAGAGGCTGGCGTAGCAGGCGACGCTGGAGAGATTGCCGCTGCCGAGCAGTTTATGCAGCGGCGCACCGGCCGCCTTGCCGGCGACATCCCAGAGCGCAATGTCCAGGCCGGATAGCGCGAATACGGTGATGCCGAAGCGGCCGAAGATATGAAGCTTCCTTTGGGATCGCCAGATTCAGGGCGCTGATTTGCGCGGCGTCCTGGCCGACCGCCAGCGGCGCGATCATTTCATTCACTGCGGCGGCAACCGCGCCGCGGCACGAATACGAAAACGCCTCCCCCCAGCCGACCAGCCCTTCATCGGTTTCGACACGCACCAGGCAGAAGTCGAGCTTCTTGCGGGCGCCGGCACCGTAGCTGAACGGGATGGCAAGCGGCACGCCCACCACGCTGGAGATTTTCATTGGACCGCCACCGTCCGCTTTGTCGGAATGCGCGCCGGATCCCAGTTGCGAACCGCTTCGCGCAGGTTCGCGGCTTCTGGCTGGCCAAGAAACGCGAGCGCCCTGCGTAGCTGGTCCTCCGCGCTCGTGAGCCCGATCGCCGGTGCTGCGGTCTGCTTGGAGAGCTTTTCGCCCGCGGCATTCACCACAACCGGCACATGAAGATAGCGCGGTGTCGGATAGCCGAGCAGGCGCTGCAGATAGATCTGCCTCGCCGTGGAGTCGAGCAGGTCCGCACCGCGCACCACGTCCGTAATACCTTGTTCGGCGTCGTCGACCACCACTGCCAGCTGATATGCGAACTGGCCGTCGGCACGATACACGATGAAATCGCCGACATCGCGCTCCACCGACTGCTCAACGACGCCTTGTACGCGGTCCGGGAAGCGTATCGGATCGGGCACCGTTCTCATGCGCAAGGCCCGCGGCGTCTTTCCCGGCGGCAGACCATTTCGGCAGGTTCCCGGATAAACGCCAGCCGACGTGAGACCCAGCGCGGAATCCGAGATTTCCTTCCTGCTGCAGCCGCAGGCATATGTCATGTCAGCAAGCCTTTCAAGCGCGTCGCGGTAAAGCTGTCCGCGCTTGCTTTGATAGACCACAGGATCGTTCCACTCGAGCCCGAGGTGTTCGAGCGCCCGCATGATCTGGTCAGCGGCGCCGGGCTGCTCGCGCGGCGGGTCCAGATCCTCGATGCGCACCAGCCACCGTCCGCCCGCCGCGCGCGCATCGAGCCAGCTGGCGAGCGCAGCGACCAGCGAACCGAAGTGCAGCGGCCCGGTGGGCGATGGCGCGAACCGCCCTGCATACATGGGTGTCTAGGGTACACTGCACGCTTTTTTCCGAAAGGACGGCCATGGCGACGATGGATCTCACCAAGGAGAATTTCGAGAAGACCGTCAACGACAACCCGATGGTAGTCGTGGACTTCTGGGCGCCGTGGTGCGGTCCCTGCAAAGGCTTCGCTCCGGTGTGGTATTCCGCGACAAGGTAATCCTGTCCCAGCAGGCGGGCGCGTTGCCTGGAACGGCGCTGGATCAGGTCATTGCGCAGGCCAAGGCGCTCGACATGGCCAAGGTGCAAGCGGAGATCAAAGACCAGAAATGAACGTCGCCTATCGAGGCGATTGAAACAAAGTTTTGGCGCGGCAGCGGCGCGGCCGATAGACTGGCTACATCAACACCGAAAAGTAAATAGCTCATGCCTGTCGACACTGGAATTTCCGCCAAGCACCGCGCCGCTATCGCGCAAGGTCTGTCCCGGCTCCTCGCCGATACCTACGTGCTATATCTCAAGACGCACAATTTCCACTGGAACGTCGAAGGGCCGATGTTCCAGACCCTCCATCAGATGTTCATGGAGCAATACACCGAAACCTGGAACACCATCGATCTCATCGCCGAGCGCATCCGGTCGCTGGGCCACTACGCGCCCGGGACCTATGGCGAATACCTGCAGCTCGCGCGTATCAAGGAAACGCCCGGGGTGCCGAAAGCCGGGCAGATGATCAAGCCGCTGATCGAGGGGCAGGAAGCCGTGGTACGCACGGCGCGTCAGGTCCTGCCTGTGGCCGACGAGGCGAACGACGAACCCACGCTCGACTTGCTCACGCAGCGCATGCAGGTACATGAAAAAAACGCATGGATGCTGCGCAGCCTGCTGAAGAAGTAACATTACTGCCGCCATGAGCGGCAGCCGCATCGAGAAGGACAGCTTCGGCCCGATCGAGGTCCCGGCCGATCGGCTGTGGGGCGCGCAGACCGAGCGCTCGCGGCGTTTTTTCCGCATTTCCGGCGAGCGCATGCCGCTCGCCGTGGTCTACGCGCTCGCGCTCGTCAAGAAGGCCGCGGCGGTAGTAAACGCCGAACTGGGCCTGCTCGACAAAGCCAAGTCCGAGGCCATTCAGCGTGCCGCCCAGGAGGTGCTTGACGGAAAGCACGACGAGGAATTCCCGCTCGTCGTCTGGCAGACCGGCTCGGGCACGCAAAGCAACATGAACGTCAACGAGGTGCTCGCCAACCGTGCCTCGGAGCTGCTCGGCGGTGAGCGCGGTCCCAAGCGCCTGGTGCATCCGAATGACGACGTCAACCTCGGCCAGTCATCGAACGACGTGTTCCCCACCGCCATGCACGTCGCCGCCGCGCGCGCGCTGCACGACGACGTGCTGCCGGCGGTGGCGCGGCTTGCCGCGACGCTGGCGGCCAAGCGCGCCGAGTTTGAGCACATCATCAAAATCGGTCGTACGCACCTGCAGGACGCGACGCCACTCACGCTTGGACAGGAGTTCTCCGGCTACGCGGCCCAGCTCGAGCTGGCGTGGGAGGCCATACGTGACGCGCTGCCGCGGCTCTACCAGCTTGCGATCGGCGGCACCGCCGTCGGCACCGGGCTGAACACGCATCCGCAATTTCCTGACCGGGTGTGCGAACGGCTTTCCCGCGAGACGGGGCTGCCTTTCGTCTCGGCGCCGAACAAATTCGCGGCGCTTGCTGGGCACGAGCCCATGGTTTTTGCGCATGGCGCGCTGAAAACGCTCGCAGCAGCGCTGACCAAGATTGCCAACGATGTGCGGCTCCTCGCTTCCGGGCCGCGATCCGGTCTCGGCGAGCTGCGCATCCCGGAAAACGAGCCGGGCAGCTCCATCATGCCGGGCAAGGTTAATCCTACCCAGGCCGAAGCGCTCACCATGCTGTGCGCCCAGGTGATGGGCAACGACGTCGCGCTCGGCATCGGGGCATCTTCCGGCCACCTCGAGCTCAACGTCTACAAGCCGATGATCGCGCATGCGTTCCTGCAGAGCGCGCGACTCCTGGCCGACGGCTCGCGTTCCTTCGACGAGCACTGTGCGCGCGGCATCGAGCCCGACGAGGCGCGCATCCGCGAGCTGGTGGAGCGCTCGCTGATGCTGGTCACGGCGCTGTCGCCGCATATCGGCTATGACCGCGCGGCGGAGATCGCGAAAAAAGCGCATCGGGAAGGCAGCACCTTGCGCGAGGCAGCGCTCGCGTTGGGCTACGTCAAGGCCGATGATTTCGATCGTTGGGTGCGCCCGGCGGCGATGATCGGCCCTGGCTCATGAAGCGACGCGCCTTTCTTCTTTCAGGCCTTTTGCTGCCCGCTGTTCCCGCCTGGGCGGCGCGGAATGAGCGCTTCGCCCACGGGTTGCTCTGGCGCGTGTGGCGGAACGGCGTCGCGCCGAGCCACGTCTACGGCACTATCCACGTAACGGACCCGCGACTCGCCGAGCTGCCCCTCTCCGTGCGCAAGGCATTCGACGGCGCGAAAAGCCTGATGCTGGAGTACATGCCGGACGCATACAGTAAGGAGCGCTTCCTGGAGGCGGCGCTATTCCTCGATCAGCAGACGCTGGAACAAAAAATCGGAACGGAAGACTTCGAGCGCGTCGTGGAGCAGCTGCAGCCGACGGGGTTATCGCGTGAGTTCGTTAACAAGCTCAAGCCGTGGAGCGTGCTGCTCAACTTGCGCAATGCCGCGGGGGCGGACGGTTCGCCCCTCGACGTGCAGCTGCTCGGACTCGCGCGCGCGCGCCGCATGCCGCTGTCGCAAATCGAGGGCGTCGAAGAGCAGATCTTCACCTTCGATGAATTCCCGATGGAGTCGCAGGTCGCGCTTCTGAAGCACAGCCTGGCCCACCGCGATGAGTTGCTCGCGCTCGCCGAGCACACGCTGGAGGCCTACCTGGCGCGCGATTTGGCCGCGATCTGGCGCCTGCGCGAAGAGTTCTTGGCCCGCCACCCGGAGATCGCCGTGCACCAGGCGGTGATGATGAAGCGGGTCGTCTACGACCGCAGCGTCGTGATGGCCTTCCGCATCCAGCGGGAGTTGCGGCGCGGCGGGGCGTTCGTCGCGCTCGGTGCGTTGCACCTGTATGGAGACAAGGGCGTACTCGCGCTGCTCGAGGAAGACCGCTACCGATCGAAGCGGGTCTACTGAGCGATCCCATGTCCGTAGTGGTCCTGATTTCCGGCCGGGGCAGCAACATGCATGCCTTGCTCGATGCCGGGCTGCCCGTCACCGCGGTGATCAGCAACGAAGCAGAGGCAAAGGGTCTTCACACCGCAGCAGCGCGCGGCGTGGCGACGCGGATAGTCGATCACCGCCGCTTTGCGAGCCGCGAGGCATTCGACGCCGCGCTCGCCGGAGAGATCGACCGGGTTGCGCCGCGATTGATCGTCCTGGCCGGCTTCATGCGCGTGCTCACGCCCGGATTCGTGGCGCGCTACCGACAGAAATTGCTCAATATTCATCCGTCCTTGCTGCCCGCGTTTCCCGGCCTGCGTACCCACGAGCGTGTGCTCGCCGCGGGGGCCAAGGTGCATGGCTGCAGCGTTCATTTCGTCACAGCGGAGCTCGACCACGGACCGATCGTCATCCAGGCCGCGGTGCCGGTGCGGAGCGAAGACACTGCGCAGACGCTTGCCGCCCGCGTGCTGCGGCAGGAGCATGTGATCTATCCGCGCGCCGTGCGCTGGTTTCTGGACAACAAGCTGGTCATCGACGGTGACCTGGTACGCGTTAAGGGTAATGATGCACAACTGGTTTTTTCTGCTGATTAGCTGCTGCGCAATGGCGCAGGCGGCGCCGCCGTCACGCTTGGAAATTGCCTACGAAGTGACGCGTAACGGCCTGGCGCTGGCCGACATCGTGCATCGGTTCGAGCATGGCGCCGGAACCTACCAGGTCACGGAAACCTGGAGGGGCCGGGGCCTGTTCGCCTTGCTCGGGCATATCAAGCGTTCGAGTCGCGGCGCGGTGACCGCGCAGGGATTGCAGCCTCTTGAATATTCCGACGAACGCAGCGGACGCGACACCGAGCGCGCCACGTTCGACTGGACTGCGAAGACCGTGACCGTGCAGTACCAGGGTGACCCGAAAGTATTGCCGTTCCCGCCCCATCCCCACGACCGCCTGGCGTTCTTTTACGAGTTTGCCTTCAATCCGCCGCGCGGCGCCGAGGTGGCTCTCGACGTCATTGACGGGCGGGGAATTTCAGACCAGCTCTATAGCATTGAAAGCGGCGAGCGGCTGAAGACGCCGGCCGGCGAGTTCGACACGGTGAAGCTCGTTCGCCGCAAGGAAAACAACGAACGGGCTGAACTCTGGCTGGCAAAGGATCGCGATTTCCTCCCGGTGCGGCTGCTCATCGTCGGGAAAGACGGCACGCGCCTCGACCAGGTCGCCATCCGAATCTCTTCTCCGTGAGGCTTACGCGGGCGCTTCTGGCGCAGGCGGCCGCCGCGCTTTCAAGCCTTCTCGTGCTCTCGCGTCCCGCCGACGAAGCGCTTTCACTGTTCTTCCGCGGCCACCGCGGTCTCGGCCAGCACGACCGGGCATTCATCGCCGAAGCTGCGTTTGCCGTTTTGCGACGCAAGCGCTCGCTCGAGGCGGCTGCCGGTTCCGCCGTGCCGGATGCCCTGCTGGCGGCGGCGTTGCTGCGGGTCATCGGCCTGTCGGGGCGGGCGCTCGAAGGCCTGGTCGACGAGAAGCTGGTGGCGCGGATCCGTAGCGCGCGCGCCGAGTCGTTTGCGGCGGCGGTGCGCGCCGATCTGCCCGATTGGCTATGGGAAAGGCTGGTCGCCGATCACAGCGATGCGGAAGCCATGCGCATCGCGCAAGGCATGCTCAATGCAGCGTCGCTCGATTTGCGCGTCAACCTGGCGCGCATATCACGCGACGCAGTTCTGACGCGGCTTGACGACGATGGAGTTGCAGCCTCACCCACGCCGTATTCCCCCGCAGGGATCCGGCTTGCGGGAAAGCCGCCGGTCAACCGCCATCCTCTGTTTCGCGACGGGTTGATCGAGGTGCAGGACGAGGGCAGCCAGCTCCTCGCCTGGCTGCTTGCACCGCGCCGCGGCGAGATGGTGGCCGACTACTGCGCCGGAGCGGGTGGAAAGACACTCGCGCTGGCGATGCTGATGCGCGGCACCGGGCGCATCTATGCGATGGACATATCGGCGAAGCGGCTTGCTGCTCTCGCGCCCCGCGCGGCGCGCGCAAGCGTGAGCAATGTGCATGCGATAGCGCTGTCCGGCGACAGCGATGCGCGCGCCAAGCGCCTGGCCGGCAAGCTCGACCGCGTGCTGGTCGACGCGCCCTGCAGCGGTTTTGGCACCCTGCGGCGCAATCCGGACCTCAAATGGCGACACGGAGCGGATGCGGTCGCGGAGCTCGCCCAAAAACAGCACCGCATCCTCGGCGCCGCGGCCCGCCTCGTAAAGCCGGGCGGCCGGCTCGTTTATGCGACCTGCAGCATACTGCGAGACGAGAATGAGGCGGTTGTGGACCAGTTCTCCGCTGCGCATCCCGAGTTCGAGACCCTTCCATGCAATGAGCTGCTCGACGCGCAGCGCATTCCGCTGAAAACCGGAGAACGGCTGCGGCTTTGGCCGCACGTGCACGGCACCGACGGCTTCTTCGCCGCAGCCTTCCAGCGAGCCTAACAACGCTGGAAGTTGCTATATTCGCGGCCGATGCGAGGCTTGGCCTGCATAGCGACCCTCTGCGCGAGCTCGGCCCTCGCTGCCGACTTGCCCGAGTCCGCGCTGGAGGTGCACGGGCAGGCAACCTACATCCGGCAGTACAAGCCGTCGTTCCCTGCGGCATACAGCGGTCCCCACAGCTTGGACGCCGAGCGTGCGTGGAGTTACACGCTTACTGGGACGCTTTTCCTCGGCGCACGGCTGGGCGACGCGACCGAGCTCTATTTCAATCCGGAGTTCGTTCAGGGACTGGCGTTCTCGGAGTTGCTGGGAACGGGTGGCTTCACCAACGGCGAGATCCAGCGCACTACCGGGCAACAGTTGAGAGGTTACCGGGCGCGGCTTTTCGCGCGTCACACCTGGAACCTTGGCGGCGAGATCGAGGAAAAGGAGTCGGACCTGAACCAGGTGAGGACACGCTACGCAGCCGAGCGCTTTGTGCTCACAGCAGGAAACCTGTCGGTGTTAGATATCTTCGACGTGCTGGAATACAGCCACGATCCGCGCACCCAGTTCATGAACTGGTCTTCGCTCACATACGGCGCGTGGGATTTCCCTGCTGATGCGCGCGGCTACACGTGGGGAGTTGCCGCCGAATACATTACGCCGCGCTTCCAAATGCGCGCCGGGCGTTTCCTCGTGCCGGTGGAGTCGAATGGGCTGCGCCTGGAACACGACATCGTTCGGCGCTATGGCGATGTCGCTGAGTTCGAATTGCCGTACAAGCTTGCCAGCAAGCCCGCCGTCGCGCGCGTGCTAATGTTCCGCAATCGCGTTAGCGCAGGCGAATACGATGACGCGATCGCTCTGGGCAGAGCTATGGCGGCTACGCCGGATGTGGCGTCCGTGCGCCGGGCCGAGTTCAAGAAGGGGTTCGGGGTCAGTACACAGGTCGAGATCAGCGAAGATGTCGGCGCGTACGTGCGCGCGGGCTGGAGTGACGGCAGAACCGAGACTTTCATGTTCACGGAGATTGATCGTTCGCTCGCGGCGGGTGCGCTCATAAAAGGGGGCGGATGGGGTCGTCCCGAAGACACCGTAGGTGTCGCGGCTTACATCAATGGGCTTTCGCGGCCGCATCGCGATTATCTCGCCGCTGGCGGGCTGGGCTTCTTCCTCGGCGACGGGCGCTTGAATTACGCGACGGAGCGAATCGTTGAAGTCTTTTACAGCTTCGCGGTCATGAAGAAGACGTACCTTTCTCTCGGATATCAGCGCATCGTGAACCCGGGGTATAACCGGGATCGCGGACCGGCGGACTTCTTCAGCTTTCGGTTCCATGCAGAGCTGTAGCGGCGAGGAACCCCGCAGGGCATCCGTTGTCCGATCCGTAAGAGTGCAGGATGTGAATAAATTCCTCTTTCCCCAAGACAACTTACGTATCTTTGGGACTCTGCATCAGCATTCGCGTAGAATGGCTGCGCCCATATACATAACCATTAATCAAGGCGACTGATGCTGTTTTCCGGTCTGCTGGATCTCCCCTGGTGGGGTTACGCGCTTGCCGCGCTCGCACTGACGCACGTCACCATCGCGGCGGTGACCATCTATCTCCACCGCTGCCAGGCGCATCGCGCGCTCGAGCTGCATCCGCTCATCTCGCATTTCTTCCGCTTCTGGCTGTGGCTTACGACCGGCATGGTCACCAAGGAATGGGCCGCCATCCATCGCAAGCACCATGCCAAGGTCGAAACCGTCGAGGACCCGCACAGTCCGCAGATTTACGGAATCAATCGCGTGCTGTGGGCCGGCGTGCTCCTATATGTGAAAGAGTCGTTCAACAAGGAGACGCTGGAGCGCTACGGACACGGTACGCCGGACGACTGGATGGAGCGCAACCTGTATACGCGGTACTCGGTCTTCGGCGTCTTCGTCACGCTTGCAGCTGACCTGCTGCTCTTCGGAGTGGTGCCCGGTTTCCTGATCTGGCTGGTGCAGATCGCTTGGATTCCCTTCTGGGCCGCCGGGGTTATTAACGGCCTGGGGCACTTTTTCGGCTATCGCAGCTATGACGTCGCCGATGCGAGCACCAACATCGTCCCCTGGGGCATCCTCATAGGCGGCGAGGAATTGCATAACAACCATCATGCTTTTGCCTCGTCGGCCAAGCTCTCGACTAAGTGGTACGAGTTGGACATCGGCTGGATGTACATCTGCATCCTCCAGGCGCTCGGTCTCGCATCTGTGAAGAAGGTGGCCCCGAAGCCGCGCTTTGCGAGTCCGAAGGCCGCCGCAGACCTGGAAACGCTCCACGCCGTGATCTCGAACCGGTACGACGTGCTCTCCCGGTATGCCAAGTCGGTCCGTCGCACCTATGTCGACGAGGTCGAGCGGCTGAAACATTGGTCGCCGGGCGACGCCGAGGTGTTGCGCTCCCTGCGGCGGGCGCTGCTCCGCGGCCAAGCGCTGGCCGGCGCGGAGCGTGCCAGACTAGCCGAGGCGTTGAAAAAATCGCGCGCTCTCGCGACCGTGGTCGCCATGCGGCACGAGCTGGCGGCGCTGTGGGAACGCTCCAACGCGTCCAAAGAGCAATTGCTAAGACAGCTGCAGGACTGGTGCCATCGCGCCGAAACGAGCGGCATAGCGCCGCTGGTCGATTTTTCGCAGCGCCTCCGCTCATACGCCTAACTGCAAGGCCCGGGCCCGCGTAGCCTGAGCCCAAGCACAAAAGCCCGCCGAAGCGGGCTTTTTTATTTCAGTTTGGTTTCTTTATAGAGCACGTGCTTGCGCGCTTTCGGATCGTATTTCTTGATCTCGAGCTTGTCCGGCGTCGTGCGCTTGTTTTTGGTGGTGGTGTAGAAATGACCGGTGCCGGCCGATGATTCGAGCTTGATCTTCTCGCGCATGGCTGCTCCTTAGGTTTTGGCCTTGGCTTTTGCCTTGATCTCTGCGAGAACCGCCTCGACCCCAAGCTTGTCGATGCGGCGCAGCCCGGCGGTCGATACGCGCAGGCGGACCCAGCGATTCTGGCTTTCCACCCAGAAGCGGCGGTAATGGAGGTTGGGCTCGAAGGTGCGGATGGTCTTGTTGTTGGCGTGCGAGACCAGGTGGCCCTTCATGGGCCTTTTGCCGGTGACTTGGCAGACGCGGGACATCGGAATACTCCGGAAAATAAGCGCTGAAATCGCGGAAGCCGCGGATTTTACTACAACAATCCACGCTCGGCGAAGGAGATTGCCTGGTTGCCGGCGATGATGAAGTGGTCCAGGACCTTCACGTCGACGAGCGCGAGCGCTTCCTTGAGGTTGCCGGTCAGCAGCTCGTCCGCCTGGCTGGGTTGGGCAACGCCCGACGGGTGGTTGTGCGCGAAGATCACGGCGGCCGCGTTGGTTGCCAGAGCCTGTTTCACGATTTCGCGCGGATAGACGCTGGTCTGCGTCAGGGTGCCGCGGAACGGCTCGTCGAATTTGATGACGCGGTGCTGCGCGTCAAGCCAGATGCACACGAACACCTCGTGCGGCTTTCCTCCCAAGGCAAGCCGCAAGTAGTCGCGCACTGCCCCGGGAGAAGTCAGGGCCGCCCCTGATTGGAGCTTCTCTTCAATCGAGCGGCGGGCGAGTTCAATCGCCGCCGCGAATTGCGCGCGCTTGGCATCCCCGAGGCCTTTCACCTTCGCGAGCTCATCCCCCGCGCTGAACAATCCCGTGAGTCCGTCGAACTGCTCGAGAAGCTCCCGGGCGAGCTCGACGGCACTTTTGTCGCGCACGCCGGTACGCAGCAGCACGGCAAGCAGCTCCGCGTCGCTCAGGGCCTTTGCGCCAAGCGCGAGCAGCCGCTCGCGCGGCCGCTCGGCGACGGGCCAGTCCGAAATCGCCATGCCCGGGGGTTTCCCTTAAAATCAGCTTCCCTGATAACGCGGCTGGCACGCGCCCGATGACATGTTGAAGGGCAAGCGCATACTGCTCGGCATCACCGGCGGAATCGCCGCCTACAAGGCGGCTGAACTCGTGCGCCTGCTGGTGCGCGCGGGCGCCGACGTGCGTGTAGCGATGACCGAGGCCGCGACACGCTTCGTGACCCCCGTGACCTTCCAGGCGCTATCCGGCCAGCCGGTGTGGAGCGACCTGTGGGACGCGCGCGTGCCCGACGGCATGGGGCACATCGAGTTGTCGCGGGACCGCGAACTCATCGTGGTGGCGCCCGCAAGCGCGGACTTCATGGCGAAAGTGGCGCATGGTCTTGCCGACGACCTGCTTTCCACCCTTTGTGTTGCCAGACGGTGCCCGCTGATGCTCGCGCCGGCAATGAACGTCGAAATGTGGGAGAACGCGGCGACGCAACGAAACCTGGCCGTGTTGCGCGATGACGGCGTGCTGGTCGAGGGTCCCGCGGCCGGCGATCAGGCCTGTGGCGAAACCGGCTACGGCCGAATGCTCGAGCCGGCGCAGATCGCAGCCGAGATCGACGTCTTCTTTGCGCCGAAGCGGCTTGCGGGCAAGCGCGTGCTGGTGACTGCGGGTCCGACCCAGGAGCCCGTTGACCCCGTCAGGATGCTGACCAACGCGAGCTCGGGAAAAATGGGCTACGCGGTGGCGCGCGCTGCCCAGGAAGCCGGCGCCGAAGTCACGCTGGTGAGCGGTCCGGTGTCGCTGTCAACGCCTGCCGGCGTGGCGCGGATAGACGTGCGCACCGCGCAGGAGATGTTCGAAGCGGTCAAGAAACGCGCGCCCTCGACCGACGTGTTCATCTCCGTGGCGGCAGTGGCCGATTACAAGGTGAAAAACCCCTCGGCGCAGAAGATCAAGAAGGCAAACGGCGATGATGTGACCCTCGAGCTTGCGGAGAATCCCGACATCCTCGCCTACGTGGCGGGAATGAAGAACGGCCCGTTCTGCGTCGGCTTCGCCGCGGAGAGCGAGAAGCTCGCGCAGCACGCGCGGGAAAAACGCGCGAAGAAAAACGTCCCCCTGATCGCGGCCAATCTCGCGCAGAACGCGCTCGGCAGCGACGATAACGCCATCAAGCTGTTCGACGACCGCGGCGAGCACGACCTGGGTAGCGGTCCGAAGATCGAGCTGGCGCGCAAGCTCGTCGAGCACGTCGCCAGCATGCTGCCGCAGAAGAAATGAGGAAGCTGGAGGTCAAGATTCTCGACGAGAGAATCCGCAGCATGATGCCGCATTACGCGAGCGCTGGAGCGGCCGGCCTGGACCTGCGCGCCTGCATCGATGCGCCGTTCACGCTCCACCCCGGGGACAGCCAGCTGGTGCGCGCCGGCATCGCGATTCACCTCGGGGATCCGGGCTACGCCGCCGTGGTGTTGCCGCGCTCAGGTCTGGGCTCGAAGCACGGCATCGTGCTTGGAAACCTCGTCGGCTTGATCGATTCCGACTATCAGGGCGAGTTGATGGTCTCGGTGTGGAACCGCGGCAAGGCGGCGTTCACCGTCCAGCCGCTCGACCGCGTCGCGCAGCTGGTGGTGGTACCGGTCGTCCAGGTCGAGTTCGAAGTGGTCGAGGAGTTCGCCGCCAGCACCCGCGGCGCCGGCGGCTTCGGCAGCACCGGGCGCTAGGTCAACATATCGGCCCAGATGTTCTGGGCCCAGGACCACGCGTACTGCCCCTCGAGCTCGGAGCGGGCACTGGAGACGCCGCCCGCGCCCTTCACGGGAAGCAGCGTGCTCTGGCCGGCATCCCATTGGTGTACAGACGCGACATGGATCACTTCCTTGTCGGACACGAAGCTGTAACACGTATTGTTCATCACCGGATTGGGGTTGGGCTCGCGGCCATTGAGGAGCGCAACCACTGCGTCAGCGCACACTTTCGCGTGCTGATTGGCCATATGCCCGGATTTGGGCATTGCGGAGGCCGATAGCGTCGAATCGCCAAGCACGTGCACGCCTTTGACGGCCTTGGATTCCAGTGTGCGCCAGTCGACGTCGCACCAGCGGTTGTTGTGCGTGATAAGGTCGGCTTTGACGGCGATATCGCCGGCGCGGTGCGGCGGAACGACGTTGAGCACATCGCCGCGCACGCTATCGAACTCCAGCTTCACCGCCATGCCTGCGGCATCGATGCCCACCGCCTTCTGCCCGGCACGGTACTCGATGATGCCCTTGTAGAGGTCCTCCCAGGCGCGCTTGAACAGCGGCCCTTTGGACATCACATCTGGATTGGCGTCAAGGACCAGCACCTTCGAGCGCGGTTTTGCCTGCTTGAAGTAGCTGGCGACCTGGCACGCGCGCTCGTACGGTCCCGGAGGGCAGCGGTACGGCGCGGTCGGTACCGATAGCACATAGACGCCGCCATCCTGCATCGCGACCAGCTGTCTGCGCAGCTCTATGGTCTGCGGCCCCGCTTTCCAGGCATGGAGGACGCGTCCCGCATTCATGGCCTCGGCGTAACCCTCGAAGTCGCCGAAGAGGAAATCCACTCCAGGCGACACTATCAGCCGGTCGTACGGCAGGTCGCCGCCGCGCTGCAGCCGCACTACCTTTTTTGCGGCGTCGACTGCGATGGCCTCGTCGTTCACGATCTGTACGCCATGCCTGCGCAGGCCGTCGTAGCCGCGCCGGATATCGTCCATGCTGCGGGAACCGCCCAGCACGAGGTTCGAGATGGGGCAGGAAGTGAAGGCGCGCTCCCGTTCGACCATTATCACCTCGATCGCGGGATCCCACATGCGAATGTACTTGGCGGCGGTCGCGCCGCCATACCCACCGCCAATGACGACGACACGCGCCTTGGACGACGCGGTGCCGGCGCAACCGGCGACCGACACTGCACCGGCGAGCTTCAGGAAATCTCTGCGTTTCATGGCCGCCTCACTTCTTTTGCGCCGAGAGGTACCCGGCGATCAGGTCGATCTGCGCATCGGTGTAGCCTTTGGCGATCTGGTGCATCACGGTGGCCGGACGCTTACCCTCCTGGAAGGCCTTCATCTGCGACACCAGGTACTCCTTCGGCAGCCCGGCGAGCGGGGTGACTTCCTTGGTGACGCTGCGGCCATCGGTGCCGTGACAATTGGCGCACGTGGCGGCCAGGCTGCGCGCGACGGCGTTGTCCTGCGCGATGGCGGCGAAGGCGGCGCATGCAAGCAGCGCTCCAAGCAAGATTCGAGGAATCATTCTGGCCCTCCCGGTTTTGTAAAAAGGCCGCGCGAGGCGGCCTTTGCTTATGCCCTTTTGCCGGGTCAGACGACCGAAGCCGCTTCTTCCTCGAACTTCAGCCTGATCTTCTCGTCCTCGCCGACGTCGATCGTCACCTTGCCGCCGTGCTGGAGCCGCCCGAACAGCAGCTCGTCGGCCAGCGCGCGGCGGATCGTGTCCTGGATCAGCCGCGCCATCGGCCGCGCCCCCATCAGTGGATCGAAGCCTTTCTTCGCCAGGTGCTCTTTCAGGCTTTCTGTGAACTGCGCTTCGACCTTCTTCTCCGCCAGCTGCTCGTCGAGCTGCATCAGGAACTTGTCGACCACGCGCATGATGATCTCGTGATTGAGCGCACGGAACGAGATGATCGCGTCCAGGCGGTTGCGGAACTCGGGAGTGAACATCCGCTTGATCGCCTCCATCTCGTCGCCGGGCTGCACCGACGGCGTGAAGCCCATCTGGGTCTTCGCCAGCGACTCGGCGCCGGCGTTGGTGGTCATGACGATGCAAACGTTGCGGAAGTCCGCCTTCCTGCCGTTGTTGTCGGTCAGCGTGCCGTGGTCCATCACCTGCAGCAGCACGTTGAAGATGTCCGGGTGCGCCTTCTCGATCTCGTCGAGCAGCAATATCGAGTACGGCTTCTTGGTGATCGCCTCGGTGAGCAGGCCTCCCTGCTCAAAGCCGACGTATCCCGGTGGCGCGCCGATGAGGCGCGACACCGCGTGCCGCTCCATGTATTCCGACATGTCGAAGCGGATCAGCTCGATGCCCATGCAGTAGGCGAGCTGCCGCGCCACTTCCGTCTTGCCGACGCCGGTGGGTCCCGAGAACAGGAAATTCCCGATCGGCTTCTGCGGGTTGCCGAGGCCCGAGCGCGCCATCTTGATCGCCGAGGCCAGAGCGTCGATCGCCTGGTCCTGGCCGAACACCACGGCCTTGAGGTCGCGGTCGAGATTAGCGAGCGCGCTGCGGTCGTCGGTCGAAACGCTTCTCGGCGGGATGCGGGCGATCTTGGCGATGATCTCTTCGATCTCGGACTTGCCGATGATCTTCTTCTGCTTCGCCTTGGGCGCAATCCGCTGCGCGGCGCCGGCCTCGTCGATGACGTCGATCGCCTTGTCCGGCAAGTGACGGTCGTTGATGTAGCGCGCCGACAGCTCGGCGGCGGTCGTCAGGGCGTTGGCGGTGTACTTGACGCTATGGTGGGCCTCGAAGCGGGTCTTCAGGCCTTTCAGAATTTCAACCGTCTCGTCGACCGATGGTTCTACGACGTCGATTTTCTGGAAGCGACGCGACAGCGCGTGATCTTTTTCGAACACGCCGCGGTACTCGTTGTAGGTCGTGGCGCCGATGCACTTCAGCTGGCCGTTGGAAAGCACCGGCTTGAGCAGGTTCGACGCATCCAGCGTGCCGCCGGAGGCCGCGCCGGCGCCGATCACGGTGTGAATCTCGTCGATGAACAGGATCGCGTTGGGGTTATCGACGAGCTGCTTCAGCACCGCCTTCAGTCTCTGCTCGAAGTCGCCGCGGTATTTCGTGCCGGCCAGCAGCGCGCCCATGTCGAGCGCGTACACGGTGCACTTGGCGAGCAGGTCCGGCACGCTGCCCTCGACGATGCGGCGTGCCAGGCCCTCGGCGATGGCGGTCTTGCCGACGCCGGCCTCGCCGACCAGCAACGGGTTGTTCTTGCGCCGGCGGCACAGCGTCTGCACCACGCGCTCGAGCTCCCGGTCGCGGCCGATCAGCGGGTCGATCTTGCCGGCGAGCGCCAGCGCGTTCAGGTTCTGGGTGTAGTTGTCGAGCGGGCTGTTCGAGGTCTCGGCCTGGCCTTCCTGGTCGGCCTCCTGCTCGCCCTTGCCCTGATGGGCCTGCGGCGTCTTGGTGATGCCGTGCGAGATATAGTTGACGACGTCGAGCCGCGCGATCCCCTGCTGCTGGAGGAAATACACCGCGTGCGAGTCCTTCTCGCCGAAGATGGCGACCAGCACGTTGGCCCCCGTCACCTCTTTCTTGCCCGATGATTGAACGTGCAGGATTGCGCGCTGGATCACCCGCTGGAAGCCGAGCGTCGGCTGGGTGTCGACCTCGCGGTCGGCGGCGATGCGCGGCGTCTGCTCGGCGATGTGCTGGGTCAGGTTCTTGCGCAGCTCGTCCATGTTGGCGCCGCAGGCGCGCAGCACTTCGGCGGCGGTCGGATTGTCGAGCAGCGCTAGGAGCAGGTGTTCGACGGTGATGAACTCGTGGCGCTTCTGGCGCGCCTCGACGAACGCCATGTGCAGGCTGACTTCTAGCTCCTGGGCAATCATTTCCTTACGTTTCCTTTCCTCCTGCCGTTACGTCTCTTCCTGCCGTTATGTCTCTTCCTGCGGTTATGTCTCTTCCTGCGGTTATGTCTCTTCCATTACGCACTGCAGCGGGTGTTGATGCTTTCGGGAGTATGCCGCGACTTGCTGCACCTTGGTGGCCGCGACGTCGCGGGGATAAACCCCACAGACTCCAATGCCTTCCCGATGCACCTTCAGCATGACCTGGGTGGCCCGCTCCCGTGTCATACCGAAGAACTTCTGCAGCACCACCACTACGAACTCCATCGGCGTGTAGTCATCATTCAGCAGCATGACTTTGAACATCGGCGGAGGCTTCAGCTTGCTGCGCTGCGCCTCCAGTATCGTGTCGTCCTTGAACTGCGCCATGCCGCCTTGCTACGCGCCCGTTTGCCCCCCGAAATCGGACAATCTCTATGCTCGCCCGTTCCCGCTCCGTTTCAGTCGCCTGCTTGCGGTCTATCCTAATCAATGTGGGGGGCCCGTGCAATGCGATGATGGGGACATGCGGGGCGGATTACGGTGCTTTTTCACGACGTTGGCGCACAAGCGACACTTCGGGCACGGCCCTTGACGCAGCCCGGCGGGGCGCGTAAAAGGGCGCCTGTGTTTGGATTCAGGCTGTCTGTTTCGCCATAGGGCGGCGGGGTCGTGGAGTTCCAGGCATGGCTCGGGTCAACGCCCGGTAGCTCAATCAACAAGACAGGGAGAGAGCATGGCAACAGGCACCGTGAAGTGGTTCAACGACGCGAAAGGCTACGGCTTCATCACGCCGGATGACGGCAGCGAGGACTTGTTCGCGCATTTTTCCGCTATCAACATGGCCGGCTTCAAGACCCTCAAAGAAGGCCAGAAAGTCAGCTTCGACGTGGTGCAGGGGCCGAAGGGGAAACAGGCCTCCAACATCCAGAAGGTCTAAGGGGAACGCTCAAGCAAAAAGGCCGCCCTGAAGGCGGCCTTTTTTGTTGCTACATCCTTTCTATCATTGCCTGCCCGAAGCCGGAGCAGGACACCTGTTTTGCTCCTTGCATCAAGCGGGCGAAGTCGTAGGTGACGATCTTGTCCATGATGGTTCTCTCGATGGAGCGGATGATGGTGTCCGCGGCCTCCACCCAACCCATGTGGCGCAGCATCATCTCGGCCGAAAGGATCTCGGAACCCGGGTTGACGTAGTCCTTGCCTGCATACTTGGGTGCGGTGCCGTGGGTGGCCTCGAACATGGCCACGGTGTCGCTCATGTTGGCGCCCGGAGCGATGCCGATCCCGCCCACCTCGGCGGCGAGCGCGTCCGAAATATAGTCGCCGTTGAGGTTCAGGGTCGCGATCACGTCGTATTCCGCCGGCCTGAGCAGGATCTGCTGCAGGAAGGCGTCCGTAATCACGTCCTTCACGACGATGTCCTCGCCGCTCTTCGGGTTCTTCAAGCTGCACCACGGCCCGCCATCGATCGGCTTGGCGCCGAACTCCCGCTGCGCCAATGCGTAGCCCCAGTCGCGAAAGCCGCCCTCGGTGAACTTCTGGATATTGCCCTTGTGAACCAGCGTGACCGACTTGCGCTGGTGGTCGATGGCGTACTGGTAAGCCTTGCGGATGAGGCGTTCCGAGCCCTCGATGGACACCGGCTTGATGCCGATCGCCGACGACTCGGGGAAGCGGATCTTCTTCACTTTCATCTCGCGGGTGAGAAAGTCGATCACCTTCTTCGCCTCGGGCGACTTCGCAGGCCATTCGATGCCGGCATAGATGTCCTCGGCGTTCTCGCGGAAGATCACCATGTTGACCTTGTCGGGCGCCTTGACCGGCGAGGGCACGCCCTTGAACCAGCGCACCGGCCGCAGGCAGACGTAGAGGTCGAGCTCCTGCCGTAGCGCGACGTTGATCGAGCGGATGCCGCCGCCGACCGGCGTGGTGAGCGGCCCCTTGATCGACACCACGAACTCTCTTGCCGCCTGAAGGGTCTCCTCCGGCAGCCACACGTTCTCGCCGTAGACCTTGCACGCCTTCTCGCCGGCGAACATCTCCATCCAGACGATCCTGCGCTTGCCGGCGTAGGCCTTCTTCACCGCGGCATCGACGACCTTCAGCATGACCGGAGTGATATCGACGCCGGTGCCGTCGCCCTCGATGTAAGGAACGATCGGCTGGTCGGGCACCGACAGCGAGAAATCCTTGTTCACCCGGATCGTTTCGCCACCGGTGGGGATCTTGATGTGTTGGTAAGCCATGGGGCCTGTGGGATAAAAGATAAATTATATAAGACTGCCGCGACGCGAAGCGATCGCCGGAAAATCATACGCTTCGTCGCGAGACGGCATGAAAACAAGGGGTTATAACCCGCGTACGGCGCGGTCAACGGCGGGGGCCGTGGTGCGTTATTGGGCCCGGGTAGCCGCTCGACTCGTCGCGTCGACCCGTTTTCGAAAACCAACCAGGAGAGATCGAAATGAGCAAGCTGCTGTCCGTGATCGTCGCCGCGATGTTTGCGGCCGTGACCGCTTCCGCCTTCGCGGCGTCGAGTGCCGTCGCGCAAGACAAGAAGATGGAAAAGACGGAGAAGAAGGCTGCCAAGGGCGAGAAAAAAGCCAAGGCGAAGACCGAGAAGAAGAAGTCCGACAAGATGGGCAAGTCGGACAAGATGGACCAGAAGAAGTAACCCGCTTCCGAACGACGCAAAGGCAGGGCCTGTCCCTGCCTTTTTTATTTCCATGCGCGCTGTTCTCATAACGCTCGCGGCGCTTGCCATGCCGGCGCTGGCGCAGCCGCTGCCGACGGTCCAGCTCAGCGCTGGCATGCACCTGATCCGCGCCGAGGTGGCGGCGGATTTCCCCACCCGTGCCCAAGGGTTGATGCACCGCAAATCCCTCGGCCAGAACGACGGCATGCTGTTCGTGTTCGACGAGGCGGCGATCCACTGCATGTGGATGAAGAACACGCTGATCCCGCTGTCGGTGGCGTTTCTGGACGAGCGGGGCGCGATCATCAACATCGCCGACATGCAGCCGCACAGCGAGCAGTCGCACTGCGCCGCGCAGCCGGCGCGCTATGCGCTGGAGATGAACCGCGGCTGGTTTGCGCAGCGCGGCATCAAGCCGGGAGTCAAGCTCGGCGGGCTGGAGCGGCCCCGCTAGGACAATGCCATCGCGACCAACCCGGCCACGGCGGCCGCGCGGGCCATAAAGGTCCAGACCCGCAGCCCGACGTTGCGCGAGTATTTCCAAACCAGCCGGAACCAGAACCAATAGACGGCCAGGCGGGCTATATCGAGCAGATCGCCCCAGTACGCTTGGCCGGCTTCGCGAGCGTTTTCCGCGACGGCAAATAGGGTAGCGGCCACCAGGCCCATCGGAATCCCGTATAGCCACCAGACCTGCCAAAGCTTTGGTGCATAAGAATGAAACGGGGCCCGCGTGGGGCCCCGAATTTCGAGCATGGCGGTGGCCGGCCTAGAGGCCGCCGTGCGACTGCGCCACCATGAAATAGAGCATCGGGAGAGAGAGCATGGTGTTGAAGCGCGAGGTGAGCATCGCCACGCGCGCCGCCTTGGTCTTCTCTTCCGGTGTCACCTGGACCATGCCGAGCGCTTTCTTCTGATTCGGCCAGATGATGAACCAGACGTTGAACCACATGATGATGCCGAGCCACGCGCCGAGTCCGATGGCTAAAAATCCCTTCTGCAGCATCAGCGCCTGCGCCAGGTAGCCGTTCATCGACGCCAGAATCACCCCGAGGACGATGGTCGCCATCGCGGCCCAGCGGAACCAGAACAGCGCTGCCGGCGCGATCACCTTGCCGATCGCCGGCTTTTGCTCGTCAGGAATCTTCGGCATCGACGGGATCTGCACGAAGTTGAAGTACCAAAGAATCCCGATCCACATCACGCCTGCGGTCACGTGCAGCCAGCGCAAGGCGAATTGCCACCAGCTGTGGTTCGCAACTCCAACCCAGCTACCGGTGATGGCTCCGGCGATAACAAGCAGGACAATCAGGACAACGACGCCCGCGGTGATAGTACGTCCCAAGGATTGAAAGATGGCACCCATTGTTTTCCCCTCTTTGTATGGTGGGTTTGCAGCGAAAAAAGTCTAGCACGCGTCGCTAGCCACCGGCGAACAGCCCCGAGACGGCGGCTGCCAGCACTGCGATCTGTGCGATGGCCAGCGCGGCCTGTAGCCGCTCGCCATGCCGCCAAAGCGGGGCCACGATGCGCGTGTAGCAGACTGGCGTAATGAGACCGAATAATGCAACTGCGGCAAGGCTGAGGTAGTCGCCGTGATCCATCATCGCGACCCAGCTCCACCCTGTCGGAGCCCCGGTCTGCTCGAGGAAGCGCCCCACCGGCAAGCCCCACAGCTCGGGCAGGCGTTCCAGCGGCACGTAAGGCGGCAGGGCGCCCGAGACGTAAAGCAAAAAAGCGCATAGCGAGGCGGCAAATCCGGTTTTGGTGGCGGCATTGAGCCAGCGCGCGTACAGACGCTGAATGTGCTCGTCGTGCGGTTTCACGTCCATATTCCAAGGCCTCTCAGCAAGGCGCGTGCTCCGGCAAGCAGCATGACGGCGATGACCAGCCGCCGGACGACCGCCGCAGGCGTCACGCGCAGCAGGCGTGCGCCGATGCGCGAACCGAGCATGACGCCGAGAATGGACGGCACCGCGAGCATCGGAAGCAATGCGCCGCGATGGATGTAGACCCATGCCGCGGAGCTGTTGATGATCGAGATGATCAGGCCGCTGCTGCCGACCGCGACCTTCATCGGCGCCGCCATCAGGAGATTCAGCGCGGGGACGTTGGCGAAGCCGGCGCCCAGGCCGAACACGCCGCCGAAGAAGCCGATGGCGGCGAACGCGGCAAGGCCGGCCGCCGTGCGGCGGGTACGCCAGTCGATGCGCATGCCGGCGGCGGGATCCTCGAACTCGCCCCTCAGGCGAAGCAGCTCGCCGAGCGCGTCGGACTCCACCAGGCCGAAGTCGGCGACTTTCATGGCCCAGAGCATGAAGGCGATGGCGATCACGGTGACCCCGAGCGCAATCTGCAGGAGGTCGGTCGCTACCGACAGGCCGACCACTGCTCCCGCGAGCGAGGCGATCGAGCCCGCGAGCGCGAGCGGCATGACCAGCCGCAGATTCGCCATCCCCGTGCGCAACAGCATCGGGCCCGCGGCGAGCGTGCCGGACAGCGCGAACAGCAGCCCGACGCCGCGCACGAAGTCCAGATGGAAGGGGAAAAAGCTGCCGACGATGGGCACGAACAGCACGCCGCCGCCGACGCCGGCCAGCACCGCGACGATGCCGATAATAAAGCTCGCGACAAACAGCGCGATCGGCCAGATCCACCACGGCACCGCAGCGCCGTCGGCAGCCGCCGCCGGCCCGGACGCGGCGAGCGCAAGAACGAGAACGGCCACGTGGATCAAGCGGCGATTTTTCAAGTTATGCTGCCATTATGCCGAAGCTCGCCGCGAATCTATCGACGCTGTTCCCGCAGCTCGAATTCCTGGATCGCTTCGCCGCTGCCGCCAATGCGGGCTTTCGCGCGGTTGAATACCAGTACCCGTATGCATGGAAGCCCGACGAGCTCGCGGCCAGAGCGCGCGATGCAGGCGTCGAGGTCGTGCTTCACAACATGCCGCGCGGCGACCCGCAGCGCAGCGAGCACGGCACCGCGTGCTTGCCCAGTCGTGAAGCCCGCTTCCGCGACGACCTCGAGATCGCAGTGCGCTACGCGCGCGCGGTGGGCTGCAAGCGGCTGCATTGCATGGCAGGCGTGGTTCCTCGGGGCGCCGATCGCGCGCGACTGCAGGACACGTATGTGTCCAACCTGAGCTATGCCGCCAGGCGTCTCTCGGACGAGGGCATGCAGCTGCTGATCGAGCCGCTGAGCGAGCGCACGCTCGCCGGCTGCTTTCTCACGGGCAGCGCGCAGGCGCAGCGCACGCTCGACGAGGTCGGGGCCGGCAATGCGTTCATCCAGTACGACCTGTTCCACATGCAGGTCATGGAGGGCAATCTCGCCGCGACCATTGAGCGGCTGCTGCCGCGCATCGGCCACATGCAGCTCGCCGACGTGCCGGGTCGGCATGAGCCCGGCACGGGCGAGATCAACTTCGCGTTCCTGCTCTCGCACATCGACCGCATCGGCTACTCCGGCTGGATCGGTTGCGAATACAATCCCGAGGGTGACACCCTCGAAGGCCTGAAGTGGTCGAAGCCCTATCTCTAGAACGCATTGACATCGCGCGCCAGCGTGAAGTCGCCAGGGCCTTGCGTGCCTTCTTGCCTGAACGTGCGGTGCTGTGGGAAGAGGAGGACACCCGACCGTACGAATGCGACGGGCTTACGGCTTACCGCCAGGTCCCGATGGTAGTGGCGCTCCCAGAAACCGAGGAGCAAGTGCAGCGCGTCCTGCAGACCTGCACGGCAATGGGCGTACCGGTAGTGCCGCGCGGTGCCGGCACCGGCCTGTCGGGCGGCGCGCTGCCGCCGGGCGATGGCGTACTGCTTTCCATGGCGAAGTTCATGCGCATCTTGAGGGTCGATTCGCGCGCGCGCGTCGCGGTGGTCCAGCCCGGCGTTCGCAACGCCGCGATCTCGGAGGCCGCCGAGCCTTACGGCCTGTACTACGCCCCGGATCCTTCCAGCCAGATCGCATGCACCATCGGCGGCAACGTGGCGGAAAACTCCGGCGGCGTGCACTGCCTGAAATACGGCCTCACGGTGCACAACGTGGTGCGCGTGCGCGGCTTCACCATGCGCGGCGAGCCGATCGAGCTCGGCTCCGAGGCGCCCGATGCGCCGGGCTACGACCTGCTCGCGCTCGCCATCGGTTCCGAGGGCATGCTGGTCGTGCTGACGGAAGTGAGCGTCAAGCTGCTGCCCAAGCCGCAATGCGCGCGCGTAATCATGGCCTCGTTCGACGACGTGGGGAAGGCCGGCCAGGCGGTCGCCGACGTGATCGCCGCCGGCATCATCCCGGCGGGGCTGGAAATGATGGACAAGGCGGCGACGCGCGCGGTGGAGGAATTCGTCGGCGCGGGATACGACCTCGAGGCGGCAGCCATCCTGCTGTGCGAGTCCGATGGCACGCCGGAGGAGGTGGAAGACGAGATCGCCCGAATGAAAGCGGTGCTCGAGCGTTCGGGCGCCGCGCGCATGACGGTGTCGCGCGACGAGGCCGAGCGGTTGCGCTTCTGGTCGGGCCGCAAGGCGGCGTTTCCCGCGGCCGGCCGCATCTCGCCCGACTATTACTGCATGGACGGCACGATTCCGCGCAAGCGCTTGGGCGAGATGCTGCACTTCATCGCGCAGATGGAGAGGAAGTACGGCCTGCGCTGCCCCAACGTGTTCCATGCCGGCGACGGCAACCTGCATCCGCTGATCCTGTTCGATGCGAACAATGCCGACGAACTTCATCGCACCGAGCTGTTCGCTGCCGAGGTGCTGGAAAAATGCGTCGAGATGGGCGGCACCATCACCGGCGAGCACGGCGTGGGCGTCGAGAAGATCAACCAGATGTGTGTGCAGTTCCAGCCCGACGAGCTCGAGATGTTCCATGCGGTAAAGGCGGCCTTCGATCCGGCGCGCCTGCTCAACCCGGGCAAGGCCGTGCCGACGCTCGCGCGTTGCGCCGAGTACGGCCGCATGCGCGTGCGAGGCGGCCAGCTGCCGCACGCCGAGCTGCCGCGCTTTTGAGTCTGCAGGCGCTCCAGAAACGCATCGGCGATGCCGCGGGCCGCGGCGCCGCGCTGCGGTTGCGCGGCGGTGGCACGAAGGATTTCTACGGCAACGCGCCGCGCGGCGAAATTCTCGACACCCGCAGCTATGCCGGCATCGTCAGCTACGAACCGACCGAGCTGGTCGTGACCGCGCGCTGCGGCACGTTGCTGTCCGATCTGGATGCCGCGCTCGCCGGGCACGGGCAGTTCCTGCCGTTCGAGCCGCCACACTTCGGCGCTGAAGCGACCTTCGGGGGGTGCATCGCAGCCGGGCTGTCGGGCCCGCGTCGCGCGAGCGCAGGCGCGTTGCGCGATTACATGCTCGGCGCGAAGCTCATCGACGGGCGCGGACGCGTTCTCGCCTTCGGCGGCCAGGTCATGAAGAACGTAGCGGGCTATGACGTATCCAGGCTTCTCGCCGGCTCCCTCGGCACCCTCGGATTGATCGCCGAAGCTTCGCTCAAGGTCCTGCCGCGGCCGCCGTTGGAACTGACCTTGACCTTGGAGCTGCCGGAAGAACGCGCCATCGACGCATTGAATCGATGGGCCGGCCAGCCGCTGTCGATCTCCGCGAGTGCGTGGCACGACGGTGAACTGCACTTGCGGCTCTCAGGCGCGCCGCCCGCCGTGCGCGCGGCGGCGGAAAAAATCGGTGGGGAAGAAACGCAAGGGCAACTACTGTGGAGCGCAATCCGCGAGCAGACCGCGCCGTTCTTTGGCGGCCCTGAGCCGCTGTGGCGCATCGCGGTGCCGCCGGTGACTCCGCCGCTGGGCCTTGCGGGTAAGCAGCTCATCGAATGGGGCGGGGGCTTGCGCTGGCTCAAGTCCGACGCGACGCCTAATACCGTGCGCGAGGCGGCGCAGCGCGCCAAAGGCCACGCGACGCTGTTTCGCGCCGCCGCCCGGCCGGCGGCCGTTTTTGCGCCGCTCGACCCGGTGCTGATGCGCGTGCATCGCGACCTGAAGGCAGCTTTCGATCCGGCCGGGATTTTCAATCCGGGCCGGCTTTACGCCGAGATGTAATGCAGACCCATCTCGCCGATTTCATTCGCGACACGCCAGAAGGCGCCGAAGCCGACGCGATCCTGCGCAAGTGCGTGCATTGCGGCTTCTGCACCGCGACCTGTCCGACTTACCAGGTGCTCGGCGACGATCTCGACAGCCCGCGCGGCCGCATTTACCTGATCAAGCGGGCGCTCGAGGGCGCGCCGGTAACCGAGCGCACGCGTTTGCACCTCGACCGTTGCCTGACCTGCCGCGCCTGCGAGACTACCTGCCCTTCCGGCGTGCGCTATGGACGGCTGGTCGATATCGGTCGCGCGGTCGTCGAAGAGCGCACGGTGCGCAGGCCGTGGGACCGACTGCAACGCGCGGTGATGTCTTTCGCGCTGCCACGTACCGGTCTGTTTGCCGCCGCTCTGTCGCTCGGCCGTCTATTCCGGCCGTTCCTGCCGCAAGCATTGAAAGCGAAAATACCTGTCAAAACCCAAGCTGGCGGTCCGTGGCCTGCGGCGCGGCACGCGCGCAAGATGCTGGTGCTCGCCGGCTGCGTCCAGCCTGTGCTCGCGCCTCGCATAAACGCCGCCGCGGCGCGTGTGATCGACCGGCTGGGCGTGTCGCTCCTCGAAGCGCCCGGCGCGGGCTGTTGCGGCGGCATCCGCTTCCATCTCAACAGTCAGGAAGCCGGACGCGACGATATGCGCGCTCTGATCGACGCATGGTGGCCGATGGTGGAAGGCGGCGGCATCGAGGCGATCGTCATGACCGCTAGCGGCTGCGGCGTGACCGTGAAGGAGTACGGCCATCTGCTTGCGCAGGACCCGGTGTACCGCGAAAAGGCTGCGCGCGTCTCTGCGCTGACCAAGGATCTCTCCGAGGTGATCTTGCCCGACTCGATTCCGCAGCTGCGCAGCAGCGGCAGAGTAGCGTTCCAATCGCCCTGCACGCTGCAGCATGGCCAGCAAATCCGCGGCCGCGTCGAAGCGCTGCTCGAGCGCGCCGGGTACGAGCTGGCGCGGGTGCGCGACGCGCATCTGTGTTGCGGGTCGGCGGGCACCTATTCATTGCTGCATCCGGAGATCGCCGGCGAGCTGCGCGCGCGCAAGCTCGCCGCCCTCCACGAAGACCTGCCGCTGTCCATCGCCACCGCCAACATCGGCTGCTTGTCTCACCTGCAAGCCGGCACCGACACTCCCGTGCGCCACTGGATCGAGCTTCTCGACGCCGCGCTGGAGCGTAAAATCGCTGCATGAGTACCGAGGTCGTACGCGCTGCCTGCCCTCACGACTGCCCGGATACCTGCGGCATGCTGGTGACGGTCGAGGACGGCGTCGCCACGAAGATCCAGGGCGATCCCTCTATGCCGTTCACCGACGGCACGCTCTGCACCAAGGTCGCGTATTACCTGGAGCGCACTTACTCCCCGGATAGGCTGCTTTACCCGATGCGTCGGGTCGGAAAGAAGGGGAAAGGGCAGTTCAGGAGAATCACCTGGGACGAGGCGCTCGACGAGATTGCGGCGCGGCTGAAGGCCCTGGCCGCGGAAAATCCCGAGACCATCCTGCCCTGCAGCTATGCCGGCACGATGGGGATGGTCCAGTACAGCTCGATGGACCGGCGCTTTTTCCACAAGCTCGGCGCCTCGCTCCTCGATCGCACGCTTTGCTCGACCGCCGGCAAGTTCGGCCTGAAGGCGACGCTCGGCGGCTCGGTCGGCATGGACCCCGAGCGCTTCGACGAATCGAAGCTGATCCTGCTGTGGGGCGCGAACCCGATCGTCTCCAACCTGCACCTCTGGTCGCGGGTGCAGGAAGCGAAGCGCCGCGGCGCGAAGGTGGTCGCCATCGATCCCTATCGCAGCCTGTCGGCGGAGAAATGCAGCCAGCACATCGCGCTGCTGCCGGGCACCGACGGCGCGCTGGCGCTCGGCATGATGAACGTGCTGATCGCAGAAGGATTGCTCGACCGCGAATACATCGCGCAGCACAGCGTCGGGTTCGAGCAGTTGGCGGAACGCGTCACGCGCTATACGCCCGATTGGGCAGCGCAGACCTGCGGCATCACGCGCGAAGAGGTGGTGCAGCTTGCGCGCGAATACGGCAGCATCCGGCCGGCCGCGATCCGCCTCAATTACGGCATGCAGCGCCACAGCGGAGGCGGCATTGCAGCGCGCACCATCGCCTGCCTGCCCGCGCTGGTCGGCGCGTGGCGCGACGCGGCGGGCGGCATCGTCCTCACCACCGCCGACTTCTACGGCTTCGATCACGCTGCGCTCGAGCGCGCCGACCTGCTCGCCGGCAGGCGGCCACGCGTCATCAACCAGTCGAAGCTCGGCGACGCGCTGACGAGCGCACAGCCGCCCGTGCGGGCGATGATCGTCTACAACAACAACCCGGTCGCGGTATGTCCCGAATCGGACAAGGTCATCGCCGGCTTCTCGCGCGAGGACCTGTTCACCGTCGTGATGGATCACTTCCAGACCGACACCGCCGACTATGCCGACATCGTGCTGCCGGCGACCACGCAGCTCGAGCATTACGACGTGCACAAATCCTACGGGCATCTGTACGTGCTCGCGAACAACCCGGCGATCGCGCCGGTCGGCGAATCGCTGCCGAATTCCGAGGTGTTTCGCCGGCTCGCAGCGCGCATGGGGTTCGACGAGCCGTGCTTCCGCGACTCCGACGAGGACATCTGCCGCACCGCGCTCAGCTCGTCGAAGGAGCGCATGCGCGGCATCGAGTGGAACGCGCTCAAGGCAGCCGGCTGGCAAAAGCTCAACGTGCCGGAGCGCTTCACTCCCTTCGCCGCGGGCGGTTTCCCGACCGCCTCGGGAAAATGCGAGTTCTACAGCGAGTGGCTGGAAAAGCAGGGCGTCGACCCGCTGCCGTTCTACAACCCGCCGGTCGAGGCGCCGGGCGCCGATACGGAGCTCGCGCGCAAGTATCCGCTCGCGTTCATCTCGCCGCCTGCGCGGCATTTCCTCAATTCCTCGTTCGCCAACCTGGCGCGCTTCCGCGAATTCGAGCGCGAGCCGCATCTCGACATGCATCGCAGCGACGCGGACGGGAGAGGCATCCGCGACGGCGACCTGGTGCGCATCTTCAACGACCGCGGCGGCTACACCCTGCGGGCGCGGGTCAACGGCAAGCCGCGCCCGGGCGTGGTGGTCGCGCCCTCGGTGTGGTGGAAAAAATATTCGCGCGACGGTGGCAACGCCAACAACGTCACTTCGCAGCGCACCACCGACCTCGGCGGCGGCGCGACCTTCTACGACTGCCTGGTCGAAGTGCAAAAAGTCGCTTGACCGACGCCAGATTGCTGGCCGAGGAAGAAGCGCTGTTCGATCTGCTGCCGGTCGGCATCGCATTGGTCGAGGGGCGCAGCATTGCGCGCTGCAATCGCACCCTCGAGCAGATGCTGGGCTATGCGCACGGCGAGCTCGCCGGAAAGCCGTATGCTTGCCTTGCCGACAGCGACGTGCTCGAAGGCGACGTCGAATTGCGCCGCAAGGATGGCTCCCGGCTCTGGTGCCGCCTGTCGAGCCGCGTTGCGCAGGACTGCACGCTGGTGGCATTCGCCGACGTCACGGAGGAAATCAAGCGCCGCGAGGACGCGGTGCGCTTCCTCGCCTATCACGACTCGCTCACCGGGCTGCCCAACCGCAGGCTCCTCGATGACCGCTTCAAGCAGGCGGTGCATCTCGCGCAGCGCCGCGACCGCAAGGTGGCGGCGATGCTCATCGACCTGGACAACTTCAAGCAGGTGAACGATTCGTTCGGGCACCGCGCGGGCGATGGCGTGCTGAAGGAAGTTGCGCAGCGCCTCACCGCCTGCGTGCGCAAGGCCGATACGCTGGCACGGCACGGCGGCGACGAATTCGTGGTGGTGATCTCCGAGGTGAATGCCGAGGCCGACTGCCAGGTCGTCGCCGAGAAGATCCTGCGGGCGCTGGCGGCCGAGTTCAACATCGACGGCCGTGCGCTCACTCTCGGCGCGAGCATCGGTATTTCGCTTTATCCGGGCGACGCCGGCGACGGCGATGCGCTGCTGCGCAGCGCCGACGCCGCGATGTACCGCGCCAAGCAGCTGGGCCGCAACCAGTACCGGTTTTACGGCCGATGAGCGCCTCGACCAAATCCGTGGCGGGTCTCGCGCGTTTCCTGTTGCCGTACCGCGCGCGCATCGCGGCAGCGGCGCTCGCTCTCGTCGTCGCCGCGGGCTGCGTGCTGGCGCTTGGCCAGGGCGTGAAGCACGTAGTCGACAACGGCTTCGGCAGCGGCGATCCGCGCCTGCTCGACCAGGCGCTTGCCGCGATGGTCGGCGTCGCGGCCGCGCTGGCGCTCGCCACCTGGTTCCGCTTCTATCTGATGATGAGCACCGGCGAGCGCGTGATCACCGATCTGCGCCGGGCGGTGTTCGACCACATCCTCGGTCTCGAGCCGGCGTTTTTCGAAGCGACCCGGACCGGCGAAGTGATTTCGCGCCTGACCAACGACACCACGCAGCTGCAGCAGGTGATCGGCTACGGCTTTTCGATGTTTATCCGCAACCTTCTGATGATGGCGGGCGCCGCGGTGATGCTGTTCGTCACCAGCTGGAAGCTCGCCCTGCTGGTGCTCCTCGGCGTGCCGGCGACCCTCATTCCGATCCTGCTGCTCGGCCGGCGCGTGCGGCGGCTGTCGCGCAGCAGCCAGGACCGGGTGGCTGACGTGTCCGCCTATGTCGACGAAGCGGTGCACGAGATTCGCACGGTCCAGGCGTACGCCCACGAGGACGCCGATCGCCAGAGCTTTGCGCGCCACGCCGAGGCCGCATACCACGTAGGCGTGGCCCGCATCGGGCAGAAGGCCTGGCTGATCTCTTCGGTGATGCTCATCGCGTTTTGCGCGGTCGGCATCATCCTCTGGATCGGCGGCCACGACGTGCTCGCCGGGCGCATCACGGCCGGGGAGCTCTCGGCATTCGTGTTCTATGCGTCGGTCGTGGCGAGCGGCGCCGGCACGGTGTCCGAGGTGTGGGGCGAGCTGCAGCGCGCCGCCGGCGCCGCCGAGCGGCTGGTGGAGTTGCTCGACACTCGCGCGCAGATCGTCGCGCCGCCGTCGCCGGCGATGCGTACGCAGCGCGCCACGGGCGCGGTGGAGTTCGACCATGTCGGTTTCGCTTATCCCGCTCGCCCGGGAGTTGCGGCATTGGAACGATTCTCGCTGCGCGTCGCGCCGGGTGAGCGCCTCGCGCTGGTGGGACCGTCCGGGGCAGGAAAGTCGACGGTGTTCGCGCTGCTGCTGCGCTTTTACGATCCGCAGCAGGGCGCCGTGCGCATCGATGGCACGGATATCCGCAAGATGGATCCGCGGGCGCTGCGACGCCTGATAGCGGTCGTGCCGCAGGAGCCGGTGATCTTCGCCGCAAGCGTGCTCGACAATGTGCGCTATGGTCGACCGGAGGCGAGCCGGGAGGAAGCGATCGCGGCGTGCGCCGAGGCCTTTGCGCTTGAATTCATCGACCGTCTGCCGCAGGGGCTCGATACCGTGCTCGGCGAGCGCGGTGTGACGCTGTCCGGCGGCCAGCGGCAGCGGCTTTCGATCGCGCGGGCGCTGCTCGCCGACCGGCCGATTCTGTTGCTCGACGAGGCGACGAGCTCGCTCGACGCGGCGAGCGAGCGCATGGTGCAGCAGGGGCTCGAAGCGCTCGAGAGCGGCCGCACCACGCTCGCGATCGCGCACCGCCTGGCGACGGTTCAGCACGCGGACCGCATCGTGGTCATCGACCGCGGCGCTATCGTGGCGCAGGGTACTCACGCCGAGCTGATGCGCCAGGACGGTCTGTACGCCAGCCTCGCGCGTCTCCAGTTCCTGTCAGCTGCTGGTAAATGGGAACGCGCCGCCTAGGCGCGCTGCTTTTGCTTGCAGCCTGCGCCGTCCAGGCGCAGGAGCCGATCCGCGTCGGCTCGAAGCGATTTACCGAGTCGTACATCCTCGGTGAGATCCTGGCGCAAGCCGCGCAGGGCCGGCACAAGGCGGGACTCGGCAATACGGCGATCCTCGTCGCCGCGCTGAGCAACGACGCCATCGACGTTTACCCGGAGTACACCGGCACGATCACCAATGAAATTCTGCGCAGCGAAGAGAAGCTCGAGCTCGGCGAGATCAATCGCCGGCTTGCCGCGCTGGGTCTGGCGGCCTCCGTTCCGCTCGGCTTCAGCAACAGCTACGCGCTCGGCATGCGGCGCGATAGTGCCGAACGACTTGAGCTGCGCGCCATTTCGGATCTCGCGGCCCACGGCGAACTGCGCTTCGGCTTGTCGCACGAGTTCCTGGGGCGCCGCGACGGCTGGCCCGGGCTCAAGTCGGCGTACCGTCTTCCTCAGAACCCTCGGGGGCTCGATCACGGCCTCGCCTACGAGGCGCTCGCCGCGGGCGAGATCGACGTCATGGATCTCTATTCGACCGACGCTAAGATCGAGCGCTACCGCATCGCCGTGCTGGCCGATGACCGCCGCTACTTTCCCTCCTACGACGCGGTGCTGCTGCATCGCGCGGATGCCCCGCGTCGGTATCCCCGGGCCTTCGCGGCTCTTGCGCGCCTCGAGAACAGGATCGACAACCAGACGATGGTGCGGCTGAATGCGCGCGCCGAGATCGACAGAGTGTCATTTGCCGACGTGGCGCATGAATTTCTCGGCGGCGGATCGTCATCCGGGCGAACCTTGTGGTCCGCCCTGTTCGCGCCGGACTCGGGGCGCCTGCTCGCGGAGCATCTCGCGCTCGTGTTCGGCTCGCTCGCCGTCGCAGTACTGCTCGGCATCCCGCTGGGCATCGTCGCCGCAAAGGTGGCGTGGCTCGCGCAACCCGTCCTCGCGCTCACCGGCCTGGTGCAGACGATCCCCTCCCTGGCGCTGCTCGCCTTCCTGATACCCATCACCGGAAGCATCGGAGTATGGCCGGCGCTGATCGCGTTATTCCTGTATGCGCTGCTGCCGATCACGCGCAACACCCATGCCGGGCTGGCGCAGATACCGCCCGGCCTGCGCCAGGCGGGGACGGCGCTCGGCCTGTCGTCAAGGGACATCCTTTACTTGATCGAGCTTCCGCTTGCGCTCGAAACCATCATGGCCGGCGTCAAGACCTCGGCGGTCATCAATGTCGGCACTGCGACGATCGCTGCCTTCATCGGTGCGGGAGGGTTCGGCGAGCGCATCGCGCAGGGTCTCGCACTGAACGACCACACCGTGCTTCTCGCGGGCGCGCTGCCGGCGGCGGCGCTTGCGCTCGCCGTGCACGCGGGCTTCGAGCTGGCCGAGCGCTCCCTGGCGCGCGGTCCGCGGTAGAATCCGGCCCCACCGTCCCTGGGAGAAGCCTTCATGAGAATCGGCGTGCCCGCCGAGGTGCGCGCGGGCGAGACGCGTGTTGCCGCCACTCCGGAAACCGTGAAGCGGCTGGCGGCCAAGAACGAGATCCGCATTCAGGCTGGCGCCGGGGCTGGCTCGAGCATCCGCGACACGGATTACACCGCCGCCGGCGCCACGATCGTCGGCTCGGCGGCCGAAGTCTACGACGCCGACATCGTGCTGAAGGTGCGCGCGCCCAACGATGGTGAATTGAATTTACTGAAAAGCAATTCCATTCTGGTGGGATTGCTCGATCCGTTCAACGCCGCCGGCATCGAGGCGCTCGCCAAGCGCGGCGTCACCGGCTTCGCGATGGAATGGCTGCCGCGCATCTCGCGCGCGCAATCGATGGACGTGCTTTCCTCGCAGGCGAACATCGCCGGCTACAAGGCGGTCGTGCTGGCCGCGGCGGAGATCGGTCGCTTCTTCCCCATGCTGATGACCGCCGCCGGAACGGTGAAGGCGGCGCGCGTGCTGATACTCGGCGCGGGGGTCGCCGGGCTGCAGGCGATCGCCACCGCCAAGCGGCTGGGCGCGGTGATCGAAGCCTCCGACGTGCGGCCGGCGGTCAAGGAGCAGGTCGAGTCGCTGGGCGCCAAGTTCCTCGACGTGCCGTACCAGACCGACGAGGAGCGCGAGATCGCGCAGGGCGTCGGCGGCTACGCGCGCCCGATGCCACCCGACTGGATGCGCCGTCAGGCCGAGCTGGTGCACCAGCGTGCCCTGCAGGCCGACGTCATCGTTACGACTGCGCTGATTCCGGGCAGGCCGGCACCGCGCCTCATCAAGGAAGAGACCGTGAAGGCGATGAAGCCCGGCGCGGTGATCGTCGACCTTGCGGCGGAGCAGGGCGGCAACGTCGAGGGCATCGAGCGCGGCAGGACGGTGGTGAAGCACGGCGTCAAATTGATCGCGCATGAAAATCTGCCGGCGACCGTCGCCACCGACGCCTCGGCACTGTACGCTCGCAACCTCTTCAACTTCCTCGTCGTGATGCTCGACCCGAAGAGCGGCGAGCTCAAGATCGACCGCGCGGACGAGATCATCGCCGGCACGCTCGTGTGCATGCAGGGCGAAGTGCTCAAGAAAGGCTGACCATGGGCGGACCCGTAGATCCCACCGTCATCAACCTCGTGGTGTTCGTGCTCGCCGTGTTCGTCGGCTACCACGTCATCTGGAACGTGACCCCGGCGCTGCACACGCCGCTGATGAGCCTCACCAACGCCATCTCGAGCGTGATCATCGTCGGCGCCATTCTCGCCGCGACGCCGACCCAGGCCGACTTCGGCTCGGTGCTCGGCGTGATCGCGGTCGCGCTTGCCTCGGTGAACGTCGCCGGCGGATTCCTGGTGACCCACCGCATGCTGCAGATGTTCAGGAAAAAACAGAAATGACCGCCAACCAGCTCACGCTCTGGTACCTGGTCGCCTCGATCTGCTTCATCCTGGCGCTGAAGGGTCTGTCGTCACCCACCACGGCGCGTCGCGGCAACCTGTTCGGCATGGCGGGAATGGCCATCGCCGTGCTCACCACGATCGCGGTGATTGCGCGCGGACGTGTCGATTTGATCCTGATCGCCATGCTGATCGGCGGCACCCTCGGCGCCATCGTCGCGCGCCGGGTGCAGATGACGCAGATGCCCGAGCTGGTCGCGGCGATGCACTCGCTGGTCGGCATGGCGGCAGTGCTGATCGCGATCGCCGCCGTGAACAACCCCACGGTCTTCGGCGTTCCCGATCCGCTGCCGAAGGGCAACAAGCTCGAGCTGTTCATCGGCACCTTCGTCGGCGCGATTACCTTTTCCGGCTCGGTGATCGCGTTCGGCAAGCTGGCGGGGCTCGGCAAGAAATTCCGCCTGTTCTCCTCGGCGCCGGTAGCGTTCCCCGCCCAGCACTGGCTGAACCTCATCCTGGCGCTCGTCATGATCGGCTTCGGCGCGACGTTTTTTCTCGCCGACGACAAGGCATGGGGCGCGTTTGGGGTGATGACGGCGATCGCCTTCGTCCTCGGCGTGCTGATCATCATCCCGATCGGCGGCGCCGACATGCCGGTCGTCATCTCGATGCTGAACAGCTACTCGGGCTGGGCGGCGGCGGGCATCGGCTTCTCGCTCAACAACGCCATGCTGGTCATCGCCGGCTCGCTCGTCGGTTCATCGGGCGCGATCCTCTCCTACATCATGTGCCGTGCGATGAACCGGTCCTTCATCTCGGTGATTCTCGGCGGCTTCGGCGCGGCCGAGGGCACGGCGGCGGCCGGCGCCGCGGACAAGACGGTGCGCTCCGGCTCGCCGGAGGACGTGGCGTTCCTGCTCGCCAATTCGGAAAGCGTGATCATCGTGCCGGGCTACGGCCTCGCGGTGGCGCGCGCCCAGCATGCGGTAAAGGAATTGGGCAACATGCTGAAGGAGAAGGGCGTCAGCGTGAAATACGCCATCCACCCGGTGGCCGGACGCATGCCCGGGCACATGAACGTGCTGCTGGCCGAGGCCGAGGTCCCCTACGACCAGGTGTTCGAGATGGAGGACATCAACAGCGAGTTCCCGAATACCGACGTCGCGCTGGTGCTGGGCGCCAACGACGTGGTGAATCCGCTCGCCTACGAGAAGGGCAGCCCGATCCACGGCATGCCGATCCTCGACGTGCACAAGGCGCGCACCGTGATCGTCAACAAGCGCAGCATGGCGGCGGGCTACGCCGGCCTCGACAATCCCCTCTTCTACATGGAAAAGACCATGATGGTGTTCGGCGACGCGAAGAAAGTCGTCGAGGACATCATCAAGGCGCTCGACTAGCGTGAGATCTCTGGCGGCGCGGTTGTTCGCGCGCGAGCGCGGGCTGTTCGCCGGCGCGATGGGGGTCGCCGCGGCGTGCGCCGCGCTGGGCGTGCCGTTCGAATTCGTCCTGTTCGGCCTGACGCTCGCCGGCGTCGCGCTGTTCCATCACCACACGCTGCAAGTCGCGCTCATCGGCCTGGGCGCGATCGTGCTCTACAAGCTCGCCTTTACCGGCTTCAAGGCCGGCCCGGGCATGGGCGGTCTGGCGCTGCACATGCTGCACGAGTGGGTGATCCTCGCCAATCTGCTCGGCTTGCTGCTCGGCTTTGCGCTGCTTTCCAGCTACTTCGAGGAAAGCAAGGTGCCCGCGGTGCTGCCGCGCTTCCTGCCCGACGACTGGAAGGGTGGCTTCGTGCTCCTGTGGATGATCTTCGTGCTGTCGTCGTTCCTCGACAACATCGCCGCGGCGCTGATCGGCGGCACGATCGCCGCCACGGTGTTTCGCCGCAAGGTGCACATCGGCTATCTCGCGGCGATCGTCGCCGCATCGAATGCCGGCGGCTCGGGCAGCGTGGTCGGCGACACGACCACCACGATGATGTGGATCGACGGGGTCGACCCGCTGGATGTCCTCGAAGCCTTCGTCGCGGCCGGCGCCGCGATGCTGATCTTCGGCGTGCCGGCCGCGCTGCAGCAGCAGCGCTATTCGCCGATCACCCGGGACACAGCCGCCGGCGTGCGCGTCGACTGGCCGCGCGTCGCGATCGTTGCATTCATTCTGGTGACTGCGATCGTCGTCAACGTCGTCGTCAACGTTAAATTCAGCCAATGGTCGGATCGCTTCCCGTTCATCGGTGCGGGGGTATGGGTCGCGATCTTCATCGCCGCGCTGTGGCGCCGGCCGGCTTGGTCGCTCCTGCCGGCGGCCGCCAAAGGCAGCGTCTTCCTGCTTTCGCTCATCGTGTGCGCGTCGCTGATGCCGGTGGAGAAACTGCCGTCCGCGTCGTGGACCACTGCGCTCGGCCTGGGATTCGTGTCGGCGGTGTTCGACAACATCCCGCTCACTGCGCTGGCGCTCAAACAGGGCGGCTACGACTGGGGCTATCTCGCGTATGCCGTAGGCTTCGGCGGCTCGATGATCTGGTTCGGTTCCTCGGCCGGCGTTGCGCTTTCGAACATGTATCCGCAGGCGAAGTCGGTCGGCCTGTGGCTCAAGCACGGCTGGCACGTCGCGATCGCCTACGTGATCGGGTTTTTCGTCCTTTACGCCGTCCTCGGCTGGCATCCGAACGCGCCGCACAAAACCAAGCCTGCCGCGGCGCTCGAAACAGCGCGCGCGGCGCTTTATTCCGCATGACAACCTTGCCTTGCGGCTGCTTCGAGGACGAGAGTAGAATCGCTGCGCCTTCGCGCACTGTCCGTGCAGGGGCGGCTTCACCCTGCCCATAATTCGAATCCAGAGAGAGGAGACAACGAATGAGCAATCAGCAACCGTCGCGCCGCAAATTCCTGACGGGCGCGGCCGCAGCCGCCACAGGAGCCGCGACCCTCGGCTTCCCCGCAATCGTCAAAGCGCAGGGCCCGATCTCGATGCGCTGGCAGAGCACCTGGCCCTCGAAAGACATCTTCCACGAGTACGCGCTCGACTACGCCAAGAAGGTGAACGACATGACCGGCGGCGATCTCAGGATCGAGGTGCTGCCCGCTGGCGCGGTGGTACCCGCGTTCGGGCTGCTCGACGCGGTGTCGAAGGGCACGCTCGACGGCGGCCACGGCGTGCTGGTCTACCATTACGGCAAGCAAAACGCGCTCGCGCTGTGGGGATCGAGTCCCGCCTACGGCATGGACGCCAACATGCTGCTCTCCTGGCACAAATACGGCGGCGGCAAGGAGCTGCTCAACAAGCTTTACGCCTCGATCGGCGCCAATGTCGTGTCCTTCCCGTACGGCCCGATGCCGACGCAGCCGCTCGGCTGGTTCAAGAAGCCCATCACCAAGTGGGAGGATTTCAAGGGCCTCAAGTACCGCACCGTGGGCATCTCGATCGACCTGTTCACCGGTATGGGCGCAGCGGTGAACGCGCTGCCCGGCGGCGAGATCGTCCCGGCGATCGACCGCGGCTTGCTGGATGCCGCCGAGTTCAATAATGCCACCTCCGACCGCATCCTCGGCTTCGCGGATGTCTCCAAGGTGTGCATGCTGCAGAGCTATCACCAGAACGGCGAGCAGTTCGAGATCACGTTCAACAAGACCAAATACGACGCGCTGCCCGAGAAGATGAGGGCGATCATCGCCAACGCGGTGGAAGCAGCCTCGGCGGACATGTCCTGGAAGGCGATCGACCGCTATTCGAAGGACTACATCGAGCTGCAGACCAAGGACAAGGTGAAGTTCTACAAGACGCCGGCCTCGGTGCTGCAGAAGCAGCTCGAAGTATTTGACCAAGTCCTGGCAAAGAGGACGGCGGACAACGCAATGTTCAAGGAGATCAGCGACTCGCAGCGTAAATACGCGGAGCGCACGGTGAAGTGGGAACAGGACACCGTCGTCGACCGGCGCATGGCCTATAACTACTACTTCGGCAAGAAGCCGGCCGCGAAGAAGGCCTGATTCCTGTTTGAGATTCTCGAGCACCATCCGGGCCTCGATTCCGGATGGTGCTTTGTTTTTTGAATCGGCCTTGTCGCGTAGAGCGGCAGTTCCCCTATGAAAATTCAGAATTTTCTGCTTGCCGCCGACCACATCAGCACCTGGACAGGCAAAGCCACCGCCTGGCTGATCTTGGTGCTGATGTCCGCCGTCTGCATCGAGGTGTTCAAGCGCTACATCCTGAACGCCCCGACGGCGTGGATCTTCGACCTCGACAACATGCTCTACGGCACGCTGTTCATGATGTGCGGCGCCTACACGCTGGCGCAGGACGCCCACGTCAGGGGCGACTTCCTCTACGGCTCGATGAAGCCGCGCACCCAGGCCACGCTGGACCTGATTCTGTACATTCTGTTCTTCCTCCCCGGAGTGATCGCCCTGATCTACGCGGGGATCGACTACGCGGGCATTTCGTGGCGCATCAATGAGCACTCGAACGTAACGTCGGAGGGGCCACCCGTCTATCCATTCAAGACCGTCATCCCGGTCGCCGGAGTTCTGGTGCTGATCCAGGGACTGGCCGAGATCGTGCGCTGTATCGTGTGCCTGCAGACCGGGCAATGGCCCGATCGCCTGAAAGACGTGGAGGAGATCGACGTGATCGAGCAGCAGCTCGCCGGCAGCACGCTGGTGGACGAGGAATCGCGCAAGCGCGCGATCGAAAGTGCGCACGAAATCGACGAGGCCGCGCACCAGCGCATTGGTTCAAGAGGAGCCGAACGTGAGTGATGCGGGACTTGGACTGACCATGCTCGCGCTCATCGTGGTCGTGATCATGATGGGCTTTCCGACGGCATTCACGCTGATGGGTCTCGGGATGATGTTTGGCTTCATCGCGTTCTATAACCCATCGCATTCCTGGACGGATAACCGCGTCTTCGATCTTATGGTCGAGCGCACCTATGGCGCGATGAACAACGATGTGCTGATCTCCATCCCCTTGTTCGTGCTCATGGGCTACGTAATGGAGCGGGGCGCGCTGGTGGACAAGATGTTCTATAGCATCCAGCTCGCGTTCCGGCGGGTGCCGGCGTCGCTCGCGGTCGCCACACTGATCGTGTGCACGTTCTGGGGCATCGCCAGCGGCCTGGTCGGCGCGGTGGTGGTGCTGATGGGCGTAATCGCCTTCAATCCGATGCTCAAAGCCGGCTACGACGTGCGGCTTGCTTCGGGCGTTATCACCGCGGGCGGTACGCTCGGCATTCTCATTCCGCCCTCGGTGATGATCATCGTCTACGCCGCGGTCGCCGGACAGTCGGTAGTGAAGCTCTATGCCTCGGCAATGTTTCCCGGTTTCTTCCTGTCGTTCCTCTACCTCTTGTACATCGTCGGCTGGGCGTTGCTCAATCCCAAGATCGCGCCGCAATTGCCGGAATCCGAACAGCGGGTGCCTGTGTCCGACTGGGTGCGGAAATTTCAGCAGGCGTATTCGTCAAACATGCCGGTCGGTTTATTTGCCGCGCTGTTCAGGCCCGCAAAGGCGCTCGCTATCCGGAGCGACGACGGCCATCTGACCTACGTCATGCTTTGGAAGAATTTTCTCGCGGTGCTGTTTCCGCTCGTTCTTGCGGCGGTGACCTTGTGGGGAATCTGGTGGTACGTGGTGATCCACCCGCTGACCGACATCCGGCAGGAGGCAAGCATCGCGCAGGAACAGATCGCGCCTACCGCTTCCGCTCCGGCGACGCAACGGGCGGACCCGGACAAGCCGCAGGAACTGGGAACCGGCGCGACCGAACCCGACTCGGAAACGCCGGCGCAGGAACCGAAAGGCGTAGAACAGGTGGGCAGTCCGGAACTGCTAAAGCAAGGGGCGCCCGCGCCCGCGGAAGCAGGTCCGCCGCCCGCGTTTTATATCTATTTCTGGCTTGTCGTTGCAGCCACCGCCCTTGTGCTTCTCTGGTATTACTGGAAGCTGGAGGCCGAGGCGTTCGAACTGCTGAAGCTGCTGATCTCGTCGGTCATGCCGCTGGGCATCCTAACCCTCGTGGTGCTCGCGGTCATCCTGTTCGGCATAACCACCGCTACCGAGTCTGCCGGGATCGGTGCTGCTGGCGCGTATCTGCTTGCGCTTCAGGGAGGCAAATTCAACTGGGAACGCCTCAAGCAGACAGTATTTCTGACTGCCAAAACCACCGCAATGGTGTGCTGGCTCTTCATCGGCTCGGCGCTGTTCTCGGGGGTGTTCGCGATCCTGGGCGGTCAGCAGCTGGTCGAGACGTGGGTAATGAGCCTCAACATGACGCCGGTGCAGTTCATGATCCTGTCGCAGGCGATCATCTTCCTCCTCGGCTGGCCGCTCGAGTGGACCGAAATCATCGTCATCTTTGTGCCGATCTTCCTGCCGCTGCTCAAGCACTTCGACATCGATCCGATCCTTTGGGGCACGCTGGTGTTCGTCAACCTGCAGGCGGCTTTCCTCTCGCCGCCGGTGGCGATGTCGGCGTTCTACCTGAAGGGCGTATCGCCTAAGCATGTGACGCTCAACCAGATCTTCGCCGGCATGATGCCTTATATGCTGATCGTGATTCTGTGCATGGTGATCATGTACCTGTGGCCGGGCATGACTTTGTGGCTGCCGAATTACTTGTACGGGGCAGGATAGACTCGCCTTGGCTCCGGCAGCAGGGGTAATCGGGATGGAGCAGCTGCCAATACGTCGAATCTATTTCTTGCAAATCTCTGCTAGCCGACCAAGCCACATGTCGCGTTTCGCGCGACGAAATTGGAACCAGATTCTGTATCGAGGAAACTCCGGATCCGGCACGTTTACTGCGACCCAGTGGTGTGTGATACCGAGCATCGATTCGTGCACGGGTTCCAGCGATAGGACTTGCTTAGGGGAGAGCACTTTCGCATGAGGCCAATCAACCAGCACGAGCCTGTTTTTCTCTTTTTCATAACCCACATAGGTGTCGCCCTTCCGATGGCAAAGGTCGGCCTTAAAGTCCGGCGGCAATAGCGCAGCCACCTTTTCCCCGGCCGTATCACCCCTCATGAACAGCCGATACGAGAACCATATACCGATAGCGAATCCCACAAAAATGAGTATTCCAATAATCGTGCCCACTGCTGGTGCCTCCTTCCCCGTCTATGGTAACAGGGCAACGGCTAGCCCTTTTGTGCCCCCGAACGCGATCTTCGCTGGCATGATGCCGTTCATGGGGATTCAGGTCATCGCCGTGGTGATTCTGTACGTGTTTCTGCAGATTAGCCTCTGGCTGCCAAGCGTCGTGTACGGGCGCTAGCGCTTCGTGGAAGCGGTTTCGCCCGCCTCGCTGGCGGCCACCGAGGCCGCGAGAAAGATCCGCGAAGGCCTGTTGACGTCCGAAGAACTGGTTTCGGCGTGTCTGGAGCGCATTCGCGCAGCAGAACCCTCGGTGCAGGCCTGGGCCTTCCTCGACGAGCAGCACGCGCTCGAGCAGGCGCGTGCGGCGGACGAGCGCAAGCGCTCGGGCGAGCCGATCGGCCCGCTGCACGGTGTTCCGGTCGGCCTCAAGGACATCATCGACACGGCCGACATGCCGACCGAGAACGGCACGGTACTGCACAAGGGACGCACGCCGCGCGACGATGCCGCCGTCGTGACGAAGTTGCGCGCCGCGGGCGCCATCATGCTCGGCAAGACGGTGACTACCGAGTGCGCCTATTTCGCACCGGGGAAGACGCGCAATCCGCACAATCCGGAGCACACGCCGGGCGGCTCGTCGAGCGGCTCGGCCGCCGCAGTGGCCGCCGGCATGGTGCCGCTTGCGCTCGGTAGCCAGACCAACGGCTCGACCATCCGGCCGGCCGCGTTCTGCGGTGTATACGGGTTCAAGCCGACGCATGGACTGATTCCGCGCTCCGGCATCCTGGAGCTTTCGCGCACGCTCGACCACGTGGGATTGTTTGCTCGCACCATCGACGACATCGCGCTCCTCGCCGAGGAGCTCGCCGGCTACGATGAGCGCGACCCGGACACGCGGCCGCGTGCCCGTATTCCTTTTCAAATGATTTCCTCTGAAGAACCGCCCATCGAACCGATGCTGGCGTTCGTGAAGACGCCGCATTGGGAGAAGGTCGATGGCGAGACGCGCGAGGCGTTTGCCGAGCTCGCTGCGGCGCTTGGCGAACGCGTCGAGGAAGTCGAGCTGTTTCCGTCGGCAGCCGATGCCTGGAACTGGCACAAGATCATCATGGAAGCCGAGATGGCGGCGAACTTCGAGCGCGAGTGGCGGCAGGGCCGCGACAAGCTCTCAGAGCAGCTGCGTTCCCTGATCGAGCGCGGACGCGAAACGCGCGCCGTCGATTACCAGCGCGCGCTGCGTGCGATCCGGCCGATGGTCGAGAGCTTCGACGAGCTTTTCATGGAGCGTTACGACGCGATTCTCACGCCCGCCGCGCCGGGCACCGCCCCCAAAGGGCTGGGCGCAACCGGCGATCCCTCCTTCTGCACGCTCTGGACGCTGTGCGGAATGCCGGCGATATCGCTGCCGCTGATGCAGGGCTCCAACGGGCTGCCGCTCGGGGTGCAGCTGGTCGGACGCCGCGGCTTCGACGCGCGGCTGCTGCGCACAGCGCGCTGGCTGGTCGAGGCGGCGCGCTAGACCGAGGCGGTCTGCGCTCTGAGCCTCACCTTGCTAGGCAGCACGGCGCACGCGCTCTGAAAGCGAGTAGCAATAGCGCCGCAACCGGTTCAGGTCCGCAGTGGCGATCGTCTGGCGCAGGAATTCCATGTTGCGGCTGACCTCGGACTGGTACAGGTTCGGGCCGCCGAAGTGCGCCTCGGCGTAGCGGTCCACCGCGCCGAGCTTCTTGTCGATGCGGTCGCGCGCCACGTACTCGTAGAACCCGGGCGTCTTGATGATCAGGTCCTCGCCTGAGGCGTAGCGCACCACTTCGCGGCCGTCGGGCAGCCGCTCGCGCGCGATATTGCCCAGGACGAACTCCCGGTACAGAAACTCGCGGCATTTCTCCAGGTACATGCGATCGGACATTTGCGCGATCAGGTCGGCCGTGCCGACCATGCAGCCGAGCAGCCGGTCCTTCGGGTCGGCCACGTAGATATCGTGGATCTCCATCTCGTAGCCTGTGAAGTGCACCAGTTGCGCCGCGACCTGAGCCTCGGCGCCAAATCCGAGCTGCGGCAGGTAGGCGGTGACGAAGTCGGCGCTGCGGCTGACGTGGGTCTTGGTGAACACGGCGCCGTTCTCGACTTGCGACTCCGACAGCCGTTTCATGTAGCCGGCGTCGTGCAGCAGCGCCACCAGCACTCCGAGAATCGCGCGCCGCACCCCGAGGCGATCGGGCTCGGCGCACGCGCGCTCGTGGCCGTCGATCAGCCGCGCCATGGCGAGCGTGACGTCGAGCGAATGGCGGATGTCGTGGTACAGCGTGTCGCAAGCTAGGTAGCCGGGGAAGCGGCCTTCGAACAGCGCGCGGAAGTCGCCGAAGGCGCGCATCAGCGGGGTTAGATCTTCTCCAGGGTAGCGGGCGGCGAAAAGCTCGAGCACCGCGTCGCGGACCCGCTGCGGATCCTCGACGTTTATGCGGTTGGTGACGTCGTTCTGGTTTAGTCGGTCTTGCATGGCGCGCCCGCGGCGTTCCCCTCGCCGCGCAGGCACACAAACCCGACTGGGATTATTCCCCCGCGCCGCGCGGGAGGCAAGGAAAGCGCGTTATTTTCGCGCCGAGTGAATGAAAGGGGAGACGGCCTGTAAGCCGGGTTCTGTGGACACCGGCCGGGCGAACCCGGCCGGGCCGGCAGCCATTCCTCTGGGCCCCGGGTTGCCCCGGGGCTCTAGCCACCTACCCGCAAGCATCGGCCGAGCCGGCCTGCAGTGTGTTTCCACACCTCGCTTGCCTATTTGGTGTTGCTCCGGATGGAGGTTGCCGCGTTTCACCCCTCGGCTGTTGGGCCGAGGACTCGTCTCTGTGGCCCTGTTCGTCACGTCGCCGTGCCAGGGGGTTACCCTGCATCCCGCTCTGCGGAGCCCGGACTTTCCTCTATGCCGCCTCGCGGCGCACAGCGGCTGCCTGGCCGACTCCCGAGGCTGGATTTTACCGCCTGCGGGGTCCATAGGCGCGCGGAGAATCGCGCCGGAACGGCCGGAAATAGCGCGTGTCGTCGTAAAACTCGGGCTTTTCGTTCCCCGGGAACCATCCGGGGTAGCCGAAGATGGGAAGGGGCGCCAGCTCGCGCGGCGTAGATTGCGCGGAGCGCTGCGCAAGCCAGGCAGCCGCTTGCGCATCGGTGTCGGCGTCCGGCGCAACGAAGATTGCCTTGCAGGTGATGCCGGGCCACGGCACGAGCGCTTTCTCCAGCACCGCGTGGCCGAGTACGGCGATGCGCATGGAGCGCAGCAGGCGGCTGCGCTGCTCCCAGAACAGCTCCTTCCAGCGAAAGCCCCGCAGCAGGGACAGCAGTTCGCCATCCGCGCAGGCGACGATGGCGCCGCCCTCGTCGAACAGCGTCAGCAGATCGCGCAGGCGGCCGCGACGGCCCCGCTCGTGCGCGATGCGCTCGGCGTGCATGGCGTTGATCCGTGCCTTCGTTTTCGGGAACGCGAGCCAGGCGAGCGCGTTGAACAGATCGTGCAGGCTCTCCGGTCGCGTTTCGACGCAACCCGACTCGAACACGCGCACCTCGTAGTACGCGTCTGCGGCCGCGGGCGGCACGAAGCGCACCGGCCGGCCGCTTTCGGTGCGCAAGCCGGCGGCGTCAGCAAGCGAATTGAGGCCTTCCAGCGTCGCGCGCGCGGCCTGCAATCGCTCGAGCCACGGCCTGAGCGGATCGAAAACCGGCTGGCTTAGACGAGCTTCCAGGGAATCGTTTCCCCGGCGCGAAGCGGTACCAGCTCTTCGCCGCCGAACGCGAGGCGCTCGGGCGCTTTCCATTCTTCACGCACGAGAGTGATGGTGTCGCGGTTCAACGGCAGCCCGTAGAACTGCGCGCCGAACACCGAGGCGAATCCTTCGAGCTTGTCGAGCGCGCCGGCCTCCTCGAACGCGATCGCGTATAGCTCGATGGCCGCGTGCGCCGTATAAATTCCGGCGCAACCGCAGGACGTCTCCTTGGTGTGGCGCGCGTGCGGCGCGCTGTCGGTGCCGAGAAAAAACTTCGGACTGCCCGACGCCGCCGCCTCGACCAGCGCCTCGCGGTGATCCTCGCGTTTCAACACGGGCAGGCAGTAGTGGTGCGGCCGGATGCCGCCCATGAAAAGCGCGTTGCGGTTCATGAGCAGGTGGTGCGCGGTGATCGTGGCGGCGATGTTGGGACCGGTGACCTCGATGTACTGCACCGCGTCGCGCGTCGTGATGTGCTCGAGCACCACCTTGAGCTGGGGAAAGCGATCGACGGTGGGTCCGAGAACCTCCTCGATGAAGGCCTTCTCGCGGTCGAACACGTCGATCGCAGGGTCGGTCGATTCGCCATGGATCAGCAGCGGCAGGCCGACTTCCTGCATTTTTTCGATGGCGTGGAAGCAGCGCGAAAGGCGGGTGACGCCTTCGTCGGAGTGGGTCGTCGCGCCGGCAGGATAGAGCTTCACGCCGAATACCTGTCCCGAAAGCTTTGCGCGGGCGATCTCCTCGGGCGGCGTGTCGTCGGTCAGGTATAGCGTCATCAAAGGCTCGAAGGCCATGCGCGGCGGCAGCGCGCGCAGGATGCGGCTGCGGTACTCGAGCGCCTGCTGCGTGGTTCGCACCGGAGGCTTCAGGTTCGGCATCACGATGGCACGGGCGAAGCGCCGCGCGCTGTCGGCGAGCACCGAAGCCATGGCGGATCCGTCGCGCAAATGCAAATGCCAGTCGTCGGGGCGCTTCAGCGTGAGCCGGTCCATCGGCCGAATTCTACTTGGCGCGCTCGATCGCCTTGCGGTACAAGACGCTCCTTGGAATGCCGGTGATGCGGGCGGCGAGCCGCGCCGCTTCGCTTGGCGCCAAAGCCTCCAGCAGCGCTTCGAGCACCCGTTCGGCCTCGAGGGTCTGCGCCGGCTGCGGCTCGCCGGGCGCGAGCACCAGCACGAATTCGCCTTGCTGGCGATGCGTATCCGCGAGCAGCCAGGCCCGGGCTTCGCCCAGAGGCAAGCGCGCCAGCTCCTCGAATTTCTTCGTCAACTCGCGGGCGATCACCACTTCGCGCGCGGCTCCAAA
>DATNMK010000050.1:0-5409 GCA_035602335.1 Burkholderiales bacterium
GGCGCGCTCGACGCGCACCAGGCCGACGCGAAAGGCGTTCTCGGCCATCTCGCCGACGCTGCGCACGCGACGGTTGCCCAGGTGGTCGATGTCGTCCACCTGACCGTTGCCGTTGCGGATGTCGATCAGCACTCGCAGCACCTCGATGATGTCCGACATCTGGCCGTACTGCGCCACCAGGCGCTTCGACAGCTCATCGGTGCGGCCGGCGGCGTACTTCTGGTCGTAGAGAATGCCGGGACCCAGGATTTCCTTGCGCCCCACGCGGCGGTTGAACTTCATGCGGCCGACGCCCGAGAGGTCGTAGCGCTCGGGATTGAAGAACAGGTTCCCGAACAGGTTCTCGGCGGCGTCCTTGGTGGGTGGCTCGCCCGGACGCATCATGCGATAGATCTCCACCAGCGCCTCGAGGCGCGTCTTGGTGGGATCGATGCGCAGTGTGTCGGAGATGTACGCGCCGCGGTCGAGGTCGTTGACGTACAGGGTGTTGACCTGCGCGATACCCGCCTCGATGAGCTTGTCGACCGAGGCCGCGGTCAACACCTCGTTCGCCTTGGCGAGAATCTCGCCGGTGTCGGTGTTGACCACGTCGTGGGCCAGCACCTTGCCGTAGACGTACTCGCGTGGCACACGCAGCCGCGTGACCTTGGCGTCTTCCAGCTGGCGCACGTGGCGCGCGGTGATGCGGCGGCCTTCCTCGACGATCACCTGGTCGCCGATGCGGATCTCGAAGGTGGCGGTCTCGCCGCGCAGGCGCTGCGGCACCAGCTGCAGGGCGACCTCATCGCGGCTGATGAAGAAAGTGTTGGTATCGAAGAAGGTCGCCAGGATCTCGGCCTCGTTCATGCCGAGCGCGCGCAGGATGATGGTGACCGGGAGCTTGCGGCGGCGGTCGATGCGCGCGAACACGCAGTCCTTCGGGTCGAACTCGAAGTCGAGCCAGGAGCCGCGGTAGGGAATGATGCGCGCCGAGAACAGCAGCTTCCCGGAAGAATGCGTCTTGCCGCGGTCGTGATCGAAGAACACCCCGGGCGAGCGATGCAACTGCGACACGATGACGCGCTCGGTGCCGTTGACCACGAAGGTGCCGTTGTCGGTCATGAGCGGCAGTTCACCCAGGTACACCTCCTGCTCGCGCACATCCTTGACCGGCTTCTTGGCGCCGGCGGCTTCCTTGTCGAGGACGATGAGGCGCACCTTGACGCGCAACGGCGCGGCGTAGGTGAGGCCGCGCAGCTGGCACTCCTTGACGTCGAACACCGGCTCACCGAGCCGGTAGCTCACGTACTCGAGAGACGCGTTCCCGGAGTAGCTCGAGATCGGGAACACGCTCTTGAACGCGGCGTGCAGTCCGATCCGGTCGCGGCTGTCCTCGGGCTTGTCGACCTGGAGGAACTTGCGATACGAGTCGAGCTGAATGGCCAGCAGGTAAGGCGTGTCGAGAATGCTCGCCTGCTTGCCAAAGTTCTTGCGGATGCGCTTTTTCTCGGTGAAGGAGTAAGCCATCGGGTAGTCACCTCGGGTTCGGCCGCTGCCCGCTGCCTGCGGGCGTCGGTCTCAAAAAGTCTCGGGCACGATCACATCGATCAACAGCAACAGCCCCGCGCCGCCCACAGCTTGAGCACGGTGGCAAACCGCGCCGGCCGGGGACGGACAGGGGAGCGGCGCATGGAGGTCTTACTTGACCTCCACCTTCGCGCCGGCGTCCTCGAGTTTCTTCTTCATCGTTTCGGCATCGGCCTTGGAAACGGCTTCCTTGACCGTCGAGGGTGCGCCCTCGACCAGGTCCTTGGCCTCCTTGAGGCCGAGGCCGGTGAGCTCGCGGATCACCTTGATCACGGTCACCTTCTTGTCCGCCGGGTACTCCTTCAGAGAGACGGTGAATTCCGTCTGCTCCTCGGCCGGGGCGGCTGCGGCGGCGCCGGCGCCCGGGCTTGCGGCGACGGCGACCGGGGCTGCGGCGGTGACGCCGAACTTCTTCTCCATGTCGGAGATCAGTTCGACGACTTCCATGAGGGTCATCTTGGAGATTGCATCGAGGATTTCGTCTTTATTGACAGCCATGTGAGTCTCCTAAATTTGTTTGCAAAGACAGTCAGGCGAGCGCGGCCGGCTTCTGGTCGCGTACCGCGGCCAGCGTGCGGGCGAGTTTCGCCGGCGGCTCAGCGAGCGTGCGCACGAGCTTCTGGATCGGCGCCTTCAGCACGCCGAGCAGCATCGACAACGCCTGTTCGCGGGTCGGCAGGCTCGCCACCCGGTCGAGCTCCCCGGCAGACAGCACCTGTCCACCGAGAGACACCAGCATCGCCACCAGCTTCTCGTTCGCCTTGGCGAAGTCCTTCACCACGCGCGCGGCCGCGCCCGGATCGTCCTTCGAGAAAGCGAGCACCAGAGGCCCCTTGAGCTTCGGTCCCACGGCTTCGAACGAGGTGCCGGCGAGCGCCTTGCGTGCCAGCGTGTTCTTGACCACACGCATGTACACGCCCTGGCGACGCGCCTTGGCACGCAGCTCGGTCATCTGTCCGACCGTCAGCCCGCGGTACTGGGCGGCCACGACCGACTGGGCTCGCGCCGCAATTTCGGCCACTTCCGCTACCAGCGCCTTCTTGTCTTCCAGGTGGAGTGCCATTCATCTCTCCTCTCGTTGCGAAGATCACTTACTTCCGAAGCTGCGCATCCGTACGCCGCTTCCCCTAGCGACGGTGACCTCCACGCCTCGAGGAGCATCCTCGATGCGAAAAAGCGGTTCACCATCTGCGCAGGCGGTCCATTAAGAGGGCCGCGGATTCATGGCCGTGAGGCCGTCACCCGTCCCTCGCCTGCGGTCTTCGATGATGGCCGGCGCCGTGAGCGCGCCAGCCCGCATCAAAACTGCCAATCTAAAGAGTCGCCTGATCCACCATCACGCCCGGCCCCATGGTCGAGGACAGCGTGATGCGCTTTAAATACTGGCCCTTGGAGGAGGCGGGCTTCGCCTTCTGCAGGTCCGCAATCAGCGCATGAAGATTTTCCTTCAGCGCGTTCAGTTCGAAAGTCGCCTTGCCGATGGTGCAGTGAATGATGCCGGCCTTGTCGACGCGGTAGGTCACCTGCCCGGACTTGGCGTTCTTCACCGCGGTCGCGACGTCCGGCGTCACCGTGCCGACTTTCGGATTCGGCATCAGGCCGCGCGGACCCAGGATCTGGCCAAGCTGGCCGACCACGCGCATGGCGTCGGGGCTGGCGATCACGCGATCGAAGTTGATCTCGCCGGCCTTCACCTTGGCCGCCAGATCCTCCAGCCCGACGATGTCCGCGCCGGCGGCCTTCGCCAGCTCCTGGTTCTTGCCGGACGTGAACACCGCCACGCGCACCGTCTTGCCCGTGCCATGCGGCATCACGGTCGAGCCGCGCACCTGCTGATCGGACTTGCTGGCGTCGATGCCGAGATTCACGGCTGCATCCACCGCTTCGGCGAACTTGGCGGTGGCGAATTCCTTCACCAGCTTCAGCGCCTCGTCCACCGGATAGTGTTTGCCCGGAGTGAGCTTCGCCTTCCAGGCCTTGACACGCTTCGGTATTGCCATGCTCAGACCCCTTCCACGTCGACGCCCATGCTGCGCGCGCTGCCCGCAATGGTGCGGACCGCGGCTTCCAGATCGGCGGCAGTGAGGTCAGGCTGCTTCATCCTGGCAATCTCTTCCAGCTGCTGGCGGGAGATCTTGCCCACCTTGGCGGTGTTGGGGGTGCCGCTGCCTTTTTCAATGCCTATCGCCTTGCGGATGAGCACCGCGGCGGGCGGCGTCTTCATGACGAAGGTGAAGCTGCGGTCGCTGTACACCGTGATGACCACCGGGATCGGCAAGCCCTTCTCCGTCTTCTGGGTCTGCGCGTTGAACTGCTTGCAGAACTCCATGATGTTCACGCCCTGCTGGCCCAGCGCCGGCCCGATCGGGGGCGAGGGGTTCGCGGAGCCTGCCGGCACCTGCAGCTTGATGTAGCCCTGCACTTTCTTGGCCATGAATACCTCTCCTCAGGTCCTGACGCCGCACTGGCTCCCTGCAGGGATGTAAGGTTCAACACAACGGCTCGCGCCGCACCTTGTCTATTGGCCGAAATCGCCCCTGGCGATTTCGGCGGACATCACTCCGTGGCCCGCAGGCAAAAAGCGTGGTTTTTGCCTGCTGCGCATCAATTCAGGCCTTTTCGACCTGCGAGAAATCCAGTTCCACCGGCGTCGAGCGCCCGAGAATCTGCACCGCCACGTGCAGGCGGTTCTTTTCGTAGTTCACGCTCTCGACGACGCCGTTGAAGTCGTTGAACGGCCCGTCGACCACGCGCACCACTTCGCCCGGCTCGAACAGCACCTTCGGCCGCGGCTTGTCCACACCCTCTTCGACGCGACGCAGGATCTGGTTGGCTTCCTTGTCGGTGATCGCCGCCGGCTTCTCCGGCGTGCCGCCGATGAAGCCGAGCACCTTGGGCACATCGCGCACCAGGTGCCAGGTCTCCTCGTCCATCTCCATCTGCACCAGCACGTAGCCGGGATAGAACTTGCGCTCGCTCTTGCGCTTCTGGCCGTCGCGCATCTCGACGACTTCTTCCGTCGGCACCAGGATCTCGCCGAAGCGCGTCTCGAGCCCTGCGCGCCGGATGCGCTCCTTGAGCGACTCCGCCACCCGGTGCTCGAAGTTGGAATAGGCGTGCACCACGTACCACCTGAGCGCCACGATCAGCTCCCCTGCCCGGTGATCAGCTTCGTGGCCCAGGCGAGCCCCAGGTCCAGCAACCAGAAAAATATTCCCGCCACCACCACGAAGATGAAGACGACCAGAGTCGTCATGCCGGTCTCCTGGCGGCTCGGCCACACGATCTTGCGCAGCTCGACGCGCGCCAGCTCCACGAACTGGCGAAAATCATGGCCGTAGCGCGAGAACGCCAGCACCAGCGCCGCGAGCACCAGGCTTCCCGCCACCGGCAGCCAGCGCAGCCAGGCGGCGCGGCCGGCGAGCACGTAATAACCCGCGACGCCGCCGACCACGACCAGGATCGCGACGGCGAGCTTCACCTTGTCCGCCGTGCCGGCGTCCTGAACTTTGATTTCGTCTGTCATATCAACCGCTGGCAGGCCAGGAGGGAATCGAACCCCCAACCTGCGGTTTTGGAGACCGCCGCTCTGCCAATTGAGCTACTGGCCTGTTTCATTGGCTGAAATTGCCTGCGGCAATTTCAGCGGACTCACTCCGTCGCCCGCGGGCAAAAAGCTTGGGTTTTGCCCGCTGCGGTATCACTTCAGGATCTTCGTCACGACGCCGGCGCCGACGGTTTTACCGCCCTCGCGGATCGCAAAGCGCAGCCCATCTTCCATGGCAATCGGGCTGATCAGCTCGATCGTCATCTTGATGTTGTCCCCGGGCATGACCATCTCCA
>DATNMK010000051.1:0-29384 GCA_035602335.1 Burkholderiales bacterium
ATCGCCGAGCTGATCGGCGAGCAGTACAGGGGCAAGGAGAAGCTCCTGAAGCCGAACCTCAACGCGTTCCAGTTGGGGTTGAATTTTGCAAAAGAACATCTGAAGGACGCGATGGGCCTGAAGACCAAGCGCGCCTACGCCGTCGGCGACAAGGTCTTCATAGAAGGGAATGCAGCGGCGGCTTTGGGGTGCGTGTACGGCGGCGCCACGGTCTGCGCCTGGTACCCGATCACGCCGTCCTCCTCGCTCGCCGAGGCGTTCCAGTTCTACTGCTCGAAGCTGCGCGTCGACAAGGAAACCGGCAAGAACAAGTTCGCCATCATCCAGGCCGAGGACGAGCTCGCCTCGATCGGCATCGTGGTGGGCGCCGGCTGGAACGGCGCGCGCGCTTTCACCGCCACGGCCGGACCGGGCATCTCGCTGATGTCGGAATTCATCGGCCTCGCCTACTTCGCCGAGATTCCGGCCGTGATCATCGACGTGCAGCGCGGCGGGCCTTCGACCGGCATGCCGACGCGCACGCAGCAGTCCGACGTCCTGCTGTGCGCGTACGCCTCGCACGGCGACACCAAGCACGTGCTGCTGTTCCCCGAGGACCCGTACGAGTGCTTCGAGTTCGCGGCGCAGGCGCTTGACCTCGCCGAGCGGCTGCAGACGCCGATCTTCATGATGACCGACCTCGACATCGGCATGAACCAGCGCCTCTGCCAGCCCCTCAAGTGGGAGGACGAGCGCAAGTACGATCGCGGCAAGGTGATGAGCGAGAAGATGCTCGACGCCGGCATGGAGTTCGGCCGCTACCTCGACGTCGACGGCGACGGCATCCCGTACCGCACGCTGCCGGGCACGCACGCGACGAAAGGCGCCTATTTCACGCGCGGCACGAGCAAGAACCCGTACGCGATCTATTCCGAGGCCGGCCCGGACTACGTCTACAACATGCAGCGGCTCCTGAAGAAGTTCGAGACCGCCAAGACGCTGGTGCCGAAGCCGGTATTGACGCCTTCAAGGGAGCCAGCCCGGTTCGGCTGCATCTACTACGGCTCGACCAGCCCGGCGATGCACGAAGCCCTGGAAGCGCTCGCCGAGAGGGGCATCTTCGTCAACGCGCTGCGCGTGCGCTCGTTCCCGTTCCAGGACGAGATCTTCGACTTCGTCGCCTCGCACACCAAAGTCGTCGTCGTCGAGCAGAACCGCGACGCGCAGCTCAAAACGCTGCTCGTCAACGACGCCGGCATCAACCCGGCGAGCCTGATCTCGGTCCTGCACTACGACGGCACGCCGATCACCGCGCGCTTCATCACCGAGGAAATCGCCCAGATCGCCGCCGCGCTGAACGTGCGGCCGATCAAGAAGGACAAGGCAGCATGACCTACCTCGCGAAGCCCAAGCTCCATCATCCGACCCTCCCCAAGAACAAGATCGGCTACACGCGCCGCGACTACGAGGGCAAGGTCTCGACGCTCTGCGCCGGCTGCGGCCACGACTCGATCTCGGCGGCGCTGATCCAGGCCTTCTGGGAGCTCGACATCCAGCCGCACCGCGTCGCCAAGCTCTCCGGCATCGGCTGCAGCTCGAAGACGCCCGATTACTTCCTCGGCAACTCGCACGGCTTCAACACCGTGCACGGCAGGATGCCCTCGGCCCTCACCGGCGCCAACCTCGCGAACCGCGAGCTGATCTATCTCGGCGTCTCGGGCGACGGCGACTCGGCCTCGATCGGCCTCGGCCAGTTCGCGCACGTCATGCGCCGCGGCGTCAACATGACCTACATCCTGGAGAACAACGGCGTCTACGGCCTCACCAAGGGCCAGTTCTCCGCCACCGCCGACAAGGGCTCCAAGGCCAAGCGCGGCGCCGTCAACAACGACGCGCCGGTCGACACGGTCTCGCTCGCCCTGCTCATGGGCGCCACCCTCGTCGCGCGCAGCTTCAGCGGCGACAAGAAGCAGCTCACGCCGCTCATCAAGGCCGCCATCGCGCACCAGGGCGCCGCCTTCATCGACGTCATCAGCCCCTGCGTCGCCTTCAATAACCACGCCGGCTCCACCAAGAGCTACGACTACGTCCGCGACCACAATGAGGCCGTCAACCGGCTCGACTTCTGGCCGACGCGCGAGGCGATCACTGTCGACTACAACGAAGGCGGCGTCATCGAAGTCCCGCAGCACGACGGCTCGATCATCAAGCTTCGCAAACTAAGCGCCAGCTACGACCCCACCGACCGCATCGGCGCGCAGAACCAGATCGCCCAGGCCGCCGTCCACGGCGAAGTCCTCACCGGCCTCCTCTACGTCGCCTCCGACGCCGAAGACCTTCACGCCCACCTCAACACCGTCGACATCGCATTCAACAAGCTCGGCGAGAAGGACCTCTGCCCGGGCGCTGGGATGCTCGAGAAGATCAACGCCGGGCTGCGCTGACAGCGTATCTGGGCAATCCGAAAGCCGTAAGGGGCTTTTGGCTTCGGATCTTGGACGAAATTAACGAGTCTGAGCGCATCCATTAGATGACTCCGCCCAACGACCCTCTTGATGAGTATCGCCGGCAGATAAGGGCGCTTGGCGACCCTATGAAGGAATACCGGGAGCAGATGAAGGTGCTCAGCGACCCCTTGAAGGAATATCGGGAGCAGATGAAGGCGCTCAGCGACCCGCTAAAGGAATACCGGGAGCAGATGAAGGCACTTGGCGATCCGCTAAGGGATTACCTGGAACACATTAAGGAGCTCGACCACTTCAGAGGATTCCAGGAGCAGATCAATGCGCTGAATTTCGATCCTCTAGAGAGATATCGGAAACAGTTAGTTGGACTCACTATAGATCCTATTAAGGATTTTCCACAGTCCTTTGCTGCTATTAGGGAGTTTCAATCCGTTTTCAAAGAATTCGCACCCGTTACGGTCTCCAAGGAGGGGGTGCGACCAGCCGGTACAAAGTCTGTTACAACAGCAGAGCTACAGTTACTCGTAGATGATGTAGTTGGACGAGCGCTTGCTCAGTCCAACAACACTGTTGAGCGTGCAATCCATGCGCTCACAGAGGAAATTCGAGCCATTCGGGATCCGCTATTGCAGAGGATCATGACTTGGTTGGTGTTTCCGCTCATTGTTGGCCTGATTCTCTCAATTGCCAACGCTGTGTCCGATTTCTACGTAAAAGATTTTCTTGCAGACAAGCGAAAACTCAAAAAGGAAATTAAGCAGGAAATTTCTCGCTCCGTGGGTAACGCGGAATACATTAAGACGTATCGACTTGTGAGTGTGATGTCCTTAAATGTCAGGGCCGAGGGGGCTGTTGCATCGCGGCAAATCGGCACACTGCAGTTTGGGCAAATTGTAGAGCTCGTAGAAAAACGAAAAAATTGGTCGCTCGTCCGGTGGCATGATGATGAGACTAACGTTTCCCTTCAAGGTTGGGTGTTTTCACGCTATCTGGAAAAATTCAGATAGCCTGTGCGTAGAGCAGCGGTAGCGTGACTGGACGCGTAAGAGCGCTGCATGTCGATCCGACAAGTACAAATAATCGATGCACTTAAGAATCTCGTCTTAAACCAAAGAGGCCTTGATTTTCAGCGCCTGGCGACCAGCCTCGCGAAAAAACGATTTCCTGACCTTGTAGCTTCCGACCCCGCCGGCGATCTCGGGTCGGACGCGTATCTTTTGGGCTTTTTGACCGTGGACGGCAAGAAAATTGCCGTTGCCGCATCCCTAACTGCCGAATACAAAAAGATACGAAGTGACTGCGACACCATACTGAAAAAGCAAGGTCACATCGATCAACTGCTTTTCTACACCCCGATCCCAAGGAAACGCACGTTAACCAAGCTCTGGGGCGACAAGCTAAAGGCAGAGTTTGGCGTTGGGTTGGACGTGGTGACTCAGAACGAGATCGTCGAAGTACTTCGGGAGCCCGAAAACAGCTGGATCTGCAATGAGTATCTCGATCTTCACTTCAGCGAGGGTGCCTCTCTTGCAGAGCTAAGGTCGAACCTTGTTCTAGCGGCCACGAATTCGTTGGCCGGATGGATACGTGAGCATGGCCGACATCTCAGAATTGAGGCGCTCGTCGAACCAAACCTAGAGGAGCTTGGCGAAGAGGCGCAATCAAATGAGCGGCTGTCAGTCGCGGATCTTCAACACTTGGTAGACACGAGGCGCGACTGCTTAGTGCTTGGGGGCCCGGGCGCGGGAAAGACCACCCTACTGATTCAGCTCGCACAAGCGCTCCTAACGGCCGCCGACGGTCCTATTCCGATCTTAGTAAGTGCGGCTAACTGGGCGAACTCCGGCAAGACGCTTACTGAATTCGTCGTCAGCCAGACGGCATTCCAGGCGGTCGGCCTGACAGTTGAAAAAATGGCTCAATTAAGCCAAGCCGGCCATATTTCTTACCTGATAAACGGCTGGAATGAGATATCTCAAGCACGCATAGGCTGGGTCACTGACCAATTTAGGGAAGAGCAGAGAGCGTACCCGCCGCCCAGTTTCGTTGTTGTAACGCGCCAAAACGGCAATCGTCCGACCTTGATCGAAGAAACAGTCGTTCAAGTGCTAGGTTTTACGGACCAATCGAGAGCGGAACTTCTTAGAAAGCGCGTGGGGCAGGAAGCTGCGGTCAAGTTAGTAGATAAGCTTGAAGGAGACCATTTTCTAGATGAACTCACGAAAACGCCCCTTTTCCTATCGGCCACCCTTGCATATTACGAGCGCCACGGCGACTTTCCGGAAACTACTTTCGCCGCATTGGGGGGATTGGTAGAGACGGCGGAACAGTACGAGCCGCACAAATCGGCTTTGAATCAACCGCCGATTCGCGGACATCATCGGCGGTATCTCACAGAGATGGCTTCAAAAGCGACTGACACCGGCGAGGTGCTGCTTTCGCGCGCTTCCGCTCGAGCACATCTCTTAGACACCGCGCGGCGACTGGCCGCGGAGAGTCAACTAGCTTCCCTTCCGGAACCGGAGGAAGTAGCGACGGCACTGACAGATCATCATCTGCTCGTAGAAATATCTTCGACCGACAGGCCGCTACGCTTCTCACATCAACAGATTCAGGAATGGTTTGCTGCTCTCTATCTGTGGAATCAATTCTTTCAAACCGACGATCCTTGGAACGATACCGAGAGAGCAGCGCTGAACGCGATAGTGAACAAGCGAGATTGGGAGCAAGCGCTACTGCTGTTGGTTGAGCATTTGGCGAGCAAGAGTGGCAGTAAGCCGAAGCTGCTTGAGCTTGCTCTCCTTACGCTGCCCCTGGACTTGATCTTTGCATGCGAACTGCTAAATCGGGCCGACATAGCAGATGAACCAGCGGCCGAACCCAATACGGCGGATCGCAATGCAATGCTATGGGTCCACCGACTCGGAAATTAGCGAGTACGGGTTGTCTGCGATGCTGGCTACGGGATCCGACTCGTTTTCGGCTGCGCTTTGGGAGTTACTGGAAAATGAGAAGAACGACGTCAGATACAGGGGCTATCGAGCTTGGCGGCCGTTTCCTCTTTCTTCCTTAGGGCCAGATTGGAAGAAGCGAATTGCGCTTTGGTCAGCAGACGCGCGAGCGCAGTTTGTATACGAGGTCTTTGTACATGGCGGAGAGGGTCCGGCGCTTACGAGGGAATTTGCGGAGACCGACGCCGATCCCGGCGTACGCGCTACCGCCATCGTAGGGCTGCATTGGATGGGCCGGATGAGAGAGGTCGCGTCGTTGCTGATCGACGCCGACAGCGCAACGATCCTCGGGCTCGCAGAAAAAGGCGGACTTACCTACCTCCCTCGTTCTATTAAGCAAGAGATGGCACCAAAGATAAGAGATCTGCTCCGGGAGCGTCCCTCCGACGGGATGCGTTCTCGACTGCTGGCACTTCTGATGGATATTGATGATCCAGATTGCCTAAACTGGGTTAAAGAGGATTTCGAGAAACAGAACTTAAGCACCTGGGCACCATCGCTCGCGGACTATTTGAATGAGAAGGACGCACCTTGGATAGCGGAATGGATGACCAAGAAAATACTGGCCGGAATTTACTTTCATTCGTCTTGGCTCAAGTATCTGTCTGCTGCCTCTGGACTCGACCGAGACGCGATGGTCGCCTACGCTCTAGGGCCCGCCTCGCTGTCCCCCAATCCTTACCGGCTGTCTTTCATAGGCAAGGTTTGCACTGGGGCGCACGTCGATCAGGTGCTGGCCGAATACTTCAGCTATGTTCAACGACCGGACGCGGGACCGCAGCTGACAGAGCCGGAACGTCAACGAATGCACCTCTTGTTTGCGATAGCTTGCGAAGCTGATCCCAAAATATTAGTTGATTCAATTCTTCGCAATTACGCGTCAGTTCCGAATGACAGAGCGCGCGTCCATGTTCTACAACTTTTGACGCAAGAACGAGAGGCTGAAGAGCCGGATAGGGACGAACGCGGTGGTGTGTACAGGGTACAACTGTCCCATTCAGCCTTAGTCGCAGTTCAAGCTATGCTGCGGAAGTGGGGCCAAGAAGCAATCCAGCATACGGATCCGAGCGGGGATCTACTCGCGGATATCGCGCGCGGACTTGCCAATCTTGGGGAAGAAAACGACATCGGTTTGTTTCTGGCCCTAGTCAACCGCGACGTAAAGCGCATTGAAGAGGCGGAGCAAAAGCGCAAGAAGTGGATAGAAGGTCGAATGCGTGGCCCCAATCCTGTACCCGTTCATTACGAAAACTGGTTTGTAAGAGCCGCGCTCAAGTTGCTGGGCGATACGGAATCCCTCTTACTAAAACTCTTACAAACCAACGGATATGAAGCCTCAGCTGCAGGAGGTCTGGTCACAATTTCGCAAACCCCGGAGCAGCGGGAGCGACTATTCTGGCCCTCCTTCAACTCAAAGAAAGCAATGGAGGCGAGGAACGCGCGAAGTTCGACAGCTGCGCCAACGCAAAGAGATAAGGATCGCGAGCACTATCGGATTCTCGTACGGCAGCGCCTCGTTGATCTTATTGCAATGTTTGAGAGCGGTGCGTCCCCCTACGTGGGCGGTTGGATACGCGATTTACTGGGTCCATTCTCCGCGCTGTGCAATGAAACCGATTTGGACCTGGTTCATAGAGTTCTTCTAGAGTCTTCACACAACCAATGGGCCAGAGTGGGATTCCTGGAGACCGTTACCCATCGCGGGCTCATTGTGCCTTTCGAAATGGCACTTTCCTTGGTAAAGCCGGTCATCGAAGAGCTTGCGGCCAAGAACTGGCTGGACGATCAATCGCGCAGCCTCGCTAAACGAGCACTGTCTGTCCTCCTGCTCTCTAGTGATCCCGCCGCCGCAGTGGTATTTGTTAGACACTACACAGGACTAATTGAGGCGTCTTACGAGTTCCGCGAGTTGGTTTCGACGCTTGGTGTCTTAAGAGATGAAGCTGCCGAGGCGCTAATTTTCGAATTGATGGGCAAGGACGCTGTAGCGAAGGCTTGTACAACGGAGATTTTGGAATCACTAGCAGCGTCAGGTAGCGAGCGAGCTCGGAAACAATTGCTAGATTGGTTAGATTCGCCCGCCAAGATGCTGATGCTCTTTTCTGAACAGAGAGACACGCTTGAAGCCTATGCATCGGCATGTGCTCTAGTCGCGAAGTCCTCACCTTCTTTCAAGAGAGCTCTCTTCGCCTATTGTGGAAAATCGCTCGATGGCCATCAAAGGCACACATTGGCTTCTATCCTGGGGAAGCTAGGCACAGAGGAAGCGGCATCTGAAGGCTGCGAGATGTTCTCCGATGAATCGCAGGATCCGATACCGCATCCTTTGAGAGAGTTGATCAACAGGCTATTTAACGAGCATCGGCCGATAGATGAGTCGCAGGGAGGCTATGACATCGTGCCGCGTGCGTGTAACTCCATACGCCAGCGCATTTTCGAAATGGCGACGGGTTCTCACAAGGGGAAACGAGCGGCGCTTAGCCTGCTGCTTTCCAACGAAAGCGGAAGGATAAACATGGGGCGGCCACGGGAGGAGCCTCGTCATCCGAAGCTATCTTCAAGAATTCCTTGGCCCTTGCCGGGGATCAGCCCACCGTAGGGGCTCCAAGGATGGCGGCGGCCCCTCATGGGGTGGTGGTGTCACATGAAGGGTAAAGTGCTTTGATCCAAGACCGAGGGCGGTGGCGAGGCCGGACGGCTATACGCTCTTGATAGTCAACGTCGGGATTGCGTCGATCAATCCGACGCTATATACGAAGCTGCCGTACGACCCGGACAAGATCAACGCGGGACTTCGCTAGTTCTAAGTACCTGGCTTTGGCGGCGGAACCGGGGTTCGGATCCCCGTGGGCGCGTCACACACACGCGTGTGCGGCGAGGCGTGACGTATGCCGCAAGCGCCGCACGGTGCAGCGCGTAGCATGGAGAAATTGCATCGGGAGGCTTCTATGCTGCGCGCCGCCTGCCTGTCCGCCGCTCTGCTCGCCTGCGCTCCGGCGCTCGCACAGAACTATGGTGGCACCTACACTGCGAGGAACGCTTCCGGGGGCACCGTGATGCTCACGCTCGCTCAAGATGCGCAGGGGGTCAGCGGCACGCTCACGGGCTACGGCAGCAGCAGCCTGCAAGTGCAGGCGCGCGTCGAGGCCGAAGGCCTGCGCGGCACCGCGGGCAACAACTTCGGCATGCTCTACCTGACGGGTCGTCTCAACGGCGAGGAGCTGAGCATCGTGCTCACCGAGTCCGACCTGGGTGGAAAGCCGAACCCGCGGCGCGCGAGCGAGCTGCGCCTCGCGAAAGCCCAGGCCAAGACCGCTCCCCACAACGAGCGGCTCAGCGAGGCGCTTACCCGGAACGCCTGGTGCAGCTTCACCTACAACATCAGCGGCAATCGCAATATGGAGCGCCTGGTCTTCACGCGCAGCGGCTTGGTCAACCAGACGTCCGGCAAGCAGGCGCACTGGCGCGTGCAGAACGAGACGCTGGAGTTCTCCCCCGATGGCATCAGCTGGTCGCCGCAACCGCTGCGGCTTGCGCTCAGCTCTAACGGCTCCGCCGTGCTCCAGTCGCACAACAAAGAGTACGCGCAGTGCGACTAGCTCTCTAGAGGCCAGAGCGGGTAAAGTCCTGCGTTCCTGAACCAGGAATGCCATGATGTCCGTTCCTTTTGTGGTGGCTGCGTCGCTCGTTTTCGCGCTGTCTTCGCTGTGGCCTGTCAACGCGCAGTCGCAAGCTGGTTACCCGAACAAGCCGGTCACTTTTATCGTGCCGTTTCCGCCCGGCGGCGGGACGGACATCTCGGCGCGCACGGTGGCCGCCAAGCTGACGGCCAAATGGGGTCAGTCGGTGGTGGTGGAAAACCGCGGGGGCGCGGCTGGTATCCTCGGCGCCGACGCGGTGGCCAAGGCGCGGCCGGACGGCTACACGCTGCTGATCGCCAACGTCGGCACGCAATCGATCAATCCATCGCTTTATCCGAAGCTGCCGTACGACCCGGACAAGGCGTTCGTGCCGATCTCGCTGATCTGCGAGTTGCCGTTCGTGCTGATGGCGAGCCCGTCGTTTCCGCCCAATTCGGTCAAGGACCTAGTGGCGCTGGCGAAGGCGAACCCCGATAAGGTGACGTTCGCGAGCTCGGGGCAGGGCGGATCGCCGCACCTCACCGCGGAGATCTTCCAGCTCGCCACGGGCACCAAGCTGACGCATGTGCCGTACAAGGGCGGCGGGCCGGCGATGACGGACCTGATGGCCGGGCATGTGAATCTGCTGTTCGCCTCGGTGCTGGAAGGCTCGGGCCATATCAAGGCGGGGAAGCTCAAGGGCCTCGCGGTGACGCATGCGAAGCGCTCGCCCGCGATACCCGACGTGCCGACGCTCGCCGAAGCGGGGGTCAAGGGCGCGGAGTCCGGCTCGTGGATCGCGCTGCTCGCGCCGGCGGGCACGCCCGCGGCGATTATCGAAAAGGTGGCGGCCGACGTGAAGGACGCGGTGGCGGCCCCCGACCTGCGCGATAAGCTGATTGCGCAAGGCGCCGTGCCGCAAGCGAGTACGCCGGCCGAGCTGCAGGCGCTGATCGACGCCGACCGCGCGCGCTACGGCAAGATCATCCGCGACAAGGGCCTAAAGGCGGAGTGAGCTGCTCTAGCGGGCAGGCTGCGGTGCCGGCATGTTGCCGGGATGGCACTCGGTCGCCGGATCGATGAAGGCCCAGGGCCGCGCGCTCGCGGTCCAGATGTTTCCCGCGATCTTCATGCCGCTGGAATCGTCCAGCGTCCCGGCGCGCACGACGAGGAATCCGGGATCCGGGTTGCGCTGGCTGTAGATCGGCGAGCCGCAGTCGGCGCAGAAATGGCGGCTCAGCGTGCGGCCGCTGTGCGTGGCCGAGTCGTCGTATTTCCTGGTTGCGCCCTTGGTGATCCTGAAGCTCGCGCTCGGCACGACCGCGTTGACGGTGCCGGCGGCGCCGGAAGATTTCTGGCAGTTGGTGCAATGGCAGGCGCGCAGCGTCGTGACGGGGGCGCTGACGGTGTAGCGGACGGCGCCGCAGAGGCAGCCGCCGGTGAGCGGGGCGGGCATTGGCTTCTCCATGAGTTCAATCGAAGCTGACGATCTCCACCCAGTTCGAGCCTTTGCCGGTCGGGACCTTGCCGATCGGCATCAGGCTGCCGTTCGATTGGACGATTGAATACGAGGTGATCGTGTCCGATTTCTCGCCGGAGACGACGATGAATCGTCCCGTGGGATCGATGCGGAAGCCGCGCGGCTGCTTCTCGGTGGGGGTGCTGCCGAGGTAGGTGAGATTGCCCGTGGCCGCGTCGACGCTGAAGGCACCGATCGAGCTGCTGGTGCGCTCCGCGGCGTAGAGGAACCGGCCGTTCGGAGTGAGGTGCAGGTCGGAGGCCCAGATGTCGTTGTCGACATTGCGCCCCGGCGAAGGACGCGGAGCGCCGGGAGCGAGCTTGCTGTCGGGCGGCAGGGCGGAAGCAAAGCTAACTTCCTTGAGGGTCCCGGTCTTGCCATCCAGCGCGAGGGTCGTCACCGTCGCCGTGAGCTCGTTGAGGAGGTACACGAACCGGTTGTCGGACGAGGTGATGAGGTGACGGGGACCCGTCCCGGCTTTCATCTGCGCGACCGGCGGCGTGTTCGCGGTGAGCCGGCCGCTCTTCTCGTCGAACAGGAACTGGAACACCTGGTCGGTGCCGAGGTGCGGCACGAACACGAAGCGGTTCGTGTTGTCGGTGCGGATGGCGTGCGCGTTGCGCGCCGTCGGGATCACCTGCATCGGCTCGCCGACGCGTCCGTCGGCGCCGACCGGATTGACGCTCACGAGATGGGCGCCGTAGGACGCGCCGAGCAGGAAGCGCCCGCTGCGGTCGAACGAGATGTACGGGAAGCTTTCCGCGAGCGGCCCGGTCGCGACGAGGTTCAGCGCGCCGGTGCGGCGGTCGATGCTGTAGGTGTACGCCGAGAACGGCTTGGAGCGGACCGCGGCGATGAGGAAGCGCTTGTCCGGGCTGACGGTCATCGGCATCACGACCTTTTCGGCCTTGAAGCGCGGGCCGGGCTGGAGCGATCCGTCGGACTGCAGCGTGTACATGCCGATCTCGCCGTCCTCCGCGTTCGAGACGTAGACGAAGGTCGCCGCGAGCAGCGGGGTGCTGAAGAGAAGCGACAATAGGACGGCGACGATTCCCGCCTTCACCTTTCTCTGAGCTTGCATTGTTGGATCCTCTCCCTGGGTAGACTTCGAAAAAAGCGTAGCATTGGCGTTCTGGTTGCGATGGGTAAGCCTGCCCACATTCTCCTGCATCAGTCGGTTGCCGTCATCGCAATCGTCATGGCCGTGTCAAGCCCTGCGACGGCCTGGGCGCACATCTACAAATGGGTCGATGAGCGGGGCGTGACCGTCTATTCCAACGTTCTCCCTGACAAGAACCCGAAGAATGCGGAAGTCGTCATAGAAGAGAAACCTGCCGACAGAACGCCCGCGGCCGATGCGATGCGCAGGGAACAGCAGCTCCTGGACAGGATCGGCAATCTCGAGCGGCAGCTCCAGGCACAGCAATACCAAGCACAGATGCCGCCGCCTCCTTCCCCCGACTATGGCAGCTACTATCCCAGCTACTCCCAGAGCTACTACCCTGACTATTACCCTAACTATTACTCCTCTTATCCGTTGGCCTATCCCTACGTCGTTTTGACCAGAAGGTTCAGCGGACCCGCACGGACCTTTGCTTCACCACGGTTTGCATCGGCTCGCGTTTCGTCATTCCATCATGGGGGCATCAGCCGGGGAAGGCGATAGCAGTTCTTGCAATGACCCTCAGCTCGCGCGGCGCTTGCGGCGCGCGGAGCGGGGGACGGCCGCGTCGAGCAGTACTTCCGCCGCGGCGCGCGCGGAGCGCGCCACTGCGGGATCGCCGCGCACGATGCCGGCGGCGAGGACGCCTTCGGCGAGAACCTGGAGCTGCGTGGCGAGGGCGTCCGGGTCCTTCGCGCCGATGCGCTCGAGCAGGGCGCGGTACCAGAGCCTGCGCTGCTCCTTGAACTGGATCGAGATCTTCGCTGCGGCGTGCCTGGGATCGCCGAGCTCGGTGACCGCATTGACGTAGGGGCAGCCGCGGAAGCTGCCGTCGACCAACATGCGCTCGAGCCGGTCGTAGGCGCCGAGGATCTGCTCGCGCGCGGGCGCGTCGGAGGGCGCGATGTGCTTGAAGCGCGCCGTCAGGTAGGCGGCGATCAGCGCGTCCTTGGAAGGGTAGTGGTTGTAGAGCGTGCGCTTGCTCACCCCCGCCTCGGCAGCGATGGTGTCGACGCCGACGGCGCGAATCCCCTTCGTATAGAAGAGCTTGTCCGCGGCGGCAAGAATGCGCTCTGCCGGGGAGGGAGTTTTATACACAGGTCGGTGTACTTATCGGTTGACAGCAGTATACCGCGTGCTGGATGATATGTACACCGACCTGTTTACTTAAAGCCATGACTGCCATCCAGAACCGCCGCGCCATGCTGGTCCTCATCGTGCTGAGCGGGCTCATCATCTCAATCTGCATGGGACTGCGCCAGAGCCTGGGCCTGTTCATGCGGCCGATGACGCTCGACCTCGGCATCTCGGCTGCCACCTTCGGCTTTTCGATCGCGCTGCAGAACATCGTCTGGGGCCTGTCGCAGCCGTTCGTCGGCGCGCTCGCCGACCGCTACGGCCCGCGGCCGGTGCTGATCGGCACCGCACTGATGTACGCGGCCGGGCTGCTGCTGATGGCATTCTCGAAGGGCGTCCCCGGCGGGCTTGAGGTCGCGGGATTTCTCGCCGGCATCGGCACTGCCGGCACCGGCTTCGGCGTCCTGATCGGCACCATCTCGCGTGCGACGCCGCCTGAGAAGCGCAGCCAGACGGTCGGCCTGGTCGCGGCGGCGGGCTCGCTCGGCACGATGGTGCTCGCGCCGATCGGCCAGTCGCTGATCGACGGCTTTGGCTGGCAGGCGGCGATGGTGGCGTTCGCGGCGATCGCCGCCTCCATGGCGGTGCTCTCGCTTCCCATACGTGAATCCAGTGAAAAGCATGCTGGGGAGAAACCCAGCAACCTAAAGCTCGGCGAGGCGCTGCGCGAGGCGATGGGGCACCGCGGCTATCTCTTCATGACGCTCGCGTTTTTCGCCTGCGGCTTCCAGCTCGTGTTCATCACCACGCACCTGCCGGCGTACCTGCAGCTTTGCGGCGTGGCACCCGGAGTAGCGGCGAGCGCGCTGGGGCTGATCGGCCTGTTCAACGCGGTCGGCACCTATATGTTCGGCCTGCTCGGCGCGCGCTACAGCCAGAAGCATTTGCTCGCGCTGATTTACCTGCTGCGCACGCTCTTCATCGTCGTGTTCCTGCTCGTGCCGATCAGCGCGGCATCCACGCTGGTGTTCGCCGCCGCGATGGGATTCCTGTGGCTGGGCGTCGCGCCGCTGGTCACCGGGATCATCGGCCGGGTGTTCGGCCTGACGCACTTCAACACGCTCTACGGCATCGTGTTCTTCAGCCACCAGGTCGGCTCCTTCTTCGGCGCCTGGATGGGTGGTGTCGTGTTCGACCGCTTCGGCAACTACAACTTCGGCTGGGGTGCGCTGATCGTGATCGGCGTCACCGCCTTCGCGCTGCAGTGGCTGATGGACGATCGCCCGCCTCGGGTGCGCACGCCCGCCGGCTCGCCTGCGGCCGTGCCGGCTTAACCCCTGGGTCTCGTCCAGGTCTCTGACCAGGCCAGGCAGCAGCTCGATGACGGCTTGCCGAAGCGTTCCTGCGGAAACGGTTTCGCGGTGGCGGCTTCGCCGTTGACGGAAAGCTGCGCACTGCGGGCGGGCAGGAACGTGCTGTAGACGCCCATAGGCCGGTTCATCGCGCCCGGCGGCATCGTGAGGACGAACGGCGTCATCAGGTCCCACCAGCTCAGGATGATCTCGTCTTCTCTGGATACGACGCGCTCCTCGAGCGTGCTGAGCGAGTTACCGGTGCGACTAAACTCGGCATCGATGACGGGCAGCGACTCGGCGGCGAATTCCTTGTAGAGCAGGGGTTCGATGGTGCGCTGCAGGTAACGCGCGACGCCGGCGTTGTCGGCGTAGACGCGCGGCCCCCCGCTGCCGGTGAGCGTGCTTTCGATGAAGAGCGCGTGCCCCTGTCCGGCGGGCGACCAGAGCACCCGCCAGTGGCTCGCGCGGTCGGGGATGGTCTTGCCGCCGTCGTTCGAGAGGCGGATGAACGAATTTTCTCCGGTCATGACGACGTCGTGCGGGTCGACCATCTGCGGCTCGGCCATGCTTTTCCTCCTCTGTTAGGAATTCAGGGCTTGGGCGGCGGGTTGCCCGGATGCTGCTCGGTGGCGGGATCGATGTAGGACGCGGTGATGGCGAAGCGTTTCGGCGTGCCCTGTGTTGACGGTGTAGCGAATGGCGCCGCAGAGGCAGTTTCCGGTAAGCGGGGCGGGCATACGCAGACCTCGCGGACGGTTATCGGTCGTATTCATCATGGCGGCGCACCCAGAACGGTCCGCGTCCGCTCTCGTCGCGGCCCTTGGGCGCGAGGTCGAGGTACTGGTAGTCCACGTTCATCATGTCGATGCCGCGCGCAAAAGTGGAATAGGTGCGGAACACCTTGCCCTTTGCGTCCTGATAGAAAACGCTGACTCCCTCGCGCTCCGGCGCGTCCGGGTTCTGCAGCGTGAAGTTGTAGAACGCCTTGCGCTTGGCCATCTCTTGCGGCGTGAACGAGACGTGGTAGTCGAAGTTGAAGTCCGTGCCGAAAGACGACACCCATTTGAAGCTCCAGCCCATGCGCTTCTCATAGGCCGCGAGCTTGGCGTACGGCGCCCGCGACATGGCGATCAGGGTCACGTCGCGATGGTTCAGGTGCACGATCGCTCCGTTGAAGCTGTCGGCCCAGCGCGAGCAGTGCGGGCATCCGGCATCCCAGTCGGGGTGGAACATGAAGTGATAGACGACGAGCTGGCTCCTGCCGTCGAACAGCCCGGGCAGAGTCTGCTTCCCGTTCGGTCCCTCGAAAACGTACTCCTTTTTCACGGCTTCCCACGGCAGATCGCGCCGCTGCCGGCTCAGCTTGTCGCGCAGGCGCGTGAACTCCTTTTCCTTGGCAAGGAGCTTCCTGCGCGCCTTGATCCACTCGTCGCTCGAGACGACCTTGTGACGCTGTGCCATGGGATTTCCCTCCTTTATCGGTCGCTAAGGAATAACATACCTCGGGTTGGCGTTAGCCGGTCTGCCCACCCACCTAAGGAGCTCATCATGATCCGTATCATCGCTGTATTGCTTGTCGCAGCCGTATCCGCTGTCGCCGTCGCCCAGGCGCCGGCCAACCCGCCGGTAAGAATCCGCGGCACGGTCGAGTCGCTCGACGGCCAGAACCTGACCGTGAAGGCCCGCAACGGCGAGACCATGAAAGTAAAGCTCGCCGACAACGTCGTGGTCATGGGCATCACGAAGGCGAGCCTCTCCGACATCTCCAGCGGCAAGTTTATCGGCACCACGACGGTGGGCCAGCGCGAAGGCTCGCTGGTCGCCGAGGAGGTGCACATCTTCCCTGAGAACATGCGCGGCACCGGGGAAGGGCATTACGACTGGGATCTCAGGCCCGACAGCAAGATGACCAATGCGAACGTCGCCAACGTCGTCAACATGGCGAACGACCGCGTCATGACCGTGCAATACAAGGGCGGCGAGAAGACGATCCTGGTGACGCCGAAGACCGTGGTCGTGTCCTACACGCCCTCAGACCGCAGCGAACTCAAGCACGGCGCGCCGATCTTCATCGTCTCGCAACGCCAGCCCGACGGCACGCTCAGCGCGGCGCGCGTCAACGTCGGGCTGCACGGCCAGGTGCCGCCGATGTAGCATGGCATCAATCAGGGGAGGTCCTCATGGCCATCGATTTCAGCGTCAACGGCAGGCCTGTCACGAGCGCGGCGCCGGAGGGCACGCCCCTGCTGTGGGTGCTGCGCGAGGAGCTCAAGCTCACGGGGACCAAGTACGGCTGCGGCGCCGGACAGTGCGGCGCCTGCATGGTGCACATCGAAGGCGGGCGCACGTTTTCCTGCCTGACGCCAGTCGCGAGCGTCGCGGGCAAGTCGGTCACCACGATTGAAGGCCTGTCGCCGGGGCGGTTCAACGCGCTGCAGCGCGCATGGCTCGCCGAAAGCGTGCCGCAATGCGGCTACTGCCAGTCGGGCCAGCTGATGAGCGCCGCGGCGCTGCTCGCCGAGAATCCGCATCCGACGCGCGAGCAGATCAAGGACCACATGAGCACCAACGTCTGCCGCTGCGGGACCTACCCGCGCATCGTGCGCGCCATCGAGCGCGCCGCGAAGGAGGGCTGAGCCATGAACGTCACCCGTCGCGAATTCATGGTGGGCGCCGCCGGCCTTACGTTCAGCGTTCTGCTCGAAAGCTGCGCGAGCTTCCGCCCGGAAGAAAAGCTGGTCTCGAAACAGATCAATGCGTGGGCCAGCATCGCCACGGACGGCACGATCTTCATCGTCAATCCCGCGGTGGAAATGGGGCAGGGCTCGATGACCGCGATCCCGCGGATCATCGCAGAGGAGATGGACGCCGACTGGTCGCGCGTAGTGATAGTGCCGGCGGCGCCCGACGACAAGGTCTACGGCAACCCGGGATTCCGCGGCCTGATGTACACCGCGGGCTCGGCCACCGTGACCGGATATTGGGACATCGTGCGCACCTTCGGCGCTCAGGTGCGGCGCGTGCTGATGGAGAACGCCGCGCGCATCTGGAACGTGCCGCTTGCCGAGCTCGGCACCGAGCCGAGCACCGTGGTGCACGCGAAGAGCGGCCGGCGCATGAGCTACGGCGAGATCGCGGCGGTGGCGCAGCTTCCTGCGGTGGCGCCCGCCATCAAGCCCGAAGAGCTGAAGAAGCCGGAGCAATACCGCTTGATCGGCAAGGACGTGATGCGCGTCGAGCTGCCCTCCAAGGTGAACGGCACGGCGCTATACAGCATCGACGTGCAGCTTCCCGGCATGCTCTACGGCGCGATCCTGCGCGGGCCGGTCGAAGGCACCTCGCCGCTTGCCATTGACGATGCGCGAGCGCGGGCGATTCCCGGCGTGGTCGCCATCGTGCGCATGCCTTTCGGCGTCGGCGTGATCGCCGAGACGCCGTGGGCGGCTTTCGGCGCCAAGGACGCGCTCAAGGTGAGCTGGGATCGGCGCGCGCGCGCCTTCGGCCACGACAGCGACCGCGCCGTCGGCGTGTACGCCGCGGCGGCGCGCGATCTGACCCGTGCGGGAAAGCCCTGGGACAGCGCCGGCGACGCGCCGGCGGCGATGCGGACGGCAGCGAAGGTCTACGAGGCCGAATACATCTGCGACTACACCTACCACGCGCAGATGGAGCCGCTCAACTCGGTCGCCTCGGTTTCGCCCGCGGGCGACGCCTGCGAGATCTGGTGCGGCACGCAGTCGCAGACCATGGCGGTCGCCGCGGTGGCGAAAGCGCTCGGCATCGCGCCCGAAAAGGTGAAACTCAATCTGACGCTCCTCGGCGGCGGCTTCGGCCGACGGGGGCATCGCGACGAAGAGTTCGTCGTCGATTCCGTGCTGCTCTCGAAAGAGGTCAAGCGCCCGGTGAAAGTACTTTGGACGCGTGAGGACGACGTGAAGAACGGCCGCTTCCGGCCGCTCTCGGTGCATTACCTGCGCGCAGGCTTGGACGGCTCAGGCCGCATCGTCGCGTGGCAGCATCGCGTCGCCTGCGACGAGATCACCGCCTTCCAGGACCCGGTGCGCTACAAGGGCGGCGGCGAGCGCGACTTCCTCGCGATGGCCGGCTCGGAGCTGCGTACTTACGACATCGCGAACCGGCTCTCGGAGCAGCTGCCGCAGCAGACCGGGATCCGCACCTCGTCGCTGCGCGGCATCGGCTTCGGGCCGAACAAGTTCGCGACCGAGGCCTTCCTCGACGAGATCGCGGCGCGGCACGGGCTCGATCCGGTGGATCTGCGGCTGCAGCTCCTGAAGAACACGCCGCGCGGCCAGGCGGTGGTGCGCGAGGTGGTGGCGATGTCGGATTACCGCCGCCCTCGTCCGGGACGGGGTCTGGGCTTCTCCTTCATCGATTACTCCGGAACGATGGTCGCTGCCGTGGCGGAAGCCTCGGTGGATAAAAGGAGCGGGGCCATCAAAGTGCATGATTTCTGGCTCGCGCTCGATTGCGGCATTGCGGTGCATCCGGACAACGTGGTCGCGCAGACCGAGAGCTCGATCATCTACGGCCTGGGCCTCACGCTCACCGAGCGCATCAGCTTCAAGGACGGCGCCGTGCAGCAGTCCAACATCCGCGACTATGGCGTGCCGCGCATCCACGACATCCCGGAGCTGCACATCAAGCTCGTGTCGACGCCGAACCGGCCGACGGGCGCGGGGCAGATGGCGACACCGATCGTGGCGCCGGCCATCTCGGCGGCGGTGTTCGCGGCGAGTGGCGCGCGCGTGCGCCACACGCCGTTCCTGCCGGAGCGCGTTCTTACGGCGCTCGCCTGAGCCGGCGCTAGCGCTTCAGGCGACGCCTTCGACGACGCGAAAATCGCGCTCGACGGCGTTGCCCAGCGCCTTCAGCGCTTCCTGGTAGCCGGGGCTGTCGTGCGCGGCGGTGGCGCGCGCGACGCTGTCGAACTCGACCACCACCGTGCGCTGGTTGAGTCCCTGCTCGTAGGTCTTCGCCGGCATGCCGCGCACGATGAAGCGCCCGCCCGCAGCCTGGATCGCCGGGGCGGCGAGCTTCGCGTAAGCGGCCCACGCCTGCTCGTTCTTGATGTTGCGGTAGCACACGATGAAGTACGCCTTGGCCATGGGTTCCTCTCTCTGTAGCGCTCAGCGGACGACGCAGGTCGGATCGATCTCGATCACCGGCCCGTCGAACATGATGCCGGTCGAGGGCACGAAAGCGAGCGCCGGCGCCTTGGCAGGATCCGGGAAATACTCCCGCCACACGCGCGTGAACGCCCGGTAGTCACGGCGGGGTTCGGTGAGGTAAAGCCGAACGTGGTGGCAGTGCGCCCAGTCGGCCTCGTTCGCCTCGAGCTGCTCGGTGAGGATCTGCATCGTGAATCGCGTCTGCTCCTCGATGTCCGAGCGGTAGTTCTGCAGCCCCGCGGGCACCGTCTGCGCCGACTTGAAGTCGGGGCTCGGCACCTGTCCGGCGAAGAAGCGCCACGGGCCGACCTTCATGGTGGGCGAGAAGTTGACCTTCCTCACCTTGACCGGATGCCAGCGCAGCCCCTTGTGCGACTCCTCCTTCTTGAGGTCCTTGTCGGGCACCAGGATGGTGAGGTTCGGCGCGCACAGCGCACCGGGCAGGATCAGACCCTTCACGCCCATCGAGCTGCGCGGCGGCGGCAGCGGCATGAACTTCGCCCAGATGCCGTCGACGTCGTGGAAATTGAGCAGATCCGGCTCGTAGAGCTGCGACTCGATCGCCTGCTCGAGCGAGGTCCCGGCCTGGGAAAGCACGCGGTTCATCCGCGTGAAGATGTATTCGGCCTGCATCTCGGCGTTGCTGCCGTAGTTCGGGAACCCGGCGGGCTTGCCCACCGCGAGCCCGGTCTTGAAATCGCTCGCCGGGAACGCCGAGCAGAACACGAAGCTGCCGGCGTGCACGGCGTGCGAGGCCCACTCCACCGGCAGCGGGTCGGAGCCCTCGGGATCGGTGAGCACCTGGCGCTGCAGCTTCGAATCGCCCGCGAGCGCCACCACGTCGAGGTTCAGGCGCGCGCCGGGGAAGGGCAGCGTGTCGCCGACCTCCACCGTAGTGCGCGCCGGCGGGTTCGCCGGAAAGTACTCCTTCCATACGCGCTTGAACTCGTTGAACTCGGCCGCGTCGGCGAGGTGCACGTCGGCCTTCAGCACGCGCTCGAGCGAGCTGCCGGAATCGCGCAGCACGCTCTTCAGGGTTTCCAGGCAGCGCCGCGCCTGCGCTTCCATTCGGGACGGTCCGGCTTCCCCCAGCCGCTCGTCGACGCCGATGGCGTGACCTGCGTCATCGATAGGATAGATCGACGAGGTGAACACGTAGTCGCCGGCGCGCACGGCCCGCGGCGCCGGCGCGAACGGCGCAATGCCGATTCTCGCCAAATTAAAGGCGGGCATTGGTCTCTTTCATGTCGACGATGCGCACCATGTGGGACACCAGGGTCGGGTCGCCCTTCGAGTCGAACTTGAACGGGCCGCGCGTGCTGGCGTAGTCGGTCTGCCGCAGCGCATTGCGGATCGCGGTGTGGTCGGTGCTCTTCGCGCGCTCGATCGCCGCAATGGCGATGTTGATGGCGTCGAAGGCCTGGGCGTGCACGTAATCGGGCAGCTTGCCGTACTCCTTGCGGAACGCCTCGATGAAGCGCTGCGCCTGCGGGTTGTCCGCCGAGGTGGCCGGGCTGAAGTGGGTCGCGTAGATGACGCCGTTGGCGGCTTCCCCGGCGAGCTCGAGGAAGGCGGGCGGTGCGATGCCGTCGGAGCCGAAGCGCGCCAGATTGCCCATCCCCGCCTGACGCAGCTGGCGCTGGATCAGCGCGCCCTCGGTGTAGCGCGACCAATCGACGAGCGCGTCGGGATTGGCGGCGCGGATCTTGGTGAGCTGGGCGGTAAAGTCGACGTCGCCGCGGGTGTAGCGCTCATCGGCCACCATCGTCATGCCGTGCTTCTTCGCCGCTTCGACGAACGAGTCGAAGCCGCCCTTGCCGAAGTCGTCGTTGACGTAGATGAAAGCGATGCGCTTGAGCTTCGGAAACTTCTCGTTGATGAAGTCGGCCAGGTCGGCGACGAACTTGCGGTCGGGGATGGTGCAGCGGAACACCCACTCGTTGCCCTGGGTGGTGATGCGCTGCGCGGTGCCGCTGACGACGATCTGCGGCAGCTGCTCTTCGCGGAACACCTGTGCGGCGGCAAGGCTCGCCGGGCTGCTGACGCTCCCCAGCGCAATCGCCACGTTGTCGCGGGTGGCGAAGCGCCGCGCGATCACCGCCGCCTCCTCGGGCTTGCCGGCGTCGTCGCCGACGATGAGATCGATCGGCCGGCCGCCGATGCCGCCTGAGGCGTTCCGCGCCTTCACCACCATTTCCATGCCGGCGCGCAGGCTCTGCCCTTGCGCCGCGGCGTTGCCGCTCATCGGCCCGAACGCGCCGATCTTGATCGGCCCCGAGCCTTGCGCAGCCGCGCGAGGCCCGAACATTCCGAGCGCGCTCGCGGCCGCGCTCGCCTGCAGGAACTTCCTTCGGTCGAACACCATAGAATCACTCCTTCTTGGTTAATGTTGCGGTGCGTTGCGCCGCGCGCCGAGATAGCTCGCGCGCACATGCTCGTTCGCAAGCAGCTCGGCGCCGCTGCCTTGCATCAGGATGGCGCCGGTCTCCATGACATACCCGCGATCGGCAAGACGCAAGGCGAGGTTCGCGTTTTGCTCGACCAGGAGCACCGTGACGCCGGCGTCCCTGAACATCTTCACCGAGCGCATCACCTCCCCGACCAGGCGCGGCGCGAGGCCGAGCGAGGGCTCGTCCAGCAGGAGGAGCTTCGGCCCGGTCATCATGGCCCGGCCGAATGCCAGCATCTGCTGCTCGCCGCCGGACAAAGTACCCGCAGGCTGCTTGCGCCGCTCGCGCAGCCAGGGGAAGCGCTCGACGACCTCGGCGAGCCGCCGCTGTACTTCGCGGCGATCGCGCAGCAGATAGGCGGCGGCGAGCAGGTTTTCCTCCACCGAGAGATCGGGAAAAACGCGCCGTCCCTCGGGGACGTGCACCAGGCCCAGCGCGGCGATGCGGTCGGGAGTCAGCCCGGCGATCGAATGCCCGTCGAACTCGATCGAGCCCCGCTTGGGGCGCAGGAACCCGCAGATGGTCCGCAGGGTGGTGCTTTTGCCTGCGCCGTTGGCGCCGATCATCGCCACCATTTCGCCGCGCTTTACCTCGAGCGATACGCCGTGCAGCGTGAGCGCGTCGTCGTACCCGGCGTAAACGCCCTCAAGCGACAGCACGCGCACCTTCCGCCGGCAACTCGTCGCCGTGTCCGAGATAGGCTTCGACCACTTCCGGGCTCTGCTGGATCTCGAGCGGAGTGCCCTGCGCCAGCTTGCGGCCATAGTTCAGCACCGTGATCGTGTCGCACACCGTCATCACGACATCCATGTGGTGCTCGACTAGCACGAGCGTCGTGCCTCGCTCCCGGATGCGCCGGATGAGGCCGGAGAGGCTCGCCGCTTCGGTCTGGTTGAGCCCCGCCGCCGGCTCGTCGAGCAGCAGCAGCGCCGGCTGCGCCACGATGGCGCGCGCGATCTCGAGCAGCCGCCGATGCCCGTACGGCAGCGTCGCGGCCACCGCGTCCTGCTGCGCCGCGAGCCCGACGAATTCCAGCGCGCGGCAGGCGGCTGCGGCGATCTCGCGCTCCTCGCGCCGCTGGCGCGGCGGCCGCGCGAGCGCCGCGAAGATCCCGCAACGGGTGCCGGCGTGCAGGCCGATGGCTGCGTTCTGCAGCGCCGTCATTTCCGGGAACAGCTTGAGATTCTGAAACGTGCGGCGAATGCCGGCACGCGCCCGCCGTGCCGGGGACCAGCGGGTGATGTCCTCGCCGCGAAAGCGCAATGCACCTGCGCTCACAGGGAGCGCGGCGGCGATCAGGTTGAGGAGCGTCGTCTTGCCGGCGCCGTTCGGTCCGATGAGCCCGTGGATGCTCCCCGCGTGCACGCTCAGGTCGACCGAGTCGACGGCGAGCAGACCGCCGAAGCGGCGGCTGAGCGCTACCGCTTCGAGAAGAACTTCAGACATTGGCTCAGGAATCCGGCGATGCCGCTCTCGCCAAAGAGCATCACGGCCATCAGGATCGCGCCGAACACGAGCATGCGGTAATCGCCGACCTCGCGCAGCAGCTCGGGCAGCAGCACGACGACGGCTGCGCCCAGCACCGCGCCGAAGAGGCTCCCCATGCCGCCGATCACCACCATGATCAAAATCTCGACCGACTTCCAGAAGGTGAAGTCGGTGGGCGCCAGGTAGCGCACCTGGTGCGCATAAAGCGACCCGCCGAGGCCCGCCACGAACGCGGCGATGACGAAGCACTGGCTCTTGAGAAGCGTGACCGGAAGGCCGCTCGCGCGCGCCGCGTCCTCGTTCTGCCGGATCGCGTTGATGGCGCGCCCGAAGCGGGAGTGCTCGAGGCGCAGCAGCGCGAAATACACGATCGCCGCCACCGCCACGCAGAGCAGGTACGCGTGCCCCGGCTTGGTGAGGACAAAGCCGAAGAGCGAGGGCCGCGGAATGCCCATCAGCCCGAAGGAGCCCCCGGTGAGCCACTCCTCGTTCTTGATGAGCAGGTAGACGAGGATGCTGAAGCCGAGCGTGGCCACCGCAAGGTAGGCGCCCGTCAGGCGGGTGATCGGCACCATGAGCAGGCTGGTGAGCGCCGCTACCAGTCCGGCAAGGACGAACGCCGCCGGGAAAGGCATGCCGAGCTTGGTGGCGAAGAGGCCCGAGGCGTAGGCGCCGATGCCGTAGAACGCCGCCTGGCCGATCGACAGCTGCCCGGAGAAGCCGAGCAGAAGCTGCAGCCCGAGCGCGACGATCGAGCTGATCGCGACGAGCGAGAGCATGTGCAGGATGAATTGATGCGGCCCGGAGAGCGGCAGCGCAACGAGCGCCGCGAGGATGAGCGTCGTGGCCACCTTGTGCGCGCGCGAAAGCGGCGCGGCTAGCGCAGGCGCGGCTGCGCTCACGAGCGGCGTCTCCACAGACCGACCAGGCCCGAGGGCAGCAACAGCAGGATCGCGATGAGGAGCACCATGCCGATGCCGTCCTTGTACGCAGACGAGACGTACACGGCGCTGAAGGTCTCGATGAGGCCGAAGAGAATCCCCCCGAGCATGGCGCCCCCCAGGCTCCCCAGCCCGCCGAGCGTGGCCGCCACGAAGCCCTTGATGCCGATCACGAAACCCATCTCGAAAAACGAGAAGAAGAGCGATCCGAACATCACGCCGGCGGCGCCCGCCATCATGCCGGCGATGGCGAAGGTGTAGACCATCATCCGGCTCAGGTTGGCGCCCATCAGTTGCGCCACCTCGGGGTCCTGCGCCACCGCCTGCATGACCAGGCCAGTGCGCGTGTACTTGAGGAACAGCTGCATCAGCCCCATCAGCACCACGCCGAAGACCATGATCCACACGAGTTGCGGCGAAACGCGCACGCCGAAGAAACCGTACGCCGAGCTCGAAAACAGCTCCGGGTAGCGCAGCGGCTCGGAGCCCCAGATGATGCGCGCGGCGTTGATGCACAGGATCGACATGCCGACCGTGGCGGTGATCACGTTCATGAGCGGCACGCGGCGCAGCCGCAGGGGGCGGTACACCAGGAACTCCATCGCCACGGCCAGCAGCCCCGAGGCGATCATCCCGCAGGCGAGCACCAGCACCGCAGGCATCTTCGGCAGGAGCCAGAGCGCCGACAGGGCGCCCATGGAGCCCAGCATCAGCAGCTCGCCCTGCGCGAAGTGGATGATCCCGGTGGCGCGGATGATCATGGCGAAGCCGAGCGCGACCAGGCTGTAGACGCAGCCGATCGCCAGCCCGCCGGCGAAAAGATCCGCCAGGTCCGCCGCGCTCATCTGCGGCGCGTAGATCCAGCGCGGATTTCCATAGACCCGATGGTACGATACCGACGAGAAACACCATGAGCAAGCTCACGCTTTCCCTTTGCCTGATGCTTCTCGCCTCGGCCTGCGCCACCTCGCAGAGGCAGGATAGCGGACGGAAATTTGAAATAGGCATCGTTGGCGATCTGCCGTATACGGCAGCCGATGAAGCCAAAATGCCTACGCTCATCAGAGACGTGAACCAAGCCGATCTCGCCTTCGTAGTGCACGTCGGCGACATGCAGGCCGACGGCGCGGGCTATACGAGCGGCGCTCTTCCCTGCGCCGACGAAACCCTGGCGATGCGCAAGGCGCAGATCGAGACCATTCGGCATCCCGTCATCCTCACTCCCGGCGACAACGACTGGTCGGACTGCTATCGCGCCGTGCCGAAGGGATTCGATCCGGCAGAGCGGCTCGCAAAACTGCGCGAGATGTTCTTCCAGGGAAACGAAAGCCTCGGGCAGCGCCGGCTTCGTCTCGTGCGGCAAAGCGCCGACCCGCGCTACGGGAAGTTCAGGGAAAACGCGCGCTGGGATCACGGCGGGGTGCTTTTCATCACCCTCCACATGGTCGGCGACAACAACAATCGCGGGCGCACGCCGGAACAGGACGCCGAATTCGCCGAGCGCATGGCGGCAAATCTGCAGTGGATGAAGCAGGGATTCGAGCTTGCAGCGCGCGGGGGCTACAAGGCCGTCATGATCGTCACGCAGGCAAACCCTTACATCGAGGAGACCTGGACGGCGGGATACAAGCGTCGCATGCGCATAGGGCCGCCGTTCCTGACCCCGTTCGGGTTCGCGGATTTCCTTGCCGCGCTGGAGCAGGAAATTTCGTTGTTCGACCGGCCCGTGGCGCTCGTGCATGGCGATACTCACTTCTTTCGCGCGGATAAGCCGCTGCGCTTCGCCCAGGATCAACGCGCCTACGAGAATTTCATTCGCGTCGAGACATTCGGCTCGCCGCACGTGCACTGGGTGCGCGCGATGGTGGATCTCGATGACCCCCAGATCTTTTCATTCAAGCCCGAGCTCGTAAGAACAAAATAATCACTGCGCCAGGCGCTCCCTTTGGTTCAGCTTATAAGCCCTATTGCGCGGTGATGTTTCCTTTGCGGATGACGTCCGCGTAGCGCTCGATCTCGCGCTTCAGGTGCGCGCCGAGCTCTTGCGGCGTGCTGCCTACGGAAATGAGCGCGTCCTGCTCGAATAACGCGCGCACGGCGTTCGTTTCCAGAGCCTTCCTGATCGCGCCATTGATGGTCGCGATGATCTCCTTCGGCGTGCCCGCCGGCGCGTACATCGCAAACCAGTTGTCCGCTTCAAAGCCGGGCAGCGTCGCGTTCATCGTCGGCAGATCGGCGAAGACTGCGGTCGGCTTCACGGTCGTTACCGCGAGCGCGCGCACTTTCCCGGCCTTGATCTGCGGCGCTGCGAGCAGCCCTTCCGCGAACTGGAAATCGACCTCGCCGCTGAGCACCGCCATCATCGACAGCCCGCCGCCCTTGTAGGGCACGGTGGTGAAGCTGAGGCCGGCGACTTGCTTGAACATTTCCGCGGCCAGGTGGCTGGTGCTGCCGGGAACGTTGATCGCCGCGTTGAGCTGCGCCGGCCGCTGCCTGGCAAGCTCGATCAGTTCCGCGGCCGATTTCGCCGGCACGCCGGGATGCACGATGAGCACCAGCGGCGTCGAGCTGACCCAGACGATCGGCGCGAGGTCCTTCACCGGATCGAATTTCAGCGTGCTTTTGAAGAGCGTTGCGTTGGTCGCGAGCGTGGCGGTCGTGAAGAGAATCGTGTAGCCGTCGGCCGCGGCGTTGACCACGGTTTCGGCGCCGATGAGGCCGCTCGCGCCGGGGCGGTTGTCGACGATAAAGCTCTGCCGGAACTGCTCGGTGAGCTCCTTGAACAGGACCCGGGCCTGGATGTCGGTTCCTCCTCCAGGAGCGAACGGCACGATCACCCGCACCGGCTTCACAGGATAGCTCTGCGGCGCAACGGGCGCGGAAAGCGCGAGCGCCGAGAGCGCGGCGAGTAGAACGACGACACGCCGGAAATGACCGTTCATGCTGGCTCCTCCCCAATCAAGTTGCACTTTGCATCGTCACTTTATTCCAGTTGCCCGCCTGCCGGCGCTCGACGCCTTGCGCGCGAGGACGGCGAGGCCGATAGCGCCCAGGAGCAGCAGCGGCATGCCGAGCGCATAGCGCTGCCGCTCGCGCGCCTTCGCGCGCAGCGCCTTCAGGACGAGCTGATCGCCGGCCAGAATTTCGCTGCGGCCGGCGAGATATTGGCGAAGGCGCTCCTGCTTCTTGGTGTCCATTTCCTTGGCTCCCCAGCGCACGTCCTGCTCGAGGGCGCGCAGGCGCGTGAGCTCGGCGCTTGCGCTCGCAATCGACTCCGCGCTGTCGCGGCGCGTCTCGCGCTCGCCTGAGGTGAGGAAGGCCTCCTGCACGGCGGGCGCGACGTTCTCCAGCGCATCGAGCCAGGGCTGGTCCATCCTGGGGAATGCGGCGAGCAGCAGCCCGGTGAGCCCGATGAATATGAAAAAAATTTTTGCAAAAAACAGAACCGATAACCGCTTGATGGCAAAACCGACCGCGACGAGCGCCGCCGCTGCGCCGAAGGCGGCCACGATCGCCGGGCCGGTCGGCAGATCCCAGGTCCACGAGCCATAGAGCCCGGCGGCGCTCAGCGCGGCGCCGAGCGCCCAGGCAATGAGGAGGCGGCCGTGCACGGTGGCGGCAAAGAGGCCGGCGATCGCTGCCGGGACGATGAGGTAGGAGAACACCAGCAGCACGCCGGCGATGCGCACCGAGGAGGTGACGACCAGCGCGAAGGAGCCGTAGAACACCACGTCCCACAGGAAAATCCATCGCCTGCGCGCGGCGGCGAGCCGCGGGTCGAACGAGACTTCGGTGAGCGGGCGACGCAGCGCCCAGTGCACGGCGCCGATCAGGCCGTAGAGCGCGGCGAGCGCGCCGACCTCCTGCGGCGTCACCGTCAGGATCGAGCCGATCAGGAGCTGCTTGATGTGCTCGGCGCCCTGCGGCGCGCGGTCGAGGGCGAGCACGCCGAGCGAAGCCGACACCGCGTAGACGATGCCGATCACCGCCTCCTGCTGCATCGATGCCTCGTAAGGCCGCGCCAGTGCGAACAACACGGCGCCGCCGCCCGCGAAGGCGAGGGCGTACCAGTACGCTGCCTCGCTCTGTACCGGGTGGCCGTAGAGGATCGCCACCGTGATGCCGAGCGCGGCGACCTGCGCGAGCGCGAGGTCGACGAAGATCACGCCGCGCGCGAGCACATGCAGGCCGAACCAGGCGTGCATCCCCGTCAGCACGAGGCCGGCGAGGAAAGGCCAGAAGAGCAGTTCGACCATGCTATTGGAGCGCGGCGGCCAGGCGTTTTACGTTGATATCGAAAAGCGAAACGTAATCGTTCGCTCCGGGCTCCGCGCCTACGGAAGGCAGCAGCGTCACCGCCTTGGCGCCGCTGCGCTCGGTGATCTGGCGCACGAGCGAGGGATTCGAGTAGGGATCGGCGATCACCAGGCGGATGCCGGCATCGCGCATGCGCTTGAACAGCGCCGCGAGCTCGGCAGGCGAGGGCGGCACGCCGGGCGTGGGCTCGGCGGCCGCGACGATGGACAGGCCGAAGCGGTCGGCGAAATGGGCCCAGCTGTCGTGGATCACGAGCACCTTGGTGCCGCGATGCGGCGCGAGGGTTGCCGTCCAGCGTTCGATACCCGCATCGAGTCTCTTCAGAAAATTGTTGCGGTTCGCCTCGAAGCGCGGGCGGTCCGCGGGGCTGAGCTTGGAAAGCGCGTCGAGGATGGACGCAGTAATCGGCCGCGCGTTCTGCGGGTCGAGCCAGTAATGCGGATTGCCGAGGGCATGAACATGCGCGGCGCGCTCGGCGCGCAGCCGCGGGGTTTCGGTCTGCAGCAGGCGAACGCCGCGCGATGCGTCGACGATCGGGGCATTCGTCTTGAGCCGGGAAAGCCAGGGCTCATGATCGAGTCCGACCTTCACGACCAGGGCGGCACCGCGCAGGCGCACGAGCTGCGCGGGCTTTATTTCGATGGCATGCGGATCCTGGTCGGGCGCAGCCAGGCTCTCCACCTCCACTCTCCCATCGGCGACGTGCTCGACCAGCGCCTTGAGGTCGGTCGAAGTGGTGACGACGTGGAGCTTGTCCTGAGCGGCGGCTTGCCCTGGCGCGGCAAGTGCCAGCGCCAGGGCAAGGCCGGCG
>DATNMK010000052.1:0-25805 GCA_035602335.1 Burkholderiales bacterium
CAGGTTCGAGCGCGAGCACTTCATCGAGCGTGCGGTTGAAGCTGTCGAGCGTCTGCTTCGGCAGCCCGTAGATCAGGTCGAGATTCACCGAGCGGAAGCCGCTCGCGCGCGCTTCGGCGATGACCTGCCGGATCGTCTCCTTGCTCTGCACGCGGTGGACCGCGCGCTGCACGTCCGGGTCGAAATCCTGCACGCCGATTGACACGCGGTTGAAACCCAGTCCCGCAAGGAATGTCATCGTGCCGGGCGCGCAGCTGCGGGGGTCGACCTCGATCGAGCACTCGGCGCCGAGGCCGAGCTCGAAGCATGCATCGAGCGCGCTCATCAGTCCGGCCATCTGCTCGCGCGACAGGAACGTCGGCGTGCCGCCGCCCCAGTGCAGCTGGCAGATCTCGCGGCTTTCCCGCAGCAGCGGGCCCAGGAGCGCCAACTCCTTCTCCAAGTACTTGATATACTTCAAAGATCTGCCGTGGTCGCGAGTCGCCACCTTGTTGCAGCCGCAGTAGTAGCAAACGCTGTCGCAAAAGGGCAGATGCACGTAGACAGAGAGCGGCTGGTTGAAGCCGCCGATGTTTCGCTTCGCGAGCCATTGCTTGAGCTCGGGTTCGCCGAACGCCTCGACGAAGCGCTCGGCGGTGGGGTACGAGGTGTAGCGCGGTCCGCTCACGTCATACTTGCGGATGAGGACCGGGTCGATAACGAGTTCGGAAGCTGGAAAATGCATTCGCAAATAAGTCCTTTGCCTGGCTGCGACTATGGACCGGCGCGGCGGTAAGGGTTTGATTTCGGTCAAACGCAGCGCCTTTCGCCATCCGGCGGTGATCGCCGCCGGCTCGGCGTCGCTCGCCGCGCTGCTCGCGCTGAACGTCACAGCCTTTGTGCGCGGCATGGATTCGCCGTGGCTGCTCGGCAGCGTGATCATCGCCGACATGGTGGTCGTCGCCGTCGGCATCCTGGTGGCGATGCGCGAAGTGCTCGTCGCCGACGAGCGCTCGAAGCGCGCGGAAGACAGCATCGCACGCGCGCAGTTCGCCCTAGTGGAGAGCGAGGCGCGCCTCGCGGCGATCGTCGATTCGGCGATGGACGCCATCATTACCGTCGATGCCGCGCAGAACATCATGCTCTTCAATGGCGCCGCCGAGCAGATGTTCCGCATCGGGCGCGACGAGGCGCTCGGCGCGCCGCTCGACCGCTTCGTCCCGGCGCGGTTTCGCGCCACGCACCGCGGCCATATCGAGCATTTCGGCAAGACTGGCGCCACCAGCCGCCGCATGGGCGTGAGCACGCTGTGGGCCCTGCGCGCCGACGGCGAGGAGTTCCCGATCGAGGCGTCGATTGGCCAGGCCGGCGAGCCCGGGCGCCGCTACTACACGGTGATCCTGCGCGACATCACCTTACACAAGCAACACGAGGATGCCTTCAAGCAGCAGCAGCAGGAGCTGCGCGAGCTGTCGGCGCAGGTGCTCGAGGCGCGCGAAACCGAAAAGACACGCATCGCGCGCGAGCTTCACGACGAGCTGGGCCAGCTGCTGACGGCGTTGAAGATGGACCTCGCCTGGCTCGCCGAGCGCCTGCCAGTCGCCGAGCCCGAGCTCGCGGCGAAGGCGCGGCAAATGAACGAGATGCTAGACCAGACGGTGAGCTCGACGCGGCGCATCTCGGCCGACCTGCGGCCGCTGATGCTCGACGACCTCGGCCTGGCCGACGCCGCCGGCTGGCTGGTCGAGGATTTCGCCAAGCGCTCCGGCATCCGCTGCGAATTCCAGCTGAACGGAGCCGCGCTCGATGATCTCTCCAAGTCGGTGTCCACCGCGGTGTACCGCGCATTGCAGGAGTCGCTCACCAATATCGCGCGCCACTCGGGCGCTAAGAACACCTGGGTCGTACTCGCCCTGGAGGACGGCAGCATCCGCTTCGAGGTGGAGGACGACGGGCGCGGCATCTCGCCCGAGGACCTCGCCAAGGCGCGCTCGCTCGGCCTCAAGGGCATGCGCGAGCGTGTCATCCACCTCGGCGGCTCGCTCGAGGTGGCGCGCGCGCCGCGCGGCGGCACGCGCGTTCGCGCCCGCATCCCGGTGCGCGGCATGCTGCAGCAAGCCGCAGCGCCGTGATCCGCGTCCTGATCGCCGACGACCACCCGATCGTGCGCGACGGGCTGAAGCGCATCCTTGCCGCCACCACCGACATCGCGGTCACCGCCGAAGCGGCAAGCGGCGAAGAAGCGCTCGCGCTGGTGCGCGACAACGACTACGACATGGCGCTGCTCGACATGTCGATGCCCGGGCTCTCAGGCATGGATCTCGTCAAGCGGCTGAAAAGCGAGAAGCCGAAGCTCAAGCTCCTGGTGCTGTCGATGCACGGCGAAAAGCAGTACGCCGCGCGCGCCCTGAAGGCTGGCGCCTCCGGCTACATGACCAAGGAAAGCGCCGCCCAGGAGCTGCTCGGCGCGATTCGCAAAGTGGCCGCCGGCGGCGTCCACATCAGCGAGGCGACGGCGGCCGATCTCGTCGCCGGCTCGCTCGGCGAGGGCCCGCCGCACACGCTGCTCTCGGACCGCGAATACCAGGTGTTTCGCCTGCTCGCCGAGGGGCGCAGCCCGACCGAGATCGCCGCGCAGCTGCACCTGTCCGTAAAGACCGTCAGCACGCACAAGGCGCGCATCCTCGAGAAGATGGGGCTCGCCGGGACCGCCGAGCTGGTGCGTTACGCGCTCGAAAACAAGCTGCTGTAGAAGGTCCGCTCCGGGCGCCCGTGCCGCTGAACGTCTTTCTGGTCGAGGACTCGGCGCCGCTGCGCGAGCGCATGGAGAAAATGCTCGGGGCGATCCCGGGCGCCCGCGTCGTCGGCCACGCCGCCGAGGCCGAAGAGGCGATTCGCGCCATCCTCGCCACGCGCCCGCACGTCGTAGTCCTCGACATCAAACTCGCGCAAGGCAGCGGTTTCGACGTGATGCGTGCGCTGCGCGATACCGCGCCCCAGACCGAGTTCTACGTGCTCTCCAACTTCGCCTCGCCAGGCTACCGGGGAACCGCCGAACGCCTCGGGGCGCGCGGCTTCTTCGACAAGAGCCACGAGTTCGAAGCGCTGCGCGACGCGCTCGCCGAGCGTGCTCGCAGCCACGCCGAATAGGAATCGTCCTACCTCGCCTTTAAGCCCGCGCTGATACCGCGGCAGGCGGGCCGCCGGCACACTGCCGGCATGGAAATTTTCATCGTCGAGGATTCACCGGCGGTGCGCGAGCGGCTCGAGGCGATGCTGTCGCCGCTCGGCCACATTGCCGGGCACGCGGCGGAAGCCGACGAAGCGATCCGCGGCATCCTCGCCAAACACCCCGACGTCGTCGTGCTCGATCTCAAGCTGGCGCGCGGCGGCAGCGGCTTCGACGTGCTGCGCGCCATCCACGAGGTGGAGCCCGGCATCGACGTCTACATGCTGACCAATTTCGCCTCCGAGGCTTACCGGCGCCTCGCGGTGCGGCTGGGAGCGCGCGAGCTGTTCGACAAGAGCTTTGAATTCGAGCGCGTGCGCGATCTCATCGCCAAGCGCCCCGGCCGAGCGTCGCGTTCATGACCACGCCGCCGCGCAAGTTCGAGGTCACCTGCTCCAGCTGCAACATGCGGGAGATGTGCCTGCTGGGCGGCGTGTGCCTCGACGACCTGCACGAGGTGGAAAAGATCGTCTACGCCCGCCGCCGCATCAAGCGCGGCGAGGCGCTGTTCCACGCCGGCGACGAGTTCAAGGCGGTGTACGCCATCCGCAGCGGCTTTTTCAAGACGAGCCTGGTCGACGGCGAGGGCCGCGAGCAGGTCACCGGCTTCTTCATGGGCGGCGAGCTGCTCGGGATGGATGGCATCGGTTCGGGCCGCTACAACGGCACCGCGATCGCCCTGGAGGACAGCGATATCTGCGTCATGCCCTACTCCCTCGTCGAGCAGATCGCCCAGCAGGTCCCCGGGCTGCAGCGCCACCTGCACGCGGTGCTCTCGCGCGAGATCGTGCGCGACCACGGCGTGATGATGCTGCTCGGCTCGATGCGCGCCGAGGAGCGGCTGGCGGCCTTCCTCACCAATCTTTCCAAGCGCTTCCTGCGCCGCGGCTACTCGCAGTCCGACTTCCATCTGCGCATGACGCGCGAGGAGATCGGCAGCTACCTCGGCTTGAAGCTGGAAACGGTCAGCCGCCTGTTCTCGCAGTTCCAAAAGGACGGCCTGATCGAGGTGCAGCAGAAGCACGTGCGCATCATCGACATCGCCGGCCTCGAGCGCGTCCTCAGATCCAAAGACTAGGGCCCGCTTACATGTTCGTAACAATCATGGAGGAGAACGTAATGTCGCGCTTGAGCCTTCCCTTCGTCGCAATCACCTCAGCAGCGCTTGTGCTCGGCGCCTGCGGGCAGAGCACGCCTGCCGATCCGTATGACGTGAGCAAGATGGATCTGAAGCCCGCGCCGGCCAAGGTTTCGGCAGAGCGCCACAAGGGTGCATTCGCAGAAGGCTCTGCGCTCAGCATGGGCGTCGAGCTCAAGCCTCTCGACCCCTCGCCCGTGAAGACCGTGCGGCTCGATACGACGCACAGGATCATCGAGATCGCGCCCGGGCTGAAGTTCAGCGCCTGGACTATCGGCGACCAGGTGCCCGGACCTACGATCCGGGCGCGCGTGGGCGACAAGATCCGCTTCTCCCTCACCAACCGCAGCGACGAGACGGTTCCCGGCGTGCAGCTGGTCGCCGCGCCGATGATGCACTCGATGGACTTCCATGCCGCGATGGTGTCGCCGCAGGACAAGTACCGCTCGGTCGCGCCTGGCCAGACGATCGAGTTCGAGTTCACGCTGAACTACCCCGGCGTGTTCATGTACCACTGCGGCACGCCGATGATCCTCGAGCACATCGCTTCGGGCATGTATGGCGCGGTCGTGGTGGAGCCGAGGAACGGCTATCCGACCAAGGTCGATCGCGAATACGTCATCGTGCAGAGCGAGTTCTACGCCAAGCCGCAAGCCGGCAGACGCAAGGCGGGCGAACCGCAGCTGTACGTGCTCGACGGCGACCGGCTGCGCGCAGCGCAGCCCACCTACACGGTATTCAACGGCGTTCATAACGGCATGGTGAAGGCTCCGCTCGCCGCGAAACCCGGCGAGCGCGTGCGGATGTTCGTGCTCAACGTCGGGCCAAGCAGAACCTCGAGCTTCCACGTCGTCGGCACGATCTTCGACCGCGTCTGGATGGAAGGCAATCCCGACAACCAGTTCCGCGGCATGCAGACGGTGCTGCTCGGGTCGTCCAACAGCGCGATCGTCGAGTTCATGATCCCCGAGGAAGGCTCGTACATCATGGTGGATCACCACTTCGCCAATGCCTCGCAAGGAGCGATCGGCCTCATCTCGACTGCCGCCAAGCCTCCCGTGGAGGAGCTCGAGCACCACAACATGCCGGCTTCAGCCGCGCCCACCGATGCCGAGGCACTGCGCGGAAAGCTGGACTTCGAGAGTAAATGCCTGGCCTGCCATTCGATGGGCCAGGGCAAGAAGCTGGGTCCCGATCTCGCCGGTGTCACGAAGCATCGCAACGACGACTGGCTCGCGCGCTGGCTCAAGGCGCCCGAGGAGATGCTCAAGACCGATGCGCACGCCAAGGCCACGCTCAAGGAATACAACAACATCCCGATGCCGAACCAGAACCTGAGCGACGCGGAGATCCGGCAATACATCAAGTATTTCCACTGGTTCGACTCGCAGCCGGCGGGAACAGCGGCGCATTGAGCATGCGAAACACGCTGTTCTGCGCCCTGCTCGCCGCCTCGGCCACGGCATACGCGTGCGGATATTGCGTCGAGGACAAGGTCGCGGCGGTGTACGATCATGCCGTCGTGACGCGAGCGCTCTCCGCCAAGCACGTCGTCGTGTTTTTTGCGATCGATGGCGCGCTGGCGGGTGGACAGCGCACGCAGCGTTCCATCGAGGACACCGCACGCGCGGTGCCCGGCGTCGATGCGGCTAGCGTGCGGGTGTCCGTGGAGCTCGCGGCCTTATCGATCGCTTTCGACCCGCGCCGCACCACGCTGGCCGCAGTCGAGAAGGTACTGGACCGCAGACTCGCGCCGTTCGGCCTGTCCCTGCTGACGATGAAGCTGATGGACCGGCCCGGCGAGTTGAACGCGAGACGGCCGTAGATCCGGTATGCCGGCGTTACTCCTGCCGTTCGACGAGCCGGCCCAGCGCGGCAAGGACTCGCTCGAGTAGCGGCCGGCGCCGCCATTCATCCAGGCTGACGGCGCGGCTCTTGCTGATATCGGCGGCGAAATCCGCCTGCAGCCGGGCCGCGAGGTTTCGCTCGAGAATGGCGACATTGACTTCGTCGTTCAGCACGAAGGAACGGTTGTCGAAGTTGGTCGAGCCGAGCACGCTCCAGGCGCCGTCGATGATCAACACCTTGGCGTGGATCATGCCGGCCTGGTACTCGAAGATGCGCACGCCGCCGCGCAGCAACGCGCCGTAGCGGCGCCGGCTGGCGAGGCGCGCGATCGGGTGGTTGTTCCATTTTCCGGGCATGAGCACGCTTACCGTAACGCCGCGCTCCGCAGCACGCACGAGCTCCGCAGACAGGCTGCGGTCGGGCAGGAAATAGGGCGAGCAGATATCGATCGACTTGCGCGCGCTCGCCACCAGGACCTGGAACAGAATGCGCGCCCGCGTGGAGCGGCCGGCCGACGGCGTGCTGTTGATCACCATGCCGAGGCCTGAACCGGGCGGCACGGCCTGCGGCTCGCGAACGTCGGTGAGCAGGAATTCCTCCTCCGGAAGGATCTCGCCCGAGGCTTCGAGCCAGTTCTCGGCGAACGCGGTTTGCAGCCCTTTCACCAGGTCGCCGGTGACGCGGATCATGGTGTCGCGCCACGGCGCGTTGTTGGCTGCAGGCCCGATCCAGTAATCGGCGACGCCGGCGCCGCCGACGAAAGCCACTTCGGCGTCGACCACGAGGATGTCGCGGTGCGTCCGGTTGTTGAAGCGCTTCAGCGTGTACCAGGCGATCGGCTGGTACCAGTACACCTTGCCACCGGCCGCGCGCAGCTCGGAAAAATACCGGTTCGGCGTCGCAAGGCTGCCGATGCGGTCGACGACCAGGCGGACTGCAACGCCCGCCCGCGCGCGCTCGATGAGGGCGGCGAGAACCTCATCGGCGATCCGGCCGCGGAGGAAAAGGTACGCCTCGAGGTGGATGCTGCGCTTCGCGCAGCGGATCGCGGCGAGCTCCGCCGCGTAGATCGCCGCGCCGGAGTTGAGCACCTGCACCTCGCCCGCCGAGAACAGCCGGGCATTGACGATCGCGCTCAGGAAATTGACGAACTCGCGCGAGTCATTGGCGCTCTGCGGCCGCGTGAAACGGTAGGGAAGCCCGGGTTCGAAGAGCAGCAGCAGGAACAGCGCCGCGACAATGATGACCGCGACGACGGATAAATAATCGAGCAGCGATTCAAATCCCATCCTCCCATTGTGCGTCCGGGGGGACGGCTTTGCACCAGCCTAGCGGTATACCAGGACAGGGATCGAGCTGTGGGTGAGCACTTTCTGCGTCTCGCTACCCAGCAGCAACCCCTTCACGCCCTTCCTGCCATGCGAGGCCATGAGAATCAGGTCGCACCCTTTGTCCTTCGCCGTCTTGATGATGGCCTCATACGGATGCTCGCTGTTCACAAAGGCGCTGTCGCAGGGCACGCCCTTGTCCTTGGCGGACTTCTCGATGGCGGCAAGCATCTCGCGCCCTCTGCGTTTGATGTGCCGCTCGTATTCTTCGCGCGTGTCGGTCAAGGCTTCGGCGTCGGCGGCGAGAACATGGAAAGGTGTGCCGACGTGAACGGCAGTGACTTTGGCGCCGATTCCCTTGGCCGCCTCGATGCCGCGCTCGACCGCGCGGGCGGAGAGGCTCGATCCGTCGGTCGGTATCAGGATATGTCTGAACATTGCTTCCTCCTAAGGTAGGTGTCCAGTTGCTCCACCAATGCTAGGAGGCGCGGGAAAACCGTATTTGACGCATATCAATAGCGGCGCTCGACGTCCCTACCTTTGCAGCACGTATTCGGGCGCGTCGCAGAGCTCGGGATAGCCGGCCGCGGCGGCGCCCATTTCCGGCGGCGCAACCTGCGCGGTCGAGCGCTGCGCGAGCCACTGCTGCCATTCCGTCGAGCAGCGCCCGCACCCAGGTCAACATCCGCGGCCTAGCGCTTGCCGAGCAGAAATCCGAGCAGCAGACCGACGCCGGCGGCGATCCCGGCCGTGGTCCACGGATGCTGATGAACCTGGTCGTCTATGGTCTCTCCCACTTCCTTCAGCCGGTTGCGCGCGACGCGAAGCGATTTTTCGGCTCGGGCGCGCACTTTATCCACTTGCTCGCCGGTCTGGCTGGCGGTGGCCTTCAGCAGGTCCTCCGCGTCGACCACGACCGCGCGCATGTCTTTCACCAGTCTTTCCGTCGACAGATTATCCATGGCAGCTCCTTTGTGTCAGCACTCCATTGCCATGCTAGCCATTCGCGCAGGTCCATTCTTGATGTGGATCAAATGCCCCGGCGAAGCATCCTCCAGAGCTCGAACCACAGGACTCCACCGATGCCGGCAAATACGGCGATCAGGAGCTGTCCGCCGCCGAGCGGCGCAAAGCGGAAGATTTCGGCCACCGGTCGGACGTAGATCGAGACCGCGAGCGCCGCCAGCGCGCCGGCGACGATCCACCACAGGGCGGGATTAGGCTCGCGCAGCGTCTCGACGAGCAGGCGGTCGCGCGAGCGGTTGACGAAGATCAGCGCCAGATTGCCGACGACGATGGCGGCGAAGCCGAGCGCGCGCGTCTCGCCCTCCGCCCATCCTGCGGTGAGTGCCCACCAGTAAGCCGCAGACACTGCCAGGAGCATTGTCGCGCCAAGGAGCAGGCTGATGCCCAGCATGCGGGCATCGAAAAGCGGCGCCCGCGGATCGCGCGGCGGGCGCTCCATCACGCCGCGCTCGCTCCTTTCGGCCTCGAACACGATGGAGCATGCCGGATCGATCACGAACTCGAGAAACACGACGTGCACCGGGAACAGGAACAGCGGGCCGCCAAAGGCAAGCGGCAGAAAGGACATGCCGGCGATCGGCACGTGGACCGAGATGATGTAGCGCATCGCGTTGCGGATGTTCTCGTAGATGCGCCGGCCGAGCCGCACGGTCTCGACGATCGAGCCGAAGTCGTCCTCGAGCAGCACCAGCGCCGCGGCCTCGCGCGCGACGTCGGTGCCGCGCCGTCCCATGGCCACGCCGATGTGAGCGGCCTTGAGCGCGGGCGCGTCGTTGACGCCGTCGCCGGTCATGGCGACGACCTCGCCGGCCGCCTTGTAGGCATTGACCAGCCGCAGCTTCTGCTGAGGCACGACCCGCGCAAAAACGCTGACGCGCTCCACGGCTTGCGCAAGTTCCGCGTCGGCCATTGCCGCGATCTGCGCTCCGGTGAGCACCTCCTCCACCGCAATCCCGGCCTGGCGCGCGATCTCGCGCGCGGTGCCGGGAAAATCGCCGGTGATCATCACCACGCGAATGCCGGCGCGGCGGCACAGGGCGACCGCCGCAGGAACCGACGCACGTACCGGATCCGCCAGGGCAATGAAGCCGATCCAGCAGAACGGGTATCGCGCCGGATCATCGAGCAGCGGCCGGTCCCAGGAGGCCCCGGCTACGGCGAGCAGGCGCAAGCCGCGCCTCGCAGCACGCTCGACCTCGTCCATCTTGTCCATCATTCCGCAGAGCGCCAGCACGGTCTCCGGCGCACCTTTCATCACTACGCGCAATTCGCCGTGCGGCGAACGCCAGGCATGGCACATGGCGGGGAAGCCGTCGGAAAATCCATAGTCGCGCTCCAGGCGCCAATCGCGACGCTGCTGCAGCGCAGCCGGACCCGCCGCGCCGACAATCGCCCGGTCCATCGGATCGAACGGGTCGATCTCGCAGGCGAGCGCAGCCGCATCGACGATGTGGGGCGCCGTCTCCACCACCGTCATACGGTTTTCGGTGAGCGTTCCGGTCTTGTCCACGCATAGCACCGTGGCCGCGCCGAGCATCTCGATCGCCGGCATGCGGCGCGTCAGCACGCCATGGCGCGAGATGCGCCAGGCGCCGAGCGCAAGGAATACCGTGAGCACCACGGGGAACTCCTCAGGCAGGATCGCCATCGCGAGCGTCAGGCCGGCGAGCACGCCGCCCAGCCATTCACCGCGCGTCGCGGCGTAAAGCACCGCTACCGCAACGCAGAGCGCGAGGCCGAATCCGGCCACCACCTTCACCACGCGAGCGGTCTCGCGCTCGAGCGCCGTCTTCTCGGGCGCGAGGCTCGCGAGCGAGACCCCAATTTTCCCCAGCTCGGTGCGCGACCCGGTGGCGATGACCTCGGCGCGGCCCTGCCCTTTCACCATCAACGTTCCGGAGAACACCGCTTCCCCGGCTTGCTTCGCCACGGCCAGCGACTCGCCGGTAAGCAGCGACTCGTCCAGCAGCAGGCCGCTTGCTTCCACCAGCCGGGCATCGGCAGGGACCCGATCGCCCTCGGCCAGGACCAGCAAGTCGCCACGCACCACGTCGGCTCCGGCGACGCGCACCCGCTCGCCGTCGCGCACCACCAGCGCGCGCGGGCTGGAAAGGTCGCGCAAGGCTTCCAGCGCCCGCTCGGCCTTGCGCTCCTGCATCACGGTGATCGCCATGACAACGATGATCGAGGCCGCCAGCACCAGCGCCTCCTTCACGTCGCCGAGCACAAGGTAGACGCCGGCCGCCGCCACGAGGAGAAGGAACATCGGCTCGCGCACCACCTCGAGCGCAATCGTCGCGGTGCCGCGCTGCTCGGCCACCGGAAGGACGTTGCGGCCCTCGGCGGCGAGCCGCGCCGCGGCTTCGCTGGACGTCAGTCCGCTCGGGTTTGACATGCCTCAATCACGGGTCGGGTTGTGCAACCGAGAATTTGAACATGGGATATCGGCGGGACATCGAGGCGACGCGAAACCGTGTTTCCAATGGAAGCAGGCTCGCCGATACGCGCTGCGGCGCCGTCCGAAACGCGGTACGGAAAAGAGCTATTCTGTTGTAGGAAAAACGGAAGTCAGCCAGCCGCGGCGCTCAAGGAACGCCATAATCGCGGCAGTAGCCTCCTGCGGCGTACCGCGGTCGCCATGAACGACGAGATCGGGCTGCAGCGGCGGCTCGTAGGCCGCTTGCAGGCCGGGCAGCGTGGACGATTTCCCTTCGCGCGCCGCGCGGTACAAGCCTTTCGGATCGCGCCGCTCGCAGACTTCGATCGGCGTATCGACGTAGACCTCGGCAAAGCGCCTGATATGCCTTCGCGCCTCCTCACGATAACTCCGCTGGTTCGCGGTCGCGTCGAAGATCACGGGCACGTCGCGGCCGACGAGATACCGGCCGAGGTAGACCAGCGTCTCGTAGAAAAAGCTGCGCTCGGGCTCGTCGTAGCGCGGGAACGGAGTGATCTGCGTGCGCAGAACGTCCGACTCGAGGACAGCGGCATGCACGCCGCGCTTCTGCAGCCGGGCAAGCAGCTCCTTCGCGATGGCACTCTTGCCGGAGCCCGACAACCCGGTCAGCCAGACGGCGAAGCTCATGCTGCGCAGTACTCGTTTACCCGCGCCGGGTCGAAGCGCTCCTCGTCCAGCACGCTGAGCACGAAGCGCAGCAACTTGGTGCGCACCGTCTCATGCAAAGCGGGGTACCAGACCGGATTCGCCATCACCAGGCCGCGGAAGGCGAAGAACGGCGCCACCACTTCGAGCATCTCCGCATCCTCCGAGCGCTCGAGGTAGCGCTCCCAGAAGCGGCGGAACAGCCGCTCGAAATCGCCCTCAAGCCGGCCTGAGCGCTGCAGCGAGAAGAACAGGTAGTTGAGCGTCAGGCAGGCGACGTCGTCGGCCGCGTCGCCCCACTCGCCGCGCGAGCGGTCGAGCACGGAAAAATCGCTGCCTTCGCGGAACAGGATATTCCAGGGGTGGAAGTCGCCGTGCACCTGGCGCAGACGGTGCGTGCGCGGCTTGAGCTTCCAGCGCCAGGTCAGGCAGCGGTTTTCGATCCTTTCGAGAGTGCTGACATTGACCGGACCGTCGAGCGGATAGCTGTCCGCTACGCCGAAGATGCACTCGCCGTGGCCCAGCAGCTCGCGGATCCGGCGCACGTACAGCCCGGGGTCCGGGCCCGGCACGCGATGGATTTCGGCAAGGTAATCGCAAAGGGCATCGGCGCGCTCGAAGTCGAGAGCGCTTGCGCTCCCCGTCGCGCGAATCTTCAGCAGATCGTCGGCGTACTCGCGGCCTTCGACGAACTCGGCCACCATGAAAAGCTCTTCCGCCGTGCCGAGCGGCACCAGCTCGCCGCTCGAGCGCACCGCGCCGACGTCGAGCGAGCGCACGTGGCGCGGCAGCCTGCCGAAGGCGTCGTGCGCCCAGAGGAGCAATTGCGCGCGATCGGCCTTGTGCTCGTGGCCGAACGGACCGGGCCGCACGCTCTCGAGGACCGTCCTGCGCGGCTCGCCGCCGAGCTCGTAGTCGACGCGCAGCGGGATGCCGTAGCCGTAGCCCTTGTCTCCCTGCCTGCCGCCGCCCAGCGGCGTGACGCGCACGTTCGCTACCGGGCGCCCGTGCAGCGAGGCGAGGTAGGACTGAAGGGCCTGCGGAGTGAAAGGCGAGGCAGTCAACGGCGCCAGGATACGCGCAGCAGATTGTCCGCCTTGTTGTAGTGGAACTCCAGCTCGCCTTTGTACGCATCGTGCAGCGCTTCGCCGATGCGCCGCGCGAGATGCGTGCCGGTCGTCGTGACGAGGGTGGCGTCGCCGTCCTGCTCGATCGCCATGATGCGCTCCAGTGGGTGTTCCGCCTTCTCGGCTTTCTCGCAGTTATGCACGCGGTGCAGTATCTCCTCGCGATGCTCGTCAAGGAACTCGCCGTCCAAGGAAACATAGCCGGCCGGGAAACGGTCGTGGGTGCGCTGGCACGCCGGGCAGCGCGTCTCATGCGCGGCCGCGGATTGCGGACCCCATTGCCACCGCCCATCGCGGTATACCGCGCCGCAATCCGGGCAGCGCGTCGGCTGCCGAAGCTTGCGCGGAGACTTGTAGCTGTCATGGACCAGCTCCTGCAGCAGCTGCTCCCGCCGCAGCATGCGGAATCCGCCGCGGTCATTCTTCATTGGTCGCCTCCCGGAACGTGACTTGCAGACAGTTCCAGCCTACAGGGAGCGCCCCTCGGCGGATTGATTTCGATCAAACTTCCGGCCCGACTGCCAGCGGCTGTACGGGAAGACCCACGTCAGTCCGACGGGGTCGAAGCTCGGAAGATCAGGTAGTACTGCCGCGGCAGGAAGCCGTGCTCCTCGGCTAGCGTGTAGCCCGCGCTCTTCAGCTCGGCCTTTACCCGCTCCGGCGCGATGCGCGTGTGCCTGGGCGGCCCCTCGGGCGCATCCATGCGGTAGTCGATCACGGCGAGGCGACCGCCGGTCTTCAGCGCGGGCCGCAGCTTCTTGAAGTATTGCTCGCGGCTGTCGATGTGGTGGTAGACGTTGACGAGGAACATCACGTCGACCTTGTCGGGCAGACGGGGATCGTCCGGTTTTGCGGCGACCGCGATCACGTTGCCGAGGCGTTCGCGTTTCGCCCGCTCTGCGATGTACGCCACCATGTCGGGCTCGACATCCAGCGCGTAGACGCGGCCCCTCGGCATGAGCGCCCGCGCGATGCGGATCGAGAAATAGCCGGTGCCGGCGCCGATGTCCGCGACGACGGCATCGGGCTTGAGCGTAAGCGCCTGGATGACTTCCTGCGGTTTCTGCCAGGCGTCGCGCTTCGGGTCGTCGAAGACGCGCGCCCATTTTTCGGCGTCGCCGAAGCTATGCTGGCTGTCGCGCGACTGCGCGGCGGCGGGCGGCGCGACCAATGTCAACGCGACGAGCACGGCGAGCACGGCTATTATCGGATGCAAGCAAGTCTCTTTATAATGCACGGGTCATGAACGGTGAAAAGCGCAGCTGGTCGCAGCATGTCGCAAACCTGGCGCGCGCTGCGTTCTGGCTGCTGCTGGTCGCCATTCTACTGCTGCAGCTGTTCGGTTCCCGCGGCCAAGACGGCCAGCGCGCCACGTTGCTCGGCCAGTTCGAGAAGGAACGCAGCTCCCGCGTCATCGCCATGATTCATCGCCAGGAGAGCGCAGGCATCCTCGGCGTGCCGGTCCCCGGCAGCATCAGCATCGAGGACTCGGAAGCGATTCTGCGCGCCATTCGCCTGACGCCGCCCGAGCAGCCCATCGACGTCATCCTGCATACGCCCGGTGGCCTGGTGCTGGCCGCCGAGCAGATCGCCAAGGCCCTGGTCGAGCGCAAAGGGAAAGTCACCGTGTTCGTGCCGCATTACGCCATGAGCGGCGGGACGCTCATCGCGCTGGCTGCCGATGAAATCGTGATGGACGCCAACGCCGTGCTCGGGCCGGTCGATCCGCAGATCGGCGACCTGCCCGCGGCTTCCATCGTGAAGGTCGTGGAGCTGAAAGGGCCCGCGAAAGTAGGCGACGAGATGCTCATTCTCGCCGACATGGCGCAGAAGGCGCGCATCCAGGTGGCGAGCTTCGTGGCGCAGGTCCTGTTGAAGCACATGCCCGAGAAGCAGGCGGTGCAGGTCGCGACCGTCCTCTCGGAAGGCCGCTGGACCCACGATTTTCCGATTACCGTCCAGGCCGCGCGCCAGCTCGGCCTCAAAGTGTCGACCGACATGCCGCGCAGCGTGTACGACTTGATGGACCTGTATCCGCAGGGCGGCGGCATGCGGCCGTCGGTCCTGTACGTTCCGATCCGCAGAACTTCGGCGCCCGGCAAGGCGCCTCAGGAGAAAGGCACCTCAGGCCGACCCTAGTGCCGTAGTACGCATTTCGCGTACAGATCGGCGAATGCGCCCTGCGGATCGTACTTTTTCTTCAGCGCGCGGTAGGCTTCGCCGCCGTAAGTCCGCCGGAACTCTTCCTCGGGAAAGAAGCTGTCGGAGTACAGCGACTTGATGCCGCGCAGCTCGCTCACCTTTTTCTCGATCATGCGGTTGAAGTGGCCGCGCGGATAAGCCTCGCGCGTGCGCTTCACATCCCAGAACCCGAAATTGATATACCAGCCCGGCTTCATCGGGTACAGCGTGAAGCGACCGGTATGCGGAGCCGGGCCGATCGGGCAGACCCACTGCGGCCAGAGGGCGATCTCGCGCGCATAGAACTCGAGGAACTCGGCCGCGCGCGCGAGCGGGATGTCGACGTCCTGGATCACCGACTCGGAGTGCAGCCCGGCGGCGCGCTCGATCCACTTCGTCATTCCTAGCCGGCTGTTCCAGCGCATGATCCTGGTGTAAGTGCGCGAGCCGAGGCGCTCCCGGCCGTATATTTTTCTGACCAGCGGGTTTTGCGCAAGAACATTCTTCGAGCACCAGAACCAGTCGGTGTCCCAGCGCCACAGGTAATCGTGGACCGTGAGGTAGTCCTCGCGTCTCTCGGGTATCGATTTGTAGTAGATGTTCTCGTACGTGTAATCGCTGGTGTACGGCGCGGAATCGGCGAAGCGCCCCAGCGTGATGAACAGTTGCCCGGGATTGAAAATGGTGCCGTCTATGAAGTCGGCATCGCCGGAACGCAGCTGTTTTCCCATTTCTTCAAAGTATTTCTCGGGCGATGCAAAGGCGAGATGCTCGAGGCGCACGAACGGCTTCACCGGCACGGTCCTGGCCTTCACGCGCAGCGCGTAGCCGAGCGTGCCGTAGGAGTTCGGGAAGCCGAAGAAGAGGTCGGCGTGCTGGTTGTCCGGCGTGCAGGTGACGATGCGGCCGTCGCCCAGCAGCACCTCGGTCTCGAGGACGGTGTCGTGCACCAGGCCCCGGCGGTGCGAGGAGGATTCGATGCCGACGCCGGCGACTGCGCCGCCGAGCGTGATGGTCTTCAGCTGCGGCACCACGGCTGGCATCACGCCGTGGGCGAGGCATTTCTCGACCAGCGCCTCGTACGTGACCATGCCTTCGGCCTCGACGCAGCCTTCCTCGATCAGAAGAACTTCATTGAAGTGGCGAACGTCGAGCCGGCGCCGTGCCGCCGAGGCGCGGTCGCGGAACAGATTCGAGGTGTCTTTCGCCAGCCCGACCTGGCCGGCGCCTTCCCTAAGCCGCGCTGCTAAGGCTTCTTTTTTCCGGGTATGCAGATTGTTCGTAGAGGAATCCCCGGCTCATCGGATAGCTTGAGCGCGTCACGTTGCCCTTGGAAAACACGATCTGGAAGAGATGCGTGTGTCCCTTGGGCGAGCGGAACATCTCGGCGCAGCCGTACAGGTAGACGCGCCAGACGCGGCGGAAGCGCTCGTCGAAGCGCCGCGGATCGAGCGCGCGGATGCGCTCCCAGTTGCGGTCGAAGCACTCGCCCCAGGCGTCGAGGGTCAGCGCGTAGTGCCGGCGCAGGTTCTCGATGTCGAGCACTTCGAGCCCGGCGCGCTCCATCTCGACGATGGTATCGGCGAGGCTCGGGATCCAGCCGCCGGGGAACACGTGCTTGCGGATGAAAAACTCGGTGTCGAAGTGTCCGACATGGCCGATGAAGTGCAGCATGCCGAGGCCGCCGGGCTTGAGAAACCGCGCATGCGCCCGCACCACTTCGGGCAGCTGGTCGCGTCCCGCGTGCTCGAGCGTGCCGATCGAGACCACCTTGTCGTATTCGCGGCGCGCGTCGCGGAAATCGGTGACCACCTGCAGCGCGCCGCCAAGGCGCCGCCGCTCGATCTCGCCGCGCACCATGTCGGCCTGCGATGCGGTGGTGTTGACGCCGGTGACGCGCACGCCGAAGCGCTCATGGGCATGGAACATGAAGCCGCCGAAGCCGGCGCCGATGTCGACCACCTCATCGCCCGGCGCGAGCAGGAGCTTCCGCGCGACATGGTCGATCTTGTTCTTCTGCGCCTCCTCGAGCGTGCGCGTGCCTTCCCTCCAGTACGCGCAGGTGTACATCATCAGCGGGTCGTCGAGCCAAAGGCGGTAAAACTCCGGCCCGAGCGCGTAGTGGAACTCGGCGTTGGTCTTCGCCTGCCGCCAGGTGGCGTTGGAGAAGAGAAACTCGTGCCAGCGGTTGCGCAACCGGACCAGCGGCTTGGCTTTGTCCATGCCGCCTTCCATGCCTGCCGCCATCGCCTTGGCGAGGTTGCCCTCGATGTCGAGGTCGCCGTCGAAATACGATTCGAACAAGCCGATGTGCCCGAACACGGCGATGCGCCAGTACGCCCGCGCGTTGCGGAATACCAGCGTGAACGCCGGCGGCTTGTCGGAGGGGCGGTACTCGCCGCCCTCGGCGAAGCGCACCGCGAACGGGATGCTGCTGCGCTCCCCGACCTGGCGGAGCGCCTTTTCGATCAAAGATTTCACGGGCCCGAATTGTAACGCTCGATAGAATTACGAGTATATCTTCTGCTAGCCTTAGTCCAGCTCCGGGGGTTATCCGATGAAAATTCTATGTGTCGCCATCGCCTTGCTGTTCCTCGCCGCGTGCAATCGGGAAGGTCCGGCCGAGAAAGTCGGCCGAGACATCGACCGGGCCGGTAAAGAGGCCAGCAGGAGCATCGAAAAGGCGGGCGAGAACATCCGCGACGCCGCCAGAGGCAAGAAGTAGAGGCTAGTCGCAGGCAAGTCGAGATCACGTTGCGGCGCCGGCGAGGCCGTCGCGCGCCCGGCGCTCCATTAGACTGGTTGCATGGTGCTCCACTATCTGCGCCCGCTTCTCGCGCCGCGCAGCGTCGCGCTAGTCGGAGCGACCGAGCGGACCGGCGCGCTGGGCAGCATCCTGTACCGCAATCTTCTGGCAGGCAGCTTGCAGGGCGAGCTCTACGCGGTGAATCCCAAGCACCGCACGGTGTTCGGCCGGCCTTGTTATCCGCGGCTGTCGGAGCTGCCGCAGCTGCCCGAGCTGGCGGTGGTCGTGACGCCGGCGCCGACCGTGCCGGGAATCATCGATGACGCCGGCAAGGCCGGAATAAAGGCCGCGGCCGTGCTGACGAGCGGCTTTGGCGAGACGGGGCCGAGCGGCCGCGCGCTGCAGGAAGACATGATGGCGGCGGCGAAACGCCACGGCGTGCGCATTCTCGGGCCGAACTGCCTGGGGCTGATGCGCACCGACTGCGGCCTCAACGCCACCTTCGCCCGCACGCCGGCGCACCCGGGAAGGCTCGCGCTGGTGTCGCAGTCGGGCGCCATCTGCGGCGCGATGCTCGACTGGGCGTACCGCGCGCAGATCGGCTTCACGAACGTGGTTTCGCTTGGCGGCGCCGCCGACGTGGATTTCGGCGAGGTGCTGGATTTCCTGGTAAGCGACGAGAAGACCAACGCCATCCTGATGTATGTCGAGGGGATCCGCGATGCGCGGCGCTTCCTGTCTGCACTGCGCGCCGCGGCGCGGGTGAAGCCCGTCGTGGCGCTCAAGGTCGGCCGCTCCATGACGGGCTCGCGCGCGGCCTCGAGCCACACCGGCGCGCTCGTCGGCAGCGATGCGGTGTTCGATGCCGCGCTGCGCCGCGGTGGCAGCGTGCGCGTCAAAACGTACACGCACCTCTTCGCGGCAGCGCGCGCGCTGGCGGGTCCGCGCTTTCCGCAGGGCGAGCGCCTGGCCATCGTCACCAACGGCGGCGGCCCCGGGGTCGTGGCCGCCGACAGCGCCGCCGAGTGCGGAGTCCCCCTCGCCACGCTTTCAGCTCAGACCCTCTCTGTCTTGAACGGCAAACTTCCAGCGCAGTGGTCGAAGGGCAATCCCATCGACATCATCGGCGACGCGCCGCCGGCGCGCTTTGCCGAGGCGAGCACCGCGGCGCTCGCCGACCCGGCCGTCGATGCGTTGCTCGTCATGTATTCGCCGGTCGCGGTGACCGAGCCGCAAGATGCCGCGCGCGCGGTGTCCGACGCCGTGCGCAACGCGTCCAAGCCGGTGTTCGCCGCCTGGCTCGGCGACGTCGAAAGCAGGGATAGCCGCTCGCACCTCGAGGCGCAGCACATCCCTGTGTTCTACACGCCGGAGAACGCCGTGGAGGCGTTCTCCTTTCTGATCGCGTACCGCCGCAATCGCGCCCAGTTGATGGAGGTCCCTGCGGCGTTGATGCGCTCGCGCGACGAGCCTCATCCCGACTTGCAGGCCGCCGCGGCGATTCGCGACAAGGCGCTGGCCGAGCGGCGCACGCTGCTCACCGAGCACGAAGCGAAGGCGCTGCTGAGCGCCTTCGGCCTGCCGGTCCCGCCGAACGCCGTCGCCACGACGCGCGAGGCTGCAGTCGAGGCCGCGCGCAAGATCGGCTTCCCGGCGGTGATCAAGATCCATTCGCCCGATATTGCGCACAAGTCCGACGTCGGCGGCGTCCGGCTCAACCTCCAGAACGCCGACATGGTCGCCTCCGCGTTCGACGACATGATGCGGCACGTGCGCGCCCTGCGTCCCGAGGCGCGCATCGAAGGCGTGGTAGTGCAGCCGATGCTGCGTTATGCGCACGCGCGCGAAGTGCTCGTCGGCGTGGCGACCGACACGGTGTTCGGTCCGGTGATTTCCTTCGGCGCGGGCGGCGTCGCGGTCGAGGCGGTGCGCGATACGGCGCTCGCGCTGCCGCCGCTCAACGCGTGGCTGGCGCGGGAGGTGATGGCGCGTACGCGCGTCTACCGGCTGCTCGAGGCGTACCGCGACGTGCCGGCGGTGGATTTCGACGCGCTGGTCGACGTGCTGACGGGTGTCTCGCGCATGGTGTGCGTGCTGGCGTGGCTGAAAGAAATGGACCTGAACCCGGTGCTCGCGCATCCCGGCGGCGCGGTCATCGCCGACGCGCGCGTAGTCATCGATCCCGCGCGGCTGCAGCCGCCGCCGCGCTACGGGCACATGGCGATCCACCCCTATCCAGCCGAGCTCGAAGGCGAGATCGTGCTGGCCGACGGCACCCGCGTGCCGGTGCGGCCTGTCCGCCCGGAGAACGCCGAGCTGCTGGTGCGCTTCTTCGACTCGCTCTCGCCGCAGTCGCGCTATCAGCGCTTCATGCAGCACCTGCCGCACTTGCCGCCCGAAATGCTGGCGCGCTTCACCCAGCTCGACTACGACCGCGAGCTTGCACTGGTCGCCTTGTGGAACAATGAATTCATCGCCGTGGGGCGCTATGCGCCCGCCCAGGACGGGCTCAGCGCGGAATTCGCCCTGGTCGTCGCCGATGCCTGGCAGGGCAAGGGCCTGGGACGCGTCCTGCTCGAGCGCCTGTGCAACGCCGCGCGCGACGCCGGCTACCAGGCGCTTTACGGCCACATCCTGGACGCCAACCGCGAGATGCTCGATCTCGCCGCGCGGCTGGGGTTCACCGTAGAATCGCGAGGCGGCGACGAGGTCACCGTGGTGCGCCGCCTGTAGCACTTTTTGACCTGCGTCAATACCGCGGCCGCGCCCCGGTCTAGCCTTGAATCGCCTCTATTGGAAAACAGGAGCGGTCATGTTCAAGCATATTCTGATTCCCACCGACGGCTCCGCCGTGGCCGGGAAAGCGATCAAGGCGGGTGTCGCTCTGGCGAAGGAAATGGGCGCCACGGTCACCGGCTTTTACGCCCAGGAACCGCTGCCGGGGCATATCTACGGCGAGGGCTACGTCGCCGACAAGCAGCTGGTTGCCGAGCTCGAGCGCCGCGCGCGCGAATACGCGGAGCGTTGCGTGGCCGAGATCGGCACGGAAGCCAAGGCGGCCGGCGTACCGTTCGAGCCGGTGGTCGCCAACGCGGTAGTGCCCTACAAGGGAATCATCGACGCCGCGGACCGGCAGAAATGCGATGCCATCTTCATCGCCTCGAACGGGCATCGCGGCCTCACCGGCCTGCTCCTGGGCAGCGTCACGCAAAAAGTGCTCACGCACTCGAAGATCCCGGTGCTGGTGTTCCGCTAAATAGCCATTCTCAATAGAGAGAATTATGAATTTCGATTTGATCTATTGAGTAAGCGCTCGTAGGCTATGCTTCCTTACCCTCGAGGAGGCAGGTTCATGAAAGCGCTTAAAGGCAGCAAGACCCACGAAAACCTCAAGGCCGCGTTCGCCGGCGAATCGCAGGCCAACCGCCGTTATCTCTATTTCGCCGCGAAGGCCGACGTGGAAGGCCAGAACGACGTCTCGGCGCTGTTCCGCTCCACGGCCGAAGGCGAGACCGGGCACGCGCACGGGCACCTCGAGTACCTCGAGGCGGTGGGCGACCCGGCGACCAACCTGCCGATCGGCCGCACGCGCGACAACCTGAAGGCGGCGGTGGCGGGCGAAACCCACGAGTACACCGACATGTATCCCGGCATGGCGAAGCAGGCGCGCGACGAGGGCTTCGGCGAGATCGCCGACTGGTTCGAGACGCTCGCCAAGGCCGAGCGCAGCCACGCCAACCGCTTCCAGAAGGCCCTCGACTCGCTGAGCGATTGATGCGCGAAGGTTCGCTCGAGGCTCCGACCCGGCATCCCCTCGACTGGAAGAACCCCGAGTTCTACGACCCGGCGAGCATCGAGAAGGAGCTCGGGCGCGTCTTCGACATCTGCCACGGCTGCCGGCGGTGCGTGAACCTCTGCACCGCCTTCCCCACCCTGTTCGACCTGGTCGACGCCTCCTCGACCATGGAGGTCGACGGCGTTGCAAAGCAGGACTACCGGAAAGTCATCGACCAGTGCTACCTGTGCGACATGTGCTACATGACGAAGTGTCCGTACGTGCCGCCGCATCCCTGGAACGTCGACTTCCCTCACCTGATGCTGCGCGCGAAGGCGTTCAAGTTCGGCAAAGGCATCAAGTTCCGCGACCGCCTGCTGTCCTCCACCGACGCGCTGGGAAAGCTCGCCGCCATCCCGGTGGTCGCGCAGACCGTCAACGCGGTAAACAGGAACGGACTTGCACGCGGAATTCTTCAGTCGGTCCTCGGTGTTCACAAAGACCGGGAGCTGCCGCCGTACACGAGCAAAAAGTTCAGATCGCATTTTGAGAAGGGCAGTTCCTTCCCGGTGAAGGACGGCAGAAATACACCTGGCAAAGTGGCGATCTTTTCCACCTGCTACGTGAACTACAACGAGCCGGGGATGGGCCACGACTTGCTTGCGATCCTCGAGCACAACGAGATCCCGTACGTCATCGTCGAGAAGGAGGTCTGCTGCGGCATGCCCAAGTTCGAGCTCGGCGATCTCGCTGCAGTCGACAAGCTGAAGGAAATCAACATTCCGGTGCTCGCGGGGGTCGCGAGGGAAGGCTATGCGATCCTCACTCCGGTGCCCTCCTGCACGCTGATGTTCAAGCAGGAGCTGCCGCTCATGTATCCGGGCGACGCGGACACCATCGCGGTGCGCGGCGCGATGTTCGATCCTTTCGAGTACTTCGTGTTGCGCAAGAAGGACGGGCTGCTGAAGACCGATTTCAAGCAGCCGCTCGGCAAGGTCTCCTACCACATCCCCTGCCATTCGCGCGTGCAGAACATGGGCCAGAAGACGCGCGAGATGCTCGAGGCGATCCCGGGCACCGCGGTGAAAACCGTGGAGCGCTGCGCCGGCCACGACGGCACCTGGGGCGTTAAGACCGAGTACTTCGCCAACTCCATGAAGATCGGGCGGCCGGTGTTCAGGCAGATGGCCGAGCCCGATCCGGACTACGTGAGCTCGGACTGCCCGATCGCCGCGCGGCACATCCGGCAAGGCATGGGCGACGATGCGAAACAGGCGGTGAAGTCCCATCCGCTTTCGCTGCTACGCAAAGCCTACGGTATCTAGTTGTTTTTCTGCTCGCCGGCTGCGCGGCGACGGAGCCGGCACCGCCGGGCGCCATCGTCTTTGCGCTGATGGGCGATACGCCGTACTCCGCCGGCGAGGTGCGGCGGCTCGACGCGCTGATCGACGATCTCAACGCCCAGGACCTGCGCTTCGTGGCGCATGTCGGCGACATCACCTCGGGCCACGGCCCTTGCACTGACGAATGGTTCGAGGCGCGCAAGCGCCAGTTCGCGCGCCTCAAGCATGCGTTCATCCTCCTGCCGGGCGACAACGACTGGACCGACTGCCACCGCACCGGGTTCGATCCCATGGAGCGGCTCGCGAAGTGGAGAGAGCTTTTTTGTAAGCGAATACCGGTGGAAGGATTTTCCATTCAAGCAAACCCCTACTGCGAGCACGTGCGCTGGCAGCTCGGAGGCCTGGTCTTCGTCGCGGTCAACGTTCCGGGAAGCCACAACAATTACGGCCACCCGGAATACGCGCGCCGCATGAAGGCCGTGTTCTCATGGCTCGACGAAGCGGAAGCGGTGAGCCGCGGCCGCACGCTGGTCGTCCTGATGCAGGCCAATCCTTTCGTCGTCGGAAAAGGCTACGAGACGCTGCTCGAGCGCTTGCGCAAGCTCGGCGCGGAACGCCCCGGCAAGGTGATCCTCGTCAACGGCGACACGCACACCTACCGGAACGACGAGCCGCTGCCCGGGCTGAGGCGAATCGAGGTCTGGGGCTCGCCGCTTGTCGGCTGGCTGCGCGGCTCGATTAGCGCCGACGGCGTGGCCGTCGAGCAGGGCGGCATGCACTAGCGCACGGTATCGATCACCACCGTGACGCCGGTCGCATCGTTCGCCACCGGCGCGCTGATGCCCTGCAGATCGCCCGGCTGCGGCGTAGCGCTTCCCGACTTCGAAATCCGGGCGCCCACTACGACGCGGGGAAATTCCGATAGCTTCAACCCCGGCGCCATCGCCATCGAGTCGTCGAGCGAGAACGCGACCGGCAGGTCGCGCACCTGCTTGCGCAGCACGGCGAGCGGCATCGGCGGCCCCTCGGCGGCGCGCGCGAAAATGAACACGGCGGCGTCGGGCGCGGCTTTTTGTTTCAGCTTGGATGAAAGGCTTACCGTGCCTTTCAGCCCCTTCGTATCGCCCGCCAGGCTTCTTGCTTCCTGAGCGTTGGAGCGGATCGCGCGCGCATCCTCGGAATCCGCCGCCACGAGCGGCAGCATGCGCTCCCAGTACGCCGCCGCCGCCTTGAAGTCCCTCCTTTCGAACGCGGCGGTGCCGGCGAGCGCCAGCGCCTTCAGATTGTCCGGATCGATCTGGAGCGCGCGCGCGATCAGCTTTTCGGGATCGCCCGCGAGGCGCTGCCCTTGCGCCATGCCCAGAGCGTCCGCGAAGTCCGCGAGAAGCTGGGCATCGCGCGGCGCGCGCGCGGCTGCCTTGGCATAGGCCTGGGCCGCATCCTGGAAGCGCCCGAGCACGCTGTAGGAGCGGCCGAGAAGCTTCCAGCCTTCGACGTCTTCCGGATTGTCCTTGAGGCGCGTGGCGAGCCGCCCAACCATCGCCTCGACCTGCCTCGCGGTCAGGCCGTGCTCCACCTGCGGATCGATCGCGCCCGGATTGCCGACAACCAGGTAGACGGCTAGCGCGAGCACGGGAATCGAGATCCCCGTAAAAATCATCATCGCGCGGCCGCCGCGACGCGTTTGCGTTTCCTCGGCTTGATTGTCCACATCTTCGAGCAGCCGGGCTTCGAGCTCGCGCCGCGCGCGCTCGTAGTCGGCCTGGGCGAGCGTGCTGGCGCGCAGGTCGGCTTCGAGCTCGCGCAACTGGTCGCGGTACACGGCGATGTTCAGCGTCCGGCGCGAAACGCGCTCCGCGGCGCGGTGCCGCAGCAGCGGACGCACGACGCAAAACAGCGCCACCGCGGCGAGAAGGCCGCTCACCCCCCAGAAAAGGATCATTCCTTGAGCAATTGCTCGGCGCGCAGCCGCTCGGCTTCGGTCAGCTCGGGCCGCGCCGAGCGCTGCCGACCGATGCGCCGTATCAACAAATAAATTCCAAGAATCAATAATGCAAAAGGGCCGAACCAGAGTAGCCACGTGCTGGCTTTAAGCGGCGGGCGGTAGAGCACGAAGTCGCCGTAGCGCGCCACCATGAAGTCGAGCACCTCGCGCTCGCTCGCGCCGCGCGCGAGCTGCTCGCGGATCTGGTTGCGCAGGTCGACGGCGAGGCCGGCATTGGAGTCGGCGAGCGTCTGGTTCTGGCACACCAGGCAGCGCAGCTCGGTTGCCACCTCCATCACGCGCTTGTCGAGAATTGGATCTTCCGCCGCCAGGACCGCCACTGAAAGTCCCGCGGCGATGAAAACCGCAAATACCTTATTCGCGATTGAGTTCATTCACCAATGGAACGAGCTTCTGTTTCACGAGCTCGCCCGTGACCGGGCCGATGCGCTTGTAGCGGATCACGCCGCGCTTGTCGATGACGTAGGTTTCCGGCACGCCGTACACGCCGTAGTCGATGCCGATCCTGCCGTCGAGGTCGAACGCCGAGAACCGGTAAGGATCGCCGAAGCGCTTCAGCCACGCGAGTGCGTCATCGCGCTGGTCCTTGTAGTTGAGCCCGACCAGCGGTGCCGCACCGCTCTTCGAGAACTCGACCAGCACCGGATGCTCGTCGCGGCAGGCGACGCACCACGAGGCCCATACGTTGAAGATCCACACCTTGCCCTGCAGATCCTTCTCGGAAAACGTCTTGTCGGGCTGCTGCAGCACCGGCAGCTCGAAGTGCGGCGCCGGCTTGCCGATCAGCGGCGAGGGAACCTCACGCGGATTGAGCCGCAGACCGACCGCAAGCAGCGACACTAAAGCAATAAAGATGATTCCAACCCACGCCACCCTCATGCGGTCACCTCTGCGCCGCGCCGCTCGCGCAGCGCGACGCGGTAGCGGCGGTCGCTCGCCGCGAGCAGGCCGCCGAGCGCCATGATCAGGCAACCGGC
>DATNMK010000053.1:0-4211 GCA_035602335.1 Burkholderiales bacterium
GTCGGCGCGCGCAGCTTGCGCCCGTGCGGCCTCTTCATCCGTCTCTCGTGCGAGCAGCGGCGGCATGGCTGTGGCCAACCCCTGCACCAGCGCGACTTCGACAAAGATCAGCGGTTCGCCGGGAAGCGCGGGGTGGAAGAATGCGAAGCAGCGACGGTCGGGCGCAAGGCGCCGCCGTAGGTCGTCCCAGCCCTTGATCTCATGCACCGCCTCATAGGCGATCAGCTTCTCCAGCACCGCCGCCGGGGACTGCCAGTCGATCCGCCGCAGCTCGAGAAAACCGCGGTTGAACCAGGAGGCGAACCTGTCGAATGGCCCGTGCCTTCTTTCTCGCCGCTGTCGCGTTGCCAAGGCCGCTGCGCCGATGAATTTCATCGGAGAGCGTCCCACTCTGGCGCGAAGGGCGGCCGGACGAAGCGCTGGTCTTTCGGCAGCGCGGCGATAGCGGCGCGATCCTCGTCATCGAGCTGGGTGCCGAGCGCATCAAGATTGGCCTTCTGGCTTTCGGGACGGGCGGCTTTCGGAATCACGATGACGCCCTCCTGATCGAGGAGCCAGGCGACCGCCATCTGAGCGGCACTACAACCGTGCTTGTGGCCGAGGAAGGCGAGCGTGGGATCACTTGCCGCCCGCCCTTGCGCGAGGGGCGCATAGGCTGTCAGCGGAATCCCCTTGCCGCGCAGATAGGCGAGCATCGGCGCCTGCGACAGGAACGGGTGGTATTCGACCTGGAGGCTGGCAATCGGCGCGCCGATCTCCTCCACCGCGCGACGGATCATCGGCAGGTTGAAGTTGCACACGCCGATCGCGCGCGTCAGGCCGCGCTCCCGCAGCGACATCAACGCTTCCAGCGTCGCTGCCATGTCCATGTCTCGTGACGGCCAATGGATCATATAGAGATCGACATGGTCGAGCCCCAGCTTCCGCAGACTGGTGTCGAAGGCGCGGTAGAGCGCATCCGGCGCAAGCTGATCATGCCAGACCTTCGTGGTGATGAAGAGCTCGTTCCGGTTCACGCCGGACGCCGCGATGGCCGCGCCGACGGCGGTTTCGTTGTCGTACATCGCGGCGGTGTCGATATGTCGGTAGCCGAGCGCGATCGCACTCTCGACGACCGGCTGGGCGTCGGCTCCCGGCATCCGGAAGGTGCCGAAGCCGAGGCGAGGCATCGCAACACCCCGTGTCGTGATCGTCTCCATGATGTTTTCCTTTCTCGGATTTCCTGCCGGCGGGTCGGTGCGGTCACCCTTTTGCGCTGCCGGCAGGCGGCAAGCCATCACAAGGGCGGCGGCGTCAGACGGATGCTTTGGCCTGGCTCGCCCTGACGAGTTCGGCGATGACGCTTTCGAGTGCCGTAGTGCCCTTCATCGCCGACCGGCCGTGCTCGCTGAAGTCGATCCATCCCTCGTTGAAGCCATCGAGCATCCGGATCCGAGGCAATGGATTTCGCGTTCCCTGAGAGCGGAAAATCTGCTCCCAGCTCTCGCGCGGCACCGTCTCGACCCGGACGGTGCGCTTCAGCACCGTGGCGAAGGCGCGGGCGAGATCGTTCGGCGATATGCGTGCGGGCCCCTCCAACTCGACGACCCGCGTCCCGCTCCCGTTCTCCCGGAGAAGCGCGGCGGCTAGGCCTCCGACATCCAGCGTCGCGACCATCGGGAACAGCTTGTCGGCCGGCTGCAGGAAGCTGCGCAGCACGCCTTCGTCGCGCGCCGAAGGAACGTCCCAAAGCGCATTCTCCATGAACCAGCCTGGCCTCAGGAAGGTGACCGATAGACCGATCTGCTCCAGCGACTGTTCCATCAACGTGCGCTGGGTCAGCAGGTTCTCGTGTGGCGCATCCGCGCCGATGGTCGACAAGCAGACCACCTTGCCGGGACGAGCCTCGGCCAAAGCCGCCGTCACGGCCGCGATGACGCGCTTAGCCTCGGGAAAGCCGGGCTCCGGATCGAACTCGGAGGGCGGCAGGATGAAGACGCCCGCGGCGCCCCTGAAGGCAGAAGTCAGGCTTGCCGCATCGTCCATCTCGGCCAGGGCGATGTCGCAGCCCCGAGTTCTCCACTCCGCCGCCTTGGCCTCGTCGCGCAGAACGGCGCGGACGAGCAGTCTTTCAGCGAGCAGGCTGCGCGCAATCGCGCCGCCGACCTTGCCGGTGATTCCGGTGATTGCGTACATGATGGTTCTCCAGAAGGTTGATGTCGATCGCGCGGGCTCAGGCGAGCCCGGCATAGAGGCCGCGCTCGAACTCGCCGTAGAGCGCGACGACCCGCTCATCGAAGAAAGGCAGGACCTGAGTGAAGAGCGCGCCGGTGACATGCTTCACTGGGTCGAGCCAGAAGTAGCAGTTGAGCAGGCCCGCCCAGGAGATGCTGCCGGCGGAGCGCCCGTTCGGTCCCGGCTGCATGTTGATGTCGAAAGACAGGCCCCATTTATGCGGCTGTCCCGGGAACTGGTCGAAGCTGCGGGAATATGGCGGCTGTGCCGAGCGCATCTCCTGGACGTTCAGTTCGCCGATCTGGTTCTGCATCATCATGGCGACCGTCTCCGGACGCAGGATTCGGACGCCATGCAGCGCGCCGCCGTTCAGCAGCGCCTGCAGGAACGCCATGTAGTCCCGCGGCGTGCTGAAGGCGCCGCCACCGCCCATGAAGAACTCCGGCCGTTGCGGCATCTCGAAGGGCGCCGGATCCAGCCCGCCATCGGCGCGGCGGTTGTGGAAAGTGGCTACACGCCGCTTCTGCTCGGTCCCGATCAGAAACCCTGAATCCTTCATGCCGAGCGGCGCGAAGATGTTCTCGCGGAAGTAGATCTCGAGCGACTGGTCGGACACCGCCTCGACCAGCTTGCCGACCCAGTCCATGCTGATGCCGTATTCCCACCGCTCGCCAGGCTCGAACTCGAGCGGAGCCGTGAAGGCGGCGTTCTTGCAGGTCGCGATGTCGGGCATGTCCGTCACCTTCTCGTAGCGGGTCAGAGCCTCGCTCCAGATCGAGTAGGTGTAGCCAGAGGTATGCGTCAGCAAATGGCGCACCTTGATCGCGCCCTTGGCCGGCCGCATTCGCGGCGTTCCATCCTCGGCAAAGCCCTCAAGGACCTGCGGGGAGGTCAGTTCGGGCAGGTATTTTGCCGCGTCGTCGTCCAGATGCAGGCGGCCCTGCTCAATCAACTGCATGCAGGCCGTCGCGGTGAAGGCCTTGGTCATCGACAGCAGCCAGAACACCGTGTCGAGCGTCATCGCTGCGCCCGTTGCGACGTTCGCCTTGCCGAAGGCGCCCTCGTAAACCACGCCTTTCGGCGTGGCCGCAACGGCGATAACACCGGCCACGTCGTTTCTCGAAACGCCTCCCCGCAAGGCGGCGTCGATCGCCTTGAATCGCGCTGACGAGCCGGCTGGTGTTGTCTCGGCCAAGGCGGGGCTGACCGCATCGAGAGCCAGAACGGCCCCCAGCATTCCCCCGCGCTGAAGCATCGTTCTGCGTGTGACGTGGTTCATGGCTAACTCCTTTCTGGATCGATGGAGGTCCGATCTTCTCGGCCGCTCGCCTCCGATGTCGCTGCGACCTCAGCCTTGTAGGCCGCGCCAAGGCGTGATTCACGCGCATTAAAATCAATGCTACAGTGACTTGGATTCACTGCTCTTCGCCTGGGACAGGCTCCGGCGGAGAACCGCAGAGGCGAAGGGAGATCAAATGGCTTTCGACACGCGGCTTCTGACCGGCGTCGGTGTCCTGGCAGCGGTTACGGAGGCTGGGAATTTCGCCCGCGCCGCGGAGATGCTCGGCCTGACGCCGTCAGCGGTGAGCCGGGCCGTCGCGCGTCTGGAGGCGCGGATCGGCGTGCGGCTTTTCGATCGCAATCCACGCGAAGTCAGCCTCACCGAGGAAGGACGCCGCTTCCACACGCAGGTGATGCCGCTTCTCGCTGGCCTGGATGAGGCGGCCGCCGAGGCCGCAGGGGCGGCGGCGGTCGTGCGCGGCCGGCTGCGCGTATCGGTGGACCCGTGGTTCGCACGTATCGTGCTTGCGTCGAAGCTCCAGCAGTTTCTGAGCCGCTATCCTCTGCTGTCGGTCGATTTCTCGACCAGCAATTATCGCGAGGAGATGATGACCGGCGTGGACGTGGCGGTACGCTTCGGGCCGCCCGATGCATCATCCCTCATCGTACGCAAGCTCCTGGAAACCCCGATCCTGACGGTTGCGGCGCCGGCCTAT
>DATNMK010000054.1:0-2424 GCA_035602335.1 Burkholderiales bacterium
ACCTTTTTTCTCGCGGATACTGATGGCGAATAAGAGGAACTGAGGGCTGGAGGCGAAGGCGTCCTGAGCTCGCGAGCATGTTTGACGACGCCAGCAGTTCTCTCGCGCAAAACCGCATCGATGTCTGGTTGGTTCAGAGCAACGTCTATTTTAATAAACCCATCCGGGGTTCCGATCGTCAACTTCTCCGCCTGCCTATCGACAGAAGCGGCCCTTTCGATCCCGAAGATTTGCCCGCCGGCGCTCTGCACCACATGGCCATATTTGCTCTCTGCCTCGCGGTGAGTGTCAAGGCAGTTGCCGCTTAAATTACGTAATGATTCCTCCTATCGACGAAGCCGCTGTGGTTGCGGCGCAGATGTCGGAAGTTGCGGATCCGCGACTTGGAGATGAGCGTGCCACGGTGCTCACTGCGGAGAAGGTGCGGTGCTCGCCATCCTCGCCATGCTCGCGCGCCAATGCGCTCTGCGCGTGGCTGCGGGTGGCTCCGCGCCTCCCATCTCCTGCGTTGCGCGCCGTGGCTTGGGCGTTGCCAGGTCGGGACGGGAAAGCAGGCTCGCCGATCGAACCGGAAAGCTGGATTTGCGACGTCGCCGCCCGGACGACGGCGTCGCGCTCCGGATTGAGGGTGACGACGCCAACCGGTGTCCAGTTGCGGGTCTGCGCGCTCCAGCGCCGGGGGTTACGCTCCCGTGCATCCCGGTAGACGGCGTGGCGGGCGGCGAGCACGGGACCATCCTGCCCGGCATGGCGCTGCGCCGGGGTGACGTAGCGGATTCCGCTGTGGTGGTGGTCGTTATTGTACCACTGCACGAACCGCGCGCTCCAGTCTCTGGCGGCCTGCAGATCGGCGAACCCCTTGGGCGGGAACGCTGGCCGATACTTAACGGTGCGGAACAGCGCCTCCACGAAGGGATTGTCATCGCTGACCCGCGGACGCGAGTAAGACGGCTTGATGCCGAGCCAGTGCAGCATGGCCAGCACCGTCGTCGCCTTCAGGGTGGCGCCGTTGTCGCCGTGCAGCACCGGACGCGCCGGCATCGCGTGCACGCCTTCGGCCAGTGCTGTTCGTCTGGCCAGGCGCGCCGCATGATCGGCGCTGTCGGTGTCGTGCACCTCGAAGCCGACGATCTTGCGGCTGTAGAGGTCAAGGATCAGGTAGAGATAGAACCAGCGTCCCTGGATCTGTGCCGGCAGGAAGGTCACATCCCAACACCACACCTCGGCGGGGCCGGTGGCGATGTGCGTGGTGGGCGGTCGCGACGCCCGTGGCGGCTGAGCCCGGCCTCGGCGGTTCATCTGACCGTGCTCGCGCAGCACACGATAGAAGCTGGACTCGCTGGCGATGTAGACGCCCTCGTCCGCCAGCGTCGGGACGATCCGCGCCGGCGGTGTCTCGGCAAAGCGCGGTTCGTTGGCCACCGCGATGATCCGGGCCCGTTCAGCCTTGGTTAAGGCATGGGCCGGCACCGAGCGCTCGGCATCGGGCCGGCGATCCCCCTGCGCCAGCCCGTCGCCGGCGTTCCAGCGCCGCAGCGTGCGGGCGTTGATGCCGGCCAGGGTACAGGCCGGAGCCAGCCGGGCCCCTTCCGCGCAGGCTTGTTCGATATCACGCACCAGGATCCGGCGGTCTTCCAGGCGGGTCATGCGTCCTCGCCTTGGTGGAAGACCGCCGAGAGTTTTTTTGACAGCACAAGCAAGGCGGCCGTTTCGGCCAGCGCCTTGTCCTTGCGATGAAGCTCCCGCTCCAATTCCTTGACCCGGCGGCGGTCCTGCCGGGCTTCCACAGCACTGGCCGCCCGCGGCTCGCCGAGGCCGGCGATCGCATCCCGCTTCCAGGCGTCCAGATCCGCCGGATACAGGCCCTGCTCGCGGCACCAGGCGCTCCGCGTTGCCTCATCCATTGCTGCCGTGACGATCACTGCTTGCAGTCTTGCGGCTGCTGTCCAGCGCGGCCTGCCGGCGCCAGATCCATTGGCCAAGGCATCCGCCCGCCAACGCTCCAGCGTCGCCACGCTTATCGCCACTTCACGCGACACATGCTCCACCGACGAACTCTCCGGTGGCAACAGTCTCGCCACTATCCGATCTTTGTAAGCTTGTCCGTATCGAGCCACTTTCTGATATCCGCGCCCCCAAGGTTCCAATCCTATTTAGGCGACAACTTGTCTGACACAGGGGGCCTGCCGTCGATGGCTGCACAGATCCGCGTAAATCTGGCGCGGAGTGCCTGAATTGGTGGGGTGTATCAGCCGCCGGGAAGCGCAGGCGGAGAGGCATGTCTGCGATTGCTGGATGAGTTGACGACATGTCGTCGTGAGCGATGAGGCGCTGCGGAGTGTGCGCGGCCTGACGCGGTGACGAGCGGCGGAGTAGCGTTCCGACCCTGAGGGGCAAGCACGGCGCCGAGGCCGACTTGGCGGT
>DATNMK010000055.1:0-5735 GCA_035602335.1 Burkholderiales bacterium
CCGGTGCCGATGATGAACTCGGTCGAGCCGCCGCCGATGTCGATCACCAGGCGCCGCGTATTTACGGGACCGACGGCGGCGGGCAGCGAATGCGCCACGCCGAGATAGACGAGGCGCGCCTCCTCGCGGCCCGAGATCACCTCGATCGGGAAGCCGAGCACCTGGCGCGCTTCGCGCAGGAACTGCGGCGAGTTCTTCGCCACGCGCAGCGCGTTGGTGCCCACCGCGCGCACTGCCTGGCGCGGGAAGCCGCGCAGCCGCTCGGCGAACTTGGCGAGCGTCTCGAGCGCCGCCGCCTGCGTGCCGCGGTCGATGCGCTTCTCGGCGGTGAGCCCGCCGCCCAGGCGCACCGCCTCGCGCACCGCGTCGAGCGGGTAGATCTGGCCGTCGACCACCCGTCCGATCTGCAGGTGAAAGCTGTTCGAGCCGAGGTCGACCGCGGCCAGCGTGTCGTGACGCGCCATGGCCGGACGGTAACATGGAACCGTTAAAATCGAAGTCCTCCCGATGAACCGCAGAGCCCCGCTTCCCACGCAGTTCCTCAACCGCGAGCTCGGCATCCTGGCGTTCAACCGCCGCGTGCTGGCGATGGCGGCCGACGACTCGGTGCCGCTGCTCGAGCGGCTCGGATTCATCACCATCGTCTCGTCGAACCTCGACGAGTTCTTCGAGATCCGCGTCGCCGGCCTGAAGGAAAGCATCAAGCTCGGGCTGCCCGAGCCCGGTCCGGAAGGCGGCGCCGCGAGCGACGTGTTCCTCGCCGTAGGCCGCGAGGCGCACGCGCTGGTCGCCGACCAGTACAAGCTCCTGAACGACGTGGTCCTGCCGGCGCTCGCCCGCCAGGGCATCGTCTTCCCGCGGCGCGAGGAGTGGAACCCGGCGCAGCGCCAGTGGATCCGCGAGTATTTCTTCCGCGAGCTGCTGCCGGTGCTGACGCCGATCGGCCTCGATCCGGCGCACCCGTTTCCGCGCGTGTTCAACAAGAGCCTCAACTTCGCCGTCGAGCTCGAGGGCCGCGACGCCTTCGGCCGCAGCTCGCGCGCCGCGATCGTGCAGGCGCCGCGCGCACTGCCGCGGGTGATCCGGCTGCCGCACGCGATCGCCGGCGCGGACTACGCGTTCGTGTTCCTGTCTTCGATCCTGCACGCTCACGTCGGGGAGCTCTTCGCGGGCATGAACGTGCTCGGCTCCTACCAGTTCCGCGTCACGCGCAATTCAGATCTGTTCGTCGACGAGGAGGAGATCAAGAACCTGCACACGGCGCTGCAGGGCGAGCTGCTGCACCGGCACTTCGGCGATGCGGTGCGGCTCGAGGTCGCCGACAACTGCTCGGAGCGCATGACCGAGTTCCTGCTGCAGCAGTTCGGCCTGCAGGAAGCCGACCTATACCGGGTCGAAGGGCCGGTCAATCTCTACCGGCTGCGAGAGGTGCCCGACCAGGTCGAGCGTCCCGATCTCAAGTACCCGGCGTTCCAGCCCGGCCTCGCGCCGGCGGTGGATACCGACGACCTATTCGGCGTGCTGAAAAAGCAGGATGTGCTGCTGCACCACCCGTTCCAGTCGTTCCTGCCGGTGATCGACTTCATCCGCGCCACCGCGAACGACCCGAACGTGATCGCCATCAAGCAGACGGTCTACCGCACCGGCACCGACTCCGAGCTGATGGAGATCCTGGTCGACGCCGCGCGCAAGGGGAAGGAGGTGACCGTGGTGGTCGAGCTGATGGCGAGGTTTGACGAGGAAGCGAACCTCAACTGGGCGGCGCGCCTTGAAGAGGTCGGCGCGCACGTGGTGTACGGCGTGGTTGGCCACAAGACGCACGCCAAGATGGCGCTGGTCGTGCGCCGCGAGGACAGCGAGCACGGCAAAGTCCTGCGCCGCTATGCGCACCTCTCCACCGGAAACTATCACCCGCGCACCGCCCGCCAGTACACCGACTTCGGCCTGATGAGCGCGAACGACGAGCTTTGCGCCGACGTCAACGAGGTGTTCACGCAGCTCACCGGCCTCGGCCGGGCGGGCAAGATGAAACATGTCTGGCAATCGCCGTTTACCCTGCACAAGCGCATCGTCGCGGCGATCCGCAACGAGGCAAAACTCGCCGGCGAGGGCAAGCCGGCGCGCATCATCGCCAAGATGAACGCGTTGCTCGAGCCGCGCATCATCGAGGAGCTATACGCCGCGTCGGCCGCCGGCGTGAAGATCGACCTCGTCGTGCGCGGCGTGTGCGCGCTTAAGCCCGGCATCGAAGGGCTGTCGGAGAACATCCGCGTGTGCTCGATCGTCGGCCGCTTCCTCGAGCACTCGCGCGTGTTCTACTTCCAGAACGGCGGCAACGAGGAGGTCTACCTGGCGAGCGCCGACTGGATGGACCGCAATTTCTTCCGCCGCATCGAGCTGTGCTTCCCGGTGCTCGACCCGGCGCTCAAGCGCCGCGTCATCCGCGAGGGCCTGCAGCCCTATCTCGACGACAACTGCCAGGCTTGGGTGATGTCGGCGGACGGCAGCTACGAGCAGCTCAAGCCGCGCCGCGGCCGCCGCCGCTCGGCACAGGAGGAGCTGCTGTTCACGCTCGCGACGCCGACCTGATGCTGCAGTCGATCGTCAATGCGGCGCGCAATTCGCTCACCGGGCTCGCTGCCGCCGCGCGCAACGAGGGGTCCTTCCAGGTCGAGCTGGCCGTGTGCGTCGTGCTGCTCCCGCTGGGCCTGTGGCTGGGCGCGACGGGCATCGAACGCGCCCTGCTCGTGTCCAGCGTTCTCATCGTTCTTTTCGCCGAGCTGGTCAATTCGTCGATCGAAGCCGCCGTGGACCGCACCTCGCTGGAAATCCATCCGCTCGCCAAGCGCGCAAAGGACATCGGCAGCGCGGCGGTGATGCTCGCGCTCTTCAATGCCGGCGTGGTCTGGCTGCTGGTTCTTTTCCCCTAGCCGCGGCTCGCCAGCCAGGCGAACGCACAGGCGCCGCCCGCCACCGCGAGCGCATAGATGCACGCCACCACCGCCTGCAAAGCGGGATGGGCGCGATCGGGCAGCGGCAGGCGCACCGCGACCGGCACGAGCGCAAGGGCGGCGGCGGCGTGCCAGGGTAGTTTCGCGAGAAGCAGGGCAGCCGAGGCAAGCAAAGACGCGATCACCCCTGCGGCGAGGGTGAAAGACGCGCCCGCCACCACACGGTTGCCGAAAATCATCGCCACCAGCAGGAAGCCGCCGCAGGCGGCGCCAAGCGCCAAGCCGTACATCCCGATAAGAGCCGAGGCGCTAAGGATCGCGCCGATGCCGGCGCCGAGGCCCAGTCCGACCCCGGCTGCGCCGGCACGGATCGGATGGGAATGCAGCTCGAGCATGAAGGCGACCGTAACGAGCACCAGCAAGCCGATCCCCACGCCATGTCCGACCGCCGCGAGGGGCGGCTTCTGCATGAGCACGGTTGAAAAAACCCACGCCGAGGCAGCGCCTGCCAGCAGGCCCAGCATGATTCCCGCCATGCGGGCGGGCTTGAACGCCAGGTCGGCCACCAAGCCGAGGAGCCCTGCTCCCATGCCGACCAGCGCGAGCTTGCGCATGGCAGTAAGCGGCTCAAACACGAAATTGCCGGTAAGGTAAAGCGCGGTGGCAAATCCAGCCGCCGCCGCGAGGCCCGCGAGACGCAGCGGCATGCCGATCGCAGCCACAAGCAGGCCAACAACGAGCGGCGCAACGCCGGCCTGCACCGCCGGATGCGAGAGCAAGCTCTCCATCAGCCGCGCGCCACCCGGATCACGCCTTTCAGCGAGCGCACCACGGCGAAGGCGCGCTTCAGCTGTGCGACATTCGCCACGTCGAACGTGAAGCGCATGAAGGCGAGCTCGTCCCGGGTCTGCGTGCGCACCGCGGTGACGTTGATCTTCTCGCGCGCGAGCGCATCGCCGATGTCGCGCAGCAGGCCGCGGCGGTCGGCCGCGGTCACGGTCATGTCGACGGTATAGCTGCCCTCGCCCTTGCCCCACTCGGTCTCAATCAGGCGCTCAGGCTGGCCCTCGGCAAGGCGCTTCAGGCCCGGGCAGTCCTCGCGGTGAACCGACACGCCCTTGCCGCGCGTGACGAAGCCGCGGATCGGATCCGGCGGCACCGGCTTGCAGCAGCGCGCGAGCTGAGTGAGGAGCCGGTCCATGCCGACGATAAGTACCCCTCCCTTGGCCGGGGCAGCCTTGGTCTTTTTCTTGATTTCAGGCTCAACGACTGCAGTGTCTGCGCCGCGCAATGCGGTCTGCAACTGCCGCAGATTCACCTCGTCGCGCGCGACGGCGACGAAGAGGTCGTCGGGCTTGCCGAAGCCCAGGCGCGAGGCGAGCGACTCGAGGCTCGCCCGCGTCGCGCCTTCACGGCGCAGCTCTTTCTCGACCTCCGCGCGGCCTGCGGCGATCGTTTCCATCATCGCCTGGGCGTTGAACCACTGCCTGATCTTCTGCCGCGCGCGCGGGCTTTTCACGAAGGCCCGCTCGGTGCTCAGCCAGTCGCGCGACGGGCCGCCGGCCTTCGCGGCGACGATCTCGACGCGCTGCCCGCTGGCAAGCGGCGTGTCGAGGGTGATGATGTGGCCGTCGACCTTGGCTCCGCGGCAGCGGTGCCCGAGATCGGTGTGCAGCGCGTAGGCGAAGTCTAGCGGCGTCGACCCCGCCGGCAGGTCGATGACCTTGCCTTGTGGAGTGAGAACGTAGACGGTGTCATCGATCTTCTTGGCGCTCTTCCCCCAGTCGGCGATCTCGTCGCGCCACGCCAGCAGTTCGCGCAGCCAGGCGATTTTCTGCTCGAAGGCGCCATCGCCTTTGGAGCGCTTGCCCGGCTCCTTGTAGCGCCAGTGCGCGGCGATGCCGAACTCGGCCTGCCGGTGCATTTCCTCGGTGCGGATCTGCACTTCGAGCGTCCTGCCGGATGGCCCGACTACCGCGGTGTGCAGCGACTGGTAGAGGTTTCCCTTCGGGCGCGAGATGTAGTCGTCGAACTCCTTGGGGATCGGCTGCCACAGGTTGTGCACCACGCCGAGCGCGGTATAGCAGTCCTTCACCGCCGGCACGATGATGCGCACCGCGCGCACGTCGTATACCTCGGAGAAGTCGAGCGACTTGGTGCGCATCTTGTTCCAGATGGAATAGATGTGCTTCGGCCGGCCGGTGATCTCGGCCTTGACGTCCATCTCCTCGAGCTCGCGCGCCAGCGTGGCGATGGCCCTGGCGATGTAGTGCTGGCGCTCGACGCGCCGCTCGTCGAGCATGTGCGCGATGCGCTTGTAGACCTCGGGCTCGAGGTAGCGGAACGACAGGTCTTCCAGCTCCCACTTCAGCTGCCAGACGCCCAGCCGGTTCGCGAGCGGCGAGTAGATATCCAGGGTCTCTCTCGCATAGGAAACCCGTTCCGGGGACGTATTTTTGGAGAAGAACCGTAACGTCTGCGTGCGGCTCGCCAGGCGGATCAGCACCACGCGCACGTCCTCGACCATGCCGAGGACCATCTTGCGCAGCACCTCGTTCTGCTCTTGCGGGTTGGCGCGCGTCGCGACGCGCAGCTGGTAGAGCTTCTCGACGCCCGCGGCAAGGCCGGCGATCTCCTCGCCGAAGCGCTCACGCAGCGCATCGACGCCGCCGAGCTGCTTAGGGGCGGCAAAGAGAACTCCGGCGGCGCGGCCTGGGGCATCCAGACCGATGCTGGCAAGGCCCGCCGCCAGGCCGAGGGCGTGAGTCCAGATCGGCTCGCCGG
>DATNMK010000056.1:0-16510 GCA_035602335.1 Burkholderiales bacterium
CGAGCGGCTCGACGAGCCCGCCGACCGGCGTGCTTTCCGCATCCGGCTCACCAAGACCGGAGACCACAGCTTCGGCGAGATGGCGCGCGCGCACGAGGAATGGGTGGTCGAGCTGCTCGCCGGGCTGTCCCGCCGCGAGCACGAGGAGCTGCTCAGGCTCCTCGCCAAGGTCAAGCAGCACGCGGTGGAGGTGATCTCATGATCCAGCCCAAACATTTCCTCTGGCGCGTCGAAGGCAAGGTCGGCGTCATCACCCTGAATCGCCCCGAGCGCAAGAATCCGCTGACTTTCGAGTCGTATGCCGAGCTCAGAGACCTATTTAAAAAATTAACCTCCGTTAATGATGTGAAGAGCATTGTTGTCAACGGCGCCGGCGGCAACTTCTGCTCTGGTGGCGACGTGCACGAAATCATCGGGCCGCTCACCAAGATGCAGATGCCGCAGCTGCTCGAGTTCACGCGCATGACGGGCGATCTCGTTAAGGCGATGAGGCATTGTCCCCAGCCGGTCATCTCGGCGATCGACGGGATCTGCGCCGGAGCAGGCGCGCTGATCGCGTTGTTTTCCGACCTGCGCTATGCCGCGCCGAGCGCCAAAGTGGCGTTTCTCTTCGTCCGCGTCGGCCTCGCCGGCTGCGACATGGGCGCCTGCGCGATGCTGCCGCGCGTGATCGGCCAGGGACGCGCCGCCGAGCTGCTCTATACCGGGCGCTCGATGAGCGCCGAGGAAGGCCTGGCGTGGGGCTTCTTCAACCGCATTGCTGATCCGGTGCTGCCCGCGGCGCTCGAGGTGGCGACCGAGCTCGCTGCCGGGCCGGCCTTTGCGCATGCCATGACGAAAAAAATGCTGCACCAGGAATGGAACGTCAGCCTCGACGAGGCGATCGAAATGGAGGCGCAGGCGCAGGCGATCTGCATGCAGACGCGGGACTTCCGCCGCGCTTACGAGGCCTTCGCCGCCAAGCGCAAACCCGTGTTCGAAGGAGATTGATGGACCGCTTTACCCACTACGACTGGCCGTTTTTCGAGCCGCGGCACGCGCGCCTTGCGCGCGAGGCCGACGCGTGGTGCGCCGAGAATCTCGCCTACGCCCACGGCGAGGATGCCGATTCGATCTGCAAGAGACTGGTGCAGGATCTCGGCTGCGCAGGATTCCTCGCACACTGCGTGGGGGAAAACCTCGACGTGCGCTCGATTGCGCTGCTGCGCGAGGTGTTCGCCTATCACGCCGGGCTCGCCGACTTTGCGTTCGTCATGCAGGGCCTGGGCAGCGGCCCGATCGCGCTCGCCGGGACCGAGGGCCTCAAGGAGAAGTATCTCGCGCCGGCGGCGAGCGGCGACGCGATCGCCGCCTTTGCGCTGTCGGAGCCGGACGCCGGCTCGGACGTGCAGGCTATTTCGACTCGCGCGCGCCGCGCGGCCGGCGGCTGGACGCTCGACGGCACCAAGACCTGGATCTCGAACGGCGGCATCGCCCACTACTACATCGTCTTCGCGAAGGCCGATGAAGGCATCACCGCGTTCGTGGTCGACGCCGCGGAGGTCGACGCGAGCGAGCGCATCGAGATCGTCGCTCCTCACCCGATGGCTACCGTTCGCCTGAAGAATTCGAAGGCGGTGCTGCTCGGCGAGCCGGGTCAGGGCTTCAAGCTGGCGATGCGCAATCTCGACATTTTCAGAACCACGGTGGCCGCGGCGGCGCTGGGATTCTCGCGCCGCGCTTTTGATGAAGCGCTCGCGCGCGCCCGCGAGCGCAAGATGTTCGGACAAACCCTGGCCGACTTCCAGATGACGCAGGGCAAGCTCGCCGACATGGCGACCCGCATCGACGCGGGCGCGCTGCTCGCCTACCGCGCGGCCTGGACCCGCGATGTCAGGAAGCAGCGCGTGACCCGCGAAGCGGCGATGGCGAAGATGTTCGCCACCGAGGCTGCGCAGCAGGTGATCGACGATGCCGTGCAGATCTGCGGCGGATTGGGCGTCATGCGCGGCCATCCGGTCGAGCGGCTCTACCGCGAGGTGCGGGCGCTGCGCATTTACGAGGGCGCGACCGAGGTGCAGAAGATCATCATTGCGAGGGAATTGTTGAAGTCATGAGCTACACCGCGCACGCCGACACGTTCGCGCGCGACAACCTGCCGCCGCGCGAGCAGTGGCCAGAGTTTCTGTTCGAGCTGCCCGAGCTGAAATATCCAGGCCGGATGAACTGCGCCACCGAGCTGCTCGACAAGCCGGTGACGCGCGGCCACGGCCATCGCGTCGCGCTGCGCACGCCGGACGGCGAATGCACTTACACGCAGCTCTTCACGCAAGCCAATCGCCTGGCCAACGTCCTGGTGCGCGAAATGGGCTTGAAGCCCGGCAACCGGGTGCTGCTGCGCGGGCCGAACAACCCGATGATGGCGGCGGCGTGGTTCGCGGTGATGAAGGCCGGCGGTATCTGCGTCGCGACGATGCCGCTGCTGCGCGCGAAGGAGCTCACCGACATCATCAGCAAGGCGGAGGTCACGCACGCCCTGTGCGACAGGCGCCTCGACGCCGAGCTGAAGGCCGCGGCCGCGCATTGCCCAACGCTGCAGACCGTGCGCTACTGGTACGACGACGGGCCGGATTCGCTCGATGAGCTGGCGCTGAAGCAGCCGCTGTGGTTCACCAACGCCGCCACGGCGTCGGACGACGTCGCGCTGATCGCCTTCACCTCCGGCACCACCGGCAAGCCCAAGGGCACGATGCATTTCCATCGCGACGTGATCGCGATGTGCGACTGCTTCCCGCGCTCCTGCCTGAAGGTGCACAAAGACGACATCTTCTGCGGCACGCCGCCGCTCGCGTTCACTTTCGGGCTCGGCGGGATACTGTGCTTTCCGATGCGCTTCGGCGCTTCTACGGTGCTCGTCGAGAAGCACACGCCGGAGACGCTGCTCGAGACGATCCAGCGCTTCAAGGCGAACGTCTGCTTCACCACGCCGATCATGTACCGCGGAATGGCGGCGATGGCCGGAAGCTTCGATATTTCCTCCTTGAGAAAGTGCGTATCGGCCGGCGAGGCGTTACCGGATGCGACGCGCCAGATCTTCAGGCTAGCCACCGGCATCGAGATCATCGACGGCATCGGCTCGACCGAGATGATCCACATCTTCATCTCGCACACGCCGGAAACGGCGCGCCGCGGCGCGACCGGCTACGCCATTCCCGGCTATCGGGCGACGGTGCTGGATGACGAGGGAAACATCTGCCCTCCCGCCACGGTCGGCAGGCTGGCCGTCAAAGGACCCACCGGCTGCCGTTATCTCGCCGACGAGCGGCAGCACAACTACGTGCAGAACGGCTGGAACCTGACCGGCGATGCCTACCTGATGGACGAGGCGGGCTACTTCTTCTACCAGGCGCGCACCGACGACATGATCATCTCCGCCGGCTACAACATCGCCGGGCCCGAGGTGGAGGGCGCCCTGCTCGCGCATCCCGCGGTCGCGGAATGCGGCGTCGTCGGCGCACCCGACGAGGAGCGCGGCACCGTCGTCAAGGCCTTCGTGGTGCTCAAGCCCGGCCACCCGCGCGGCGCGGACACCGTGCGCGAGCTGCAGGACTACGTGAAAAACAGCATCGCGCCGTACAAGTACCCGCGCGTGGTGGAGTTCGTCGACGCCCTGCCGCGCACCGAGACCGGCAAGCTGCAGCGCTTCAGGCTGAGGAAATGACGATGCAAATCCTGCAACCTCCGGGCTGGGCCCGGGCAAAGGGCTTTTCCAACGGCATCGCCGCGAAAGGCAGGCTGGTGTTCATCGCCGGCCAGATCGGCTGGAGCGGGCAGGGCGAATGGATCGACCGCTCCTTCGCCGGGCAATTCCGTCAGGCGCTGAAAAATATCCTCGACGTCCTGGCGCAAGCAGGCGGCAAGCCCGAGCACCTCGTACGGCTCACGTGGTATGTGCTGGACAAGAACGAATATCTCGCGTCGCTGAAGGGAGTCGGCGTCGCGTATCGCGAGCTGATGGGCAGGCACTTTCCCACCATGGCGGTGGTGCAGGTCGGCGGCCTGGTGGAAAACGATGCGCGTTTGGAGATCGAGGCCACGGCGGTGATCCCCGACTGATGGAGGCGAGCATGAAGGTCAGCATCATTGGCGGCGGGCCCGGCGGCCTGTACTTCGCGCTGCTCGCGAAGAAAGCCTGGCCGCGCTGGGAGATCACGGTCTACGAGAGGAACCGGCCCGACGACACCTTCGGCTTCGGCGTGGTGTTCTCCGACCAGACCCTCGACGCCTTCAAGGCCTACGACCTCGTCACTTACGAGCGCATCCGCCGGCGCTTCGCCTACTGGGGCGACGTGGACGTCCTCTACAAGGGGCAGGTGATGCGCTCCGGCGGCAACGGCTTCTGCGGCTGCTCGCGCGTGGCGCTGCTCAACATCCTGCAGGACCGCGCCCGCGATCTCGGCGTGCAGATGCGCTTCCAGCGCGAGGTCGAGGATCTCGACGAGTTTCCCGACTCCGACCTGATCGTCGTCGCCGACGGCATCAACTCCAGGATCCGTGAAAATCACAAGGAGCATTTCCAGCCGAGCGTCGACCTGCGCCCCAACAAGTTCACCTGGCTGGGTTCGACGCGCCCGCTGGACGCCTTCAAGTATTTCTTCCGCGAGACGCCCGAGGGCATCATCCTCGCGCACTGCTACCAGTACGAGGCCGACCGCTCCACCTGGGTGATCGAGACCGACGAGGCGACGTGGCGCAATTTCGGCTTCGACCGCAAGAGCGAGATCGAGATGCTGCCGCTGCTCGAGCGCGTCTTCGCGGCGGAGCTCGACGGCCATCCGCTCATCCCGAACCGCTCGCTTTGGCGCAACTTCCCGAACATCGTCAACAAGACCTGGGTGCTCACCGAGGGGAAAATGAGCGCTGTGCTGATCGGCGACGCCAAGGCAACGGCGCATTTCTCCATCGGCTCGGGCACCAAGCTCGCCATGGAGGATGCCATTGCGCTGTTTGAAGCATTCAAGAAACATGAAAATGTGAAACCTGCACTAGCCTTCTACGACACCGCACGAAGAGAGGAAGTGGAGAAGACCCAGCACGCGGCCAACGTCTCGCTGGCGTGGTTCGAGCACATGAAGCGCTACTGGGGCATGGACCCGCAGCAGTTCGCCTTCGGCGTGATGTCGCGCTCCAAGCAGATCACCTGGGAGAACCTCGAGCTGCGCGATCCTGCATTCGTGCGCGAGGTCCACAGGTGGTTTGCAAAAAAAGTAAGGCAGGAAGGGTTCGATATTGACCTCGAGAACCCGCCAGTGCCGATGTTCACGCCGTTCCGCCTGCGCGACATGGTCTTGGAAAACAGGGTCGTGGTTTCGCCGATGGACCAGTACTCGGCAGTGGACGGCGTGCCGGGCGACTGGCATTTCGTGCACCTGGGAAGCCGGGCGATCGGCGGCGCCGGGCTGGTGTATGTCGAGATGACCTGCCCGTCGCCCGAGGCGCGCATCTCGCCCGGAGATACCGGCCTGTGGAACGAGACGCAACGCGACGCCTTCAAACGCATCGTCGATTTCTGTCATGCCCACTCGAAGGCAAAACTCTGCATGCAGCTCGGCCACTCGGGGCGCAAGGGCTCGACGCAGCTTGGCTGGGAGCGCATGGACCACCCGCTTGACCACGGCAACTGGCCGGTGGTCTCCGCATCGCCGATACCGTACTACGAGGGCGTATCGCAGGTGCCGCGCGAAATGACGCGGGCCGATATGGAGAAGGTGATTCACGATTTTCAAAGGTCGGTAAAGTTTTCTGATCAGGCCGGCTTCGATATGCTCGAGCTCCACATGGCGCACGGCTATCTCCTCGCCAGCTTTATCTCGCCGCTCACCAACCGGCGCACTGACCAATACGGCGGTTCGATCGAGAACCGCATGCGCTTTCCGGTGGAAGTGTGGCGCGCCTGCCGCGCGCTCTGGCCCGACGCCAAGCCGATGTCGGTGCGCATCTCGGCGACCGACTGGGCGCCGGGCGGCCTCTCCGGCGAGGACCTGATCGCGCTCACGCGCATGCTGAAGGACGCCGGCTGCGACCTGATCGACTGCTCGAGCGGACAGACCGTGCCGCATCAGAAGCCGGTGTACGGCCGCATGTACCAGGCGCCCTATTCCGACTGGGTGAGGAACGAGGTCGGCATCGCCACCCTGACGGTCGGCGCGGTGACGACGCCCGACCAGGTCAACACGCTGCTCGCGGCCGGCAAGGCGGATCTGGTGGCGCTCGCGCGTCCCCATCTGACCAACCCCCACTTCACGCTGCAGGCCTCGGCCTGGTACCAGCACATGAACCAGTTCTGGCCCCCGCAATACCTTCCGGGCCGCGACCAGGCTTTCCGCCTCGCCGCGCGCGATCGCGCCGAGCAGATCGACCTGCAGCTGCGCGCGCGTCCCGATAGCCACGAGGTCAAGGAAGTCGGCGTCAAGAAGGCAGCGTGATCACGCTCTGGGAGCTGCAGGGCAAAGGCGGGCGGCGCTACAGCCTCTTTTCCTGGCGCACGCGCATGGCGCTCAAGCATAAGCGCCTCGATTTCATCACCCAACCCGTTTGCCTCTCAGACAAGGCCGCCGTTGCCTTTTCGGGCGGCAAGACGGTTCCGATCATCCGCGACGGCGAAACCGTCGTGCGCGACTCCTGGAAGATCGCCGAGCACCTGGAGGAGCGTTATCGCGACGCGCCGACGCTTTTCGGCGGCGAGATCGGCCACGGCGTGTCGCAGGCCTTCAACGCCTGGGTCGACCGCGCGGCGGTGCCAGCGATGATGCAGGTGATCGCAGCAGACATCCACGAACGCGTCGATCCTGCCGACGAGGAGTATTTTCGTTCGTCGATCGAAAAAGCCCTGAAGAAATCCCTTGAGCAGACGAGATTGGAGCGGGACGACACCCTCAGGCGGCTCGGCCGCGCGCTCGAGCCGATGCAGGCGGCGCTCAAGCGCCAGCCATACGTGTGCGGCCGCACGCCGGCCTACGCCGACTACATCCTGTTCTCGGTGTTCCAGTGGGCGCGCGTCATGAGCCCGCACGAAGTCCTCGGACCGGAGGATCCGCTGTGCTCCTGGCGCGAGCGGATGCTGGATCTGTTCGACGGCTTTGCGCGCAACGTGCCGGTCGCATGAAGCGCCGCTGCGCTTGGGCGCGCAATCCGCTCGCCATTGCCTACCACGACAAGGAGTGGGGCGTTCCCGTGCGGAACGACCGCAAGCTGTTCGAGTTCCTCGTCCTCGAGGGTGCGCAGGCGGGACTTTCCTGGGACACCATCCTCGCAAAGCGCGCGAATTACCGGCGCGCATTTGACGGGTTTGATGCTGGAAGAATTGCTCTCTACGGCGCCAAGGATCGCAAGCGGTTGCTCGCGGATTCAGGCATCGTGCGCAATCGGGCGAAGATCGATGCGGCCATTACCAACGCGCGCTGCTTTCTTGACGTGAAGAAGGAATACGGCAGCTTCTCGAAGTACGTGTGGGAATTCGCGAGCCGGGGAGCCGACGATCTTTCAAAAGACCTCAAGCGGCGCGGCTTCAAGTTCGTCGGTTCGACTATCATGTATGCGTTCATGCAGGCAGCCGGAATGGTGAATGACCATGAGGCGGCTTGCTTTCGACGGCGTGAGATCGATGCGAAGAATTAGCCTGCTTGCGTTTGTCCTCGCCTGCGCTCCGGCGTTGGCCTATGACGCCAACGGCGTGGCGCTCGGCGCGCACGAGAGCGAGGTGAAGAAGAAGTTTCCGAGCATCCACTGCAAAGAGCTGGAGTGGAAAAGCAAGGCGGCGGAGCGGCGCTGCGACGATTCCCAGGCGGTACTCGGCGGCACCGAGGTGCGCATTACCTTCTACCTCAAGAAGGACGCCGTCGAGGCCTTCGACGTGCGCTTCGACATCAAGGACGCCGAGCGCCTGGCCGGGTTCCTCAAGTCGCGCTACGGCGTCCCCGTCTCGGAAGTCCGCGACACCATCGAGAGCGGCGGCAAGGCCGCCCGCCAGATCTACAAGGTGCTGTGGGAAAAGGGCAAAGAGCGCGCCGTGCTGGTTGCGCAAATGGACAAGCGGCGCGGCACGATCACCGTGTCGCGCGGCGATTTCGAGGAAGAGATCTACCGCGTGCGGTAGCGCTCAGGCGACTTTCTTCACCACCGCCACCGCTTTCGCCACATCCTCCGCGCTGTCGAGCGCGACGTAGCTGATGAACTTCGAGCCGATCGCGATCGCGCTCAGGCCGCGGAAGCTGACGCCGGCATTGCCCAAGGCGCGCGCGATCTTCGCGCCCAGCCCCGGCTTGTCGCTGCCTTCGATCCTCACCCAGTGGATCGTGTCCGTCTTCGCGAGGCCGACTTCCTGCGCCGCCTTCACCGCCTTGGCGCCCTTGACGGGAGACACGAACATGATCCCGCTGCCGGGCTGCTCGGGCGTGCGGCGCGCGAACACCAGCTCCAGGTCGGCCCCCGCCCTGGCGAGCGCTTCGAGCTTGTCGGCGGCGCCACCCGCGCGGTCTACGAGCGTTGCGGACCAGACTTCGGCTTTCGTTACCTTGAGCGCCATGGTTTTCTCCTCCTTTTCCAGCCGTAAGATACTCAAATCCACGGAGGAAGTCATGAGCGGATGGTCGAAAGTCGCAGCAGCGGTCACAGTGGGCTTTGGCGTGGCGATGGGGGGTGGTCTGGCCATGGCGGCGGAAATTTCAGTCCTGAGCTCCAACGGCCTCAAGGAAGTGTTGCTCGAGGCGATGGACGACGCAGCGAAGGCGGGCAAGCTGGCGGCCGGCAGCCGCGTGACGCTGGCCCGGACCGGCGTCGCGGTGGCGGTGCGCGCCGGTGCGCCGAAGCCCGACATCGGCTCGGCCGACGCATTCCGCAAATCGCTCCTGGCGGCGAAATCCTTCGCCCATAGCAGGGGCGCAAGCGGCGTGCACATGGCGCACGTCATCGAGCGCCTCGGCATCTCGGAGCAGATGAAACCGAAAACCGTGATCGTCGACAACGGGCCGGTCGGCGCCGTCGTCGCGAAGGGCGAAGCCGAAATGGGCGTCCAGCTGATGAGCGAGCTGCTGCCGGTGGCCGGCATCGATATCGTCGGTCCGCTGCCCGCCGCGCTGCAGAAGATGACGGTGCTGGTCGGCGGCGTCTACAGCGGGGCGCGCGAGCCCGCGGCCGCGCAGGCCCTGCTCAAGTTCCTTTCGGCCGATGCCGCGCTTCCGGTGATCAGGAAGAAGGGGATGGAGTGACAGTCTCGCCTGGCGCGCTGCGCGCCCGGCTGGTCTCTGGCGAGGAGCTCGCGCTTCTCGACGTGCGCGAGCAGGGCGTGCACTACCGCGGCCACCCTTTTTTCGCGTCTTCGGCTCCGCTATCGAGGTTGGAAATCATGGTCGAAGACCTGGTGCCGCGACGCACCGCGCCGATCGTGCTGCTCGACGGCGGCGAGGAGGGCCTTGCGGTGCGCGCCGCGGCGAAGCTGCGCGAGCTGGGCTACACCGACGTCTCGCTTCTCGAGGGCGGCTGCGCCGGCTGGAAAGCGGCGGGCGGCGAGCTCTTCAGCGGCGTGAACGTGCCGTCGAAGGCCTTCGGCGAGTTCGTCGAGCACCATTACGCGACACCACGCATTGCGCCCGAGGAGCTGAGGCAATTTCAATCTCAGAATGAAAAATTGCTGATCCTCGATTCGCGGCCGTTCGAGGAATATCACCGCATGAGCATCCCGGGCGGCATCGATGCGCCCGGCGCAGAGCTCGCCTACCGCGTGCACGACCTCGCGCCCGATCCCGATACGCTGGTCGTGGTGAATTGCGCCGGACGAACGCGCAGCATCATCGGCTGCCAGTCGCTGCGCAATGCCGGCATCCCGAACCCGGTGGTGGCGCTCAAGGACGGCACCATGGGATGGGAGCTGGCCGGTTTCGCCTGCGAGCGCGGCGCCACGCGCATCGCTCCACCGCCCACCGCGGCGGGGCAAGCGGCAGCGCTGGCCGCAGCCGATCGGGTGGCAGCGCGCTTCTCTGTCAAACCTGCCTCTGCAGAGCAATTGAAGGAATGGCAAAGCGAAACCCGCCGCACGCTGTATCTGCTCGATGTGCGCTCGCGCGAGGAATTCGAGCAGTCGCATGTCGCCGGCTCGCGGCATGCGCCGGGCGGACAGCTGGTGCAGGCGACCGACGAATATGTCGGCGTGCGCAACGCGCGCCTCGTGCTCGTCGATCCGGCGCGCGTGCGCGCGGTGATGACCGCATCGTGGCTGGTGCAGATGGGCTGGGACGAGGTTTACGTCTTGGGGGATCTCACCGGCTGCAAGCTCGAGGCGGGCCCGCGGGCAGCGCGGAGAGTGCCCGCCTGGCAGACGATCCCGGTGCGCGAAGTCGACCTGCCGCGTGCGACGCTCATCGATCTCTCGACCAGCCTGCGTTTCAGAGAGCGGCACATTCCGGGCGCGTGGTGGGCGGTGCGCTCGAGGTTGGGTGAGGCGCGACGCCGGATTGGAAATGTTGAGAGGGTGGTTCTTACATCAGAAGACTCGGTTCTCGCCCATCTCGCGGCACCCGAGGTTGCGGCGCTATGGCCGGGAGCCGCGCTACGGGTCGTCGCAGGCGGCAACGCGGCGTGGTTCGCGGCGGGCCTCGCCGCCGAGCCTGGCACTCAGCGCGCGACGACGACTCTGGATGACGTCTGGTACAAGCCCTACGACCACGCCGCCGATTACGAGAAGCATGCGCGCGAGTACCTCGCCTGGGAGGTCGCTCTTGTCGAGCAGATTCGGCGCGACCCGACGATCCGGTTCCGGTCCTACGCCTGAGGCTCAGCGCAGGTAGCAGCCGTCGGTGAGGTCGATCACCGCGCCGTTCAGGATCACCGGCGCGTCGAGGGCGAGCCAGCGGATCGCTTCGGCGATCTCGTCGGTCCGGCCGGGGCGGCGCGTGTACATGTTTTTCATGAGCTGCTCGACGCGCTCGGGCTGCGCCTTCTTGAGCAGCTCGGTGTCGACCGGCCCCGGCGCCACCGCATTAACCTGGATGCCGTGCGGGCCCAAATAGGATGCAAAACTTCGCGTGAAGCTTACGACCCCCGCCTTCGTCACGCCGTACCAGAGGTCGGTGTGCGCCGTGAAGGCGGCGACCGACGCCACATTGACGATGCGGCCGCTCTTTCTCTCGATCATCTGCTTCGAGAGGGCGCGAATAAGCTCCACCGGCGCTTCGAGGTTGACGCGCAGAATGCGCTGGCGCGCTTCGTCGGTGTAGCGCTCGATCGGGACGGCCGTCTGCACGCCCGCGTTGTTGACCAGCACGTCGATCGTGCCGAGCTTGACGACCAGACCGGGGATGCGCGCCAGGTCGACAAGATCGTAGGTGACGCGTTCTACGCCCTTCAGGGAGTCGTCGGAAAATTCGAGGTCGAGCGCGAGGACGCGCAATCCCGCCGCAGCCAGCGCCTTCGCCGTTGCAAGGCCGATCCCCCGGCCGGCGCCGGTGACCAGTGCCGTCTTCAACCGAGCCCGGGCATCGAGAAGCCGCTCGCTTTGAGCTCGGTGATCAGCTGTTCTTCCTGAGCGCGGCTCAATTCCACGAGCGGCGGGCGCAGGGTCTTCCACTGCGGGTCGTTGCCGAAATGCGCCACCGTCGCCTTGAGCGCGGCGATCATCGGCTGCTTCTGCGCGATCTTGCGCGTTGCGGTGATGGCAGCCTGCTCGCGCTCGGCGTCCGGGGAGCGCCAGTTGCGGTACAGCTTGTCGATGGGCCCGGGATTGATATTGCCCGTGGCGGTGATGCAGCCCTTGCCGCCGTGGCGCATGTTGGCGAGCAGGAACTCCTCGCTGCCGGCGAACACGTCGAAGCCGCTTTTCGCGAAGCTGTCGAGCATCGCCTTGGTGTTCGACCAGTCGCCCGAGGAATCCTTCACGCCGGCGACGATGCCCGCATACTTGCCGAGCAGCCGCTCGATCAGCCCGAGCGAGATCGGCACCTGCGACACCGGCGGGATGTGGTACAGGTACAGCTGCAGCCGCTCGTCGCCGACGCGCTCGATCACCTCGGCGAAATTGCGGTACAGGCCCTCATCGGGCACGTTCTTGTAGTAGAAAGGCGGCAGCATCAGCACGCCGGCGCAGCCCATCTCGACCGCCGCGCGCGTGAGCTCCACCGAGTCCGTGAGCGCGCAATGCCCGGTGCCCGGCATCAGCGTCGCAGGCGACACGCCGCCGGCGATGAGCGCTTCGAGCAGGCGCCGTTTTTCGGGCACCGACATCGAGTTCGCCTCGCTGTTGGTGCCGAACACGGCGAGGCCCGAGCAGCCGTTTCTCAGCAGCCAGCGGCAGTGGCGCACGAAGCGCTCGGCGTCCGGCGCGTAATCCTTCTTGAACGGCGTGATGACCGGCGCGAGGACGCCCTCGATGCGCTTGGGTCGGGGCATGATCAGTCGATCTTCGCGCCACTCGATTTGACGATCGGCGCCCAGCGCGCGATCTCGGCCTTGTTCATGGCCGCCATCTCTTCGGGCGTGCTGGGAATGATGTTGTAACCGAGGTCGGTCATGCGCTTCACGAACTCGGGCGACTTCGTGGCCTGCAGCGCCGCCGTGTTGAGCTTCACGATGATCTCGCGCGGCGTGCCCGCCGGGACTGTGAGCCCGAACCAGACGCCGGACTCGTAGCCTCGAACGCCCGCTTCGGCGATCGTCGGCAGGTCCGGCAGCGCGGGGTCGCGCTTCGCGCCGGTGGTCGCGATCGCGCGCAACTTGCCCGATCTGATATGTGGCAGGGAAGACGGGATGTTGTCGAACATCATGTTCACCTGGCCGCCGAGCAAATCGGTGACCGCCGGCCCGCTGCCCTTGTAGGGAATGTGCAGGAGGTCGGTACCCGTGAGCTGCGTGAACATCGCGCCGGACATGTGAATGCTGGTGCCGTTGCCGCTCGAGGCATAGGTCCATTTCCCGGGCTGGCTCTTCGCGAGTGCAATGACCTCATTCACGCTTTTGGCGGGGACCGAAGGATGGACCACCAGGACGTTGTTGAGCGAGACCAGCGCCGCCACCGGCGTGAGGTCCTTGTTCGGATCGAAAGGCATCTTGGCGTAAAGCGCCGGGTTGATCGCCTGGATGCCGCTCGTCGTCATGAAGAGCGTGTAGCCATCGGGCGCCGAGCGCGCCGCTTCGGCGCCGCCCAGATTGCCGCCCGCGCCGGGCTTGTTCTCGACCGCCACCGGGTGGCCGAGGATCTTGGTCAGCTCGTGCGCCGTGGCGCGCGAGGCGATGTCCACGGCCCCGGCCGGCGGGAAGGGACAGATCAGGCGGATGGGCTTATTCGGATAGTTCTGCGCAACGCTCGAAAGCGGAAGAAGCAAAGCAAGGCTAATAGCGAACAGACGCGACACTGGGATGCCTTTCGGAGGTAGAGTGCTGCCGCGAATTATATGGCCGACCTCTCCAAGGCGATCAATATCGAGGATCTGCGGCAGCTGGCGCGCGGGCGCCTGCCGCGCGCGATCTTCGATTTCTTCGACGGTGGCGCCGAAGACGAGGTGACGCTGCGCGAGAACCGGGCCGCCTTCGAGCGCGTGCGGCTGCTGCCGAAGGTGCTGGTGAACGTGGCCGAAGTGGACATGCGGACGCCGATTTTCGGCGTCGAGTCGAAGCTGCCGGTGGCGATTGCCCCCACCGGCGGGATCAGCGCCGGGAGGTCAGGCGCGGAAATCCTGCTCGCACGCACAGCGAAGGCGTACGGCATCCCCTTTACCCTTGCCACGCCCGCCAGCGCCACCATCGAGCGCGTCGCCGCCGAGGCCGGAGGTAGGCTCTGGTTCCAGCTCTATGTGGTGCGCGACCGCGAATTCCGCGAAAAATTGGTTCTCAGAGCAAAAAATTCGGGCTATGAAGCGCTGCTCGTGACGGTCGACCTCCCGGTCTCGGGCAAGCGTGAGCGCGACCCGCGCAACGGCTTCGTCACGCCGTACCGTCCGAACTGGCGAAATTCGCACGATGTGCTGGGAAAGCCGGCGTGGCTGCTCGACATCCTGCGCCATGGCCTGCCGGGGATGGCGAATTTCGAAGGCTACAAGTTCTCGAGCCCCACTGGGACCGACATCGCCACCGCGGTCGGGCGCGAGATGGACGCCTCGTTCGACTGGGAAGGGTTGAAGCGCCTGCGCGACCTCTGGCCGCGGAAGCTGCTCCTGAAAGGCGTCGAACGGCCCGACGACGCCGAGCGGGCGGCCGCGCTCGGCTGCGACGGCGTGGTGGTGTCGAACCACGGCGGGCGCCAGCTCGACGGCGCCGCGCCGACCCTCGAGGCGCTGCCCGCGGTGGTGCGCGCGGTCGGCTCGAAGATGACGGTGCTGCTCGACGGCGGCGTGCGCCGCGGCGTCGACATCCTGAAGGCACGCGCGCTCGGCGCGCAGGCGGTGCTCACCGGCCGGGCGACGCTTTTCGGCGTGATGGCGGGCGGCGAGCCGGGCGCGCGCCGCGCGTTGGAAATCCTCTCAAGCGAGCTCGACCGCTCCATGAAGCTGTGTGGAGCGCGCTCGGTCGCCGAGATTGGGCCCGAGCTTATTTACTCTTGAAATTCCTGACGTAATCGGGCGCGGTAAAGACCCACTCGAGCGCGTCGTAATAGCGCTCGGCCGGCCGGCCGCGATACATGTCGTTGCGCACCAGGCGGCCGACGCCGTCGGGCACGTGAAAGATCATCCCCAGGAGCCCGGCGGAGATCTGCACGCGCGAGGCGCGCACCAGCCGGGTCTTCTGATACTTCTGGAACGCGGCCGTGAAGTCGCCGTCCGCTCGATCGGCGCAGGCGGCGAGGCAGATCGCGTCCTCCAGCGCCATCGCGGCTCCCTGCGCGAAGTACTGCAGCATGAAGTGCGCGGCATCGCCGAGCAGCGTCACCGGTCCCGCGCTCCAGTTATCCACCGGCTCGCGAAAGCGCAGCATCCAGCGGCGGAACATCTGCGGCACGCGCATGATGCTCATCGGCTTGTCGCAGTTGTGAGCGAACAGCGGCAGCACTTCCTCCGGCGGCGCTTCCTCGTTATGGCCGCCGCTTGAATGCTTGCCGATGACGGTGGCGACCACATTGAAGAGCTTCCAGCCGCGCAGCGGGTAGTGGACGATGTGCGTGTTATGCGCCGCCCACAGCGTCGCCGCCGCCCAGCGCAGGTCCTTCGGCATCTCGTCCACCTTGAGCACCGCGCGGTAGCACATGTGACCGGAGACCGGCGGCTCGCCGTCGCCGACGATGCGGCTGCGCACCACCGAGCGGCCGCCGTCGGCGCCGACGAGCGCGGCGGCGGAAATAGGCTCCCCGCCGGCGGTTTCTACTATGACTTCGTTCCCTTCAACGCGAAAGCCGGGCACCCGGGTACTGGCGCGCAGCTCGATCGAGCGCTGCTCCCTGCAGCCGTCGAGCAGCGCGCCGTGGATGTCGGCGCGGTGCGTCACCGCGTAAGGGTTGCCGAATCGCTTGGCGAAGCGCGCATCGAGCGGGATGTCGATCACCTTCTCGCCACTGACGCCGTCCATCATCAGCAGGTGCTCGATGAAGACGGCCTCGCGCTTGACCAGCTCGCCGACGCCGAGGGCGTCGATGGCATGCCAGGCGTTCGGCGCGAGCTGGATGCCGGCGCCGATCTCGCCGAACTCGGCCGCCTGCTCCAGCACCACGACGCGAAAGTTGCGCCGCGCAAGGCCGAGCGCCACGGCAAGGCCGCCGATTCCACCTCCGGCGACGACCACGGGCTTGGCATTGCGCGCTGCGCTCACCGGAACCCATTATAGGGCGCAGCTGCAAATTACACGGACGCGCTGCTAGATGAAAGCGCGCGGCGCGCTGCCGTACATGTCGTTGATAATCTTGTAACACGCGCAAGCGACCGCATTGAGGCCGCTTCGATCGAGGAGAGTGACGGCTCCGCGGTGGTATTTGATCAGCTTGCGTTTTTGCAGACCGAGGGCTGCGTTGGTGAGGCCAGCCCGTCGCACACCCAGCATGTCCGCCAGAAATTCGTGCGTGAGGCGGAATTCGGCCGACCTTGCGCGGTCACCCGTCATCAGCAGGTAGCGGGCGAGGCGCGCTTGCATTGAGTGAAACTGGTTGCACACCGCGGATTGCGCAATCTGGCCCACCAACGCATGCTTGTAGCGATAGAGAGCTTGTTGCAATGGCGTGCTTTGCAGAAATGCTTTGCGAAAGGGAGCTGATTCCATCCGCATGGCCGTCCCGGCTTCCTGGACCAAGGCCCGAGCGGACGGAATATCGATCCCCAGCGCCAGAGGAATACCGACCATGCCCTCATGGCCGACTAGCCCGACTGCCAGAGGCTGGTGACCTTCTACCGGCGTCAGCAAAGAAATAACACAGTCGATAGGAAAGTAGACATACCGAATCGGCACTCCCGGCTGGTGGAGCACCTCGCCAAATTTCAGCGTGACCGGCTTGAGGTCGGCAAGCAGGCGTTGATACTCCGCGTGAGGCAGGGCGGCCAGCAGGCTGTTGGCAACCGATGCTTCA
>DATNMK010000057.1:0-69571 GCA_035602335.1 Burkholderiales bacterium
GAGCCGGCGATGTATTCCAGCTCCGCGAGCTGCATCTTCCGCCCGAAATCCCCTTCCTCGGGGAATCGGTGCAGCAGCTTCGTCATCCACCACGAGAACCGCTCGGCCTTCCACGCGCGGGCGAGCGCGCGCGAAGAATACGTATCCAGTTCGCTTGAACGATCGTTCTTGAAAAACCCGATCAGGGCTTCGGAGAGGTAGTAGACGTCGCTCGCGGCGAGGTTGAGGCCCTTGGCGCCGGTGGGCGGGACGATGTGGCCGGCGTCGCCGGCGAGGAAGAGCCGGCCGAAGCGCAGGGGCTCGGCGACGAAGCTGCGCAGAGGGGCGATGCTCTTTTCGATCGAAGGCCCGGTGGCGAGGCGCTGCGCGGCGTCGGGCGGGAGGCGGCGGCGGAGCTCGGCCCAGAAGCGCTCGTCGGGCCACTCGTCGACCTGCTCGGAGAGCGGGCACTGCAGGTAATAGCGGCTGCGAGAACGACTCCTCTGGCTGCAGAGCGCGAAGCCGCGCTCGTGGTTGACGTAGATCAATTCCTCCGACACGGGCGGCGTGTCGGCCAGCACGCCCAGCCAGCCAAACGAATAATTCTTTTCAAAAACCTTTATTGCTGCCGGAGGGACGCTCGCGCGGCACACGCCGTGGAAGCCGTCGCAGCCGGCGATAAAGTCGCAGTCGAGCTCGTGGGCCTTGCCGTCGTGGTTCCAGGAAACCCTAGGTTGAGATGAATCAAAATCCTCGATGCTGACGTCGATCGCCTCGTACACGGTCTTCGCGCCCGCGGCCTCGCGCGCGTCCATCAGGTCCTTGGTCACTTCGGTCTGGCCGTAAACCGTGACCGCTTTTCCTGTGAGGGCGTGGAGGTCGATGCGGTGGCGGCGGCCGGCGAAGGCGAGGTCGAAGCCCTCGTGCACCAGGCCCTCGGCGTGCGCTCGCGCACCGACGCCGGCGCGGTCGAGGAGCTCGACCGTGCCCTGCTCCAGCACGCCGGCGCGGATGCGGCCCAGCACGTAATCCTGCGAGCGCTGCTCGAGGATGATGGTGTCGATGCCCGCGCGATTCAGGAGCTGGCCGAGAAGAAGCCCGGCGGGGCCTGCGCCGATGATGGCGACCTGGACGCGCATGAGAGCTAGCCTATCGCTTGAGCCGCCTGCGCACGAGCGGGTCGACTTGCGCAACCGATGCGCATATACTGTGCGCACCCTTATGCGCAGCCTTCGCCCATGACCCATCGCACGGCCGTCTCCCGCAGGCGCAAGAAGGCGACCAACCTGAGCGCCGACGAGCGGCTGCTCGAGCGCGCCCGGCGCCTCAAGCTGAACCTGTCGCAGGTGTTCGAGGCGGGCCTCGCCGAAGCGGTCCGCCGCCGCGAGGCCGAGGAATGGCTCAAGCGGAACCGAGCGGCGCTCGAGGCCTACAACGAGCACATCGAGAAGCACGGCGTCTTCAGCGAGGGGCTGCGCTCGTTCTGATGGCGCAGTTCGACGTCTACCGCAACCCGAATCCCGCCACCCGAGCCCGCATCCCGTTTCTCCTCGACGTCCAGGCGGACCTGCTCGACACGCTGGCGACGCGCATCGTTGTGCCCTTGTGCCGGCCCGAGGTTCTCGGGGGCAAGCCGGCCGAGCGGTTGAATCCGCAGTTCGAACTGGAGGGCCGCAAGCTCATCATGCTGACCCCGGAGCTAGCCGGCGTCCCGCGCAAGGCGCTCGGCGAGCGCATCGGCAATCTGGCCACCGAGCGCGACTCGATCATCGCGGCGCTGGACCTCGCGTTCACCGGCATCTGACCACCCGGCCCTTCTAAAAACCTAGTTTCCTCTCGCCATCAGCAGCGCCTCGGCGAGCTCGAGCGCGTGGTCGGGCCAGCACTCGATCGGCCGCGGGCGAAGCGCACCCGCCTCGGGGAGCGCGCGGCAGGCGAGGACGGGAAAGAGCCAGCGCGGCGGGATCGCGTCGCGGCCGTACGCGGCGCCGAGGAGCGCGCCGGCGATCGCGGCGTTGGTGTCGGTGTCGCCGCCCTCGCTCACGGTCTGGATGAGCGCGACCTGCAGGCTCGGGTTCAGCAGGCGGTAGAAGGCGTTCTGCAGCGCGACCAGGACCCACCCCGGATGGGTGAAGAAGTCGGCCGGCCGCACGCCGTCGGCGCCGCGCTCGATCACGTCGCGCGCCGGGCCCTTGGCGTGCGCGAGCGCGGTCTGGATCATCTCCTTCGGCGTGGCGCCGGCGATGCCGGCGGCGATGGCGGCGGCGTAGCCGGCGCAGGCCTCGAGGCAGACTTCGTTCGGGTGGGTGATCGTGGAATCGTCGCGCGCAGTTCGAGCGGCGAGCGCGGGGTCGCCGGCGGCCCAGATGCCGATCGGCGAGACGCGCATCAGCGAGCCGTTCGACTGGCTCTCGGTGGTGAGCAGTCCCAAGAGGCCCTGCTCGGTGGTCTGGCCGATGTCGACCGGGCGCGTGGTAAGCCAATCCCGGTACGCATCCAGTACTTTATCGCGGTCGAATTTCCGCTCGCGCAGGAGCACGCGCGCGAGGGTGAGCGCCATCTCGCTGTCGTCGGTCGGCTGGCCGGCGATGAGGTGGTAGGGCCCGCCGTCGGTGAGATCGCGCACGCCCTCGGGGTAGAGCTCGGCGATCTCGGGGGCGGGCTTTCCTTCGACGCGCGAGCCGAGGCTGTCGCCGACCACCTGGCCGAGGAGGCAGCCCTGCGCGCGGGCGACCGGATCGAGGACGTTGCGCGGAAAACCGAGCGTAACGCGGGCCGCCCTGCGAGGTTCATCTTCAAGAGAAGACCACTTGAAACGGCAAAGCTGCCGGGCAGCTTCCGGCGCGCCGGCGAAGCAGCCGGAGAGCCGATTCTCGGAATTGCCGGCGAGTACCACTTCGCGGCCTTCGGCGTCGAGCATGATGCCGCCCGCCGCTCGTATGAGCGCGAGGCCCGCGGCGACATCGTATTCGGCGACGCCGTGGGTCGAGAGCGTGGCGACGGCATCGCCCGCCGCGACGCGCGCGAGGCGATACGCGATGCTCGGAAGCGCGATGTAGCGCGCGGGAAGGACGGCGCTCGACCAGGTCTCGGGGCGAAGCGCCGAGGACGCGGTGGCGAGGACAAAGGTGCCGGCCTCGATGCGCCGCCTGGAGAGATCGTTATTAATGCGCTTGCCGTTTCTCCGGATCGGCCCGCCTTCGGCCCAGGCGATGGTGTCGCTGCCGCGGTCGGGCGAGTCGGGGCTATGTACTACGCCTAATACAGGGACGTTGCCGCGCAGCAGCGCCACCGAGATCGCCGAGCCGCGGCGGCCCTCGGTGAACTCGAAGGTGCCGTCGTGCGGGTCGACGAGCCAGGTCCAGCCTTGCTGCGCACCGAGACTAGGCTCGCACTCCTCGCCGCAAAACATGCACGGAATCAACGCCTGGAGCTTGGCGCGCAGCCGCTCCTCGATCTCCTTGTCGATCGGCGCCTTGCCGCGCTTGCCGCGCGGGCCCTGCGCCAGGTAGAACTCGGCGCGCAGGCGCACGCCCTCTTCCTCGACGATGGCGACGACTTCAGCGAGCGGCAGCTGCGACATAGAATGGCAAGCAGGAGGATCTCATGCCTGCGATTACAACACCGAGCGGCCTGATGATCGAGGAACTCACCCTCGGTTCCGGCGAAACAGCGGTGAAGGGCAAGCGCGTCACGGTGCATTACACCGGCTGGCTGGACGATAACGGCAAGAAGGGCAAGAAGTTCGACTCGAGCCGCGATCACGCCGGTCCGTTCCTCTTCGCGCTCGGCGCCGGCAAGGTGATCGCCGGCTGGGACGAGGGCGTGCAGGGCATGAAGGTCGGCGGCAGCCGCAGGCTGACGATTCCGCCGGCGCTGGGCTACGGCGCGCGCGGCGCCGGCGGCGTGATCCCGCCGGGGGCGACGCTGGTGTTCGAGGTGGAGCTGCTCAAGGTCAGCTGAAAAGGGGATCGGCCACTCCCGCTTCGCTGAACCCCTTCTCGCGCAGCAGGCAGGAGTCGCATTTGCGGCACGGCGCGCCCGCGGGCGAAGGGTCGTAGCAGCTGCTGGTGAGCGCGTAGTCGACCCCGAGCTCGATGCCGCGGCGGATGATGCCCGCCTTGGTGAGCTCGATGAGCGGGGTGTGCACTTTCAGCCTTTGCCCCTCGACTCCGGCTTTTGTCGCGAGCTGCGCCATCGCCTCGTAAGCCGCGATGTATTCCGGGCGGCAGTCCGGGTAGCCGCTGTAGTCGAGCGCGTTCACGCCGATGAAGATGTCGTTCGCCTTCAGCACTTCGGCCCAGGCGAGCGCGAAGCTCAGGAAAATCGTGTTGCGCGCCGGGACGTAAGTGACCGGGATCGACTGCGTCATCGTTTCGAGCGGCCGGTCCTTCGGCACCGCGATGTCGGCGGTGAGCGCCGAGCCGCCGAACTTGCGAAGATCGAATTCGACGATCTCGTGACGGGCTGCGCCCAGGTCCCGGGCGACGCGCTTCGCGCACTCGAGCTCGTAGACGTGGCGCTGGCCGTAGCGGAAGCTGAGCGCGCAAGCCTCGTAGCCTTCGCGCTTCGCGATGGCGAGCACGGTGGCCGAATCGAGGCCGCCGCTCAGCAGGACCACTGCTCTCTTAGTCAATCACCCTCGTACGCAGCGCCTTGCGGCGCGAATGGCGCAATTTCGACTGCAGCCTTCGTTCTTTCGATGCGCGGGTGGGGCGGGTGGGTTTTCTATGTTTGGGCACCGTCGCAGCGGCATCTACCAGCACCTGCAGCCGGTTGAGCGCTTCGGCCCGGTTCATCTCCAAGCTGCGGTGCTGCTGAGACTTGATGACCACCACGCCAGTACGAGTGATGCGCGAGTCGCCGCGGCGCAGCAGCCGCTCCTTCACCTCCTCGGGCAGGGAGGAAGCGCGGATGTCGAAGCGCAGGTGAACCGCATTCGAGACCTTGTTGACGTTCTGGCCGCCGGCGCCCTGCGCGCGCACCGCGGTGAGCTCGATCTCGTGCTCGGGGATTACGATGCGGCTCATCGGCGATCAGTGTACATTTCATCCATAGGATTTCGCTGGAACGCCGAGCGCGGCCGCTGCTGAAAATCGGGCTCTGACCCCGATTTTTTTACCAGCCGCTGCCGCCGCCTCCGCCTCCGCCGCCACCCGAGGAGCCGCCGCCACCGCCGCCGCTGGAGCCGGAGCTGCTGCCTGGCGCAGTGGAGGCCGCGCTGACTGCGTTGCTCAGATCGGAGAACGAGTCGCAGAATCCGGTGAAGCCGCTGCCACCGCTGAAAGAATCCGATTGGTAATAGCCGGAAACCGCCGCGGCGGCCGCCGCGGCGCCGAGCGTGGCGGCGAAGCGGTCGGCCCAGGTCTTCTCGACGCCGAGCGCCACCGCGTAAGGGAGGAACTTGGCGAACTCCTCGGCCGTCTGCGGCGGCGCCTTCATGCGCCTGAGCTCGTCGGCCTCGGCGACGCCGAGATACTGGCGCAGGCCCTCGATGTGGTCCTGCAGCTTTCTTCCGGGCACCGAGTAGGCCGGCAGCAGCCGCCAGAAGAGAAGCAGCGTCAGCGCCATCACGCCGACGAGAAGGACGAGGAGCGCCGTGGGCGCATCCAGGGCGAAGCAGACGAACGCGGCGCCAAGCGCCAGCACCATCCCCACCACGAACGAGCCGAGGTTGCGGCTGAAGAACTTCTCGCCGAAGTGCAGCGCCAGCGTGCGCTCGCACAGCTCGCGCGTTCTCTGCACGCCCGGGCTGTACTCCTTGCCGATGGTGATCGGATGGCCGGGGCTGAGCAGCATCTCGGAGATCGGCTTCTCGCCCGGCAGCCAATCGACGGTTTTGCCGGTGGGCTCGAGCTCGTACGCCCCGCCGTGGTCGCGGATCTTCAGGAAGCCGCGCGCGCCCAGGCCGAGCAGCGCCGCGGCGAAGCACTTGTTGTCGAATCCCATGCGGTCGAGGTAGCGTACCGCGCCCGGCCCCATGCCCGGAGGCGGCTCATAGCGCGGGAATCTCGGCCCGGGACGGGGGTCGACGCCGACGAGCCACCAGCGCCAATAAAGAAACGCGAACAGGAGCCCGAAGCCGAGGAGCCCGGCGACGGCGCCGGCGTTGGCCGAGAGCCACCAGCCGGCGCGCGAGGCGAGCGAGGGCTGAGTGACGATGCCCTTCGGGAAGCCCACCACGATCGTCATGCCCTCGCGCGGGCCGAGCGCGCGCGTCGCGCGGAACGCCGCGCCCCCCTCGCTCGCGAAAACGTCGTAGCTCGTGCCGCGCGCGCCCTGCATGCCGGTGTAGGCGGCGAGATTCAGCGCGCCCGGCGGCACCGGCGCCGGCAGCCGAACCTCGGCCGAGAGGCGGTCGAAGGGAAACGTCCAGCCATTGCCGTTCACGTTCCAGTACAGCTCGTCGTGATCGCCGAAGAAGCCGAGCTGGCGCGAAGTACGATAGGTAATTTCATAGACGTGCCGGCCGACGGGCAGCATCACGTTGGCGTTGCCGATGCGGATGCGTACCCCGTTGCGCAGCCGCTGCAGGGCGTAGGCTTCGCGCGAGCCGTCGCGCAGCACCCCCACCACCTCGAACGACACCTTCACCTTGGCGCCGGCCGCGTCTTCGTAGTCGGTCGGGAAATCGCGCAGGATGCCGCGGCGGATCTCGCGGCCCTCGGCGAGCACTTCGATCCTCTCGGTGACGGTCAGCTCGCCGTTCTTCGCGATGCGGATGTTGCTATGGAAGTCTAAGACTCGCTCGACAGCTTGCAGCGGAAAGGCAAATGCAAGTAATACAAGGACACTTACAAGGACACGCGTACCGCCTCCCGCTCGTCGGTCTGGAAAAACGGCATCGGCTGGAAGCCGAACAGCCGCGCCACGATCAGGTCGGGAAAGGTCTCCAGGCGCGTCGCGTACTCTTGTACTGCGCCGTTGTAGAAGCGGCGCGCGTACTGCAGGTGGTCCTCGACCTCGACCAGCTCGTCCGAGAGCTTGCGAAAATTCGCGTCGGCCTTGAGCTGCGGGTAATTCTCTTGCAGGAGCACGAGCTGCTTGAGGCTCTCGCCGAGCGCCCGCTCGTGGCCGAAGCGCTCGGCGAGCTTGCCCGCGCCGAGGGCGCTCGCGCGCAGCTCGGTGACCGTGGTGAGGAGCGCCTTTTCGTAGGCGGCGTAGCCGCGCACTGCTTCGACGAGCTGCGGCACCAGGTCGGCGCGGCGCTTGAGCTGCACGTCGATGTCGGCGAAGCCCTGGCGCACGAGGTTGCGGTCGGCGACCAGGCGGTTATAAAAGAAAATTGCCAGGAGAGAAAAAACGATCAGGAGCGCTAAAAAAAACCAGGTCATTTGCTCACCCGGTTTCGGCCCGCCTTCTTGGCGCGGTAGAGCGCCTCGTCGGCGGCCTTGATGACGCTATGCGGCGTGTGCGCCTCCGCGGAAGGCCCGGCGGCGCCGATCGACACGGTGACCGACAGCACCTTGTCGGGCAGGCCGCCGCCGCGGCGCTTGGCGCCCTCCTCGGCCTTCTTCGGGCGGTCCTCGCCGCGGATCGCCATCTGGTAGTCCTCGATCGTGCCGCGGATCGCCTCGAGCCTGGGCAGCACCTCGGCGAGGTCGCGGTAGGGGAAGAGCACGCTGAACTCCTCGCCGCCGTAGCGGTAGACGATGCCGCCGCCGCCTACCTGCGAGAGCTTCGCGCCGACGAGCTTCAGCACCTGGTCGCCGACGTCGTGGCCGTGGGTGTCGTTGAACTGCTTGAAATGGTCGACGTCGACCATGGCGACGGCGTAGCGCTCGCCCAGGCTGCGCAGGCGCTCCTCGAGCGCGCGGCGCCCGGGAAGGCCGGTGAGCGGGTCGCGCAGCGCGAGGTGCTGCGATTCCTGCAGCATCGCGACCACCAGGATGCCGGCCGCGGCGGTCATGAACGCGGCGTAGATGCTCGGCAAGCCGACGAATTCCGCGGCGATGAAGAAGGCGGCGAGCGCGCCTGCGTTGCCGACCTGGACCGGCGTGTGGTCCGGGTAGGCGTGCGTCACTGCGGCGACGAAGGCGGCGGCGAACATGAGGCGGCCGACGAGCGGCGTCGGCGGCGAGCGCAGCAGCCAGGTGTCGAGGAGCCAGTTCCACCAAGTACCCGAGAGCGGGCTCTTGCCTGCCGAGGCGATCCACGCCACGAGGAGACATTCGCCCGCGAGCAGCACCAGCCAGCGGTACGCCATGCGGTAGCGCGCGCCGCGCTCCGGCCGGATCATCGCGAGGAGCGCATTGAACGGCACGATCACCACCAGCGCGGTGTAGACCGCCTTCGTCGGGTAGAGCTCGTAGGCGGCAAAGGCGGCGAGGAGCGACGCGAGGATGACAAACGCGCGGCCGCGGTTGAACCACCACGCGAGGAGCGTGCCGGTGATGAGCACGGTGTACGGCCCGGCGTTACGCAGGCCCGCGAGCGAAGCCGGCAGCGGCGGCGCGACCGCGACGGCAAGCGCCGTGCCGGCGAGGATCGCGAGCGGCACCCAGGCGGGACGCAGCACGGAATAAAATTCACGCATGAACGCAACCGCCAGGCGCGCCGCGGGCGCCGTGGTGTTCCGCCGCACCGAGCGCGGCCCGCGCCTGCTCCTGCTGCGCGCCTACAAGAACTGGGATTTCCCGAAGGGCATGATCGAGCCGGGCGAATCCGAGCTCGACGCCGCGAAGCGCGAGACCCTCGAAGAGACCGGCCTCGGCGAGCTCGACTTCCCCTTCGGCGACGCATATCAGGACACCCTCGCGTACGCCGGCGGCAAGGTGGCGCGCTACTTCCTCGCCGAGACCGGAGAGAGCGACATCGAGCTGCCGGTGTCGGCCGAGCTCGGCCGCCCCGAGCACCACGAGTGGCGCTGGGCAAGCTTCGACGAAGCGGAGGACCTTCTGCCGCCGCGATTGGGGGTCGTTCTCGATTGGGCGCGGCGCCAGCTCGGTTAGAAAAAAAATCGGGGTCAGAGCCCGATTTCCGATACCTCCGCTCCCGCTATGGAAAATCGGGCTCTGACCCCAATTTTTGTTAGAAGGCGAAGGCGTTGGTGAGGTCTCCCACGTTGGCCCGCACCCCGGGCAGCGGCTCGAGGCCGAAGCGCCGCTGGATCAGCTTCAGCACCGAGGTCGTGTCGTAGATCGTCTTGTCGACGAAGCCGCGCTTGGCAAAGGGCGACACCACGATCGCCGGGATGCGCGCGCCCGGCCCCCAGCGGTCGCTCCAGCCCGGGCCCGCGGGCGGCGGCACGTGGTCCCAGTAGCCGCCGTTCTCGTCGTAGGTGATGATCACCGCCATCTTCGGCCACTGCCGGCTTTTTCTTAAGCGGATCAACACATCGTCCATGTGTGCGTCGCCTTCGGCCAGATCGGTATAGCTCGGGTGCTGATTGAGGCGGCCGGTCGGCTTGTAGAACACCACCTGCGGCAGGCTTCCCCGGTCGATGTCGGCTACGAGGTCGTCGTAGTCCTTCAGGTGCTGCGCGCGCTCGGCGCTGCCGGGCGCGAAGCGCTCGAAGTAGTTGAAAGGCTGGTGGTGCGGCTGGAACATGAAGCCGGGCTTCTCGCGCGAATAGATCACGGTGCGCTTTTCCTGTGGGTCGCGCCGGCCGTCGGCGGTCGCGGCGTTCCAGCCGCCCGCGTACCAGGCCCACGAGATGCCCTTCGCCGAGAGCGTGTCGCCGATCGTCTTCTCGCGCAGCGGCGGCGCCGGGTGACGAGAGGGATCGGCGAGCTCGAGACTGCCGCCCGCCGCCGGCGGGATGCCGCTCGGCTGGTACGGCGGCTGCGCGGTGTTGACCGTGTAGCCGTCGGGCGTAATGCGGCCGTCGAAGAGCTCGACCGGGCCCTGCAGCACCGATCGCGGAGAATTCGGTTTTTTCATTAGAGAGCCGTTGTCTTCGAGTTGCGCTCTTGCGCTCGCCGGTGCTTCCGGATCCTTCGGCGTGCAGGCGCAGACCAGCCAGAGGTGATTCAGGTACGAGCCGCCGTACGCCGCCATGAAGAAGTGGTCGGCGAGCGTGTAGTCCTGCGCCCACTTCCACAGCTTCATCCTCGAGCCGTCGAAGTAGCCCATCGTCCAGGCGCCGATGTTGGTCATGGCGACGAACATGTTGTTCCTGCCGCCGTTGATCTGCTCCTTGTTCTGGTAGTAGGCGTGGATCGGACTGGGCAGCAGCTCGGTCCAGCGCCGATTCACTGGCGGCGCGTCGATGCGGAACGGGCCGTTGGGCAACATTCGGGGAAAGCGTTCATCCGGCTTTCCCTGGGCGGTGAAGACCGGAGGGAGATGCGGCAGCGGCGTGCCGTCGTGGTCGAGCTGCGTCCTCTCCTCGTCGGTGGCGTCGGCAATGCCGTTCGCGCCGGGGAACAGTCCATAGAGGTGGTCGAAGCTGCGGTTCTCGGCGTAGATGACGACGATGGTCTCGATCCGCTCGATGCCGCCCGAAGGCGCCGTCGCGCAGGAGCCGAGAAAAAATAAACCTAGAATTAAAAAGCGCATCTATGCCCCCAGCCTGTCGGGGCGGAAGCCGACGTCGCACAGCCTGCCGCGCTGCGCGCGCTTGCCGATGTGCCCGGCGAGCTGCTTTGCATCCAGCGTCGCAACGGCGCGGTTCTTTCTTTTGATTCCTGACACGACCAATGCTTTCCCGTCGGTGACGGCCACCGCAGCCAAAGACGTATTCGGTGGTAAAGAAAGGAGCTGCACCCCCACTCCGCCGTTCGGCCGCTCCGGCACTTCCTCGAGCGGGAAGAGGAGCAGCCTCGCATCCGACGACAGGCACGCGACAAAGGCAGATCTTTCGAACACCAGGGGCTTTTGCGCCTGTGCGCCCTCGTCCACCTTCATGAAATCCTTGCCCTGGCGCGTCTTGGTCACCAGGTCGCCGAGCTTGCAGATGAAGCCCAGGCCCGCCGAGCTGTTCATCAGGAGCTGTTGATCGGCCATTCCCGAGCCGATCCAGACGATGTCGTCGGAGGAGGCGTTGACGAGCGTGTTGACCGGCGCGCCGTCGCCGCGGCCCGAGGGAATCGCGGCGGCATCGATGGTGAAGGTCTTGCCCGAGGCGGCGAGCACGATCACCGGGTCGGTGGTCTTGCACTCGAGCGTCTGCAGCAGCGCGTCGCCGTCCTTGAAGGTGAGCGTGGAGACGTCGGCGCCGTGGCCGGTGCGCGCGCGGATCCAGCCCTTCTTCGACAGGATCACCGTGACCGGCTCCTCGACCACCGTGCGCTCGACTTGAGCGCGCTCTTCGGTCTTGATCAAGGTCCTGCGCTCGTCGCCGTATTTTTTTGCATCTTCAGCCAATTCCTGGACGACCAGCTTTTTCAGCTCCTTCTCATCCCCCAAGAGCAGCTTGAGATCTTTGCGCTCGGCCTCCAGCGCCTTTCTTTCGTCGTTCAGCTTCACGCCGTCGAGCCTGGTGAGCTGGCCGAGGCGCAGGTTGACGATGTCTTCTGCTTGCCTTTCACTGAATTTAAAGCGTTCTTTCAGTTTTTGTTTTGCTTCCGCTTGATCTTCACTCGCTCGAATCAGCTTGATGATCTCGTCGATCTTGGCGTAGGCCGATAGGCGCCCCTGCACGATGTGCAGCCGCTCCTCGCACTTGCTGAGGCGGAACTGCGTGCGGCGGCGCACGGTGGCGACGCGGAACTCGCCCCACTCGCGCAGCACTTCGACGATGCCCTTGGTCTCGGGCAGGCCGTCGAGCCCGAGCCAGGTGAGGTTGACGGCGTAGCGGCTCTCGAGCGAGGTATGCACCAGCAGCGCCGCCATCATCTCGTCCGGGCTTTGGCGCGACGAGCGCGGTTCGATGACCAGCCGCAGCTTGGACTTGCGATCGCTCTCATCGCGTACACCGCCTTGATCGATCTGGTCGAGGATGAACTGCCGGAGGCGCCTCTGCTCCTGTGTGACTTCCTTTTTGCCGAAGCCGGGTTTGGGATTCGCCAGGCCTTCGATCTCCTCCATCACCTGCTTGACCGATACGCCGTGCGGCAACTCGGTGACAACGATGCGCCACTGCCCGCGCGCGAGCTGCTCCGTTTCCCACTTACATTTCAAGACCAGAGACCCACGTCCCGTTTCATACGCCTGCCGAATCTCCTCGGGCGGCGAGATGATCCGGCCGCCGCCCGGGAAATCGGGCCCCGGCAAGCGCTCGAGCACATCCTCGAGCTTCGCGCGCGGATGCTTGATGACATGCGCCGCGGCGGCGGCGACCTCTTTCAGGTTGTGCGACGGGATGCGGGTGGAGAATCCGACCGGGATGCCGAACGACCCGTTCAGCAAGCCGAACGGCATCCTCGCCGGCAGCAGCACAGGCTCATCGAATTTCCCGTCATAGTTCTTGACGAAATCGACCGTGCCCTCGCCGATTTCGGCCAGCATCAACTCGGCGAACCGGGACAATCTTGCTTCCGTGTATCTATACGCGGCGGGCGCGTCGCCGTCGCGCGAGCCGAAGTTGCCCTGGCCGTCGATCAGCGGGTAGCGCATCGAGAACGGCTGCGCGAGGTGCACCAGCGCTTCATAGGTCGAGGAGTCGCCGTGCGGGTGGTACTTGCCGAGCACTTCGCCGACGTAGCGCGCGCATTTGGAGAAAGTCTGTGCTCCGCCGGCGGCCTCGCCCATCGCATAGAGGATGCGGCGCTGGACGGGCTTCAACCCGTCGGCGATCTCGGGCAGCGCCCTCGACTTGACCGTCGAGACGGCGTAGCCGAGGTAGGCGTGCGAGGCGTGCTGCTCGATCGGCGCGGCTTCGTCGCCGCCGTCCGGGCCGAACAGGTCCAGGGTCTGAGTGTCTTCCATCGTCATCTACCTAAAAAGATCCAGCTGCTTGTCGGCCATGGCGACCGCAAGCTCGACCCCCTTCTTTGCCTTTTCCAGGTCGTCGGCCTGTCCCGCCCGGCCCGCCGCCTCCCACGTATAGCGCCCTCTGTCCGCGAGCGTCACTCTGCCGAGCTTCGCTTTGCCGAGCCACAGCACGTGGCCTTTGTACGCCCGCTCCCACGTCGGCTTTCGTTTTGTCTTTTTTTTCGTCGCCATTCTTGTCTCCGGGAAAACGTGGTCTGTCCCTGATTAGATATCTGCCTCCACGGTCTTCCAGTGCTCCCGCATCCAGTCGCGCCTGCCTTCGGCTTCGCCCGAGTCCATCAGCAGCTCGAAGGTCTCGCGCACCTTTTTAATTTCTTTTGGATCAAAAACCATCCGGACCAGACGTCGGGTATCGGGGTTCATGGTGGTTTCCCACAGCTGCTCGGGGCTCATCTCGCCCAGGCCCTTGAAGCGCGAGATCTCCCACGAGCCTTCCTTCACTTTCTCCTTCTTCAGCGTGCTCAGCGTCTCCTCGAGCTCGTCGTCGTCGAGGCAGTACGCGCGGCGCGCTGGCTTGCCTTTGCCCTGCGAGGGAATCTCGATCTTGTAGAGCGGCGGCTGCGCCACGTACAGGTGGCCGCGCTCGACCAGCCGCGGCGCATGCATGAAGAAGAAAGTGAGGAGCAGCGCCTGGATATGGCCGCCGTCGACGTCGGCGTCGGTCATGACGATGATCTTTCCGTACCGGATGCCCGAGACATCGACGTTCTCGTCCGCCGCGTGGGGATCCACGCCGATGGCGGTGGCGATCGCCTGCAATTCCTTGTTGGCCAGGACAGTCCGGCTGTCTTTGGACATGGTGTTCAGCACCTTGCCGCGCAGCGGCAGCACCGCCTGCGTCTCCTTGTCGCGCGCTTCCTTCGCCGAGCCTCCGGCGGAATCGCCTTCCACCAGGAAAAGCTCATTTCTCGAAACGTCTCCAGAAGCGCAATCGACTAGCTTCCCGGGTAATGTCGCGATGCCGGAGGACTTCTTCCTCTCGACCTTCTTGCCCTTGGAGAGCCGCGCCATCGCCTGCTCGATCGCCAGCTCCACTATTTTTTTCCCCTCCTCCGGGTGCTCGCCCAGCCACAGCTCGAAGGCGTCGCGCACGCACATCTCGAGCAGCTTCGCGGCGTGGCGTGTAGTCAGTTTCTCCTTGGTCTGGCCGTGGAACTGCGTGCGCACGATGCGCGCCGAGAGCGTGAAGCAGGCGCGCTGCCAGAGATCGTCCGGGATCAGCTTCACGCCCTTGGGCGCGAGGCCGCGCGCGCCCATGAAGGCGCCTAGGGCTTCGAAGATTCCCGCTCGGAATCCCGCCTCGTGGGTACCGCCCGAGCGCGTCGGGATCAGGTTGACGTGGCTGTCGGCGAAGGTCTCGCCCTCGGTCACCCAGCCGATGGCCCACGAGGCGCCTTCGCCCGGCTCGATCTCGGGGATGCTGGTATCAGCGAAAAATCTTTCTCCCGTGAAAAGAGGCACGATCAGTTCACGTCCCTGCAGCATGAAATCGAAGTATTGAGCCATCCCACGCTCGTACTTCCAGGTCTTTTTCTCCTTGCCTTCCACCTCGAGAACCATCGTCAGGCCCGGCAGCAGGTAGGCCTTGGACCGTACTAGGTGCTCGAGCTCCGCGAGCGGGATGTTGGGCGAGTCGAAGTACTTCGGGTCCGGCCAGAGACGCACCGCCGTGCCGGTGCGCTTCTCCTTGATCTTCTCGGAGCGTAATTTATTTTTTAATTCCCCGCCCTCGAAAACGATCGAATATTTTTCGCCATTTCTATAAACAACAACTTCGCAGCGCTTCGAAAGCGCGTTGGATACCGCAACCCCGACGCCGTGCAGCCCGCCGGAGATGTGATACACGCCGTCGCCCGAGCGCGAGAACTTGCCGCCGGCGTGGAGCATGGTGAAGGCGACCTCGACCGCCGGCTTCTTCTCCACCGGGTGCATGTCGACCGGGACGCCGCGGCCCTCGTCCTCGACCTCGATCGAGCCGTCCTTGTTCACGCTCACGCGGATCTTCTTGCCGAAGCCGGCGAGCGCCTCGTCGACCGCGTTGTCGATCGCCTCCTGCACGACGTGCAGGGGATGCACGGTGTGCGTGTACATGCCCGGCATGCGGCGCACGGGCTCGAGGCCCTTCAGCGCCTGGATCGCCGATGCGTCGTAAACCTGCTGCTTTGCCATGTATTTAGTTCAATTCGGACGCATGTCCACAAGATATTGTAGGCCTTCCCTGCCTTTTCGACGTGGAGCCCGCAGGCGGCCTGCGGACCTTGTATAACATAGCGGCGTGCCCGCCAATCTCGCCAAGCAGCGGCTCAAGGAAGGCCGCCTTGCGCTCGGCCTCGGCCTGCGCCAGGCGCGCACCGTCGACATCGCCTCGGCCGCCGCCACCTGCGGCTTCGACTGGCTGTTCATCGACATGGAGCACAACTCGATGAGCGTGGATAGCGCGGCGCAGATCGCCGCGGCGGCGCCTGGCATGGGCGTCACGCCGATCGTGCGCGTGCCGGGCCATGAGCATTATCACGCCACGCGGCTCCTCGACAACGGCGCGCAGGGCATCGTCGCGCCGCACGTCGACGACGCGGCGCAGGCGCGGCGCATCGCCGAGGCCTGCCTCTATCCGCCGCTCGGCAGGCGCTCGATCCCGGGCGCCCAGCCGCAGCTCGCCTTCAAGGCGATGGCGCCCGCCGAGGCGACGCATCTCGTGAACGAGCAGATCCTGGTCGTCGTCATGCTGGAGTCGCCGCGCGCCATCGAGAACGCCGACGAAATCGCCGCCGTGGCGGGCGTGGACGTGCTGCTCATCGGCACGAGCGACCTGTGCGCCGAGATGGGCATCCTCGGCCAGATCGGCGACCCTCGCGTGGAGGCCGCCTACCGCCGCGTCATCGACGCGTGCCGCAAGCATGGCAAGCACCCGGGCATGGGCGGCGTCTACGACCCGCCGCAGATGGAGAAATTCGTGCGCATGGGCATGCGCTTCATCCTCAGCGGCTCGGACCTCTCGCTGCTGATGGCGGCCGGCAAGGAACGAACCGGGTTCCTGCGCAGGGCCGCAGGCGAGGCGTAGGGTTCGGCCTCGGCGGCATCTTTTCGTCGTTGTGGAACTGGGTGGCACAGCGGCGCGGCAGGCGCAAGGACGCCGGCGAACCCAAGGACATGGACAGCATGTCGCTGATCGGCGGCGGCCTGATCGCCGGCGAGGCAATCGCCTTCCTCACGCTCGGCATCGTCGGGCTCGCTTCCCTGGCGCGGTAGACTCTCGCGCCGTGAGTCCATTTCGCAGCAGCTATCTGCGTTACGAGGAGTTGACGCGCATCGTGCAGGATTGGGCGCGCGCACAGCCGGATATAGTGCGAGTCGCGAGCATCGGCAAGAGCCCGGAGGGAAGGGATCTCTGGCTCCTCGAGATCGGAAGCGATCCCGATCGGCTGCGCGCCGCGGCGTGGGTCGACGGCAACATGCACGCCCAGGAAGTATGCGGCTCGAGCGTCGCGCTGGCGATCGCCGAGGACGTCATCGCCCTGCACCGCGGCGAGGACCGGCTCGATCTTCCCGCGCACGTCAAGGAGCGCCTGAAGGGCGTGCTCTTCTACGTCCTGCCGCGCATGTCGCCCGACGGCGCCGAGGCGGTGCTGCGCGACGGGCGCTTCGTGCGCTCGAATCCGCGCGACCGGCGCCCTCGTCCGCCGGTGGCGCGCTGGGTATCGGGCGATGTGGACGGCGACGGGCGCGTGCTTTCCATGCGCAAGCCGGACCTTTCCGGCGAATACGTCGAAGATCCCGACCTGCCGGGCGTGATGCTGCCGCGCCGGCTCGAGGACGCCGGCCCCCATTACAAGCTGTGGCCCGAAGGCACGATCGAGAACTTCGACGGCACGCACGTTCCCGATCCGCATTTCCTGTCCGACAACGACGTCGACCTCAACCGCAACTTTCCGCATTCGTGGAAGCCCGAGCCGGAGCAGGTCGGCGCTGGACCTTTCGGCGCGAGCGAGCCCGAGTCGCGCGCCGTGATCGAGTGGGCCACCGCGCACCCGAACATCTTCTCCTGGCTCAACCTGCACACGTTCGGCGGCGTGTACATCCGCCCGCTCGGTAACGCGCCCGACGCCAAGATGAACCAGAGCGATCTCGCGCTCTACCGGCAGATCGGCGAGTGGGGCGAAAAGATCGGCGGCTACCCGATGGTGAGCGGCTTCGAGCAGTTCATCTACGAGCCGGAAAAGCCGATCTACGGCGATCTCGTCGACTTCGCCTACCACGTGCGCGGCGCGGTCGCCTACGCCTGCGAGCTGTGGGATCTTTTCGCGCGCCTCGGCATCGAGCGCAAGAAGCCGTTCGTCGACCACTACAGCCATCTAACGCGCGAGAACCTGCTCGCGCTGGCGAAGCTCGACCGCGACCAGAACCAGGGTCGCATCTTCCGCGGCTGGAAGCCGTTCCGCCATCTCCAGCTGGGAGAGGTCGAAGTGGGCGGCACGGTGCCGCTGGTCGGGCTGAACAACCCGCCCTACGAGGTGATCGCCGAGACCTGCGAGCGCCAGTCCGCGGCGTACCTGCGCGTCGCGGCGCTCGCCCCTTGCCTCGAGATGGACGTGCGTGCGGCGCAGGGGCGCGTCGAGATCGAGGTGCGCAACGCGGGCTATCTGCCGACCTACATCCTCGACTCCGCGAAGCAGCTCTCGTTCGACGCCCGCGTCTTCGTCGAGGTCGAGGCCTCCGGCGGCTGCTCGATCGACGCGCGCGACGCGCGCCTCGAGGTCGGCCACCTCGAGGGATGGGGACGCGGGCTGTACGCGGAGTTCATCTTCTACCTGCAGAGCCGCGGCAGCGTGTCGCGGCGCACGGTGTCGCTCCCGGTGCGCGGCAGCGGCCGGCTGCGCGTGCGCGCGAAGGGGCTGCGCGTCGGCGAGGTCGTGAAGGAGATCGCGGTCGAGACTTAATGGAGATAATCTCATGCTCTCATCGCATAGCCGGGAAGCGCTGAAGAAGGTCTCCGCCGCCACGCTGACCACGGTGCTGTTCAAGCGCGGCATTCGCAACGCATTTATTCAAAACGTGTTTCTTTTGAATAAAAATGCTCCCCGCATGGTGGGCGAGGCTTACACCTTGCGCTACATCCCGGCGCGCGAGGACATCGACCAGCTCGGCGCCTTCGAGGGCCGCGGCCATCCGCAGCGCGAGGCGATCGAGGCCTGCCCGCCTGGGCAGGTGCTGGTGATGGACGCGCGGCGCGACGCGACTGCGGCCACCGGCGGCGACATCCTGATGACGCGCCTGATGGTGCGCGGCGCCGCCGGCATCGTCACCGACGGCGGGCTGCGCGACACGCCGACCATCGAGAAGCTCGACTTCCCGGTGTACTGCGGCGCGCGCTCGGCGCCGCTCAACCTGGTGCGCCACCACGCGATCGACAGCCAAGTGCCGATCGGCTGCGGCGGCGTGCCGGTCTACCCGGGCGACGTCATGGTCGGCGACGCCGAGGGCGTGGTGGTGATCCCGGCGAAGCTCGCCGACGAGGTCGCCGAGGAAGCGGCGAAACAGACCGAGTTCGAGGACTGGGTCGAAGCGAAAGTGAAACAGGGACGCACCATCTTCGGGCTCTACCCGCCGAACGCGGAAACCAAGGCCGAGTTCGAAGCCTGGAAGAAGAAGAAATAAAATCGGGGTCAGAGCCCGATTTCCGGCATTTTCGCTGCCGCTACGGGAAATCGGGCTCTGACCCCGATTTTTGGATTCGTCGGTTATCATACAAGCGGCTACTTTCGAGGAGGAGCCTTCCATGCTTCGCAAGCTTTCATTGGCATTGGTGTTCGTGGCCTTTGCCTGGCCGGCGGCCGCGCAGGAAACGCTCGTCGTGTACTTCGCCAAGGGGTTCTACCCGGCGGAGGACAAGGCGCTCGACGAGGTGGTTGACAAGTTCCAGAAGAAGACCGGCGTCAAGGTCGAGCTGTCGCGCTACGCGCCGCAGGAGATGATCCCGAAGACGGTCGCGGCGCTCGACTCTGGAACGCCGCCCGACGTCGTCTACGGCGACGTGTTCGACTTCCAGGTCGCCGGCAAGTGGGCCTACGAGGGCCGGCTCGAGGACCTCTCGGACATCCTGGTGCCGATGAAAAGCAAGTTCCTGCCCAACACGGTCGAGACCACTTACATGTGGAACGACAAGGCGAAGAAGCGCGCCTACTACGCGTTCCCGGTGAAGCGGCAGACGATGCACATCCAGTACTGGAAGGACATGCTGCAGGAGGCGGGCTTCAAGGAATCCGACATCCCGAAGGACTGGAAAGGCTATTTCGCCTTCTGGTGCGACAAGGCGCAGGCCGGCTACCGCAAGAAAACCGGCAAGCGCGTCTACTCGGTCGGCAGCCCCATGGGCGTCGACTCGAGCGACTCGTTCTACTCGTTCCTGACCTACATGGACGCGTACAACGTCAAGCTGGTCGACGACGACGGCAAGCTGCTGGTGGACCGCAAGGAGGCGCGCCAGGGCCTGAGCAACGCGCTGCGCGACTACACCGAGACCATCGGCAAGGGCTGCACGCCGCCCTCCGCCATCAACTGGAAGGACCCGGACAACAACGTCAACTTCCACAACAAGACGATCATGATGACGCACAACGCGACCATCTCGATCGCCTCGAAGTGGCTCGACGACTCGAACAACGACAAGCTCACGCCCGAGGAGCGCGCGCAGGCGAAGAAGAACTACTACGAGCTGATCGCCACCGCCGGCTTCCCCAACAAGCCCGACGGCAAGCCGATGCAGTACCGCGCCGCGGTCAAGGTCGGGGTGATCTTCGACAGCGCGAAGAACAAGAAGCGCGGCAAGGAGTTCGTGGCGTTCTTCATGCAGGACGAGAACCTGACGCCGTACGTCGAGGGCGCGCTCGGGCGCTGGTACCCGGTGACCAAGTCGGCTGCCGCGCGCAAGTATTGGACCGAGGACCCGCACCGCAAGGTGGTGCACGACCAGTTCTCGGCCGGGACGGTGACCTTCGAGTTCACCAAGAACTACAAGTTCACCATCCTCAACAACGAGAACGTGTGGGCGAAGGCGATGAACCGCGTCGTCACCGACAAGTGGCCGGTGGAGAAGGCGGTCGACGAGATGATCGCCCGCATCAAGGAAGTCGCGGGCTGACGCCCCTGATGGAGGTTCTTCCATGTCCTCCATCGCCCTTCCGCACGCGCCGCCGGCCCCGCCCGCGCGGCGGCTGAGCTCATGGCAGACATGGGGTGCAATTCTCATTGCACCTTATGTCCTTGTGTTCCTCGCGTTCGTGCTCTACCCCGTGAGCTACGGCCTGTGGCTCGCGCGCGACCCGGCGAGCTATACGAGGCTCTTCGCGGACCCGATCTTCGTGCGCACGGTCGTAAACACGATAATTTTTTTGATGGTTGCAGTAAATCTCAAATTCCTGCTGGCGCTGTGGCTGTCGGGCTTCTTCGTGCATGAGCGCATCTGGATCCGCTGGCTGTCGGTGGTGTTCCTGCTGCCCTGGGCGGTGCCCTCGATCCCGACCATTTTCTCGATCCGCTTCATGTTCAACCCGGAATGGGGCGTGATCAACTCGGTGATCTTCAAGCTCACTGCGCACGACGGCCCGAACTGGCTCAACGATCCCCACATCGGCCTGGGACTCGCGATGCTCACCCACATCTGGAAATCGCTGCCGTTCTGGACCCTGATCCTGATCGCCGGCCGGCTCGCGATCCCGCGCGAGCAGTACGAGGCGGCGAGCGTCGACGGCGCCTCGGCGTGGCAGAAGTTCCGCTACGTCACCTGGCCGTCGCTGCGCACGCTGTACCTCACGTCGACCATCCTCTCCATGATCTGGACGCTCGGCGACTTCAACAGCGTGTACCTCCTTACCGGCGGAGGGCCGGCGGACCTGACGCACGTGCTCGCGACGCTCGGCATCCGTTATATCCGCCTCGACCAGGTCGACCTGGCGATGGCCACCATCGTCTGCGCCATGCCGCTGGTGCTGCCGCTGATGTGGTTCATGATGAAGAATCTTTCGCGGGGAGACCGGCAGTGAGGAAGTTTTACAAGGAATCGGTCCTCCTCCTGCTCGCGATCCCGATTCTTCTCTGGACCCTGCTGCCGATCTATCACATCTTCCTGTTCTCGATCTCGTCGAAGGACTCGGCTTTCTCGGGCGCGCTATGGCCCGACAAGCCGACGCTCAGGAACTTCGGCACCATCGTGCGCGAGGAGCACTTCTACCTGCACCACTTCTGGGTGCAGATCTGGAACTCGCTGTGGATCGCGGTCGCGGTCGGCGTGCTGACGCTCGCGATAGCGACCTGCGCCGCGTTCGCCATCAGCCGGCTCAAGGTCAAAGGCGGACGGACAGTGATGAACCTGGCGCTGTTCACCTATTTCATCCCGGCCGCCTTCCTCGCGATCCCGATGTACAAGGCGATGGGCGCCTACGGGCTGCTCAACAGCCGCTGGTCGCTGGTGCTCGCGATGGTGACGCTCGCAGCGCCGTACGCGATCTGGGTGCTGAAGCAGGCCTCCGACAAGCTGCCCTACGAGCTCGACGAGGCGGCGAGGATCGACGGCGCGACGCCGCTGCAACTGTTCCGCCTGGTGTACCTGCCCTTGATGACCCCCTCGCTCGTAGCGATCGGCACCTATGCGTTGCTGCTCGCGTGGAACGAGTACCTGTACGCCTACCTCCTGCTCTCGCACGAGCGCACCATCACGCTCGCGGTGGCGCTCGGCCACTTCATCGCCGCCGACGATTCGCCCTGGGAGCTGCTCATGGCGACGGGACTGGTGTACGCGCTTCCCCCGGCGGCGATCTACTACGCGTTCCGGCGCTACATGGTCGGCGGACTCACCGCCGGGGCTGTGAAGGCCTGATGGCTACCGTCGCTTTCAACGAGATTCACAAATCGTTTGGTTCCACCAAGGTGGTGCACGGCATTTCCTTGGAGATCAACGAAGGCGAATTCATGGTGCTGGTCGGCCCGTCGGGCTGCGGCAAATCGACGCTGCTGCGCATGCTCGCGGGCCTCGAGGAGATCAGCGCCGGCACCATCGCCATCGACGGGCGCGTCGTCAACGACCTCGAGTCGAAGGACCGCGACATCGCCATGGTGTTCCAGAGCTACGCGCTGTACCCGCACATGACCGTGCGCGACAACATGGGCTTTTCCTTGAAATTAAGAAATGATGAGAAAAGGCGCATCGACGAGCGGGTTGCGCGGGCGGCAAAGATCCTGAATCTCGAGCCCTACCTCGGACGCTACCCGCGCGAGCTCTCGGGCGGGCAGCGCCAGCGCGTCGCCATGGGCCGCGCCATCGTGCGCGATCCCAAGGTGTTCCTGTTCGACGAGCCGCTGTCCAACCTCGACGCCAAGCTGCGCGTGGCGATGCGCGCCGAGATCAAGGCATTGCATCAGCGCCTGAAAACGACCACCGTGTACGTCACGCACGACCAGGTCGAGGCGATGACCATGGCCGACCGCATCGCGGTGATGAACGAGGGCCGCATCGAGCAGCTCGGCGAGCCGCTCGATCTGTACGACCGGCCGGCGAACCTGTTCGTCGCCCAGTTCATCGGCTCGCCTGCGATGAACGTGTTCGAGGGCGTCTTGAGAAATGGATCGGTCGAGGCGCTCGGCGAGCGATGGCCAGCTCCCGCGTCGGCGCGCGGCGCCGACGGCCGGGCGGTGAAGTACGGCATCCGTCCCGAGCATCTGGTGCTCGGCCGCGCGGGCGTGCCGGCCGAAGTGGTGGTGGTCGAGCCGATGGGCCACGAAACCGAATTGCTCGTCAAGATCAACGACATTGACCTCGTCGTGGTGATGCACGGACGCTCCGCCGCCGCGCCCGGCGAGAAAATTTTGCTGGCGCCGCAAGCCGCGAACGCGCATCTCTTCGACGCCGCGAGCGGACGTCGTCTGTGAAAAATCGGGGTCAGAGCCCGATTTCCGGTATTTACGCTTTCGCTATGGGAAATCGGGCTCTGACCCCGATTTTTCGGTCGTAGAATCTAGTCGATGGCAGAGCAGGCGGACTGGGCCTTCCCGCTCGAGATGCGGCCGCGGCCCGAGGACTGGCGCTTCGATCTCGACACGGCGCTCGACTCGGTGGTCGAGCTGCGCGCGGAGATCCCGGAGGACGCGTTCACCGCGCCGATCCTCGGCACCGAGCGCGCCGGCAACGGCATCGTCATCCGCGACGACGGCCTGGTGCTCACCATCGGCTACCTGATCACCGAGGCGAGCACCATCTGGCTCACCACCAACAAGGGCGTGGTGGCGGGCGCCTTTCCGGTCGCCTATGACCAGACCACCGGCTTCGGCCTGGTGCAGCCGCTCGGGCGCCTCGAGGTGCACGCCATCGAGCGCGGCACGGCAGCCTCCTGCCGCATCGGCGAGAACGTGGTGGTCGCCGGGCACGGCGGCCGCGCGCACGCGCTGAAAGCCACGGTGTTCGCCAAGCGCGAGTTCGCCGGCTACTGGGAATACGTGCTCGACGAGGCGCTCTTCACCGCACCCGCGCATCCGCAATGGGGCGGCGCCGCGCTGATCGGCTCCGACGGCAAGCTGGTCGGTATCGGCTCGCTGCTGGTGCAGGAAAAGATCGACAGCGGCACGCTGCAGGGCAACATGCTCGTGCCGATCGATCTCCTCGAGCCGATCCTCGACGACATGATGAAGACCGGACGGGCAAGCCGCCCTTCCCGTCCGTGGCTCGGCATGTACACCACCGAGGCGGGCAAGCGCCTGGTGGTGGCGGGCCTCGCGCCCGGCGGCCCGGCCGAGCGCGCGGGAATGAAGATCGGCGACGTGGTGCTCGAAGTCGCCAACGACAAGCCGGAGAGCCTGGCCGACCTGTGGCGCAGGATCTGGCGCGCCGGTCCGCCGGGGGCCGAAGTGCAGCTGAAGATCGCGCGCAACTCGACGATCTCCGACGTGCGCCTCAAATCAGCCGACCGCAACGAGTTCCTGAAAAAACCGCACCTGCACTAGTGCTGGTGGATGAAACCGAGCACCGCTCGGTTGAAGGCCTCGGGCTGCTCCCAGTACGCCGAATGCCCGCATTCGTCTATGACCAGGAACTGGGAACGCTTGATGCGCGCGGCGAAGAGCTTGAGCACCGGGGGAGGCGTGTAGAGGTCGGCGTCGCCGGTCATGAGCAAAGTCGGCGCTGTTATCGTCTCCAGGGAAGCAAAGCTGATGCGGTTGCGCATCGTCTGCTCGCAGGCATGCCTGGAATGGCCGGCTTGCTCGAGCTCGATCCAGCGCGCCTCGCCCTGCGCATTGGCGGCGCGATACGCGGGCCCGAGTTCCCGCAGCTCGGGCGGCAGCGCCGCGAACTGCGGCGGACGCAGGCGCTGATGGAGCGCGAGGTAGTCCTCGTCCTGCACGCCGCCGATGCTGTTGGCGATCACCAGGCTGCGCAGCCGCGACGCGAACGACAAAGCGTAGTCGAAGGCGACGATTCCGCCGGCTGCGGTTCCAACCAGGTGGAACTCGCCAATGCCGAGATATCGCATCAGGCCCTCGAGGTCGTCCGCCGCGGTGCCGGGCTCGGCGCCGGTTTTGAGAACCGACCGGCCGTGCCCGAGGCGGTCGTACGCGATGAAGCGGTACCCGGCCGCGCCGAACGCCGCGACCTGGTGCTCCCAGACCAGGCTGCTGCCGGTGCGGGAATGCAGGAAGACCACCGGTACGCCGGCGCCGCCATCCCGAAACCAGATGCGGCGGCCGGAGAACTCCGCGTACGCCTCGCCAGTTTTCATGAAAACCGGGGTGAAGGGATTACCTGATCCCGGCCTCGCGCAGATACTTCAGCACACCGGGATGGATGAGATCGGCGCTAGGCGCGGCTTTGAGCGTGTTCGCCATCGTCGTTTCGCGCGCCTGCGGCAGGCGCGCCGCGAGCGGCGCTTCCGCCCTGTGGATCGCCCGCGCGAGGAGATAGGCGGTCTCGTCGGGTAATCCGGGCTTAGCGAAGACGTAGCTCCACGAGCCGACCGAGTGGAGCGGCGCGTCCTGCCCGGGATAGCTTCCGGCGGGCAGCGTGACCGCCTGCAGCGCAGGCTGCTTCGCCAAGATGCGCTTCACCTCGTCGGTGCTCGGCGCGATGAAGCGCCCGCCGGATCGGGCGAGCGAGGTGAACGCCGGCCAGCCGACGCCCGCGCCCCAGAGCGCCGCCGCGCGGCCGTCCATCAGCATCGCCGGCCCGTCGGCCGCTTTTTCCAGATAAATGGGTTTGACACTGATTTCCAAACTCTCCAGAACCGTTCTACCGAGAGCGGTGATGCCCGAGGCCTGGGTACCTAGCACCACCGGCCTGTCCTTCAGGTCCGCGATGCTGCGGTAAGGGCTCTCGCTCAGCACGATGAACATGCCGGGCGAGGAGTACATCGCGGCAACGATGCGCAGCGGCGTGCCGGGCTTGGCGAGCGCAGCGGTCGCGATTTCGCCGGCGACCAGCGCGAGGTCGAGCTTGCCCGTCTCGAGCAGCGGCACGTTCTCGGTGCTGCCCTTGGTATTGCGCGGCTCGATCTTCAGCGCCGGTTCCTGGGCGTTCACCATCTCGGCGAACGCCTCACCGTAGACCGGAAACCCGCCGCCCGGCGTCGCGGTCCCCAGGATCAAGGTCAGGATCACCGTGTTCATTCGACGAACGCCGGCGCCTTCGGGATCGCGGCGCTCTGCGCGCGATCGTGGTTGATCCAGAGCCTGGCGCCGGTGCTCGCCATGAACTGCTCCATCTCGTTCATCGAGCGCGTGCTCTGCGCGACGTCGTAGTTGAAGGACGGCGAGCGCTTCGCCTGCCAGTTTTCCATCAGGTGCGCCATGTCGCCCGAAAGCAGCACCGGGCCGCTCTTCGGCAGCCGCACGAGGAGCGACTGGTGGCCGATGGTATGGCCCGGCGTCGACTTGATCACGACCGAGCCGTCGCCGAACACGTCATGGTCGCCGTTCAGCTTCACCACCTTCGCGCCGCGCAGCTTCTCGAAGTTGGCGGCGATGAAGTTGTATTTCTGCGGCTCCGGGCCGAACACCGCGTCGTACTCGGCCGCCTGCATGTACAGCGTCGAAGCGCCGAAGAGGTTGGCGTTGCCCGAGTGATCGCCGTGCGAATGCGACATCGCGAAGTGCTGGATCCTGGCGGGCGAGACGCCGATCTCCTTCAGCGAGTCGGCGAGCGGCTTGCGCATGAAGGCGGTGATGATGCCGTTCGGCGCCGTGAGCCCGTTCGGCAGCGCCGCGAGGCGGTCCGGATTGCCGGTATCCCACAGCATCAGGCCCTTGGCGTGGCGGATGAGATAGCAGTGGTTGCTGAACACCGCCGGCTCGCCGACGTGCACGCCCGGGGTCCAGCGCGACAGGTCCTTGACGTGGTTCTCGCCGCAGTTGATGACGTACATGCGCTCTACCAAAGCAGGACGCTCCTCGAGCGTGGCGCAGCCCGCAAGGGCGAGCACGAACAAGATGAAGATCTCTTTCATGATTACCCCAGCGTCGGCATGTTGAAGCCGGGCGCCGGCGTGTCCTGGTGCGGCCAGCGGCTCGTCACCACCTTCGTCCTGGTGTAGAACTTGACCGCCTCGGTGCCGTGCACGTGCAGGTCGCCGAAGAGCGAGTTCTTCCAGCCGCCGAACGAGTAGAACGCCACCGGCACCGGAATCGGCACGTTGATGCCGACCATGCCGACCTGCACTTCATTCTGGAAGCGACGTGCTGCACCACCCGACTCGGTGAAGATCGCGGTGCCGTTGGCATACGGGTTTTTGTTTATGATTGAAATCGCTTCATCGATGGTGTTCGCGCGCAACACGATCAGGATCGGCCCGAAGATTTCGTTCTTGTAGATCTCCATCTCGGGCGTCACGCGGTCGAAGAGCGAGGTGCCGAGGTAGAAGCCTTCCTTCGGCGTGTCCTGCTTGCGCGCGTCGACGACCAGCTTGGCGCCTTCCTTCAAGCCGATATCGATATAGGAAGCCACCTTGTCGCGGTGCTGGCAGGTCACCAAGGGGCCCATGTCGACGCCGAGCTTTATTTGCCTGGCTTTTTTCTCGAGCAGTTTCACCAGCGGATCGCCGGCCGCACCCACTGCGACGACCGCGGAGATCGCCATGCAGCGCTCGCCCGCCGAGCCGTACGCCGCGCCGATCAGCGCGTCGGCGGCGAACTCGAGGTCGGCATCGGGCAGCACCACCGCGTGGTTCTTCGCGCCGCCGAGCGCCTGCACGCGCTTGCCGGTGCTTGCGCAGGTCTCGTAGATGTATTTCGCAATCGGGGTGGAACCGACAAAGGAAACAGCCTTTACATCTTTATGAAGTAAAAGAGCATCTACTGCAACCTTGTCGCCGTGCACGACATTGAAGACGCCATCGGGCAGCCCGGCTTGCTTGAAAAGCCCGGCCATGCGGACCGACGCCGAGGGCACCTTTTCCGAAGGCTTCAGGATGAACGTGTTGCCGCAGGCGATCGCCATCGGGAACATCCAAAGCGGCACCATCACCGGGAAGTTGAACGGCGTGATGCCGGCGCAGACGCCGACCGGCTGGCGCAGCGTGTGCGTGTCGACCTGCGTGCCGACGTTCTCCGAGTACTCGCCCTTCAGCAGGTGCGGGATGCCGCAGGCGAACTCGACCACCTCGATGCCGCGCTGCACGGAGCCCATCGCGTCCTCGAGCGTCTTGCCGTGCTCCTCGGAGGCGAGGCGCGCCAGCTCCTTCTGCTCCGCCTGCAGCAGCTGGAGGAATTTCTGCATGACTCGCGCGCGTCGTAACACCGGCGTGTCGCGCCACGCCGGGAATGCGGCCGCGGCGGCCTGCACCGCCGCATCGACCAGCTTTGCGTCTGAAAAAACGACTTTCTTCGTGACCTGGCCGGTCGCGGGGTTGAACACCTCGCCATAGCGACCGGAAGGCGCGAGGGCCTTGCCGTTGATCCATACCGGGACGCTTTCGAGCTTGATTTCGGCGGGCTTGTTCATGCGCAAAATTCTACGCCGATATACTGCGCCGATGCCCTCTCCCCTCCTGCCCGCGCGTCTCGCGTTCGCCGGGGACGGGACGCCTTACTCGCGCGAGTTCGACGACGTGTACCACAGCGCCGCGGGCGGGCCGGCTCAGGCGCGGCACGTGTTCCTCGCCGGCAATGGTCTGCCCGCGCGCTGGGCAGGCCGCGAGCGCTTCGTGGTCCTCGAGACCGGCTTCGGCTATGGCCTCAATTTCCTCGCCACCTGGCAGGCGTGGGGCCGCGACCCGGCGCGCTGCGTCAAGCTGCATTTCGTCTCGGTCGAGAAGCATCCCTTCACGCTCCAGGATTTGAGAACTCTTCATTCCCGATATCCCGAGTTCGAGCGCGAGGCTGCCGAACTGCATGCGGCCTGGCCGATGCTGGTCCCGGGCGCGCATCGCCTCGAGCTCGAAGGCGGACGCGTCGTCCTGACGCTGTTCTTCGCGGACATCAAGATCCTTCGCGACCTGCGCCTTGCGGCCGATGCGATCTACCTCGACGGCTTCTCGCCGGCCAGGAATCCGGACATGTGGTCGCACGCGCTGCTGCGCTCGGTCTCGCGCCTCGCGGCGCCCGGCGCGACGGCAGCGACCTGGAGCGTCGCCGCTTCCGTTCGTTCTGCGCTGGAAGCCACCGGCTTCGCGGTCGAGAAAGCTGCCGGCTTCGGGGGCAAGAAGGAAATGCTTCTCGCGCGGTACATCCGAAAAGCAAATTTCGCTTCAACCCCCAAGAGAAATGCAGCCGTCATCGGCGCGGGCCTCGCGGGTGCCGCGATCTGCGAGCGGCTGTGCGCGCGAGGCTGGCAAGTGCGGCTCATCGAGCGCCACGCCGCGCCGGCGCAGGAAGCCTCGGGCAACCACGCCGGCAGCTTCCATCCGCTCGTCACGCCGGACGACAGCGTGTTCGCGCGGCTGACGAGATCCGGTTTTCTGTTTGGATTATCCAGTTGGAGAAAACTCAAAAGCATTCGCTGGGACCGCTGCGGCGTGCTGCAGCTGGCGCGCGACGACAAGGAAGACGCCTCGCAGCGCGCCTCGATCGCGGCGCTCGGCTTGCCCGCCGACTATGCGCAATACGTAACGCGAGACGAGGCGGCCAAGCACGCGGGGCTGCCGGTTTCCGGCACGGGCTTGTGGTTTCCCGAAGCGGGATGGATCCAGCCGCAGTCGCTGGTGAACGCGCAGCTCGAGGCATGCGGTGACCGCCTCGAACGGATTTTCAATAAAGAAGTGAAAACGCTGGAAAAAGGCACGCTGGTGATTCTCGCCACCGCGAACGACTCTCTCTCGCCCTTGCCGCATGCGCGGCTGCGCCGCGTGCGCGGCCAGCTCACTTACATTCCGAGCGAGTCGATCGATGCGCCGCGCGCGGTGCTGTTGCGCGGCGGAATGGTGCTGCCGCCGGTGGATGGCGTATGCGTGGTCGGCGCGAGCTACGACCTGGACGATGAAGATCCTGCGCCGCGCGCTTCGAGCCATGCCGGCAACCTCGAGCGCCTGGAACGGATCATTCCAGTGAAGGCGAGACCGCGGTCGCTGGAAGGGCGCGTCGCCTTCCGCACCGTGGCGCCGGACCGCCTGCCGCTCGTGGGCAAGCTCGCCGAAGGCGTCTACGGCGCTCTCGCGTACGGCTCGCGCGGCCTTCTGTGGTCGGCGCTGGCGGCGGAGGTGCTCGCCAGCGAGCTGGAAGGCGAGCCGATGCCCGTGGAAGGAAAGTTGCTGGATGCAATGGATCCCGGGCGCTTCGCGCGGCGCGCGCGGCTGAGGGCAGGACAATCTGATAAAGTTTGACCGGCTGCCTAGGGAGGCGCGGATGGGCCGTAAGTCGAGGCCAGCAAAGAGAAAAACGAAGCGATCGCTGCCGCGCGAGGCCGCCGAACGCATGGGCGCCGAGCGCAGGCGAATCGAGGAGGCGCTGCGCGAAAGCGAGCAGATGTTCCGCGCCACGTTCGACCAGGCCGCCGTGGGGATCACGCTGGTCTCGCTCGACCTGCGCTACCTGCGGGTCAACGACAAGTTCTGCGAGATCGTCGGCTACTCGCAAGACGAGCTGCGCTCGATGGGCCTGCGCGACACCAATGCGCAGGTGGGTCTCGGCGAGGCCACCGATTTCCTCGCCAGGCTGGCCGCCGGGGAAGTTGCCGGGCACCAATTGCGCGAGAGGGAGCTGGTGCGCAAGGACGGCAGCAAGGTATGGGTCGCGATCGCCGCCTCGCTGGTGCGCGGCGCGAGCGGGGAGGCCCCGTACTTCGTCTCGGTCATCCAGGACATCTCCGAGGCGAAGCGCGCGGCGGCCGCGCTGCGCGAGAGCGAAGAACGGTTCCGGCGCACATTCGAGCTGGCGGGGTCGGGGGTCGCCCACATCGGGATGGACCGGCGCTTTCTGCTGGTCAACCGCCGCTTGTGCGAGATCCTGGGCTATTCCGAGGACGAGCTCATGCGCCTCACGGGCAGACAGATCTCGCATCCCGACGACCTCGACCTGATCAATGCGCAGCGCCCTCGCCTGTATGCCGGGGAGATCGATGCGGTGCGCGTCGAGAAGCGCTATCTGCGCAAGGACGGCTCGGTCATCTGGGTGGCGCTCACGATGGTGGTCGAGCGCGACGCCGCCGGCGAGCCGCAATACGAGATCGCGGTTTTCGACGACATCACCAGCCGCAAGCAGGCCGAGGTGGCGCTGCGCGAGAGCGAGGAACGGTTCCGCCAGCTGGCCCACTACGACACGCTGACGAAGCTACCGAACCGCGCGCTGTTCTATGACCGCCTGCGCCAGACCCTGGCCTTGGCGAAGCGCAAGAGCTGGACCGTCGGCGTGATGTTCATCGACCTCGACCGCTTCAAGCATGTCAACGACACGCTGGGCCATGCCGCCGGCGACAAGCTGCTGCTGCAGGTAGCAGAGCGGCTTTCGAAATCGGTGCGCGCCTCCGACACGGTAGCGCGGCTCGGCGGCGACGAGTTCGCCGTCGTGCTGAGCAGCGTCACCGCCTCCGGAGACGCCGCCGTGGTGGCGCAGAAGATCATCGCCGCGTTCCAGGAGCCGATCCAGGTCGAAGGCCACGCCATCGCCGCCACCGTCAGCGTCGGCGTCGCCCTGTACCCGGACGACAGCACCGACCAGGACGCGCTGATCAAGTATGCGGATGCGGCGATGTACCGCTCGAAAGAAGCCGGCCGCAACTGCTTTCGCCTCTTCAGCGCCGCAGGATCGCCGGACTCGCGTCCTTGACGTCGCGCAATCCGCACAGCGCCATCGTGACGTCGAGCTCGCTGCGGATGATTTCCAGCACGCGCGTGACGCCCTTTTCCCCCATCGCGCCAAGGCCGTAGAGAAAAGCGCGGCCGATCATGGCGCCGCGCGCGCCGAGCGCGAGCGCCTTGAGCACGTCCTGGCCCGAGCGGATGCCGCCGTCGAACAGCACCTCCATGCGGCCGCCCACCGCGTTGACCACTTCGGGCAGCGCGCGGATCGACGATACGGTGCCGTCGAGCTGGCGGCCGCCGTGGTTGGAGACCACGATCGCGTCGGCGCCGCTCGAGGCGGCGATCTTCGCGTCTTCGGCGTCGAGGATGCCTTTCAGGATCAGCTTCCCGCCCCACAGGTTCTTAACCCACTCGACGTCCTTCCAGCTCAGCGTCGGGTCGAACTGGCCGGCGATCCATTGCGAGAGCGTGGTCAGGCTGCCGGCGTCCGGGATGCGGCCCTCGAGGTTGCCGAATGACTTGCGTCTTCCCTTCAGGACATTCAACGCCCAGGATGGTTTGGTAAGCACATCCAAAAAAGTTCCAAGAGTCAGACGCGGAGGCACCGCGAGGCCGTTCTTGAGGTCCTGGTGGCGCTGGCCCTGGATCTGCAGGTCGAGCGTGAGCACCAGCGCCGAGCACTTGGCCGCCCTCGCGCGCTCGATGAGCGAGGCGGCGAAGCCGCGATCGCGCATCACGTAGAGCTGGAACCAGAAAGGCTTGGTGACGGCGCTCGCGACGTCCTCGATCGAGCAGATCGACATCGTCGAGAGCGTGAAGGGGACGCCGAAGCGCTCGGCGGCGCGCGCGGCCAGCATCTCGCCGTCGGCCCAGTTGAGCCCGGTGAGGCCGGTGGGCGCGATCGCCACCGGCATCGTCACGTCGTGGCCCACCAGGGTAGTGCGCAGCGAGCGCCGGTCGACGTCGATCGCCACGCGCTGGCGCAGCGTCAGCAGCTCGAGGTCGGCCCGGTTGGCGCGCAGGGTGGCCTCGTCGTACGAGCCGCGGTCGACATAGTCGAAGATCGCCTTGGCGACGCGCTTTTTCGCGAGCTGGCGCAGGTCCTCGACGTTGGTCACCACCGGCATGGCGCGGCATTCTACAATGCGGCCGAATATGGCCGCGTCCAGGGACGAGCAAAAGAATCCGATCCAGGTGATCGAGCGCATGATGCGCCTGCTCGACGTGCTGGCGCAGCATCCCGAGCCGCTCGGCCTGAAGCAGATCGCGCAGTACACCGGGCTGCATCCGTCGACCGCCCACCGCATCCTCGCCGCGATGTCGGCCGACCGGCTGGTCGACCGCGTCGAGCCGGGAAGCTATCGCCTCGGCATGCGGCTGCTCGCGCTCGGCAACCTCGTCAAATCGCGCATCAGCGTGCGCGAGCTCGCGCTGCCGGTGATGCGCGAGCTGCATGCGCAGACCGGCGAGACCGTGAACCTTTCGGTGCGCCACGACGACGAGATCGTGTACGTCGAGCGCACTTCTTCGGGCCGCTCGGCGATGCGCGTCGTGCACGTGATCGGCACGCGCGCGCCGCTCCACGTGACGGCGGCGGGAAAGCTGTTCCTGCTCGAGGAGGGCTTCGCGCGGCTGCGCGACTACGCCAAGCGCACCGGCCTCGCGCCGCACACCAAGAACACCATCACCAACGTCACGCTGCTCGAGCGCGACCTGGAGCGCATCCAGCGCCAGGGCTGGGCCATCGACGCCGAGGAAGCCGAGATCGGCGTGCGCTGCGTCGCCGCCGGCCTGCGCGACGACGGCGGCGCGCTGGTCGCCGCGCTCTCGCTGTCGACGCCCGCCGACCGCATGAAGGTGCAGTGGGGTCCGCTGATCAAGGAGACCGCCGACCAGATCTCGCGCGCCATCGGCCACCGGCCCACATCAAGGATCGGGGTGGCTTAGGAAAATCGGGGTCAGAGCCCGATTTCCGGTACTTCCGCTGCCGCTATGGGAAATCGGGCTCTGACCCCGATTTTCGGTTTACGCAGCAACCAAGCCGTGAAGTGAAAACAGACCGCGGCGGTCGGTCCAGACTTTCGCGCCCTTGAATCCCGCCTTGGCGGCTAGACCTTGGAACTCGGCTATCGAATATTTGTACGAGTTTTCGGTGTGGATCGATTCGCCCGCGTCGAAGGCGAAGCGGTGCTCGCCGACGTTCACCGTCTGCCTGGCGAGCGAGACCAGGTGCATCTCGATGCGGCCCGGCCCGGGGTTGTAGAAGGCATAGTGCGCGAAGCGCCGCAGGTCGAAGTCTCCGCCGAGCTCGCGGTTGATGCGCCGGAGCAGGTTCAGGTTGAAGGCCGCGGTGACGCCCTTTGCGTCGTTGTAGGCGGCGTGCAGTACGTTGGCGTCCTTCTTTAGGTCGACGCCGACCAGCATGCGGCTCGCCTGGCCGCGGCTCATGGCGAGAAAGGCCTGCGCCTCCTCGGGCGTGAGGTTGCCGATCGTCGAGCCGGGGAAATACACCGCGCAGCCCCTTCTCCGGCCCTTCACCGGAAGCGCGAGGGGACGCGAGAAATCGGCGACCACCGGCACGATGTCAAGCCGCGGAAACTCGCGCGCCAGGCGCGTGGCCGCTGCGCGCAACGCGCCCTGCGAGATGTCCACCGGCAGATACATGGAGGGTCGCAGGGCGCGAATGAGCAAGCGGGACTTCAGGCTCTCGCCGCTGCCGTATTCGATGAGCGTGCTCCCAGTCTGGGCAAATGCCGCGATCGCGCCGAGGTGCGCGCGCGTCAGCGCGAGCTCGGCGCGCGTCAGGTAATACTCGCGCAGCCGGCAGATGCGTTCGAACAGGCCACTGCCCGCCGCGTCGTAGAAGTACTTGGGGGGAAGGCTCTTGCGGGGAAGCGAAAGCCCCGCGATGACGTCTTCGCGGAAGCCGCCGACTAGCTGCTGCGCCCGACGGGCGCGTTGCTCTCGAGCCACTTCCTGATGCGGTTGGCGTCGCCGACCCGGGAATGCTTGCCCCATGAGTCAAGCAATACCACGATCACGTCCTTGGACGCGAGCCGTACCCGCATCACGAGGCAGCGGCCTGCCTCGCTGATGTAGCCGGTCTTGGACAGCCCGATTTCCCAGTGCGAGCTGCGCACCAGGCCGTTGGTGTTGCGGAACGAGAGCGGCCGGCCGAATGCGGTGACGGTGGCGCGGTCGCGCGTCGAGTATTCGCGGATCAACGGGTAGCTGTGCGCCGCGCGCACCAGCTTGGCCAGATCGCGCGCGCTCGACACGTTGCCCTTCGAAAGGCCGGTGGCATCGACGAAGTGGCTGTCGTTCATTTCGAGCTTCTCGGCCTTCTCGTTCATCGCTTCGACGAAGGCCTGCGTGCCGCCCGGATAGGTGCGTCCGATCGCGGCGCCGGCGCGATTCTCGGAGGCCATCAGCGCGAGCAGCAGCAGCTCGTCGCGCGTCAGCACGGCTCCGGTGCGCAGCCGCGAGCGCGTGCCCTTGAGCGAGTCGACGTCCTCGCGGGCCAGCACGATGCGCATGTTGAGATCGACGCCGCTGTCGAGGAGCACCATCGCCGTCATCAGCTTGGTGATCGAAGCGATCGGCACCACGGCTTCGCTGTTCTTGTTGATCACGATCTCGCCGGTGTCGGCGTCCTGCACCAGCACCGCCGCCGATCTCAGCAGAACGACTTTTTGAGCGCGCGGCGCGGCGGCGTTGACTTCTCCGGCCTGCGCGAATCCCACGGTGAGAGCGAGCACGAGGAAAAGCGCGCACAACGCGACGATCCCTTCGAGCGGATGCAGTCTTCTTTGCATGGCGGCCAATCAATATAACCTACAGCCCAAAAAAATCGCAAGTAAAATCATGGGATAGGAACTAGTTCCTAGAAACCCCGTGAAAAAACTCTGGTGTCGGGTTGAAGCTACAGCGCTTCGGCCTGCTCGAGAACGGCCTCGGCTTGCGCCTTTTGTTGCTGCAGCGCCCACATCCTGGCGTATTCCCCTTTTATTTCAAGGAGCTGCAGATGCGTCCCGCGTTCTATGACACGGCCATGGCTGAGCACCAGGATCTGGTCGGCATCCATCACCGTGGAAAGGCGGTGAGCGATCACTAGCGTGGTACGGCCCTGCGAGATCCGCTCGAGCTCGGCCTGTATCGCTTTCTCCGCGCGCGAGTCGAGCGCCGAGGTGGCTTCGTCGAAGATCAGGATGCGCGGATTCTTCAACAGGGCGCGCGCAATCGCCACGCGCTGCTTCTCGCCGCCGGAAAGCTTGAGCCCGCGCTCGCCGACCATCGTCTCGTACTTGGCCGGCAGCGTCTGGATGAAGTCGTGGATGTGCGCGGCGCGCGCCGCTTCGATCACCTCGGCGTCGCTCGCTCGCGGCCGCCCATAGCGGATGTTGTAGAGGATGCTGTCGTTGAAAAGCACCGTGTCCTGCGGGACGATGCCGATCGCCGCGCGCAGGCTCGCCTGCTTTACTCCCCTGATGTCAGCGCCATTTATTCTCAGTTCTCCATGAGAGATGTCGTAAAACCGATACAGGAGCCGCGCGAGCGTCGACTTGCCGGAGCCGGAGTGTCCGACCACGGCGACACGGTGGCCGGCAGGGATGGTGAAGCTCACGTCGAACAGGATCTGCCTTTCGCGCTCATAGGAAAAGCTCACATGCCTGAATTCGACGGTCGCCGGCCCGGGCGGCACGTCGGGCGCGCCCGGCGGGTCCTCGACCTCCCGATGCTCGCCGAGCAAACGGAACATGCGGTCCAGGTCGAGCAGCGCCTGCTTGATCTCGCGGTACACCATGCCGAGGAAGTTGAGCGGTATGTAGAGCTGGATGAGGAGGCCGTTCACCAGCACCAGGTCGCCGAGCGTAAAGGCCTGCGCGGCGACGCCTTCGGCCACCAGCAGCATCAGCGCAGTCACCGCCACAGCGATGATCAAGCTCTGGCCGATGTTCAGCAGCCCGAGCGAGGCCTCGTTCTTGACCGCGGCCGCTTCATAGCTCTGCAGGTTCTCGTCGTAGCGCCGCGCCTCGAATTCCTCGTTGCCGAAGTACTTCACCGTCTCGTAGTTGAGCAGGCTGTCGATGGCGCGGGCGTTGGCTTTCGAATCCAGCTCGTTCGCGCGCCGGCGGATGTCCATCCGCCACTCGGTGATCAGCACGGTGAAGGCGATGTAGACGGCGACGGCGCCGAACGTGATGGCGGCGAAGCGCCAGTCGAACTTGTGGATCAGCACCGCCGCGACGAGCGCGAACTCGAGGATCACCGGCAGGATCGAGAACAGCGCATAGGAGAGCAGCGTCGAGATGCCGCGCGTACCGCGCTCGATGTCGCGCGTCATGCCGCCGGTCTGGCGGTCGAGGTGGAAGCGCAGCGAAAGGCTGTGCAGGTGCCTGAAGACGCCGAGCGCCACCCGCCGGATGGCGCGCTGCGTGACGCGCACGAACACCACATCGCGCAGCTCGGCGAAGAGCGTGGTCGAGAAGCGCAGGATTCCGTAGATGGCGAGCAACGCGACCGGCACCGCGACGATCGCGGTCCTGGGGTCGAGCCCGTCCACCACCTCCTTCATGATGAGCGGGACCGCTACGTTCGCCAGCTTGGCGGCGATCAGGCAGGCGAGCGCCGCCGCCACGCGCCATTTGTATTCGAGGAGATAGGGCAGGAGGATGCGCACCGCCCGCCACTCGTTGCCTTTCAGCCGCTCGATCGGCGCGGCGCGGTGATGTGCTTGAGTGCTCATGGCGCGATTATCGTCTGAACCGATAACCGAGCAGCGTCAGGAGGAAGCCTCCGAGGCAGTAGGGGTCGAGAAAGTGTAAGCTCATCGGTGCTGCGCCGGCCTGCGCATAATAGTTCCACAAGGGGAGGGACAAAACATGGGTCTGCGGCTGAAGTTCAACCTGGTGCTGCTCACCGTGTTCGTGATCGGCCTTGGCGTCACCGGGTTTGTCTCGTATGAATTGCTCCACAAGAACGCCCGCGAAGAGGTGCTGCGCAACGCCGGGGTAATGCTGGAAGCCTCGCTCTCCATGCGGCAATACACCATCGGCAAGGTACGGCCGCTGCTGCCTTACGACGCGGACAAGTTCCTGCCGGAAAGCGTCCCGGCCTTCGCGGCAACCGAGATCATGGGCTTGCTGCGCAAGAAGTATCCGGACTACACGTACAAGGAAGCGGCGCTCAACCCCACCAACCCGCGCAACCGCGCAGTCGACTGGGAGAGCGACATCGTCAACACCTTCCGCAACGAGGCCGGGCGCACCGAGATTTCGGGAATTCGCAGCACCCCGACCGGGCGTTCGCTCTACCTCGCGCGGCCGTTCCAGATCAAGGACCAGGCCTGCCTCGCGTGCCATACCACGGCGGAGCTCGCCCCGCCGGCGATGGTCAAGCTCTACGGCCCGAACAACGGCTATGGCTGGAAGCTGAACGAGATCATCGGCGCGCAGATCGTCTCGGTGCCGATGGACCTGCCGATCCGCAACGCCAACCGCGCCTTCGTCACCTTCATGAGCTCGCTCACGGTGGTGTTCGCGGTGCTGTTCGTGATCCTGAACGTGATGCTCACGCTTCTCATCGTCGAGCCGATCACCCAGCTCTCCCACGCCGCGGACCAGATTTCCAAGGGCAGCCTCGAAGCCGCGGACTTCCCGGAAACCGGCCGCGACGAGGTGTCGCAGCTCGGACAGGCGTTCAACCGCATGCGCCGCAGCCTGGAGAAGGCGATCAGCCTGATCGACAAGGGATAGTCCCGCGATGCAAGCAGCCAACGCCCTGCCTGCGGGACACGCACTGCAGGAGTACCTGATCGAAAGGGTGCTCGGCGTCGGCGGCTTCGGGCTGACCTATCTCGCGCTCGACCAGAACCTGAACCTCAAGGTCGCCGTCAAGGAATACCTGCCGGACGACATCGCTCTGCGCGCGCCCGATCAAACGATCGCGCCGAGGTCTGAGGAGACCGCGGAGACCTTCAGCTGGGGCAAGCGCCGCTTTCTCGACGAGTCGCGCACCCTGGCGTCATACCGCCATCCGAACATCGTGCGGGTGATGCGGTTTTTCGAGGCGAACGGCACGGCGTACATGGTGATGGAGTTCGTCGAGGGCGCGCCGCTGCCCGACTGGGCCGGCCCGCGGCGCCCGCTCGCCGAGGCGCAAGTGGCCGCACTGTTAGCCCCGCTCCTCGACGGCCTCGAAGTAGTGCACAAATCGGGCTTCATGCATCGCGACATCAAGCCCATGAACATCTATGTCCGGGAGGACAATAGCCCCGTGCTGCTCGATTTCGGCGCCGCGCGCCAGAAATCCTCCGAGCTGACCGCCGTCGTGACGCCCGGGTACGCGCCGTTCGAGCAGTACCACACGCAGGGCAAGCAGGGTCCCTGGAGCGACATCTACGCGCTCGGCGGGGTGCTGTACTGGATGGTCACCGGCAACCACCCGCACGAGGCGGCGGCGCGCATCCGCGAAGACAGCATGCCGCCGGCGGTCCAGGCTGCCGGCAAAGGCCGGTTTCGCCCCGAGTTCCTGGCTGCGATCGACTGGGCGCTGGCGCCGTACGAGGATCAGCGGCCGCAGTCGGTGCAGGAGCTGCGCGAAGCTTTGCTTGGCGGCGGCGAACCCAAGACCCAGGTGGCGCAGCCCAAGACGCAGGTTCGAACAACCTTCGAGCCCGCGCTGCTCAAGAAGCTTGAAACGGGGCTTGCGCAGCACCTGGGACCGATTGCGCCGGTCATGGTGAAGAACGCGGCGAAGAAAGCCACAACGCAGGCCCAGCTCGTGCAGATGCTCGCGGCCGACATTTCCGCCGCGATCCCGCGCGCCGCCTTCGAAAAGCAGTTCGCGGAGATCTCGCGCCCGCTGTCGAAGCCGGCGGCCTCCGGCACGAGCCAGCCCGCCGATCCGTCCACCACCCTTGCCGCCAGCAGATTCACGCCGGAAGTCCTCGGCCGCGCCGAGAAGCGGCTGGCGGAGCATATCGGCGCCGTGAGCCGTGTAGTCGTCAAGCGTGCCGCGATGAAGGCCCGCGACGAGGCCGAGCTCTACCTGCTGATCGCCGACGAGATCGAGGACCCGGCGCGGAAAAAGGCGTTCATCCGCCAGGCCATTTCGATTACCGGCAAGCCGTAGCAGCTTGCGACCCCTTGACGGCGCGGGGCGCGTCGTTTATCTTTCAAACGATCGTTTGAAATCTACCGGCCGCCCATGTCCCTCCGCGCAATCAAGCCCCAGCACGAAACCCGCACCCGCATCCTCGACGCCGCCGAGGAACTCTTCATGCAGCACGGCTTCGAGGGCACCTCGATGCGGCTGCTCACCGCCAAGGCCGGCGTCAATCTCGCCGCCGTCAACTATCACTTCGGCTCCAAGCATGCCCTGATCGAGGCGCTATTCCGGCGGCGCCTGGATCCGATGAACGCGGCGCGGGTCGCGCGGCTCGAGCGCCTGGAAACCGAAGCCGGAGAGCGGCCGATTCCCGCCGAGACCCTGATCCGCGCCTTCGTCGGCGAGAGCCTGCGCCTGATCGAGGACGCGAAGGGCGGCGGGCGCAACTTCATCCGCCTGCTCGGCCGCACCTACACCGAGCCGGCGAAGCACATCCGCTCCCTGATCGGCCAGCTCTACGCCCCCGCGATGGAGCGCTATAAGGCCGCCTTCGAGCGCGCGCTGCCGCAGATGCCCCGCGAGGAACTGGTGTGGCGCATCCACTTCATGTTCGGCACGCTCGCCTACACCATCGCGGCGACCGACACGGTGCAGCTCATCGCCGGCTGCAAGCCGGAAGACCGCTACGACGCCCGGCTCCTGGAGGAGCGGCTCACCGCGTTTCTCGCCGCCGGGCTGAATGCTCCCCTGAAAACCTCCATCAAGAAGGCTGCCTAGGAGTCCGTCATGCTGGAACTCATCCTCGCAGCGATCGTGGTCGCTTTCATCTTCGGCTTTTTCCGCCTGCCGCTCATCGCGTGGACAGCCGCCTTCGCCGTTCTGATTTTCTTGACGGGAAGTTTTGTTGTCATGGGGTTGTTCCTGGCAATTGCCGCAATCCTGAACATTCCGCCGCTCAGAAGAATCCTGATCACTGAGCGCGTGCTCGCTCTTTACCGGCGGATTCTTCCCGACATGTCGCAAACGGAGAAAGAGGCGATCGACGCCGGCACGGTGTGGTGGGATGGCGATCTGTTCTCGGGCAAGCCGGACTTCGACAAGCTCCTCGCCATCCCCGAGCCGCGCCTGACGCCCGAGGAACAGGCCTTCCTCGACGGGCCGGTGGAAGAGCTCTGCGCGATGTGCAACGACTGGGAGATCACGCACGAGCTGCAGGACCTGCCGCCGCAGGTCTGGCAGTTCATCAAGGACAAAGGATTCTTGGGCATGATCATTCCCAAGAAATATGGCGGCCTCGGCTTCTCGGCGCTCGCGCACTCCGCAGTCGTGATGAAGCTTTCCACGCGCTCGAGCGCCACCGCGATCTCGGTGATGGTGCCGAACTCGCTGGGACCAGCGGAGCTGCTGCTGCATTACGGCACTGACGAGCAGAAGAACCACTACCTGCCGCGCCTCGCTAAGGGCCTCGAGGTGCCCTGTTTCGCGCTAACCAATCCCGAAGCGGGCTCCGACGCGGCGTCGATCCCCGATTACGCGGTCGTCTGCCGCGGCACGTGGCAAGGCAAGGAAGTGCTCGGCATGCGGGTCACCTGGGACAAACGCTACATCACGCTGGGGCCCGTCGCGACACTGCTGGGCCTGGCTTTCCGGCTCTATGACCCGGAAAAGCTTCTAGGCGGCGAGAGCGATCTGGGCATTACCTGTGCCCTCGTGCCCACCAACACGCCTGGCGTCAATATCGGCAGGCGGCACCTGCCGCTCAACGCGGTGTTCCAGAACGGGCCGAACTCGGGCAAAGACGTATTCATGCCGCTCGACTGGATCATCGGTGGCCCCGACTACGCTGGCAAGGGCTGGATGATGCTGATGGGCTGCCTCGCCGCCGGCCGCTCGATCTCGCTGCCGACCTTGTCGGTCGGCGGGACGAAGGCGCTGACGCGCTTCACCGGCGCCTATGCGCGCGTGCGCAGCCAGTTCAAGACACCGATCGGCAAGCTGGAGGGCGTGGAAGAAGCGCTCGGCCGCATCGCAGCGCATTGCTACATGATGGACGCGACGCGCGTGATGACGGCAGGCTCGGTCGATGCCGGCGAGAAGCCGGCGGTGGTCTCGGCGATCGCCAAGTACCACATGACCGAGCGCGCCAGGCTTTGTGTGAACGACGCGATGGACATCCACGGCGGCAAGGGCATCTGCCTCGGCCCGAACAACTGGATCGGCCGCGGCTACCAGATGACGCCGATCGCCATCACCGTTGAAGGTGCGAACATCCTGACGCGGACCTTGATCATCTTCGGCCAGGGCGCGATCCGCTGCCATCCCTACGTGCTGCGCGAGATGCGCGCCGCCAAGGAGATGGAAGGCGCAGAGGCGTCGCGCGAGTTCGACGACGCGTTTACTTCGCACATCGGGCACGTGATCTCGAACGGCGTCCGCGCCTTCGTCTTTGGCCTTGTTCCAAGCATTGCATCCGCCCCATCGAGAGCTGCGCGTGAAACGGCTCATTACTACCGCCACGTTTCGCGGCTCTCCGCGGCCTTTGCGTTCCTCGCCGACATTTCGATGATGGCCATGGGCGGAGCGCTGAAGCGCAAGGAGAAGATTTCCGGCCGTCTCGGCGACATCCTGTCGATGATGTACCTGGTGTCGGCGACGCTGAAGCACTACGAGGACCAGGGGCGCATCCGCGAAGACCTGCCGCTCGTGCGCTGGTCGGTGCGCGACGCGCTCTATCACGCCCAGCTCGCCTTCGACCAGATCCTCTCCAACTTCCCGAGCAAGCTGCTCGCCAGGCTCCTTCGCGTAACGCTATTCCCGCTCGGCATGCCGTTCAGGCCGCCGCTCGATTCGCGCAACCGCGAGTGCGCCCTGATCGCGCTCGAGCCCAGCGCGGCGCGCGACCGGCTCACCGCCGGCATGTACGTGCCGAAGGGCGAAGCCGACGCCACCGGCGTGCTGGAGGCCGCCTTCGTCGCCGCGGTCGCCTGCGAGCCGCTCGAGAAGAAGCTGCGCGAAGCGCAGAAGAACGGGCTCAAGGATCCGCAAGCCGTGCTGACGCCTGACGAGCACGCGCAATGGCAGCGCAAGGAAGCGCTGCGCAAGCACGTCATCAAGGTGGACGATTTCCCGCAGGACTTCGGCCGCGCGGAGATCGTCGAAAAACTGGAAAAGCGTTTCTCCGTAAAGGCAGCATGATGTATCAAAGGCCGATTTATGTAGTAGACGGCGCACGCACGCCGTTCCTGAAGTCAAAGAACCGCCCTGGCCCGTTCGCCGCGAGCGACCTCGCGACGCAGGCCGGCCGCACGCTGCTGGTGCGCCAGAAGTTCGCGCCCGACGAGCTCGACGAAGTCATCCTTGGCTGCGCCGCGCCGTCGGTGGACGAGGTCAACATCGGCCGCGTCGCCGCGCTGCGCATGGGCTGCGGCCAGAAGGTGCCGGGCTGGACGGTGATGCGCAATTGCGCCTCCGGCATGCAGGCGCTCGACTCGGGCATCAGCAACATCCTCGCCGGACGCTCCAATCTCGTTCTTGCCGGCGGGGTCGACGCGCTCTCGCGCGCGCCGCTGTTATATGGGGAGAGGATGGTTTTATGGTTTTCCGAGTTGGCCTCTTCCCGCTCCACGGGCCAAAAGCTGGCCATGTTTGCAAAGCTGCCCGTGAAATCGCTCCTCACCCCAGTCATCGGCATCATGAAAGGGCTCACCGACCCGATAGTCGGGCTGCTGATGGGACAGACCGCGGAGAACATCGCCTATCGCTTCGGCATCGCCCGCGAACAAATGGATGCATTTTCCGTGCGCAGTCACCAGCGAGCCGCACGCGCGCAGGACGAGGGGCGGCTGGCGCCGGGCGGCGGCGAGGTGGAGGCGCTTTACGCCGGCGACGGCACGACCTTCCCGCTCGATGACGGCGTGCGCCGCGACTCGTCGCTGGAGAACCTGGCGAAGCTCAAGCCTTTCTTCGACCGCAAGTACGGCAACGTCACGGCCGGCAACAGCTCGCAGATCACCGACGGCGCGGCCTGGATGATCCTCGCCTCCGAGGAAGCGGTGCGGCGCCACGGCCTCGAGCCGATCGGCCGCATCGTCGATTCGCAATGGGCCGGGCTCGATCCGGCGCAGATGGGCCTTGGACCCGTGCACGCGGCAACGCCGATCCTGAAGCGCCACCGGCTGGGCTTGAACGATCTCGATTACTGGGAGATCAACGAGGCGTTCGCCGCGCAGGTGCTCGGCTGTCTCGCGGCGTGGAAGGACGAGAAGTACTGCCGCGAGGAGCTCGGCCTCGACGGCGCGATGGGGGAGCTGGACGAGAACCGGCTGAACGTCGACGGCGGCGCGATCGCCCTCGGCCATCCGGTGGGTGCGTCCGGAACCAGGATCGTTCTTCATCTGTTAAAGCTTTTGAAAAGAAATAACGCGAAACGGGGAATTGCCTCCATCTGCATCGGCGGCGGCCTCGGCGGAGCCATGCTGGTCGAAGCGCTGTAAGGGAGAGCAAATGGATCGCCCGACGTTTACGAAGCATTGGCATTGGGACACCGACCGCGACGCTCTCGCCTGGCTCACTTTCGACAAGCAGGGCGAGTCCGCGAACACTTTCTCGCGCGAAGCCCTCGAGCAATTGAGCGCCGTCCTGGACGAGATTCGCGCGGAGAATCCGAAAGGCCTCGTCATCCGCTCCGCGAAGGACGGTTTCATCGCCGGCGCCGATGTCGAGGAATTCACCCGCTTCAAATCGCCCGAGGAGGCGATGTCCTTCGTGCGCCTGGGCTGGGACGTGTTCCAGCGGCTTCGCGACCTGCCCTTCCCCACCACCGCGATGGTGAACGGCTTCTGCATGGGCGGCGGCGTCGAGCTGGCGCTAGCCTGCCGCTACCGCGTCGCGCTCGACGATCCCAAGACGCGCTTCGCGCTGCCCGAGGTGATGCTCGGCATCATGCCAGCCTGGCACGGCGTGCAGTGGCTGCCGAAGCTCGTCGGTCCGGCGGCGGCCTTCGACATGCTGCTGACGGGAAAATCCGTCGACGCGCGCCGCGCGAAACGGATCGGCCTCGTCGACGAGGCAGTGCCGCCGCGTATCCTCGAAAACACGGCGCGGACGATCACCCTTGAATCACCCAAAAGAAAAAGCCTCTCCTTCGGGAAAGCGCTGATGCTTTCCGGACCCCTTAGAAGCTTTGTCGTCTCGCAGGCCCGCAAGCAGGTCGCGAGAAAGGCGAAGCGCGAGCACTACCCCGCGCCGTACGCGATCCTGGAGCTGTGGAAGAAATACGACGGCGACCCGTTCCGCGCGGCGGGGGATCCTGCGGCCTCGGTCGAGGCCCTGTTCGCGCATCCAACGACCGCCAACCTGATCCGCGTCTTCTTCCTGCAGGAGCGCATGAAGTCGCTCGGCAAGGCCGCGGACTTCGCGCCGCGCCATGTGCACGTCGTCGGCGCCGGCGTGATGGGCGGCGACATCGCGGCGATCTGCGCGATGCGCGGGCTCACGGTCACGCTGCAGGACACCGCGCCGGAGCGCATCGCGCCGGCAGTGAGGCGCGCCGCTCAGCTCTTTCAACGCCGGCTGCGGGAGCCGCGCCGCGTGCGCGACGCGCTCGACCGGCTGATTCCCGATGTCAGCGGCGCGGGCGCGGCGCGCGCCGACGTGATCATCGAGGCGATCTTCGAAAACCTCCAGGCAAAGCGGGAGCTGTTCGCGAAGCTCGAGGCTGCGGCGAAGCCCGATGCAATCCTTGCTACTAACACTTCTAGTCTGAAGCTCGCCGACATCGCGACGGCGCTGAAGGACCCGTCGCGGCTGGTCGGCATTCATTTCTTCAACCCGGTTCCTCAGTTGCAGTTGGTGGAAATTGTGTCCGGGGAGAAGACAAACCCGGATTACGCGCGCAAGTCCGCAGCTTTCGTGCGCCATATCGACAAGCTGCCGCTGCCGGTGAAGGACTCGCCCGGCTTCCTGGTCAACCGCGTGCTCGGCCCGTACATGTACAACGCCTTCCGCATGCTCGACCAGGGCATCAAGCCCGAGACGATCGACCGCGCGATGGAAGACTTCGGCATGCCGATGGGCCCGGCCGAGCTCGCCGATACCGTCGGGCTCGACATCTGCCTTGCTGCCGGAAAGTCGCTCGCCAAGGGATTGGGTGCCGAGAAGGATGTCCCGCAGATCCTGGCGAACAAGGTGAAGCTCGGGCACCTGGGCAGGAAGACCGGACAGGGAATCTATCGCTACGAGAACGGCAGGCCCGTAAAGGGCCAGCCGGACGCCTGCGACGCCGCCCTTGCCGAGGCGCTGATCAAGCCCTATCTGAACGAGGCGAAGGCGGCCGTGGCCGAAGGCATCGTCGCCGACGCCGACCTCGCCGACGCCGGCTTGATCTTCGGCACCGGCTTCGCGCCCTTCCGCGGCGGGCCGCTGCACTATCTCGAATCGCAAAAAGGCTAGTGGACAGGCTTCCCGAGAACAAGCAGCCGGCGCTGCGCGTCGTGTCGATGCCGGCCGACGCCAATCAGAACGGCGACATCTTCGGCGGCTGGATCATGTCGCAGGTCGACATCGCCGGCGGCATCGTCGCCGGCCGCATCGCGCGCGGCCGCGTGGCCACGGTCGCCGTGAAGGAGTTCGTCTTCAAGCAGCCGGTGCAGATCGGCGACGTGCTTTCCTTCTATACCGATCTCGTCAGGATCGGCAGCACTTCGATCAGCGTCACGGTCGAGGTCTACGCCGAGCGCCGGCCTTCGGATCCGAAGGTCGTGAAAGTGACCGAGGCGACGCTCACCTACGTCGCCATCGACCACGACGCGCGGCCGCGCCCGGTACCGCGCTAGATTGCTGCTCGACGCGCCCACTCTCGCCGCGGTCGCCGCGCTGGGCCTAGGCGCGGCGGTGATCGGCGGCCTGGGCGGTTTCGGGACCGGGGTGATCCTCGCCGCCGCGCTCGCGCCGCTGATCGGCATGAAGGCGCTGGTCCCGGTTCTAGCCGTCGCGGGCGTCATCATCAACGCCGGGCGCTTCTGGTTTTACCGGCGGCATGTCGATCGCGCGGCGCTGACGGTAGTGCTCGCCGCGGCGCTGCCCTTCGTGGTGCTCGGTGCGTGGCTTTACAGCGTGCTCGACGCACGCGTGATCGGCACGATCCTGGGCGTGGCGGTGATGGGATCGGTGCCGCTGCGCCGGTTATTGCATCGGCGCGCGGTGGTGCTGCGTACACCGGGGCTCGCCGCGGGCGCAGCGGTGTTCGGATTTTCCTCGGGGATCGCGACCGGCACCGGGGTGATCCAGGTCTCGCTGCTGCTCAGCGCCGGCCTCTCGGGTCCCGCGGTGCTTGCGACCGATGCGCTTTCCACCATTGTCCTCGATCTGTGCAAGGCCGCCCTGTTCCAGCGCTTCGACCTGCTCGACGCCGAAGCGGCAGCCACCGGCGCGGTGATCGGCATCGCCACCCTTCCGGGCAGCGCGCTCGCCGCCTGGCTTTCCGCGCGCATCGGCGCCAAGCTGCACGTGGTCTTCATGGAGACGCTCATCCTGTTGGGCGGCGCCTCCATGCTCTGGCATGCCTGGCGCTAACCCCCTCTATCTCCACACCCGGGATAAATACCGTCTGGGCGCGACGCTTTTTACTCCCGCTGTGTCCAATGGCCGTGCGCTCCAGATCAATGCCGCCGCAGGTGTTAAGCAGGAGTACTACGGCAAATTCGCCGCGTATCTCGCCGAGCGCGGATTTACGGTGCTCACCTTCGATTACCGGGGCATCGGGCGATCCGGTCACTGGAAGCTGAATGCAAGGATGCGCGATTGGGCAGAGCTCGATGCCGCAGCGGCGCTGGATTTTCTTGCGGAGACGAAGAACAAACTGATGGCGATTGGCCACAGCTTCGGCGGTCAGTCATTCGCTCTCATTCCCGGCAGCGAGCGGCTCGCGGCAGCGCTCGCGGTCGGCTCGCAGAGTGGCTACTGGCGCCATTGGAGCGGCGCCGCGCGCGCCGGCATGTGGCTGCTCACGCACGCGCTGCTGCCGGGCAGCTCGCGCCTGTTCGGCTACTTCCCCGCCGCCGCGCTCGGCCAGGGCGAGAACATCCCGGCCGGCGTCGCGATCGAGTGGGCGAGCTGGTGCCGCGATCCCGAGTACCTCGTCGGCGCGCTCGGCGCAAAACAGCAATACGAGCGCTTCACCGCGCCGCTGCGCGTGTACTGGATGGCCGACGACCTGTATGCGCCGCTCGCCGCGGCGCAAGCGCTGCTGCGGCTGTATCCCCGGGCGCCGTCGGAGCTGAAGCGCGTCGTGCCGCGCGAGGTCGGCGCCGAGCGGATCGGCCACTTCGGCTTTTTCCGCGAGCAATTCCGCGATACCTTGTGGCGCGATGCCGCCGACTGGCTGGAGGGGCACTGAATGAAAGCGCTCAAGGGCAAGGTCGCCGCCGTCACGGGCGCGGCGAGCGGGCTGGGGCGCGCGATGGCGCTCGCCTTTGCCGATGAAGGCATGCACGTCGCGCTCGCGGATGTAGATGCAAAGGGTTTGGAAAACGTTCTGAAAGAAGTGGCAATCAAAAACGTCAAAGCGTTCGCCATGCGCGTCGACGTTTCGCGTTATCAGGAAGTCGAATCGTTTTACAGTGAAGCGGTCGCGCAATTCGGCGCGACGCATGTCGTGTGCAACAACGCCGGCGTGTCGCCGCTCGGCGCGGTGTGGGAAAGCACGTTGGCCGACTGGCAGTGGATCCTCGGCGTCAACCTCTGGGGCGTGATTCACGGCGTGCGCGCCTTCTTGCCGCGGCTCATCGAGCAGGGCGAGGGCCATGTCGTGAACACCGCATCGGTCGCGGGGCTGATCTCCCCGCCCGGGATGGGCGCCTACTGCGTCACGAAGCATGCGGTAGTCGCGCTGTCGGAGTCGCTGTACCACGACCTGCGCTCGCGCGGCTCCGCGGTCGGGGTATCGGTTCTCTGTCCTGCCTATGTTCCTACCGGGATAGCAGACTCGGAACGGAATCGGCCGAAGGAGCTCCTCAATCCCGGCGAGAAGAAATCCTCAAGCGAGGAGGCCATGCTCAAGAAGGCCGTCGCTTCCGGAAAGCTCTCTGCCGGCGACGTGGCAAGGGCCGTCGTTTCCGCGGTGAAAGAGGAGCGCTTCTACGTGCTGACGCACCCGCGCATCAAGGGCGCGATCCGCGCGCGCATGGAAGACATCCTCGACGAGCGCGCGCCGCGCAATCCGCTCGCGCTCTAGGCGAGGCCGGGGAAGAGCTCCCTCAGGCCCTCGGCCATCGTCTGGATGGCGATCGCGGCAAGCAGCAACCCGAGCAGCCGCGTCGCGATGTTGAGCCCCGTGGTTCCCATCTTCGGCCCGACCGCGTCGGCGATGCGCAGCACCCACCAGAGCACGCCGCACACCAGCGCGATGCACACGATGAGCGCGGCGACATGCGCGATGCCGCCTTTCTGCGCAGTGATGATGGTGGTGCTGATCGCGCCCGGTCCGGCGAGCAGCGGCACCGCGAGCGGCACCACGCCGGAAAGCTCGCCCGACTCGAGCTCCCTCGCTTCCGCCGGCGTCTGGCGCATCTCTCCCACCTTGGCGTTCAGCATGGCGAGCGCCATCAGGAGCAGCACCAGGCCGCCGCCGACCTGGAAGGCCGGCACGCTCGCGCCGATGACGCGCAGCAAGGCCTCGCCGAAGAGCGCCGCGCCGGCGAGCACCGCGAACACCGTGAGCGTCACGACGTAGCCGAGGCGCCGCCGGCCGGCCGGGTCGGCGGCTGAAGTGACGCTCAAGAAAATCGGCACCGCCAGGAACGGGTCGAGCACCGCCGTGAGCGTCACGATGTACCGCAGATACTCCTGAATCTGGTTCACTTCTTGGCGCGCGCCGTCGCTGCCTTGCGATCTTCGTTGACCTTGTTGAAAGCAGGCCGTTCGCCGAGCATCTTCAGGTAGGGCTTGAGCTGCGGGATGTCCTCGAGGAAATCCCGCCCGTAGGCGTGCTTGGTGGCGAGCGATACGAGCGGCAGGCTGACGAACGCGGTGCAGTCAGCGAGGGTAAGCTGGTCCCCGGCGATGTATGGATCGAACGTCGCTTTGGCGCGCAAGGCGCGAATGCCTTTGGCGAGGTCCTTCTCGACCGATTGTTTCACGTCCTCGGCGATGGGCTTGCCGAAGAACACCTGCCCGTACAGCTTGCGCGCGACGAGCTCGACATGCAGCTCCAGCAGCACGATCAGCTCGCGTACTTTGGCGCGTGCAAGCGGGTCCCGGGGATACAGCGGCTTCTGCGGATAGGTCTCCTCCAGGTACTCGCAGATCACCTGCGACTCGGCGAGCGTCGTGCCGTCGAGCTCGAGGAAGGGCACCTTGCCCATCGGCGTGCGCTTCAGGAACTCGTCCTTCTGCGACGGGACGCACGTCGGGTCCTCGTCGAACGGCACCCCTTTCTCCAGGAGGGCGATGCGCACCTTGTTGTGGTAGTTGCTGATGTGGAAGCCGCAAAGTTTGAGCATCGCAATCTCCGTGAACTACTTTAAGATCACTTCTTCTGGAGGGAAGTACGGCGCGTTGACCGCGGCGGCGACTTCCGGGTGCGTCACCTTGCTGCGCGCGACGTTGAGGCCGTTGCGCAGATGCGGATCATCGGCGAGCGCCTGCTTCCAGCCCTTGTCGGCGAGCGCGAGCACGAAAGGCAGCGTGGCGTTGTTGAGCGCGTAGGTCGAAGTGCGCGGCACCGCGCCCGGCATGTTGGTCACGCAGTAATGCACTACTTCGTCCACCACGTAGGTCGGATCGGCGTGCGTGGTCGGGCGCGAGGTCTCGAAGCAGCCGCCCTGGTCGATGGCGATGTCGACCACCACCGCACCGGTTTTCATAGCCTTCACCATTGGGCGCGACACGAGTTTCGGCGCAGCCGCGCCCGGCACCAGCACTGCGCCGATGACGAGGTCCGCCGAGAGCACGTGCTGCTCGATGGCGTCGCGGCTTGAGTACACCGTCACGACTCGCGCACCAAACTCCAATTCAATGCCTCTCAAAACTTCCAAGGACCTGTCAAGCGCATACACCCGCGCGCCGGAGCCGACTGCGAGCCGCGCGGCATTGCCGCCCGCCACGCCCGCGCCGAGGATGGTGATCTTCGCCGGGGGTACGCCCGGAACACCGCCGAGCAGGATTCCCATGCCGCCGCGCGCTTTCTCGAGGCAGCTCGCTCCGACCTGGACGGACATGCGGCCGGCGACTTCCGACATCGGCGCGAGCAGCGGCAGTCCGCCGCCCGGCTTCGTCACGGTCTCATAGGCGATGCACACCGCCCCGGAGGCGGCCAGGTCCTTGACCTGTGCCGGGTCCGGCGCAAGGTGCAGGTAGGTGAAGAGGACATGCTTTTCCTTCAACCTCTTGCGTTCCTGCGGCTGCGGCTCCTTCACTTTGACAATCAGCTCGGCTTCATCCCAAACATCAGCCGCGATGCGAGCGCCCGCCCTTTCGTAGGCGGAATCCGCAGCACCAATTCCGCTCCCGGCACCGGTTTCGACGACGACCTGGTGGCCGTGCGAAGTCACCTCGCGCACTGACGTGGGCGTCAGGCCGACCCGGTACTCGTGGGTCTTGACCTCTTTCGGGATCCCGACGATCAAGCGCGCTTCATCTTCGACAGGGCATCGGCGATGCTCGTCTGCTCGCCGATCTCCATCTTGGCGATCTGGTTGCGGTGCACTTCATCGGGACCGTCGGCAAAGCGCAAAGTTCTGGCGTGCGCGTACGCGTAGGCGAGGCCGAAGTCGTCGGACACCCCGCCGCCGCCATGCACCTGGATCGCCCAGTCGATGACTTTGCAGGCGACATTCGGCGCGAGCACCTTGATCATCGCGATCTCCTTCTTCGCCGCCTTGTTGCCGACGGTATCCATCTTCCAGGCCGCGTTCAGCACCATGAAGCGCGCGCCGTCGATCATGATGCGCGCCTCGGCGATGCGCTCGCGCGTCACGCCCTGGTCGGCCACCGGTCGGCCGAAGGCGACGCGCTCGGTCGCGCGCCGGCACATTTTCTCGAGCGCGCGCTCGGCCTGGCCGATGAGGCGCATGCAGTGGTGGATCCTTCCCGGCCCGAGGCGCCCTTGCGCGATCTCGAAGCCGCGGCCTTCACCCAGCAGCACGCTGGACACCGGCACGCGCACGTCCTTCAGCTCGATCTCCATGTGGCCGTGCGGCGCATCGTCGTAGCCGAATACCGGCAGATAACGCAGCATCTTGATTCCAGGGGCATCGGCGGGAACGAGCACCATCGACTGCTGGCTGTGCCGCGAGGTGTTGTCGGGGTCGGTCTTGCCCATCACGATGTAGATCTTGCAGCGCGGGTCGCCGGCACCGCTCGACCACCACTTGGTGCCGTTGATGACGTACTGGTCGCCTTCGCGCTTGATGCGCGTCTGGATGTTGGTCGCGTCCGAGGAGGCGACGTTCGGCTCGGTCATCAGGAACGCCGAGCGGATCCTGCCCTCGAGCAGCGGCTCGCACCATTGCTTGATCTGCTCGGGCGTGCCGTACTTGAGCAAGGTCTCCATGTTCCCGGTGTCGGGCGCCGAGCAGTTGAAGATCTCGGGCGCCCAATGCACCCGCCCCATGATCTCGCACAGCGGAGCGTATTCCAGGTTGGTGAGCGCGCCGCCGTGCGACTTCGGCCGCCACAGGTTCCACAGGCCGGCCGCCTTCGCTTTCGGCTTCAGCTCCTCGATGATCGGCACCGGCTCCCAGCGACGCTCGCTCCCCACGTGCTCGTGCCACGCGCGCTCGTTCGGGTAGATTTGCTCGCCCATGAAAGCCGACAGCTTCTTTCTCAGCTCCTGCACCTTCGGCGTGTAATCGAAGTTCACGCTGCTCTCCTCAGGATCTTTTCGACTTGTTTCCAGCCCAGCTCGGCCATCGGCCGCGCGCGCATCCCGGCGTCGCGCGCGTGCGCGCTCGCGGCGGTTCCGTCCACCACGCGCTTCAGGATCCCCTGCAGGATCGCGGCCATGCGAAACAGGTTGTACGCGAGATAGAAGTCCCAGTGCGAGCCTTCGATGCCTGCTCTGCCTGTGCGCTGGCAATACGTAGCGACGTACTTCTGCTCACTGGGAATACCTAAATCATCCAAATCCAAACCCGCGATGCCCCGGAAATCCCCTGGCGGGATGTGCCAGCTCATGCAGTGATACGCGAAGTCCGCGAGCGGATCGCCGAGCGTCGACAGCTCCCAGTCGAGCACCGCGAGGATCTTCGGCTCGCTCGGATGGAAGATCGCGTTGTCGAGCCGGAAGTCGCCGTGCACCACCGCGGTTCCGGTCTCGGGCGGAATGTTTTTCGGCAGCCAGGCGATGAGGTTGTCCATCGCCTCGATGCGGTCGGTCTCGGAGGCCTGGTATTGCTTGGTCCAGCGCCCGATCTGGCGCTCGATGTAGTTGCCCGGCTTGCCGAAGCCCTCGAGCCCGACTGCGCGGTAGTCGACCGTATGCAGCCAGGCGATGACGCGGTTAAGCTCATCCCAGATGGCGAAGCGCTGCGCCTTCGTCATTCCCGGCAGCGCCTGGTCCCACAGCACGCGTCCGTCGACGAAGTCCATGACGTAAAACGCGGTGCCGAGCACCGAGTCGTCCTCGCACAGGGCGTGCGGCCGCGCCACCGGGAACCCGGCGGCATGCAGCGCGCGAATGACGCGGTATTCGCGTTCGACCGCATGTGCCGAAGGCAGCAGCTTGCCGGGCGGCTTGCGCCGCAGGACGAAGCGCCGCCCGTCGGCGGCGGTGATGCGGTAGGTGGGATTGGACTGGCCGCCCTTGAACTGCTCGAGCTCGCGGATGCGCAGCTTCAAATGATCTTCCAGCGCGGCGACATCGATCCGATGCCGGTCTTCTACGGGCTTGGTGCCGATGAACTGCTCGAACATCCCGGTCAGCTTACCTTACTCTTTGGAGGCACCCGCAGCCAGAAGGTCACCGGCCCGTCGTTCACCAGGCTGACCTTCATGTGGGCGCCGAAGCGCCCCGTGGCGACACGGGACAGCAGCGCGCCGGCTTTTTCCACGAATTTCAGAAACAGGACCTCGCCGTCGCCCGGCGCGGCGGCGCTCGAGAAGCTCGGGCGCGCGCCGCTGTCGGTATCGGCCGCCAGCGTGAACTGCGGTATGGCGAGCAGCTGCCCGCGAGTGTCGAGCAAGGACAGATTCATCTTGCCGGCCGCATCGGCGAAGACGCGGTAGCCGAGCACGCGCTCGGCGAGGCGCGCCGCCTCCGCCTCGCTGTCGCCGCGCTCGACGCCGACCAGCGCCAGCACGCCGGGGCCGATCGCGCCCACTGTCTCGGCGCCGACGGCTACGCTCGCCTCGGCGACGCGCTGGATGAGCGCGATCACGCGATGATGTCGGGAATCAGCCGCGTGCGCAGCTTGGCGATCTGGTCTTTGAGGAACAGCTTGCGCTTCTTCAGGCGGCGCAGCTGCAGCTGGTCCTGGGTCGGGTCGCCGGCGAGGCGGTCGATCACGTCATCGAGATCGTGATGCTCGATCTCGAGAGCGTGAAGGCGCTGCTGGATCTGCGCCTTTTCCTCTTCGGTAAGAGGGAAGTCCGTCACCTGTGAAAAACTTCATGCCCTTTGCGGCATCGTATCCCTATACTTAGCGAGCGAGAAGCCCCCCGATGCGGCGCAACGACCACGACGTCACCGACTCAGTCCGCACGACCGATCCCGCCGCGGTGGCAGCCGAGGTGATCCGCCTTTCCAAGGGCCTGTTCAACGGCGCGCCCATGCCCGAGCTGGAGCGCGCCTTCGGCGATGCCGCGGCGATGTACGCCGGCGCGCACCCCGGCTATTGCGCCTGCGACACCGGCTACCACGACATCCAGCACGTGCTCGACGTGACGCTCGCGATGGCGCGCCTCATGGAGGGCTACCAGCGCAGCCGGCGCAACGGCGACGAGCCGCTGACGCGCGAAGTGTTCATCGTCGGCGTGCTCGCCGCGCTGTTCCACGATTTCGGCTACCTGCGCCGGCGCAACGACCGGCGCCATCGCTATGGCGCCGAGTACACGCTGACGCACGTGTCGCGCGGCGCGGCGTTCCTGCGCCGCTATGTGCGCAGTCTCGGCCTCGGCGATCAGCTCGCACATAGCGCAGCGACGCTGGTTCATTACACCGGGTACGAGCGCCCCGCCGAAACCATCCGCATCGCGAACACGCTGCTACGGCGCATCGGCCAGATGCTCGGCACCGCCGACATCATTGCGCAGATGTCGGACCGCTGTTACCTGGAGAAATGCCGCGACCGCCTCTATCCCGAGTTCGTGCTCGGGCGGCTCGCCGGCCTGAAGCTCGCGGTGGCACGCACGCTGCCGTCGTTCGCCTCGGGTGAAGACCTCGTCCACAAGACGCCGGGGTTCTACCAGAGCGCCGCGATGCGCCTCGACCTGCAGCTCGCGCGTTCCTACGAATATGCGGGGCGCCATTTCGGCGGCACCAACCTGTACCTCGAGGAGATGAAGAAAAACGTGCTTTATGCGAAGGCCGTGGCGCAGGAGCCGGCAAGCGACATGCTGCGCCGCCAGCCGCCGAGCACGCTGCTGCCCGGCGTCGAACCCTACCCGAGGGACCTAATAAGTCTTTGAAGGGTTTAGCGATGATTCCCATGACGGCGGACGAGATCAAGGAGTACTGGCACGACTACTGCAACCGCCACGGGATCGACGAAGCGGTACGCGCCAGGGGCGACGCGCAGATCGACAATGACCCTGAATACTGGGCCGATCAGACTATGGGACACCTGCTTGACGCCATCGCGCAGCCCAAGAGCTGAAATAAAAAGCGGGCCGCGTGGGCCCGCTATCCTCGAGATTGGATAAGCGAGCGCAATTCTTCGATGCGCTTGCGGTTGACCCCAAAGTCGCGCCGGCCGAGCCTTGAAGCAGAGCGCACGTGGATGACGCCCGCTTTGTCGTAGAAGAATTCGACGTCGTCGACAAAGCGCATCAAGGGCGTGCGAAATTCCGCGTAGAGATAATTCAGGTCCCGATTTATTACTGTCGTCCGGGGCATTTGCTTCACCGCGTGGAGAACGGCAGCCATTGCGTCGCCCCTGAAAGGAATCGGTGCGATGTAATGCTCGGTGTCGGCGGGATCGGCTTGCGACGAGACGCAGTTGGGCGTGTGCTTGCACGGCGCGAGCCGGCCGTCCTTCACGCCGAGATTGCCGGGCCGGCTCCAGGAAAACATGCGGCCGGATGCTAGCACCGCGCTTGCATTTTGACGACAAATACGTTGTACGATGCCTCCGACCTTCAAATCCCTTCGCCATGCGCCCGTACCGATTTCCGCCCGAGTTGATCCAGGGTTTCCGCACCGTCTCGGTTCCCAATGTGAGCGACGCGCTGGACCGCTTCGGACTGCCGTTGGGGCCGCGCGGAATCGTTCCGATGTGGAGCGGGTGCAGGAAACTGGTCGGCGCGGCGGCGACGTTGAAGCTGGTTCCCGCCAGCGCTTCCAAGCAGTCGCCCGTCATCGGCACGCTCAAGGCGATCGTCGATGCGCACGCGGGCGACGTGCTGGTGATCGATTACGCATCGCGTACCGACGTCAACACCATGGGCGGAGTCGCGGGAGCGACGGCGGTCCATAACGGGCTTGCCGGCTGCGTTTCGGACGGCTGCGTTCGCGACATCGAGGAATACCGGGCGATGGACTTCCCGGTGTACGCACGCGGCCCCATCCAATCGTCGATACGAAACCGCTGCGGCTACGCCGGACATGCCATCGAGGTCGAGCTCGGCGGGGTCAGGGTTCGGCCGGGCGACCTCGTGTTCGGAGACGAATCGGGCGTGCTCGTCGTTCCGCGCGAGCGCGCGGCCGAAGTCCTGGTGCTCGCGCGCGAGCTCAAGGCGACCGAGGATAGCGTGATCGCCGCGATCCGGCGCGGTGAGGATCCGATCGAAGCGCATGAAAAGGTGCGCTACGACCAGTTGACCAGCCGCAAGGCGTGACTCGCGACTAGCCACGGGGGAACCATGGAAATATCGTCACAACAACTCGCGGAGCTCTTGATTGGAATTGCCCGTGCCCAGGCGGCGATCGTTCACGGGCTGGAGAACGAATTCGCCGGCGTGCGCAGCGGCCGGATAGTCCCTGCGCTGCAGAACGTCGCGCACCTGCGCGATCACCCCGAGCCGACGCTCGTCGACCTGCCGGTGCGCGTTCTGCTTACTTCGATGGGCCGGGTGGTCGGCCCGGATCCGACTGCCGTCGCCAAGGACCTCGAACGGCTGTGTGGAGGAAAAGACCTGAACGTCAGTAGCCCGGATCCGGGAAGTTAGGCTTTCTCTTTTCCCGGTGTGAAGCAACGCCTTCTTTTGCTTCGGGACCGGTGAAGCCCAGCACTTCGAGCGCGAGCGAGGCATCGAACGCCGGCCCCGCCATCCGCAGCCAGTTATTGAGCGAGTACTTGGTCCAGCGCAGCGCCGTCTGCGCGCCGGCGGCGAGCTTACGCGCCACCTCGAGCGCCTTCGCCTGCAGCTCGGCTTCCTCGCAGGTGAGCGAAACCAGCCCCAGCCGCTCGGCTTCCTCGCCGCTGATCTGCTCGCAGAGCAGCAGGTAGTACTTAGCCTTCGCCATGCCGCAGAGCAGCGGCCAGATGATGGCCGCGTGGTCGCCGGCCGCAACGCCTAGCCGGGTGTGGCCGTCGATGAGCCGCGCGTTCTTCGCCGCGATCGAAATATCGGCGAGCAGCCCGGCGACGAGTCCTGCGCCGACCGCCGGGCCGTGCATCGCCGAGACCACCATCTTCGAGCAGTTGATCAGGTTGTAGACGAGGTCGCGCGCCTCGCGCCAGATGCGCGCCCGCACCGCGAAATCGCGCGTCATTTCTTCCACCATCGCGAGATCGCCCCCGGCCGAGAACCCCTTGCCCGCACCCCGCAGGATCGCGACGCGCGTTTCGGGATCGCGGTCGACATCGACCCAGACGCTCGCCAGCTCCCCATGCATGCGCGCGGTGGTGATCGGCAGCTTGCCGCCCTCTTCGCCCATGACGATTTCGAGGATGCCGGGCTCGAGGCGGCGAATTTTCAGATCATGGTATGCGGAGTAGTCCATGCGGTCATTCTACAATTGCCGTCATGCACCCGGTTTCCTTCGACGACGTCGCCGCCGCGCACGAGCGCATCCGCGCGCACGCGAAGCGCACGCCGGTCCTCAGCTCGAGCACCGTCGATGCGCTCACCGGCGCCAAGGTGTTCTTCAAGTGCGAGAACTTCCAGCGGATGGGCGCCTTCAAGTTCCGCGGCGCCTATAACGCGCTTTCGCAGCTATCGCCCGACGAAAAGCGCCGCGGCGTCATCGCTTTTTCCTCTGGAAACCACGCCCAGGCAGTCGCTCTGGCGGGAAAAATATTGAATGTAAAAACCATGATCGTCATGCCGGCGAACGCGCCGCAGGTGAAGCTCGACGCAACGCGCGGATATGGTGCGGAAGTAATGCTCTACCAGAAGGATGAAAAGCGCGAGGAGGTGACCTCAAGGCTGGCGAAGGAAAGAAACCTGACGCTCATTCCCCCGTTCGACCACCCGCACGTCATTGCCGGGCAAGGCACTGCTGCGAAGGAGCTGATCGAGGATGCCGGGCCGCTCGACTATCTGCTCGTGCCCTGCGGCGGGGCCGGGCTGCTCTCGGGCTGCGCGATCGCTGCCCGGCACCTTTCGCCGGACTGCCGCGTCATCGGCGTGGAGCCCGCCGCCGGCGACGATGCTACGCAATCCTTCAAGACAAGAACTTTAAAAACAATTCAAGTTCCGGAGACCATCGCCGACGGCGCGCGCACCACCTCGCTCGGCAAGATCACCTTTCCGCTGGTGCTCGACTACGTCGACGACATGCTTACCGTGACCGACGCCGAGCTCGTGCGCGCGATGTTTTTCCTCTGGGAGAGGATGAAGATCGTCGTGGAGCCGACCGGCGCGCTGGCCGCTTGCGCGCTTTTGGAGAAGAAGCTCGACGCAAGCGCTTCGCGCGTCGGGGTGATCCTTTCGGGCGGGAACGTGGACCTTCGCTGGGCGGCGGAAATTTTAAGATCGCGAAATTGAGCCGCGCTCACCTCCCCGTATGAATTAGTATCGCACGGACGAACGCCATGTCGCTCCCCACGAAGATGCGCGCTGTCGAGATCAGCCAGCCCGGCGGCCCCGAAGTATTGAAGCTCACCGAGCGCCCGGTTCCTCAGCCCAAGGCCAACGACATCCTGGTCAAGGTCGCCGCAGCGGGCGTCAACCGCCCCGACCTGCTGCAGCGAAGCGGCAATTACCCGGTGCCACCCGACGCCTCGGACCTGCCGGGCCTCGAGATCGCCGGCGAAGTCGTCGCGAAAGGCAACGCGGTGAAGCTGTGGAAGATCGGCGACAAGGTGTGCGCGCTCGTCCACGGCGGCGGCTATGCCGAGTACTGCACGGCGCCGGAAGTGCAGGCGTTGCCGGTGCCGAAAGGCCTGTCGCTCGTCGAGGCGGCATCGCTCCCCGAGACCTGCTTCACCGTTTGGGGAAACGTCTACGACCGCGCGAAGCTCGCGCCCGGCGAATCGCTGCTCGTACAGGGCGGGACTTCGGGCATCGGCGTCACCGCGATCCAGATGGCCGCGGCGACCGGAAACCGCGTGTTCGCGACTGCCGGCTCCGATGAAAAGTGCGCGGCTTGCGTGCGCCTCGGCGCCGAAAAGGCGTTCAACTATCGCAGCCAGGATTTTGCCGTTGAAGCCCTGGCGGCGACCGCAGGCAAAGGCGTCAATGTGATCCTCGACATGGTGGGCGGCGATTACGTGCCGCGCGAGCTCAAGTGCCTCGCCGAGGAGGGCCGGCTGGTGTTCATCGCCTACCTGCGCGGGGCGAAGACCGAGCTCAGCATCGACGCCGTGATGCGCAAGCGCCTCACCATCACCGGCTCGACGCTGCGGCCGCGCAGCGTCGAATTCAAAGGCAATATCGCGCGCAACCTGCGCGAGAAGATCTGGCCGCTGATCGACGCCGGCAAGATCAAGCCGGTGATCTACAAAACTTTCCCGCTCGCGCAGGCAGCCGAAGCGCACCGGCTGATGGAGAGCTCGGAGCACATCGGCAAGCTGGTGCTCAGCGTTTAGCGGCCTCGGCTTTCAGCCATTCGACGAACGCGGCCACCTCGGGGCGCCCGGCGGCGTTTTGCGCGACGAGGGCGAAATAGGCGCGCGCCGGATCGGCGGTGCTCTTGAACGGCGCAACGAGATCCTTGGAAAGCAAAAGATCCTTGACCAACGGACTGCGGCCCAGGGCAACGCCGTGCCCCGCAATCGCCGCCGGGATGATCTGCTCGTAGCCCGAGAACGAGAGCGTTCCCGCAGGCTTGAACTCGGTCAACCCGGCGACTTCCAGCCAGGTCTTCCAGTGCAGCCAGGGATGGCGGCCATCTGGATCGTCGTATTGCAGCAAGCAATGATTCTTCAGATCTGCCGGCTGTTTCAGCGGCCGCTTGGGATCGCGCAACAGCCTCGGGCTGCAGACCGGGAACACCCGCTCGCCGAAGAGCCGTACCGCGTTCGGGCCGGCGAGCGATGCGGGACCATGCCGGATCGCCAGATCGAGGCCGTCGCGCTCCAGGTCCTGCACGCGCGTTTCGGCGGTGATGCGCACGTCGACGCCCGGGTGCTCGCGGGTGAAGCCGGCGAGCCGCGGGATCAGCCACAGCGCGGCGAATGAGTGGGTGGTAGTCACCGAAAGCGGGCGGCGCCGCCCGGACTGCGCGCGCAGCCGCTCGGTCGCGGTGCGCATCGTGGTCAGCACCTGCGCGGCCGCGGCGTAAAGCTGATGCCCGGGCTCGGTCAGCGATAGCGCGCGGTGGCGGCGCTGGAACAGCGTCACGCCCAGCTGGTCTTCCAGCTCCTTGATCTGCCGGCTCACCGCCGACTGGGTCAGGTGCAGCTCTTCGCCGGCCTTGGTGAAGGACAGGTGGCGCGCCGCGGCCTCGAAGCCCACCAGCCGGTCGAGGTCCGGCAATGCATTACTTTTCCTCATGCAAGACCTGAGAATTTACCGTTTGAGCACCCGGCCGCCAGCATGCATGCTGCGCATACCAAACGCAAGGAGCCCATATGCGTATCGAACTGAACTCCGGGGCCGTACGGCTCGGCCCGAACCAGACGCTGAAGGTCGTCGACGGCGCCGGCAGCACCGTGTGCGCCGTCGAAGGCTCGGTGTGGATCACCGAGGAAAACCAGCCGCGCGACATCGTGCTGGAGCCCGGCGGCTGCTACCGCCTGCGCCACCTCGGTGTCGCCATCGTCAACGCACTTGGCGGCGAAGCCGCAGTTTCGTTCGCCTGAAAGGACCGTCATGAGAGTCGATTATTCGAGAGTCGTCGCGCTGCAGGCCGCGGCGCGGCGTGAGAGAGCAGAAGCCATCGCGCGCCTCATCGTGCGCGCGTTTGTCTGGCTGACGTCCCGCAAGCAGGTGCGCCATGCCTCTCGTGCGCATTTCGCTCGCTAGGAGTCGCGATGGTACCGATACAGCTCGTTAGAATGGGCGCTTCGCTGTCGACGCGACGGAGCGCCCATGTTCAAGGAAGGTCTGCTCAAGGGTAAGCGCATCCTCGTTACCGGCGGCGGCACAGGCCTCGGCAAGGAGATCGCCGCCCGCTACCTCGAGCTGGGCGCGGAGCTCTGGCTCTGCGGCCGGCGCGGCGGCGTGCTGGAAGACACCGCCAGGGAGCTGGTTGCAAGCCATGGCGGCGTCGTGCGCACTCATTCGGTCGACATTCGAGATGCCGCTGCGGTCGATGCGATGGCGCAGCGCATCTGGGACGAAAGCGGACCGCTGACCGGCCTGGTCAACAACGCCGCCGGCAATTTCATCAGCCCGACCAAGGACCTCACGCCGAACGGCTTCAACGCGATCGCCAACATCGTGTTCCACGGCACGTTCTATGTGACGCATGCCGTCGGCAAGCGCTGGATCGCCGGCGGCCATCCGGGGTCGGTGCTGACGATCCTCGTCACCTGGGTGCACACCGGCTCGCCGTACGTCGTGCCTTCAGCGATGTCGAAAGCCGGCCTGCACGTCATGACCAAGTCGCTCGCGGTCGAGTGGGGGCGCCACCGCATCCGGCTCAATGCGATCGCGCCAGGGCCATTCCCGACCGAAGGCGCCGCGAAGCGCCTGCGTCCGGGCGGCGGCTTCGAGGACACCACGCAGCTGAACCCGATGCGGCGCATCGGCCGCATGGAGGAGCTGCAGAACCTCGCCACGTTCCTGATGGCCGACGGCTGCGAATGGCTCACCGGCGAGACGATCGCGCTGGACGGCGCCGGCTACCTCGCCACGGGCTCGGGCGCCTACTTTACTCAGCTCGACAAGCTGTCCGACGCGGATTGGGACAAGATGCGCGCGCTCATCAAGGCGCAGAATGACAAGGACCGCGCCGGCCGCAGCGCATGAGCAAGATGGTCCCGCGTCCGGCCGCCACGCTGATCCTGCTGCGCCCGGGCGCCGACGGCATCGAGGTGCTGATGATCCAGAGGACCAAGAGCGCGGTGTTTCTCGGCGGCGCGCATGTGTTTCCCGGCGGCTCGCTCGATGCCGCCGATTCGGATCTGAAAAAAAGAATTCTTGGAGCCCCCCCGGCGGAACCGCCCAGCGAATACCACGTCGCCGCAGTGCGCGAATGCTTCGAAGAGGCCGGGGTTGCGCTGCTTTGCGACAAGAATGGCATGCAGATTTCCCCATCCCGGGCCGAAAGGCTGATGCCTTACCGCACCCGGCCATTCGTCGAGTTGTTGGAAAAGGAAGATCTCTATATCCCGGCGAGCGAGCTCGCCTACTACAGCCACTGGATCACTGCGCCGGGGCGTTCGCGGCGCTTCGACACGCGCTTTTTCGTGGCCGTAGCGCCCGAAGGTCAAGAAGGCTCGCACGACGAAACCGAGACGGTGCACCATCTCTGGATCAGCCCGCGCGAGGCGCTGGCGCGCGGCGAGGGCGGCGAGATCGAGCTCGTATTCGCGACGCAGCACACGCTACGAGATTTAATGACTTTTCGAGACCCGAAAACCGCTTTGGAACAGGTTCGTCTGCGTCCTGCGGTCGAAACCAATCGCGCCTGCTGGGCGCAGGGCAAGGAAGGCGCGAAGCTCTTCCGCCGCGCCGATCCGCAGTACTTCGAGATCCACTGGAGCGATCCGGAGGAAACCGGCCAGAGCAGCTACGAGCTCGTGCCCGGCCTGCCGAAGCGGCTCGACCGCCTGGTCACGCGCATCATCGCGCCCAACCCCGGCATGATGACCGGTCCCGGCACCAACACCTATCTCGTCGGCGAGCGCGAGCTCGCGGTGATCGATCCGGGGCCGGCGATCGACTCGCACATCGAGAGAATCCTCGCCGAAGGCAAGGACCGCATCCGCTGGATCCTCTGCACGCACACGCACGTCGACCATTCGCCCGCCGCCGCGGCGCTGAAGGCCGCGACCGGCGCGCAGCTCCTAGGCCGGCCGGCGCCCGAGGGACAGGACGCGACCTTTGCTCCGGATCGCGTGCTGTCGCACAACGACCGCTTCATTTTCGACGGCATCACGCTGCGCGCGCTGCACACGCCGGGCCACGCCTCGAACCACGTCTGCTATCTGCTCGAGCAGACGCGCATGCTGTTTACCGGCGACCACGTGATGCAGGGCTCGACCGTGGTGATCAACCCGCCCGACGGCGACATGCGCGCCTATCTCGCTTCGCTCGAGATGCTGCTCGCCGAGGACCTCGCCATCCTCGCTCCGGGCCACGGCTATCTCATCGGCGAGCCGCACAAGGAAATCCGCCGCCTGATCGCGCACCGGCTGGCGCGCGAACACAAGGTTCTGACCTCCCTGCAGGAACTGGGGAAGGCTTCCATCGCGGAGCTGCTTGCGCTCACCTACGACGACGTACCGCCGCGCATCCACCACGTGGCGGCGCGCTCGCTCACAGCGCACCTCGAAAAGCTCGTCGCCGACGGCGCGGTGCGGGCCGACGGCGCGCGCTACACGCTGGTAAAATCCGCCGCGGCTGGCTAACATCGCACCATCGGGAGGTCTCGCCATGGCGTACGAGAAGACTCTGAAGCTGGTGACGAATCTCGATCGCGCTGCGGTCGAGGCGAAGATCGCCGAAATCCGCAAGATGGCGCAGTCGAGCCAGCTCGCCGGGCTGGCAACGCTGCTGACCGGCGTCGAAGGCCTGCCGCGCGTGCAGATGGAAGCGCGCGTGCGCAGTGCGCTCAAATTCCTTGCCGACAAACCGCAGCACAAGTCGCTCGCGGCGCAGCTCGAGCTCGTGGAGCTCAATCTGCCGAATCTGAAGTAAGCAGTCCTGGATTTCGATTACGACCTCTTCACGATAGGAGGCGGCTCCGGCGGCGTCCGCGCCAGCCGCGTCTGCGCCGGCTACGGCGCACGCGTCGCGATCGCCGAATCGGACCGCTTCGGCGGCACCTGCATCAACGTCGGCTGCATTCCGAAGAAACTGTTCTCGTACGCGGCGCATTTCCGCGAGGATTTCGAGGTCGCGGCGGCCTACGGCTGGGACGTCGGCACGCCGAGCTTCGACTGGCCGACGCTGCTCGCCAACAAGGACCGCGAGATCGCACGCCTCAACGGCATCTACGAGCGGCTGCTGACCAGTGCAGGAGTGAGAGTCATCCGTGGGCGCGCCCTCGTAAAGAGTGCTCATGAAGTTCAGGTGAACGGCCGCACGTATACTGCGAAGCACATCCTGGTGGCGACGGGCTCCTGGCCGCGCCTGCCGCAGATTCCGGGCTGGGAGCTGGCGATCACCTCAAACGAGGCCTTCCACCTGGAGAAGCTGCCGGAGCGCGCGCTGGTGGTCGGCGGCGGCTACGTCGCGGTCGAGTTCGCCTCGATCTTCCACGGCATGGGCGTTTCGACTACGCTCGCCTACCGCGGCAGCCGGCTGCTGCGGGGCTTCGACGCCGAGATCGGCGAGCGCCTGGCCGAGGAGATGAGCCGCAAGGGGGTAGACGTGCGGCTCAACATGGACCCCCTGCGCCTGGTGAAGCTCGGCTCCCAGATCGAGGTCCTGTTCCGCGACGACACCGTCCAGAACTACGGGCTCGTGATGTTCGCCACCGGGCGCAAGCCGAGCACCAAGGGCCTAGGCCTGGAGACAGCGGGCGTGAAACTGGCCGAAGACGGCGCGGTAATAGTGGATCAGTACTCCAAGAGCACGGTAGACTCGATTTACGCCATCGGCGATGTCACCAACCGGATCAACCTGACCCCGGTGGCGACCGCCGAGGCGATGTGGCTCGCAAGGACGCTGTTTCGCGACGAGCCGACGCCCGTGGACCACGCCCTCGTGCCGACCGCAGTCTTTTCCAACCCCAACCTGGCTACGGTCGGGCTGACCGAGGGGCTGGCACGCGCCCGCTTCGGCGCCATCGACATCTACAAGACCTCGTTCCGCGCCCTCAAGCTCACGCTCACCGAGAAGAACGAGCGCACTTTCATGAAGCTGCTGGTCGACCGCGCAACCCAGCGCGTAGTTGGAGCGCACATGATCGGCCCCGACGCCGGTGAAATCATCCAGGGCGTGGCGATCGCGATCAAGGTCGGCGCGACCAAGCCGCAGTTCGACGCCACCATCGGCATCCACCCCACGGTCGCCGAGGAGTTCGTCACCCTGCGCGAGAAAGCGCTCTGATGCTGATCGAATCCCGCGTCGAGAAAGCCATCAATGAATTGAAGCAGCGCGCCGATCTTCCGCTCATCATCGAGCTGTGGAACGGCAAGCGCTACGCGCTAGCCGAGCGGACCTCGGTGACCATCCGGATCCCGAGCGCAGATGCGCTGAAGTACTTTATCGATCCGGATCTCGCCAAGCTGGGCGAGGCCTACGTCGAGGGCCATGTCGACGTCGAAGGACCGATCGGGGACGTGCTGCGCGCCGCAGAAAGCCTGTCGCGCCACCTCGGCGGCGAGAAAAAAGGCCGCCGGCCGGGGCTCATCAACCTGCACTCCAAGCAGCGCGACGCGCAGGCCATCCACTACCACTACGACGTCTCGAACGAGTTCTACGCCCTGTTCCTCGACCGCGAGATGGTCTACTCGTGCGCCTACTTCAAGACCGGCGACGAGGACATCCATCTTGCGCAGGAGCAAAAGCTCGATCACATCTGCAGGAAGCTGCGCCTGCAGCCGGGCGACAAGTTCCTCGACATCGGCTGCGGCTGGGGCGCGCTGGTGCGCTGGGCCGCCAAGCATTACGGCGTCGAGGCGACCGGCGTCACGCTGTCAGAGAACCAGCATCGGCTTGCCAACGAGCGCATCAAGGCGGACGGCCTCGCCGAGCGCTGCAAAGTGCTCTTGCAGGACTACCGCGATGTGCCGGGCGAGGCGGTGTACGACAAGATCGCTTCCGTCGGCATGTTCGAGCATGTCGGTCTCAAGAACCTGCCGGTGTACTTCGGCGCCATCCGGCGGCTCCTGAAGGACAACGGCCTCGTTATGAACCATGGCATCACCTCGATCGACCCAGAGAGCCGCGCGGTGGGCCTCGGCGGCGGCGAGTTCATCGGCAAGTACGTCTTCCCGCACGGCGAGCTGCCGCACGTGTCGCTGGCGCTCAAGGAAATGGCCGCGGCCGGGCTCGAAGTGATGGATGTCGAGACGCTGCGCCTTCACTACGCGAAGACGCTCTGGCACTGGTCTAACCGGCTGGAAGCGAGCCTCGCCGAAGCGCGCAAGCACACCGATGAGAGGCGCCTGCGCATCTGGCGCACCTACCTCGCCGGCTGCGCGCACGCCTTCGACCAACGCTGGGTCTCGATCCAGCAGGTGCTCGCCACGAAGAGCCTGGATCCGCGCGCCAATCCGCTTCCGCCGACGCGGGACTACATGTACTCCGGCGCTAAGTAACTCCCGCCTCGACCCTGTACTGTTTGCGGGCGTAACGTATTGAACTAAGGAAGGGATGCCAGACGCCGTTACATCTTGGTGGTTTGCCAAACGCAGAATAAAGGAGAAGTAAGATGACGCTATGCCCCATCGCAATAGTAGTCGGCTGCAAGAAATGCCCTGCGTTCACAGCTTGCCCGCTGAAAGGCGTCATCGGTGATTACAAGAAACCAGACGAGACGCAAACGGCGCAGCACGCCGAGAAAGCACAGACCGGCGCAATACGGGATGAGTAGCCGAAGACGACCGGGACGTAAAGAGTGTCCGCGCCACACATCTGGTCTGTAGCGGCCCGCCGTTCACTACGACGTTAGTGGTGAGGAAAAAGGGCCATCGATGATAACAATCGCGAATATAGCGGTTACGCTAGTGGCCCTTTTGCACCTTTACTTCCTCGTTCTGGAGATGTTTCTTTGGGACAAGCCTTTCGGTCTCCGGACCTTTGGCCTGACGCCTGAGTTTGCTGCGGCGTCAAAGTCCCTGGCGGCGAATCAAGGTCTGTACAACGGCTTTCTCGCCGCCGGGCTTGTGTGGGGCCTTAGCCTTGGCATCGTGGGAGACCCAATCAAAATCTTTTTTCTTGGCTGCGTCATCGTTGCTGGAGTGTTCGGTGGTTTAACGGTGAGTCGCAAAATAATTTGGGTTCAAGCGCTCCCCGGTAGTGTGGCTTTTGCGCTGGTGTTGTTACCGTGAGGTCCCACTGCCGTGTGTCTGACCACTAACAACACGCGAACGTTAGGCGCCTGATCCAGGGAAGAGACGCCCGAGAATGGCAGTACGCCACATGGAACGGCACCGCACGGACCGCATCGGCTGGTTACGCGCGGCGGTATTGGGTGCCAACGACGGCATCGTTTCGACAGCGAGCCTAGTGCTCGGTGTCGCAGCCGCGAATGCGACTCACAGCAACGTGATGGTCGCGGGGATCGCCGGCCTGGTCGCGGGAGCCATGTCGATGGCTGCCGGTGAGTACGTGTCGGTCCGCTCACAGGCAGATTCCGAACAGGCCGCGCTCAACCTGGAACGCGCGGAACTCGAAGCAGACGACCAAGGCGAGCAACGGGAACTGACAGCGATCTACGTCGGCCGCGGCCTCGATCCCGCTCTCGCGAAACAGGTTGCCGAGCAGCTCATGGCCCATGACGCGCTGGGCGCGCATGCCCGCGACGAACTCGGTATCTCCGAGACGCTCAGCGCGCGGCCGATGCAGGCTGCGTTTACATCAGCGGCCAGCTTCGCCGTTGGCGCAGCCATGCCGCTGTTGGCTGTTGCCATAGTCTCTGGGTCGAGTCTGATCCCCGTCGTCTCCGGAACTTCGCTGGTGTTCCTCGCGATCCTGGGCGGGTTGGCTGCCCGCGTGGGCGGCGCAAGTGTGACGGTGGGCGCAATGCGCGTCACGTTCTGGGGCGCACTTGCCATGGCGCTGACGGCAGGCGTCGGGACTCTGTTCGGAACGGTGGCGTGACAAGGCAGACGCCCGGCAAGCGATGAAAACGTCGCCCAACCCCGTTAGAACGCACTAAGAGATAGCAAATGCCAAAGCTTCTACGACAACTGGCGCTTCTAAACCTTGCCGCTGCGGTCGCATTTCTACTGCCAGTAATACTTTGGAGCGTCGCGGAAAATCTCACCCGCGGAAATTTGCAATTTAAGCTCGAACCGGCGGAAACGGCAGAGCAAGCGCTAGCGCAGATAGAGGCGAGCACTGATATCGAAAAGTTGCGGCATCGTGCGGCACTCCTCACGAAAATGCGGGAATCCGACAAGCGGACTCGTCAAGTCGACGCCCATGTCATGGCGCGCACGCTGCAATGGATACTTGTACTCATAAGCATTGCGGGCGCAGCGTTTGTTGCAAACGCTGGATTCATATTTTGGATGCTAAGAAGGCACAAGGTTCTATCCTAAGGGCGCTGCGCGCGTCGAGTCCCGTTTTCGTTACCGGCGGTACCGGCTACCTCGGTCGGCCACTGGTTGAGGAGCTGCTCAAGAGTCGAAGTGCCCGAGATCCGGACTCGCGGATAAGAACGTCGCTTTGATAACACGGAAGTGGCATTGCTGCGTGTAGTTGCGTAGCGTAAGTTACCCGCCTATGAAAAGGCTGGTGCTGTGCTGCGATGGAACGTGGAATAGCGCCGACCAGGAGCGCGACGGCGTTCCCTGTCCTACCAACGTCGTGAAGATCGCGTACCGCATCGCCAAGCGCGACGCCGCGGCGCTGCAGGTGATCTACTACGACCAGGGCGTCGGCACCGGAAATTTCTTCGACCGCCTCACCGGCGGCGCTTTCGGCGATGGGGTGGAAGCCAACATCTACGACGTCTATCGCTTCCTCATCGGCAACTACGAGCGCGGCGACGAGATCTATCTGTTCGGCTTCAGCCGCGGCGCCTACACCGTGCGCAGCATCGGCGGCATGATCCGCAAGTGCGGGATTCTGGCGCGTCCGCACGTCAAGTATTACCACGCCGCGATTGAGCTGTACCGCAATCAGCAGCACCCGGACGATCCGGAACCGTCGAAGTTCAGGCAGGACTATTCGGTCTCGGGCGGCGAGCCGATTCGCATCAAGCTGATCGGCGTCTGGGACACCGTCGGCGCGCTCGGCATCCCGCTGCGCGGCTTGCGCAGCCTGACGCACGCCAAGTACCAGTTCCACGATACCGAGCTGAGCGGCATCGTGCAGCACGCCTTCCACGCGCTCGCGATCGACGAGCATCGCGCCCCGTTCGAGCCCACGGTGTGGGTCTACAAGCCGAAGCCCGGGCAGGTGGTCGAGCAGGTCTGGTTCTGCGGCGCTCACAGCGACGTCGGCGGCGGCTACGCGGAGACCGGGCTCTCCGACATCGCGCTCGACTGGATGATCGAAAAAGCGCGCGGCGCGGGACTCGCGTTCGATGCCGAGGCGATTGCGGCCTACCCGCTGCGCGGCGATCCGCTGGGCAAGCTCCACGACTCCAAGACCGGGCTTTACCGGCTCACGGCCGGCATCAACCGCACCATCGGCAGCGATCCGACGCAGTCGCTGCATCCGTCGGTCAGACAGCGCTGGGAAGGCGACGCCTCCTATCGCCCCGCTTCGCTGCGCAACTACTTCAAGCGAACCTAGCAGTCTTATCAACGGGCCGGCGAACACCGGCCTCGCTTCAGCCGAGCGCGCGCCAGACAAGCGAGCCGCCTGAGGCGAGCAGCATCAGCGACACCGCGCGCAGCAGCGTGTCGCGCGAGATTCTCAGGAACAGCCGCCGCGCGGCGCTGATGCCGAGCAGCGCTGCCGGCACCACGGCGAGCGCGGACCACCACACGTCCGGATCGAGCAGCAGCCCGGTAAGAAGAAACGCAGCCGCGCGCAGCGAGATGCTGGTGAGCGTGGCGAAGCCCATGGTGGCGCGGAACTGCTCCTTGGCGAGTCCGCGATGCGAAAGGTAGATCGCATACGGCGGG
>DATNMK010000058.1:0-33337 GCA_035602335.1 Burkholderiales bacterium
GTCGTGGCGGCCGGCCGCAAGATGATTGCGCGCGGCAAGGAGCTGGCGGCGGACGCGCTCGAGGCGGCGCCGGGCGACATCGAATATCGCGATGGCGCTTTCAGAATCGCCGGCACCGACCGCGCGCTCGGGCTGGCCGAGCTCGCGGCGCGCCAGCCCGAGCGCGCCTTCCGCGTCTCGGCTACCGAGACGCCCTCGACGCCTTCCTGGCCGAACGGCGCACAGGTTTGCGAAGTCGAGATCGATCCGGAGACGGGGGAAGTCCAGCTCGCCAGCATTGTCAGCTGCGACGACATCGGGCGGATCATCAATCACATGATCGTCGAAGGACAGATCCAGGGCGGCATGGCGCAGGGCGTCGGCCAGGCCCTGTATGAGCAGGCGGTCTACGATCCGGACAGCGGGCAGCTGCTTTCCGGATCGTTCATGGACTACTGCATGCCGCGCGCCGACCAGCTTGCGCCAATGCGCAATGCCTTCGATGAAAGCGTGCCCTCCCGCACCAATCTCCTCGGCGTCAAAGGCTGCGGCGAGCTAGGCACCATTGGCGCGGTGCCGGCGGTCGTGCATGCGGTGCTCGATGCCCTCTATGAAAGCGGGGTGCTGCATCTGGAGATGCCGCTCACGCCGGAGAAGGTCTGGCGGGCGTTGCGCAGGGCGTAAATGCTATATTGACCGGCTCCATGAGCGCGGTCATGCAAGGCGAGCTGGGCGGGTACGCCAGGCACAACCGCGCATTGAACTACGCGGTTGCGCTATCGCTGCTTCTCCACGCGCTCGTGCTTTTTGGTCTGCCGGGGTCGCGCGAGTCCCAGCGCATGCGCGTTGAGCCCGCACCGATCACCGCCCGGCTGGCGGAGCAGCAACCTACGCAGGCCGTAGTGGCACCTAGTCCACCAATTCCGCCGGCGGCGACGCCGCGGCCGGAACCGCGGCAGGTTCCCAGGCGGGTCCCCGCGCCGAAACCGGAAGCTTTCAACCCCATAGCTCCGCAGGCAGCGCCGCAGCCTGCGCCGATCGCCCCAGCAGCGCCGGCACCCTCCGCGCCTGCAGCGGAAGCCGCGGCCGGCCCGATCGCGAAGACGGAACCACAGCCGGCTGCCAGTGCGCCCGCCGCCGAGGCGCCGGACGCGGGCTCTCTCGCTCAGTACCGACTGCAACTGATCAGCGCAGCGAAGCGCTACAAGCGCTACCCGCGCGTCGCCATGGACAATAACTGGGAAGGCGACGTGGTGGTCCGCATGGTGATCGACGCGAGCGGCATGATCTCCTCGGTAAACGTAAAGACCAGCTCCGGGCACGAGGTGCTCGATCAGCAGGCTCTCGAGATGTTCAAGCGCGCCAAGCCTCAGGTGCCCATCCCGTCGGCGCTGCGCGGGAAGGAGTTCATCATCGAGCTGCGTGCGATCTACAACCTGAAGGATCAGGAATCGGGCTGAAACGCCACCACGTAATCGACGTCCAGCCGGATGGGCCTGGAGGGTCGTGAGGCCGAGATGATAATGGCTCTCATCGCGGAATGGACAATGGTGTGTCTCATAATGGGTTGTCGACGCAGCGCTAGATTGCGCGTTTATCCATGAAAATGAACCGTATCGAATTGGTCCGATCAGTCCTGGCCGGGGTCTTGGCGAGCTTCGCCGCGCTCGGTGTCGCGCAACAAGCTCTGGAGATCATCCCGCTGCGGCATCGTACGGTCGACCAGGTGCTTCCGGCATTGCAGCCGCTGGTCGAGCCCGGCGGCACGCTTACCGGGCAGTCCGGCCAGCTGATCGTGCGAGCGAGCCCGGCAAACCTGGCGGAGATCAAGCGCGCGCTGGAGGCGATCGACCGGCCGCTGCGGCGCCTGCAGATCTCGGTGCGCTTCGATGATTCGCTCGACGCCGCAAGCCAGGGCATCGAGGCGAGCGGCCGAGTCGGAAGCGCAGGCTCGCGCCTCGATGTGCGCGGCCAGGGCGCGCGCTCCTCGAGCGTAGACCGCGTCGACCAGCGCCTCCTCGTCCTCGAGGGCGGCCGCGCCTACATCACCACCGGACAATCGAGGCCGGTGGTACAGCGGCAGATGATCCAGACCCCGGCCGGCGTGGTGGGGCAGGAAACCATCGTCATGCAGGACATCGGCACCGGCTTTGATGTCGTGCCGCGCGTAGCGGGAGACAGGGTATTCATGGACATCGGTTCCCAGCGCGAAACGCAGCGTATCGTCAGCACGGTGAGCGGGCCGCTCGGCGAATGGTTCTCCCTCGGGGCCGTCAGCGAAGCCAGCTCGCGCGACAGCCGCGGCATCGGTTCGGCGAGCGCCGCTCGCGGATCCGAGACGCGGCGCGTGTGGGTCAAGGTCGAGGAGATCGGTCACTGAACGGCGCGCTGCAGCGGGCTTTCGCCGCGGACGGGCCGCTCGCCGCGCGTATCGGCGCTTTCAAGCTGCGCCCTCAGCAGGTCGAGATGGCCGCGGCAATCCACGACGCGATCGAGCGGACCGGCGTGCTCGTCGCCGAAGCCGGCACCGGCACCGGCAAGACCTTCGCGTATCTGGTGCCGGCGCTGCTCGCCGGCGGCAAGGTGATCGTCTCGACGGGGACGAAGACATTGCAGGACCAGTTGTACGAGCGCGATCTTCCCGCGGTGCGCGAAGCGCTCGCCAGCGGCGCGACGGCGGCGGTATTGAAGGGGCGCGCGAACTACGTATGTCTCTACCGCATGAAGCGCGCTGCGAGCGAAGGTCGGCTCGCCTCGCGGGAGGAAGCGTCGCAGCTGCATCGCATCCAGCGCTTTGCCGCCGTCAGCACCACCGGCGATCGCGCCGATCTCGCAGACGTTCCCGAGGACGCGCCCGTCTGGGCGCACGCTACCTCGACGCGCGACAACTGCCTGGGGCAGGAATGTCCCGACTACCGGGACTGCTTCGTGATGCGCGCGCGCAGGAACGCGCTGGCGGCCGACGTGGTGGTGGTCAACCATCACCTGTTCTTCGCCGACGTGGTGCTGCGCGACGAAGGCATCGCCGAGCTGCTGCCGGCTTGCAACACCCTCATTTTCGACGAGGCGCACCAGCTGCCCGAGACGGCGCGCATGTTCTTCGGCGAAAGCGTAACGACCCCGCAGCTCGTCGAGCTTTCGCGCGATGCGCGGCTCGAGCTGCGAGCCGCGGGCGGCGCGTCTCCCGAGCTCGACCGGCTGGCGACGCGGCTCGACAAGGCGGCGCGCGATCTGCGCCTCGCGCTCGGCGAGCCCGGCTCGCGCCTCGCCTGGAACCAGGCGACGCGCTTACCGGATTTTTCCGCCGCTCTTGAAAAGCTGCAGTTTTGTCTGAGTGAATTGGAAAAGCCGCTGGCAGAGCAGGCCGAGCGTTCCGAGGGTCTCGCGTCCTGCGCGCGCCGGGCGAGCGCCGCGGTGGCCGTGCTGGCGAGGATGAGCGAAAGCGGCAAGCAGGCCGAGGTGCGCTGGGTCGAAGTCTACGGGCATGCGGCGCTACTGCACGTCACGCCGCTGTCCTCCGCGGAGCTGTTCCGGCGCCAGATGGCGGACCACCCGCGGGCCTGGATCTTTACTTCAGCGACCCTGGCGGTCGGCGAGGACTTCACTCACTTCACCCGCGAGCTCGGCGTGCCCGAGGCCGAGACGCGGCGCTGGGCAAGCCCGTTCGATTTTGCGCAGCAGGCGCTGCTCTATATTCCCAGGGGATTGCCGCTCGACCCGAACGACCCGGCGTTCACCGAGGCGGTGATCAAGGCCGCGCTGCCGGTGCTGAAGGCGAGCGGCGGGCGCGCATTTCTGCTCTTCACCACGCTGCGGGCGCTGAGGCGCGCGCACGAGCTGCTGCGCGATCGCATCGATTTTCCGCTTCTCGTGCAGGGGACCGGATCGCGCAGCGAGCTGCTGTCGCGCTTTCGCACGCTCGGCAACGCGGTGCTCCTGGGAAGCCAGTCGTTCTGGGAAGGTGTCGACGTGCGCGGCGAGGCGCTCTCCGTGGTGGTGATCGACAAGCTGCCGTTCGCGCCGCCCGACGATCCGGTGCTTGCCGCACGCATCGAAGGCATCCGCGCGCAGGGCGGCAATCCTTTTACTGAGCTGCAACTCCCTCAGGCGGTGCTGCAGCTCAAGCAAGGCGCCGGGCGCCTGATCCGCGACGAGACCGACCGCGGCATCCTGATGCTGTGCGATCCGCGCCTGGTCGCACGCCCCTACGGGCGGCGCATCCTGCACAGCCTGCCGCCCATGAAACTCACGCGCAACCTGGCGGACGTCGAAGGCTTCTTCGCTAAAATCGCCGCATGAAGGTCTTGATTACTGGCGGCGGCGGCTTTCTGGGCTATCGCCTCGCGAGGGAGCTGCTTTCCCGAGACAAGAACTCTCGAATCACGTTGCTCGACGGCGCGTTTCCGCCCTCGATTGAGCCGCGTCTTAAAGCGGTGAAGGGCGATATCGCAGACGCCGCGACGGTAGCGAAAGTGCTTGAGCCCGACACCGATGCGGTGTTCCATCTCGCCGCGGTGGTCAGCGGCGCCGCCGAAGCCGACTTCGACCTCGGCATGCGCGCGAACCTCGAGGGCACGCGCCTGCTTCTCGAGCGCTGCCGCGCCTGCACGCGTCCTCCGCGCCTGGTCTTCGCCAGCTCGGTGGCGGCCTTCGGCGGCGAATTGCCCGAAGTACTGGACGATTCCACCACCCCGGTGCCGCAAACCTCGTACGGCACGCAAAAGGTGATCGGCGAATACCTGATTTCGGACTATTCGAGAAAGGGCTATGTCGACGGCCGGTCGCTGCGCCTGCCCACCATCGTCGTGCGCGCGGGCAAGCCCAATGCCGCTGCCTCGTCCTTTGCGAGCGGAATCATCCGCGAGCCGCTGAACGGCGTCGTTTCCGACTGTCCGGTCGGGCCGCAGACCGGGATCTGGCTGTTGTCGCCTCGCCGCGTGGTGGACGCCTTTATCCACGCGAATGAACTGCCGGCGTCCGCATGGGGAACGCGGCGCGTGGTGAATCTGCCGGGAATAACCGCTACCGTCGCCGAAATGCTCGAGGCGCTGAAACGCGTCGCGGGCAGCAAGGCGGCCGAGCGGGTGGCGTGGAAACCGGATGCGCGCATCCAGGCCATCGTCGCCACATGGCCGGTGCGTTTCCGCACGCCGCGCGCGCTGCAGATGGGTTTTCGACCCGATGCGGATGTCGAGTCCGTGATCCGCGACTACATCGCCGACGAAGGGATCCGGCTCGCCTGATCACCAGTCGGGGTCCCAGATCCGCCACCAGGGGATGTCTTTGCGGGCGCCGTCCCCCTTGAGATAGCGGCTGTTCGGAAAATTGGTGCGCATGACGCGGTCCGCGGCGTCCCGCAAGTCGGTCATGCCGAGCAAATCGTAGGCACGGACCAGGATGTACACCGCTTCCTCCATCGCCGGCGCCTGGGGATAGCTGCGGATCGCGAATTGGGCGCGGTTGGCAGCGGCCACGTAGGCGCCGCGCTTCATGTAGTAGCGCGCTACGTGTACTTCGTGCGCGGCGAGCGCGTTGACGAGATAGCGCATGCGCGCCGCCGAGTCCTCGGCGTATTTCGACTCCGCGAAGCGGTTCACCACCTCCTTGAATGCCTCGAAAGCTTCGCGCGAGGCCTTCGGATCGCGATCGGTCATGTCCGGCGTGGTGAGAAACGACAGCGGTCCGCCCTGCAGCTCGTTGAAGTTGATCAGGCCCTTGAGGTAGTAGGCGTAGTCGACGTTGGGATGGTTCGGGTAGAGCTTGATGAAGCGATCCGCGGCGGCGATCGCCGAGGCTCGCTCGCCGTCCTTGTAGTGCGCGTATGCCACCTCGAGCTGCGCCTGCTGGGCGAAGCGGCCGTACGGGTAGCGCGCTTCGAGCTTTTCAAGGAACTTGATGGCTTTTGGCCACTCCTTGGCGTTCATCGCGTCCTTCGCCTCGCCATAGAGGCGCTGCGCCGACCAGCCGATCGTCTCGTCGTCCTGCGTCGAGGAAAGCAGGCCGCAGCCGGCGAGCAACAGCGTGGCCACGACGGCGAGACCAGCAAGTAAACTTGAACGCATGGGAAGGAAAAATTATAACGCCGACTGGGATGCGGCCTTCGCTGCGCCGATGAGCGCGATCGTGCCGCACGGGCTCGGCGGCATGCGCCTCGATCAGGCGCTGGCGCGCTTGTTCCCCCAGTATTCGAGGAACCGTCTGCAGGCATGGCTGAAGTCGGGCCATATCACCATCGACGGAAAGAACGCGGCGGCAAAGCACGCCGTCGCCGGCGGAGAACGCATCGTGCTCGAGCCGCCGCCGGTGCCCGAGGCGGCGTCGCCGCAGGCGCAGCGCATGCCGCTCAAGGTGGTGCACGAGGACGCGCAGCTGATCGTGATCGACAAGCCGGCGGGCTTGGTCGTGCACCCGGGCGCGGGGCAGCCGGACCGCACGCTTCTCAATGCGCTGCTCGCCCATGCGCCCGCGCTGGCCGGGGTGCCGCGGGCCGGCATCGTGCACCGCCTCGACAAGGACACGAGCGGGCTTCTGGTGGTGGCGAAAACCGTGAGCGCGCAGGCCGATCTGGTGAAGCAGCTCGCCGAGCACACGATGCGCCGCGTCTACCTTGCGATCGTGCAGGGCGATCCACCGGCAAGCGGCGTGATCGATGCCCCGGTCGGCCGCGACGTGCGCGCGCGAATCCGCATGGCGGTCACGTACCGGGGCAAGCCGGCACGCACCGTGTTTCGCGTCCTCGAGCGCTTTGGACACGCGGCGCTCGTCGAGTGCCGGCTGGAAACGGGCCGCACGCACCAGATCCGCGTTCACTTTCAGCATATCCGTCATCCACTGGTCGGCGACGTGGTATACCGCCGCGGGACGCGCCATGGCCTCGCCTTTCCGCGCCAGGCGCTGCACGCCGCCGAGCTTTCGCTGCGCCACCCGCGCGACGGCAAGCTGATGACCTGGCACTCGCCGCTGCCGCGCGATCTGCAAAAACTACTGGGGAAGCTGCGTGAGCAAGATTGATGCATTGCTGCGACCAGACTGGCCGGCACCCTCCACGGTGCAGGCGGTGGTGACCACGCGCGCTTTCGGCGATATGGCGCACAGCGCCCCGGGGCGCGCGAAACTCCGTGACATCGTTCCGGCCGAGCCGGTCTGGCTGCGTCAAGTCCATGGCACGCAGTTGATCGATGCCGATACGGCTCGCGGCGAGCCGGAAGGAGATGCCGCAGTCGCGCGACGGCGCGGCACGGTGTGCGCCGTGCTGATTGCCGATTGCATGCCGGTGATCATCACCAACGAGGCGGGCACCGCGGTCGGGGTGGCGCACGCTGGATGGCGAGGGCTGTCGGGCGGGGTCATCGAGGCTACGGTGCGAGCCATGGGATCGACCAAACTGATGGCATGGCTTGGACCGGCGATTGGGCCGCGCGTGTACGAAGTCGGCGAGGAGGTGCGCAAGGCCTTTCTTCCCGAGGAGGAGAGCGCATTCTTTGCGAACCGGCCGGGGCATTGGCTGCTGGATCTCTACGCTGTGGCCCGGCGCAGGCTGGCAGCGAGCGGAGTAAGTCGCGTATACGGCGGCGGGTTCTGCACCTATTCGGAGGCGGAGCGCTTCTTTTCCTGCCGCCGCGAGCGCGGCACCGGCCGCATGGCGGCGCTCGCCTGGCTCACGTAGAATCGCCACCCCCATGACGCTGGGCTGGATCCTTGCCGCGAGCGTGGCCGGCGGCACGCTGTCCGCCGCACTGGCGGCGTGCGCGCTTGCGTTCCGCGCGAGCTGGGTGCCGATGCTGGTGTCCTTCGCCATCGGCGCGCTGCTCGGCGCCGCTTTCCTCGAGGTGATTCCGCATGCCTTCGAGGGGGGCAATGCTCACACCGCGGCAATGTCGATCCTCGGCGGCATCTTCTGCTTCTTCGTTCTCGAAAAACTGCTGCTCTGGCGGCACTGCCACACCGAGAACTGCGAGGTCCACGACCGCCACGAAACCGCCCGTGACCACGGCCGCAGCGGCGCGCTGATCATCGTCGGCGATACCATTCACAACTTCGTCGACGGCGTGCTGATCGCCGCCGCTTTCCTGCAAAGCATCGAGCTCGGCATCATCACCGCCGTTGCCATCATCGCGCACGAAATTCCGCAGGAAGTAGGTGACTTCCTGATCCTGCTGCACTCCGGCTATTCGCGCTCCAAGGCGCTCGCGGTGAATCTGCTCTCGTCCACCGCCACGATCTTCGGAGGCGTGGGCGGTTACTTCGGCTTGCAGGTATTTAAAGCATGGGAACCGGTGCTCCTTGGCATCGTCGCGGCAAGCATGATCTACGTGGCGGTCGCCGATCTCATTCCTGGCCTGCATCGCCGCCCGGAGCTGCGCGATACGGCATCGCAGGCGCTGCTGATCGCCCTGGGCATCGGCACCATTGCCCTAGTCCGAGTGCTGCTGGTGCACTGATCAAAAAGAACTATATTTCAGTAAGTTACGAATCATTTGACGGCGGCTCTTGTGCGTCGCAAAATCGGCCGCGATGCAACCGGGCTCCGCCGATGCCGTCCTCGCCGCCATAGCGCAATCAAGCAATGAGGTCACGCAGGGCTGGATGCGGCTGATGGCGAGCGCGCCGGCTTCGACCGGCACAGCGCCGTGGCTTGCCGAGCTGCAGCTGCAGCGCAACAGCGCAAAGCTGGGCGCCCTGCAGGCCGCGTACTTCGAGAAGCAGTCGAAGCTCTGGTCGAGCCTGCTCGCCGGAGAGTCTGCCTCGCTGGCCGATCCGGATCCGGGCGACCGCCGTTTCCAGGCGAAGGAATGGCGTGACAACGCCTACTACGACTATCTCAAGCAATCGTATCTGCTCGCGGCGCGCTATCTGGAGGAACTTGTGGAGAGCGCCGAGCTCGACGTGCAGGCGAAGGAACGCGTGCGGTTCGCCATGAGACAGTGGATCGATGCGATGTGCCCGGCCAACTTCGCTGCGACCAATCCCGAAGCGATGCAGCAGGCCATCGAGACGCGCGGCGAAAGCCTGGCGCGCGGCCTCGCCAACCTGATGGGTGATGCGGAGAAGGGGCGCATCAGCCAGACCGACGAGGGCGCCTTCGAGGTCGGCCGCAATCTCGGCGTGACACCCGGGCAGGTGGTCTTCGAAAACGAATTGATCCAGCTGATCCAATACACGCCGAGCACCGCGCAAGTCGCGGCGCATCCGCTGGTGATCGTGCCGCCCTGCATCAACAAGTACTACATCCTCGACCTGCAGCCGGAGAACTCCTTCGTCGCGTACGCGGTCGCGAGCGGTAACACGGTATTCATGGTGTCCTGGCGCAATGTCGGGCCGGAGCTCGGCCATCTCACGTGGGACGATTACCTGGAAAAAGGCGTGTTCACGGCATTGCGCGTGGCGCGCGAAATCTGCCGCAGCGACCGCGTGAACGCGCTCGGCTTCTGCGTCGGCGGCACGCTGCTCGGCGCGGCGCTCGCGGTGCTCGCCGCGAAAGGCGACAACAAAGTGGCGAGCGCCACATTCCTCGCGGCGATGCTGGATTTTTCGGAGACCGGCCAGATCGGCTTGTTCGTCGACGAGACCAGCGTGAAGGCGCGCGAGGCGACGATCGGCGAGCGCGGCATCCTGCCAGGGTCGGACCTGGCGTTTGTTTTTTCCAGCCTGCGCGCCAACGACCTCGTGTGGCCTTACGTCGTCAACAACTATCTGCTCGGCGGCAGGCCGGCAGCCTTCGATCTGCTGTACTGGAACTCGGACAGCGCCAACCTGCCCGGGCCGATGTACTGCTACTACCTGCGCAACACCTATCTCGAGAACAAGCTGAAGACGCCCGGCGCGCTGGTCAACTGCGGCGTTCCGGTGGATCTCGGCAAGGCAAAGCTGCCGCTATTCATCCTCGCCACGCGCGAAGACCACATCGTTCCCTGGCGCGCCGCATACCGCACGCTCGCGCTGCTGGGGGGCGACGACAAGACTTTCGTCCTTGGCGCGAGCGGGCATATCGCCGGCGTAATCAACCCTGCAGAGAAGAATCGTCGCAGCCACTGGATCGGCACGCCGGCCGTTAAGGATGCGCCGCAGGATCCCGATGACTGGCTGGAGCAGGCGCGCGAGCAGCGCGGCAGCTGGTGGCCGCGCTGGAGCGAGTGGCTCGCGCGCCATGCCGGCGGCACGCGCCCCGCACCGACCGCGCCCGGCAGCGCGCGATACAAGCCGATCGAGCCTGCGCCCGGTCGCTACGTGAAGCAGAAGGTCCACTAGGAGACCCTCATGGAAGACATTCTCATCGTCGGCGCGGCGCGCACTGCGATCGGCAAATTCGGCGGCAGCCTCGCCAAGACACCGGCCTCCGAGCTCGGCGCTCTCGTCATCCGCAAGGTGCTGGAGCGCGCCGGCGTTCCTCCCGAGCAGGTTTCCGAAGTGATCATGGGGCAGGTGCTGACCGCTGCGACCGGGCAGAATCCGGCGCGGCAGGCCGCCATCCGCGCCGGCCTGCCGGAAATGATTCCGGCGATGACCATCAACAAGGTCTGCGGCTCGGGGTTGAAGGCGGCGATACTCGGCGCGCAGTCGATCGCGCACGGCGACGCCGACATCGTCGTCGCGGGCGGCCAGGAGTCGATGAGCCTGTCGCCGCACGCACTCAACGGCTCGCGCGACGGCTTTCGCATGGGCGACGCCAAGATGGTCGACACCATGATCATCGACGGCCTATGGGACGTGTACAACCAGTACCACATGGGCGTCACGGCGGAAAACGTGGCGAAGGAATATGCGGTGACGCGCGAGGACCAGGACCAGTTCGCGCTCGCCAGCCAGCTGAAGGCCGAGGCCGCGCAAAAGGCCGGACGCTTCAAGGACGAGATCATTCCGGTCGAGATCGCGAGCCGCAAGGGGACGGTGGTGTTCGCCGACGACGAGTATCCGCGCCACGGCACCACGCTCGATGCGCTGAAGGGCCTCAAGCCCGCCTTCGACAAGAACGGCAGCGTCACCGCGGGCAACGCTTCCGGCCTCAACGACGGCGCGGCCGCCGTGGTGCTCGCTTCGCCGCGCAAGGCGAAGGAGCTCGGCTTGAAGCCGATTGCGCGCATCAAGGCCTTCGCCTCCGCCGGCGTCGATCCGAAGTACATGGGGATGGGGCCGGTGCCGGCGTCCAAGCGCACGCTCTCTCGCGCCGGGTGGGAGCCGAAAGACCTCGATCTGCTGGAGATCAACGAAGCGTTCGCCTCGCAGGCGATCGCGGTGAACCGGCAAATGGGCTGGGACACCAACAAGGTGAACGTAAACGGGGGTGCCATCGCGCTCGGCCACCCGATCGGCGCCTCGGGCTGCCGCATTCTCGTCACGCTGCTGCATGAAATGCAGAAGCGCGACGCGAAGCGCGGCCTGGCGTCGCTATGTATCGGCGGCGGCATGGGCGTCGCCCTCGCCGTCGAGCGCTAAGAAAGGAGAATGATGAATAGCGAAGTGGGCGTGATGGATCAGCTGCTGACAACTCAGGAGCCCTGGCGTGACCGGTCGATTCCGCAGGTGACGCGCATCGCCTTCGTCTCGGGCGGCATGGGCGGCATCGGCACCGCGATCTGCCGGCGCCTCGGCCAGGCCGGACACACGGTCGTGGCGGGCTGCCTGCCGGGCTATGAGCGCAAGAACGAGTGGCTGGACACGATGCGCCGCGATGGCTTCCGGGTGCACGCCGCCGAGGGCGACGTGGCGGAGTTCGATTCCTGCGCCGAAATGTTCTACCAGGTGCGCTCGATCATCGGCCCGATCGACATCCTGCTCAACAACGCAGGCATCACGCGCGACTCGGTGTTCAAGCGCATGACCGAGCAGGACTGGATGGCCGTGATCAACACCAACCTCAACAGCGTGTTCAACGTCACCCGCCAGGTGATCGACGGCATGAGCGAGCGCGGCTGGGGGCGCATCATCAACATCTCGTCGGTGAACGCCATCAAGGGCCAGTTCGGCCAGACCAATTATTCGGCGGCCAAGGCCGGCATGGCCGGATTTTCGAAGGCGCTGGCGCAGGAGGTGGTGCGCAAAGGCGTTACGGTGAACACCGTTTCGCCTGGTTACGTCGAGACCGACATGGTGAAAGCGATCCGGCCGGAAATCCGCGAGCAGATCATCGCCTCCATTCCCATGGGCAGGCTCGCCAAGCCCGAGGAGATCGCCGCCGTGGTGGCGTTCCTCGCGTCCGAGGAGGCCGGCTACATCACCGGCGCCAACATCTCGGTCAACGGCGGAATGCACATGATGTAGACTCGCCATCTCCCCAGGAGGAGGCATCATGGCGCAACAGCGGCTCGCCGTCGTCACCGGAGGCATGGGCGGCCTCGGCGAAACCATCTCGACCAAAATGGCGGACGCCGGATACCGCGTGGTCGTCACCTACTCGCCGTCGAACACCAAGTACCGGGCTTGGCTCGAGGAGATGAAGGGCCGCGGCTACTCCTTCGCGGCATTTCCTGTCGATGTCGTCGACTTCGACGACTGCGCGCGCAAGTCCGCACAAATCCGCTCCGAGTGCGGCTCGATCGACATCCTGGTCAACAACGCCGGCATCACGCGTGACATGACGTTCAAGAAAATGACCAAGGCCGACTGGGACGCGGTGATGCGCACCAACCTCGACTCCTGCTTCAACATGACCAAGCAGGTGATGGACGGCATGGTCGAGCGCGGCTGGGGCCGTGTCATCAACGTGTCGTCGGTCAACGGGCAGAAAGGCGCCTTCGGGCAGACCAACTATTCGGCGGCGAAGGCGGGCATCCACGGCTTCACCAAGGCGCTCGCCCTCGAGGTAGCGCGCAAGAACGTGACAGTGAATACGATTTCCCCGGGCTACATCGGCACGAAGATGGTGACCGCCATTCCCAAGGAAATTCTCGACTCGAAAATCCTGCCGCAGATCCCGGTGGGACGGCTCGGCAAGCCCGAGGAGGTCGCCGGCCTGATCATCTACCTGTGCTCCGAGGAAGCCGCGTTCGTCACCGGCGCGAACATTTCCATCAACGGCGGCCAGCACATGTATTAAGGAGTAGACTAGGCCACATGTCGGCGTCACCTCAGGAAAGCCGCGAGGCAAAGATGCAGAACCAGGTCCGGCTGATCAAGAAGTACCCGAACCGGCGCCTGTACGACACGAAAACGTCGAGCTACATCACGCTGGCCGACGTGAAGCAGATGGTCCTCAAGCAGGAGGATTTCCAGGTGATCGACGCCAAGAGCGGCGACGATCTGACGCGCCAGATCCTGCTGCAGATCATCCTCGAAGAGGAATCGGGCGGCGTGCCGATGTTCTCCTCCGACCTGCTGTCGCAGCTGATCCGCTCCTACGGCAACGCGATGCAGGGGATGATGGGCAGCTACCTGGAGCGGAACATCCGTGCGTTCCAGGACATCCAGAAGGCGCTGCAGGAGCAGTCGCAGCGCATGTACGGCGACAACTCGCGCGCTTCGCAGGAGCTTTGGGCGCAGTTCATGAACCTGCAGGGGCCGGCAATGCAGAGCCTGATGCAGGCGTACATGGAGCAGAGCCAGAAGGTGTTCTCGCAGTTCCAGGAGCAGATGCAGAGCCAGGCGCGCAATATGTTCTCCGGCTTGTCCTTTCCCGGTTTTCCCGCTGGTCAGCAAACCAAGAACGATCCCGAGAAGCAGTAACCCGAAGATAGGGTTTGTCTCGCTCGGCTGTCCGAAAGCGCTGGTCGACTCCGAGCGCATCCTCACGCAGCTGCGCGCCGAGGGCTACGCCACGTCCAAGACCTACGCCGACGCCGACCTGGTGATCGTCAACACCTGCGGCTTCATCGACGCCGCGGTGGAGGAATCACTGGCGACGATCGGCGAGGCGCTGGCGGAGAATGGAAAGGTGGTGGTCACCGGCTGCCTCGGCGCGAAGCAAGGCGTGGTGAAGAGCGCGCATCCGGCGGTGCTGGCGGTGACGGGCCCGCACGACACGCAATCGGTGCTCGAGGCGGTGCACGAGCACCTGCCGAAGCCGCATGATCCGCATGCCGACCTGATTCCTCCCTCATTTTCCTCTATCGGCATCAAGCTCACTCCCAAGCATTACGCCTACCTGAAGATTTCCGAAGGCTGCAATCACCGCTGCAGCTTCTGCATCATCCCCTCGATGCGCGGCGACCTCGTTTCAAGGCCGATCGGCGAGGTCATGCTCGAAGCCGAGAACCTGGTGCGCGCCGGTGTTAAGGAGCTGCTCGTCATCGCGCAGGACACCAGTGCATACGGTGTCGATCTGAAATACCGGACTGGCTTCTGGCGTGGCCGCCCGGTGAAAACGCAAATGCTGGATCTGTGTAAAGCCCTGGGCGAGCTCGGGGTCTGGGTGCGGCTCCATTATGTTTACCCGTATCCGCACGTCGACGAGGCGATTCCGCTGATGGCCGAGGGCAAGCTCCTGCCGTACCTCGACGTGCCGTTCCAGCACGCGAGCCGGCGCATTCTCAAGCTGATGAGGCGGCCGGCGAGCGCGGAAAACGTGCTGGCGCGCATCCGGCGCTGGCGGGAGATCTGCCCGCAGATCGCGATCCGCAGCACCTTCATCGCCGGCTTTCCGGGCGAGACCGAGGCCGAGTTCGAGGAGCTGCTCGATTTTCTGCGCGAAGCCGAGCTCGACCGCGTCGGCTGCTTTGCCTACTCCCCTGTGGACGGAGCCGCGGCAAACGATCTTCCGGACGCTGTTCCGGAGGAGATTAGGGAAGAGCGGCGCGGCAAGCTGATGCAAATCCAGGCCGCTATCAGTTCCAGCCGATTGAAGGCGAGAATAGGCAAGACCCTCCAAATCCTCGTCGATGAACCGGGAATCGGCCGCTCGAGCGCCGATGCGCCGGAGATCGACGGGGTAGTACGCTTCAAGGGCGGCGCCAGGCCCGGCGAGTTCGCCGCAGTCCTGATCGAGCGCGCCGACGAGCACGATTTGCACGGGAGACTGCAATGAGCAACCGCGAGGTGGTGGTGGTATCGGGAGTGCGCACGGCGATCGGCGATTACGGCGGCGCGCTGAAGGATTTTGCGGCCACTCGCCTCGGCTCGACCGCTATCAAGGAGGCCGTGGCCCGCGCGAAAGTGGACCCGGCGAGCGTCGGCCACGTGGTGATGGGCAGCGTAATCCACGGCGAGGCCAGGGACATGTACCTGTCGCGCGTCGCGGCGGTCGATGCCGGATTGCCGGTCGGCACGCCGTGCCTGACCGTCAATCGCCTGTGCGGCTCGGGCCTGCAGGCGATCGTCTCGGCGGCGCAGCACATCCTGCTCGGCGACTGCGATGTCACGGTCGCCGGCGGCGCCGAGAGCATGAGTCGCGCGGCGTATTTCCTGCCGTCGGGGCGCTGGGGGCAGCGCATGGGCGATGCGGCGATCGTCGACGCGATGACCGGCGCGCTCCACGACCCCTTCGGGCACGGCCACATGGGGGTGACGGCGGAGAACATCGCCGCGAAGTACGGCTTCACGCGCGATCAGCAGGACCAGTTTTCGATCGAGTCGCACCGCCGCGCGGGACGGGCGATGGAGGAAGGCCGCTTCAAGAGCCAGATCGTGCCGATCGAGTTGCAGACGAGGAAGGGCGTCGAGTCTTTCGTCACCGACGAGCACGTGCGCAAGGATGTCAAGATGGAGGATCTGGCGAAGCTGAAGACGGTGTTCAAGAAGGACGGTACCGTCACCGCCGGCAACGCCTCGGGCATCAACGACGCGGGCGCAGCAGTCGTGCTGATGGAAGCCCAGACTGCAAAAAAAATGAATTTAAAAATATTGGCGCGGCTGGTCGCCTACGCGCATGCCGGCGTCGAGCCCCAGATGATGGGGCTCGGACCGATTCCCGCTGTGAAGCGCGCCTTCGAAAAGACCGGCCTCAAGCCCTCCGACATCGACGTCGTCGAATCGAACGAAGCGTTCGCAGTGCAGGCGATGGCAGTGACCAAGGATCTCGGCCTCGATCCGGCCAAGGTCAATCCGAACGGCGGCGCGGTGGCGCTCGGCCATCCAATCGCCGCGACCGGCGCGATCCTGACGGTGAAGGCGCTCTACGAGCTCGAGCGCACGAACAAGCGCTATGCTCTGGTGACCATGTGCATCGGCGGCGGGCAGGGCATCGCCGCGATCTTCGAAAGAATCTAGGAAACCTGCTCGCGGCGTTCATCATGCGCCGCAAACCCCGCATCGGACTCGCGCTCGGCTCGGGCAGCGCGCGCGGCTGGGCGCACATCGGCGCGATCCGCGCGCTCGAAGAGCGCGGCGTCAAGCCCGACCTGGTGTGCGGCACGTCGATCGGCGCCCTCGTCGGCGCCTTCTACGCCTCGGGCGAACTCGACCGGCTGGAGAACTGGGTCACCGGGCTCGCCTGGACCACCGTCGTGAGGCTGATGGATCTCTCATGGCGCGGTGGCCTGATCCGCGGCACGCGCCTGTTCACGCTGTTTCGCACCATCTTCGAGGACCGCGATATCGCCGAGCTGCCGGTGCCGTACGGCGCGATCGCCACCGAGCTTGCCTCGGGACGCGAGATCTGGCTGCGCGAGGGCAAAGTCCTGGACGCGGTGCGCGCCTCGTGCGCGATGCCGGGGCTGTTCACGCCGGTCGTCCGCGGCGCTGCGGTGCTGGTCGACGGCGGCCTGGTGAACCCGGTGCCGGTGTCGATGTGCCGCGCGCTGGGCGCCGACCTCGTGATCGCGGTCGATCTCAGCTGGGGCAAGCTCGGCCCGTACCGTGCCCGCGGCCGGGACCGCGAAGTCGCGCCGCGCGAAGTTCCAGGATGGCTGGAGCGACTGCGCCCGGGCTGGGTGCAAGGTAAGGTGAAGCAGCAAGAAGCGTCGGTGCCCTCGATCTTCAACGTGTTCATGACCTCGCTCGACATCGTTGAGATGCGCGTAGCACGCAGCCGCCTGGCGGGAGATCCCGCCGACGTGCTGCTGACGCCGCTGCTGCCCGACTTCGCGACCATGGATTTCCACCGTGCCAAGGAAGCGATCCAGGAAGGACGCGCCGCTGTGGAGCGCATGTCGCCCCTCATCGAGCAGGTGATCGGCTAACGCCAGCATGGAGATCTCGCTGCCGGTGACGCTGGCCGTGCTCGGCGCCGCGCTGCTGCACGCAGTCTGGAATGCGCTCGTCAAGGCAAGCGAGGACAAGCGGCTCGACACCATCGCGGTGGCCACGGGCTCGGGCCTGATTGCGCTTGCGCTTGCACCCTTTTTGTCGGCGCCGGCGCCTGAATCTTGGCCCTGGCTCGCCGGCTCGGCGGTGGTCCACATCCTGTATTTCATTTTTCTCGCCGGCGCCTACCGCTGGGGCGAGCTGTCCTATACCTACCCCGTGATGCGCGGCGGCGGCCCGTTGATCGTCGCGCTGTTCGGCGCGCTGGTGCTTGGCGAAGTGCTGTCGCTCTCGCAATCGCTCGGCGTGCTGATGATCTGCACCGGCATTCTCGGTTTCGCGAGCGGCGCGCACGATCGGCGCGCGACGTTCTTCGCCGTGGCGAACGCGGTGGTGATCGCGGCGTATACGCTCATCGACGGGCAGGGCGCGCGCGCCTCCGGCGCGCCGGTGAGCTATACGCTGTGGTTCTTCATCGCCAACGCCATCGTCATCACCGGCCTCGGCCTGGCCGAGCGCGGCAGGGAAATCCCGGCATACCTGCGCAAGCACTGGTGGCGCGCCGCGCTGGGCGGCGCCTGCTCGCTCGGCGCTTATGGAATTGCGCTGTGGGCGATGACCAAGGCGCCGATCGCGCTGGTCGCGGTGCTGAGGGAGACCTCGGTGCTCTTTGCCGCCGCGATCGGCGCGCTGCTGCTGAAGGAGAAATTCACGCGCCGGAGGCTGCTCGCCACCGGCGCGGTGATGGTCGGGCTGGTCGCCCTCAGGCTCTAGTTACACCGGCTGGAGCTTGCCGTCGAGGAAGCGCACGCGGTCGCCGGCATGCCAGTACGGCTGGGCCGGGCTCGACAATGTCTGGTACGAGCCGTCGTCGAGACGCACGGTGACTTCCCAGTGTTTCTTGGCATTCGCCTGCTTTTCGATCTCCTTGCCGGCGAGCGCTCCACCCGCGGCGCCGAGCACGGTCATCACCTTCTTGCCGGTGCCGTTGCCGAACTGGTTGCCGAGGATCGCGCCGACCACGCCGCCGCCGATCGCGCCGACGCCCGAGCGTCCGTCGCCGGGCGTCGTAATTTCCTTCACGGACTCGACGATCCCGGTGATGCCGGCCGGCACGACCGGCTTCGGCGCTTCGACCGGCTGGGATGCTTGCGCAACGGGAGCCGCTTCGGCAACCTGCATTGGTTGTGTAGGACGTGGCTTCGCTACGCGATGCACTGGCTTGGGCTTGGCGACCGGCGTCGCAACAGCTGCAGCAGCAGGCATCGACGGCTCGATGGCGCTTGGTTGCGGTTGCTCGGGTACAGCGGCGACAACCGGCTCGGCATCCTTCGTCGTGCCGCCCGAATGGGGCAAGAGGCCCGTCATTGCGCCAACGCCCACCGCCGACAGGACGGTGACTGAAATCGCCGCTATGGTGAGCAGCGGGTGAAGACGGGACTTGTTGATCGCTTCCATTGCGTTGTTCTCCTGTTGATTGCGTTACTGACGACGCGCAGGTTATCGGTACTCAACAGGCGCTTCAGTGAGCATTTGTTACTGAATGTATCAACCCTCCGGGCGCATATGAGGGAACAGGATGACGTCGCGGATGCTTGCACTGTCTGTCAGCAACATGACCAGCCGGTCGACGCCCAGGCCGGCGCCCGCGGCGGGCGGCATGCCGTACTCGAGCGCCCGGATGTAGTCGGCGTCGTAGTACATCGCCTCCTGGTCGCCTGCCTCCTTGCGCTGCGCCTGCTCGAGGAAGCGCGCCGCCTGGTCCTCGGGATCGTTCAGCTCGGAGAAGCCGTTGGCGATTTCTTTCGCGTCGATGAACAGCTCGAAGCGGTCGGTGAGCTCGGGGTCGCTGTCGCGCCGGCGCGCGAGCGGCGACACCTCGGCGGGGAAATCGATGACGAAGGTGGGATCGAGGAGATGCTTTTCGGCGACGGTTTCGAACAGCATCAACTGCAGCGCGCCCCAGCCTTGGTGCTTGGTGTGCTCCACGCCGAGCTCGCTCAGTTTCTTCGACAGGAACTTGCGATCGCGCAGGTCGCCCTGGACGCCGTGCTTGCGGATCGCGTCAGGGATGCTCAGCCTGGGGAACGGCTTGCCGAAGTCGATCTGCTTGCCCTGATAGCTCACCAGCAGCTGCCCGACGGCCGCCCCGGCCGCGGCGCGGACCAGCCGCTCGGTCATGTCCATCATGTAGTTCCAGTCCTCGTAGGCGCAGTACCACTCGAGCATCGTGAACTCGGGGTTGTGGCGCGTCGAGATGCCCTCGTTGCGGAAATTGCGGTTGATCTCGAACACCCGCTCGACGCCGCCGACCACCAAGCGCTTGAGGTAGAGCTCCGGCGCGATGCGCAGGAAGAGATCCATGTCGAGCGCGTTGTGGTGGGTCTTGAAGGGCCGCGCCGTGGCACCGCCGGGGATCGGCTGCATCATCGGCGTCTCGACCTCGAGATAGCCTTCCTCGCGCAGCACATCGCGCAACGACTGGATGACTCTGGAGCGTGCGAGAAAGATCTCGCGTACTTCCGGGTTGACGACGAGGTCGACGTAGCGCCGCCGGTAGCGCAGCTCCTGGTCGGTGAGGCCGTGGAATTTCTCGGGCAGCGGTCTCAGTGCCTTGGCGAGGAGCCGGATCTTTTGCGCGTGAATCGTCAGCTCGCCCTTCATCGTCTTGAAGAGGGTGCCTTCCACGCCCACGATATCGCCCAGATCCCAGTGCTTGAAGCGCTCATGAATATCCGGACTGATGGAGTCGCTGGTCACATAAACCTGTATCCGTCCGGAGCCATCCTGGAGCGTGGCAAAGCTCGCCTTGCCCATCACGCGCTTCAGCATCATGCGGCCGGCGACGCTGGCATGGATCTTTTCCTTCTCCAGCTCCTCCTTGCTCCTGCCGGCGTAGCGCTTGTGGAGCTCGCCCGCGAAATCCCGGCGGCGGAAGTCGTTCGGATACGCGCTTCCCGCGGCACGCAAGCCTTTCAGCTTTTCGCGGCGCTCGGCGACGATCTTGTTTTCTTCGTCCATCCTTAGACTCCCTGCTTCAGGCTCGCGGTGATGAAGTCGTCGAGATCGCCGTCGAGCACGGCCTGCGTGGCGCCCTTCTCGACGCCTGTGCGCAGGTCCTTGATGCGCGACTGGTCGAGCACGTAGCTGCGGATCTGGTGCCCCCAGCCGATGTCGGTCTTCTGCTCCTCGAGCTTGTTTTGCTCAGCCATGCGCTTGCGCAGCGCCAGCTCGTAGAGGCGCGACTTGAGCATCGCCAGGCATTCGGCGCGGTTGCGGTGCTGCGAGCGGTCGTTCTGGCTCTGCACCACGATTCCCGTGGGAAGGTGCGTGACGCGCACCGCCGACTCGGTCTTGTTGACATGCTGGCCGCCCGCGCCGGAGGCGCGATAGACGTCGATGCGCAGATCCGCGGGATTGATCTCGACCTGGATCGATTCATCGACCTCGGGATAGACGAACACGCTGGCGAAGGACGTGTGCCGCCTCGCATTGGAATCGAATGGGCTTTTGCGCACCAGCCGGTGGACGCCGGTCTCGGTGCGAAAGTGGCCATAGGCGTATTCGCCCGTGACCTTGAGGGTGGCGCTCTTGATGCCGGCGACCTCGCCGTCGGTGCGCTCGAGGACTTCGACGCGGAAACCCTTCCTGTCGCAGTACTTGATGTACATGCGCTCGAGCATCGCCGCCCAGTCCTGCGCCTCGGTGCCGCCCGAGCCGGCCTGGATGTCGACGAAGCAGTTGTTGGGGTCGAGCGGGTCGGAGAACATGCGGCGGAACTCGAGCGCCGCGACGTCCTTCTCCAGGCGCGACGCCTCGCGGCCGATTTCCTCGAGCGTCGCCTCGTCGGCGTCGGCGCGCGCCAGGTCGAACAGCTCCTTCGCATCGGCGAGGCCGGTGTCGACGCGGCCTAGCGTGCCGACCACGGCTTCGAGCGCCTTCTTTTCCTTGCCGAGATCCTGTGCGCGCTGCGGGTTGTCCCACAGCTTGGGGTCTTCGAGCTCGCGCTTCAGCGCTTCGAGGCGGCTTTGCTTTGCCTCGAAGTCAAAGATACCTCCGCAGCTCGGCCGACCGGGTCTGCAGGTCGGTGAGCGAGGAGGCGATCTGGTTTACGCGTTCGGCTTCCACTACTGCGCGGCGGCGATGCGGTCTTCCCAGTACAGGACTTCCTGCTGGAAGCGAAGTTCCGCCTCGGCGAAATCGAGCGGCAGCACCAGATTCTTGCTGGGCACCGAGAGGAAGGCTTTCTTCAGCCCGTCACGCACCGTCGAAAGGTAGAAGTACACCTGGTCGTCCGGGCGCTGCACCATGAACAGCAGGAAATCGCGCTTGTCATCGGCCGAGATCTGCGCGATGCGCAGGACGTTCTCGTTGCGGAAGCCCTGCTGCTTTGCCTCGAGCACTTGTTCCGACTTGTCGCGCGGGATGCCCATCGCATCCGCCACGTCGGCACCGACGTAGCCCTCGCGGCCGTGCTGCCTGAGCCAGCCGGCGATTGAGCGCAGGCTGGTCAGCTCCAGGCTGCTGCCGGCGCTGCGCACGCTGGTGACAGCAGAAACGGCCGAGCCGTTCTGGAATGGAACGAGAAATACAGCCAGGCCGAGCACGGCCGATCGAGAAAACCGCATGACTCCCTCCCTTTCTTACCCGCAGTTTAGCGCAGACCGCTCGGAAAATGAGTGCGGTCAGACGCGCCGGGCCGAATATTCTTCCTCGATCTTGTCGTCGAAGAACGTCGTCGGGTTAGGGGCCGCCATGAACTGGCGAAACACCTCGGGGTAGACGCCGGCGTACTGAAAAACTTGCCCGTTCGACATCTCGATTTCGAGCGTACGGCTCTTCTCGTCGTAGCCGACCGAGCGCACCTTCGACGAATTGACGCGTTTGCGTTGCATCAGGCCTCGATGCGCAGCTTCATCCGCTCAGCGCGGCGCTCCACGGCGTCTTCGTGCCGCCGGCGTCCAGCGTGCCCTCGATGCTCGAGCCTTTCACCTGCCCGGTGAATTCGCCTTTGCGCCCGGCGAGCTTGAAGCTGAGGCGGTCGCCGCGCAGCTTCACGTCCTCGAGCGGCACTTCCTTGCCGTTGAGCAGCGCGCTGCCCGACACGCGCGTCAGCTGCTGCCTCAGCTGCAGCGTCGCCGGTTGCTTGCTCACCGCCGGCGGCATCTGCGCATTCCAGCGCCCGGCCACCTTCGCCGGCACCACGTAGAGGTAGATCAGGGTGGTGGTGACGCCGCTGATCTGGATTTTGTCCTCCAAATCCATCTGCACATACTTTTCCGGGATCCACCCGGTGAGCGGATAGTCGTGCGACACGATCCGGGTGCCCGGACGAAGCTCGGCCAGAAACTTGTCCTTCAGCAGGTTCACCGTATCGGGCAGCAGGTACATCGTGATGACCGTGGCTTTCGAGATATCGGTCTTGAACAGGTCTTGCTTCAAGAACTTGACGCGCTCGGCGAGGCCTTCCTTGTGCGCGGTTTCATTCGCCCGCTTGACGAGGTCCTCCTTGATCTCGACACCGAAGCCGCGCGCGCCGAACACCTTTGCGGCCGTCAGCACGATGCGGCCATCGCCGGAGCCGAGGTCGATGAGAAAGTCGTTCGGGCCGACCTCGGCATAGCGCAGCATGTCGGACACCACGCTTTCCGGCGACGGGACGTATGGGCCCGCGTCCTTGGTCGGCTGCAGATCGGCTGCTACGGCGGCAAAAGCGAGCAGTAGCGCGGCAAGAGAAAAGGCGCGGGCTTTCATTCGATATGCTCCACGTTGAGCTGGACGTTCTTAAGGCCGTTGAACTCGTTCACGCTGAGGCGGTAGGCCGCGCGCAGGTTTTCGGCTACGGGCTCGAGCGCGCCGAAGCGCATCGCATCGAAGCGACGGCCGTCCTTCCTGAGCCGCAGCTTGAGATGCCGCTCGCCGACCACGCGCTGGCTTTCGACGACGAATGTATCGCAGAAGAGAGGCTGCGGAAAGCCCTGGCCCCAGATCTGCGCCTCGAGCATGCGCGCGACGTCGAGCGTGCAATGCGAAGGCTCGAGCGCGCCGTCGGTCTCGACGGTCCGCAGCCGCGCTTCCGCCGGCAGCAGCTCGTCGACGGCGCTTTCGAAGGCGGTGCAGAAACGTTCGTAATCCGTTTCAGCGATCGTCAGCCCGGCCGCCTGCGCGTGGCCGCCGAAGCGCAGGATCAGGCCCGGCGCTCGCTTGGCGACGAGATCGAGGCAGTCGCGCAAGTGCAGCCCGGGAAGCGAGCGTCCGGATCCCTTGAGCAGGCCGCCTGCGGCGGAGCGCGCGAAGCAGATCACCGGGCGATGCAGGCGGTCCTTGAGGCGCGAGGCAAGGATGCCGACCACGCCCTCGTGCCAGTCGGGCGAAAAGAAGGCGACCTCGCTTCTTGATTCATTCATTTTCCTCAGTTCCATCATCGCCTGCTCGAGCATCGCCGCCTCGATCTTGCGGCGCTCGCGGTTAAGGCGGTCGAGCTCCTGCGCGCAGTTGGCGGCGCGCGCCTCGTCGTCGGTGACCAGGCACTCGATACCGAGGCTCATATCGGCGAGCCGCCCCGCGGCGTTGAGGCGCGGGCCGACGACGAAGCCAAGGTCGAAGCTCGACGCTTCGCTGACCGCGCGGCCGGCTGCGCGCAGCATCTGCACGATCCCCGGCTTGCCGTACCCGGCGCGCAGGCGCTTCAATCCTTGCGCGACGAGGTTGCGGTTGTTCGCATCGAGCGGCACTACGTCTGCAATGGTGCCCAGCGCGACGAGATCGGTGAGGGAAGCGAGATTGGGTTCTTCTCTGAAGACCTTTCTTTTCCTGAGCTCCGCGCGCAAGGCGAGCATCACGTAGAACATCACGCCGACGCCGGCAAGCGCCTTGGACGGAAATTCGCAGCCCGCCTGGTTGGGGTTGACGATGCAGGCTGCTTCCGGCAGCTCAGTGCCGGGCAGGTGGTGGTCGGTAATCAGCGTCGCGATGCCGAGGCGGTTCGCGTGCGCGACGCCTTCGACGCTCGCGATGCCGTTGTCGACGGTGATCAGGATATCGGGCTTGGTCTGCGCTGCAATGTCCACCAGCTCGGGCGACAGCCCGTAGCCCAGCTTGAAGCGGTCGGGCACGAGATATTCGACCCTGGCGCCGAACATGCGCAGCGCGCGCATGCCGAGCGCGCATGCGGTGGCGCCGTCGGCATCGTAGTCGGCGACGATCAGGAGGCGCTTCTGCCCGGCGATCGCGTCGGCGAGAAACTCTGCCGCGCGCCCGGCATTTTTTAATAGATTGGGATTCAAGAGATTCACGGGCTCGTAGCGCAATTCATTCGCAGACGCGATGCGCCGTGCGGCGAAGATGCGCGCGAGCAGCGGATGCACGCCGGCGTCCACCAGCGCACGCCGGTCGGCTTCGGAATAGCTGCGCTCGACGATCTTCAAGCGTAATGTTCGATCGCTTTGGGCCGGCGCCAGAAGCGGCGCAGGTCGCTGCGGATGGTCTCGAATGAGGCGCCGTCAGAGGCGTCGGGCACGTGGACCGTCACCATGCCGATGCGCGCGGCGCGCAGCGCGGCGAGAAGCGGTGCGAACCACTCGCGCTCGAGCATTTCTACTTTTTCAGGATCGGTCCGCAATGCGTCGAGCACGACGAGATGGCGTCCTTCCTCCGGCAGCCGGTCGAGCCATGCTTCGGCGGACGCCGGCAGGCCGCGCTGCCGCGCCCCGGCGAGCCGGGCGAGGCCCAGCGCCAACGGATCGTCGGCAGCTACCGACTGCCAGCGGCTCTTCGCTTCGCGCGGCGCGCGCCCGGCGCCCCAGAGCCACAGGCTGTTCACCGCCGGCTCGCCGCGAGCTTCGCGAGCCTCGTTGACCGGATGCTCGTGCAGCACCATCTGTACCTCGTTTAGGAGCGCATCGCTGGGCAAGTGCAGCTCCAGCTCGCGGCCCGCCATGCCAAAAGAAGAACTGTCAGCAACTTCCAATTCCATTTGCAGGCGGGCGCTCCAGCGCTGCGGCTGCACCGGAAGAATGTCGAGCTTGCCGGCAAAGTACTCGTTCAGCGTCTCGCATAGCGCTTCCGCCTCCTCGCGCGAGAGCGCGAACGCCGCGGCCGGCACCAGGATCAGCCGGTCGCGCATCAACCGCAAATGCACCGGATCGGCGCGTATCCACCGCTCCTCCCCGGGGTCCCGGTTGCCGGCCAGTGCCGTGAGCGCGCCGGCGGCGAGCGCCTCGTCGTCCAGTCCGAAAGCCTCGGCCAGCCAGCGCTCGAGCGGCTGCGACTCGCCGCCGCTCGAGCGGCCGCGCGCCAGCAGCAACTCCAGAGACGGCAGGCGCGCTTCGGCCGGTGCGGAGAAAAGGCCGGGGATGACGAGCTCGCAGTGCATCAACCGGCCAGCTCGACGACCCGCACGCCTTTCCTGCCGAGGTGGCGGGTGAGGATCTTGTAGTGGTCGTAGTCGAAGCGCGGCCGCGGGCCGGCCTCGAGCAGCTCGGCCAGCTCGTCATCGGAGCGCGCCGTCCCGAGATAGCACCATCGGTGAACCACATGCACCTCGGAAGCATCGCCTTGCGGGTCGCGCTCGACGATGCCGAGCGGGCCCCGATGACGCCATTCCGCGGTTTTCAACTTGACGAGCTCGTTCCCGAGGCGCGCATGGTGTTGATGAATGTTTTCCTTGCCGGCGCACACGCCGGCACAACGGCCGATCTGGTGACGGAAGCAGGCGCCCTGCCGCGTCGTGTCGAAGCCAAGCGTCTGTAGGCAAAGCCCGTGCTCGTCGGCAAGCGCGCGCAATGCAGCGGTCGCGGCACGCCTGGAGCGGAACAAGCCATAGAGGAAGGGCAGCGTGTCGGCGTCGATCTCGTGCGCCTGCGCGAGGCGCAGGCGCTTGAAGTCAAAGGCGAAGCCGCACAACTCGTCGGGGCGGCGCAGCTGGCGGTTGTAGACGGGCGCAAGCTCCTTGACCAGCCTCGCCTCGGTGAGCAACGCGCCGAGCTCGCCCGCAGTACGGCGCCAATCGATGCGCCGGACGTCGCGTGCCAGCCGCATCTCCTTCTGCGAGCGGATGTCGTCGGAGAAATGCGCCAGCACGCGCGTTCGCATGGCGACGCTCTTGCCCACATAGAGTGGCGTCCCGCCCTCGCCGTAAAAAAGGTAAACGCCGGGCGCCTCCGGGATGGCGTCGATCGCCGCGCGGTCGAGCTGCGGCGGCAGCGTCGGCTGTTTTGCGATCTGGCGCGCCGCCACCGCGACGATCTCGTCGCCGTGCTCGCGCGCGGCGAGCTGCAGGAACTGCCACAGCGCCTCGGCGTCGCCCAGGGCGCGGTGACGGGCATGGCAGGCAAGCCCGTGGCGCTCGATCAGGTTGTCGAGGTTGTGGCGCGCGTGCTCGGGATAAAGCCGCCGCGACAGCTTCACGGTGCACAGCGTCTTCGATAGGTACTTCAGGCCGGCGCGCTCGAACTCACGGCGCAGGAAGCCGTAATCGAAGCGCACGTTGTGCGCGATGAAGATGCGGCCGTCCAGCCGCTCGTAGAGCTCGTCGGCGAGCTCGGCGAAACGCGGCGCGGCGGCGACCATGTCGTTGGTAATGCCGGTAAGCGCCTGGATGCCCGGCTCGATGCCGGTTTCGGGGTTGACCAGCGTCGACCACTCGGCGGCGAGCTCGAAGCCGTTCACCTCCAGCACTGCAATCTCGGTCACGCGATCGCGGGCCGGATGCGTGCCGGTGGTCTCCAGGTCGACGATCGCGAGCGGCGCGTCCCGCAGCATCGCTCCGCTCATGCCTGCAATGGAACGTGGCGCGGCTGCGAGGCGACGCGCTGAAGCCAGGCGCGCAGCGCCGGGTACTTGCCGAGGTCGAAGCCGCCGTCGGCGGCACAGTGGGTATAGGCGTAGAGCGCGATGTCGGCGACGGTATAGTGGCCGGCCGCGAAAAAGGGCTCGCGCTGCAGATGCTGCTCCATCACGCCGAGCGCGCGGTTGCCGCGCTCGTGCAGCCGTGGCAGCTGTCTGCGCTCCGGCGAGTCGGGCGGCGTATACCGCATCACCGAGCGCGCCACCGCGACGTAAGGCTCGTGGCTGTATTGCTCGAAAAACATCCACTGCAACACGCGCGCACGCTCGAGCCGGCCCTTGGGCATCAGCGGCGTTGCGTCCGCCAGGTAATTCAGGATCGCATTCGACTCGGGGAGGAACCCGCCGTCCTCAAGCCCGAGCGTCGGCACCTTGCCGTTAGGGTTTTTTGCGCGAAAATCGACGCTGGAGGTCTCGCCCTTCAGCGGATCGACCTCGATCCAGCGGTAGGGCAGGCCGAGCTGCTCGAGCGCCAGCCTGACCTTGTAGCAGTTGCCCGAGTCCGACATTCCGTACACTGTGAACACGCGGCCGATTGTAGCTGTCCAAAGCATGCTCATGCCTTCCAAGATCAGACTCTCGCTGGCTTGCGTCGCCCTGACCGTCGCCGCGTGCACGCCGATGCAATGGGTGAAGCAGGACGCCACCCCGGAGCAGCTCAACCAGGACGCGGCGCAGTGCCAGCAGGACGCATGGCGCGAGGCGCGCTTCCGCTCCTTCCTTTACCGCCCGTTCGGTCCGACGCTGGTGCAGGACGCGCAAGGCCGGCGCTTTTTCATCGGGCCCAGCTCGCCGCTCGGCGATCCCTTCAGCGACCAGTTGATGGAGGAATCGCGCCTCGCGAGCTTCTGCATGCGCTCGAAGGGCTACGAGCTGGTGCCGGTCGAGCCGAAGAAAAAGGCCGGCTAGGCCGAGACGATCCAGCCCTCGCCGCCGAAGGCCTCGGTGGGCAGGCCGTAGCGCGGGCGCTGCGCTGCCCACGCCGCCTGGGTCGCGCAGATCGCCGCATCGAGTAGGTCCGCCGCGCCGTCATTCACAACCGCGCGCTCCAGCCCATCGGCGAACTGCACGCGAACGCCGAGCGGATGGCCAGCCTTCAAGGCTTTTACGATTTTCCTCCGGACGGTCATGCGCGCGCCGTTGCGTTCACCGGGGGTGTCGCTCTTATAAGACCCGCGCAGGCCAAGCTGCTTTCGGGCAAGCAGCCCTGGATATGCCTCGAGTGCGACCCGCTTCGGGTCGCCGTCGCACAGCGCTGGCACATGCACGCCCGCTGCGGCGATGCGTCGCGCGCCTTCGTGGAACATCAGCGCGACCGGCGGGTTCACCAGCTTCATCGGGCTCGACGAACCCGCAGGAAGGTCGGTCGCGCGGTGCACATATTTGTTTCCTGCGGCTCTGCCGTTCCTGTATCTGTTCAATACGTCCCGCAGCTCCTGCCGCGTGATAGTCGAGCAATGCGCGACGAGCTGTTTCCATTCGGCAGGCCAGCCGAGATCGCGCACCAGCTCGCGCGGCAGGCCGAACGGGAAGTCGAAGCCGCCGACCCACGGACCGGGACGCGCCAGAAACTGCTCGAAGTCGTCGAAGGTTTCATGCCGCTCGATGGCCTCAACGCGCAGAACGTCCTTCCCTAGAACCGCCGAAGCGACCGTAATCGGCTTTCGGCGGCAGGGCGCCGAGGTGAAGTCAACGCCGTAGATCTTCAACTTCGACCTTGACCGGCGGCGCCTTGCGCAGCGTCTGCAGGACCACGCAGTAGCGCTCGGTGAGCTCGACCAGCTTCTTCAGCTGTTCCTCGGGTGCATCGCTGTCGAGGGCGAAGCGCAGCCGGATCTCGCGAAAGCCGACCGGCGCGTCCTTCGCCACGCCGAGCGTGCCGCGGAAATCGAGATCGCCCTCCGCATGCACGCGGGCGTCGCGCAATCCGACGCCCAAAGCCGTGGCGACTGCCTTCAGCGTCACCCCAGCGCAGGCGACGAGCGCTTCGAGCAGCATGTCGCCCGAGCACGCCTGCAATCCCGTGCCGCCGGTGGCCGGATGAAGGCCGGCCTCGAGCAGCGCCTTTCCGGTATCGACGCGGCAGGCGATGCCCTCACCGACGCGTCCCTCGGCGCGCAGCGTGACCACCGCCGCCGCCGGCTCCTTGCGGTAGCGCTCCTTGATCGGCGTTTGCAGGGATCTAAGTTCCTCGGCATTCATGGCTGTCCTCGTCAGGCGACTGCACGCAGGCTTGCTGCGGAGAGGTTATGGATGCTGCCGAAGCCGGCGACGAAGCGCGCGTCCCTCGGCTCGATCTTCCAGAAGGAGAAATCGGCGAGCTCGAAGTTGACGGCCTGCTGCGGGAAGCGTTGCAGCCAGGCGGCTTTCAATTCCGGCATTTCATTTTTTAGATTCAAGGCTTCGCCCCTGATCGAGACCCGCATCAGCGTGAACGGATCGGGGCGGCCGTCGTCGGTCTCGGCGATCGACAGCGCGACGCGCCGGTCCTGCAGCATGTCCTGGGTGTGCCAGGCGAGCCGGCTGACGTGCACATAGAAGGCGGAGAAGTCCTGCGCCGCCATATAAAGGGTCATCGACACGAGCGGCGCACCGCCGCGGAGCGTGCCAAGATGCGCGATGCGCTCCTTGCGAATCAGCCGGGCGAGCGAGCTTCCTGTCTCGGCGTCCACGTGGTCGATTGTAGTATTCTCGCGCGATCGTGCGATACGAGCTCCTGGTCGGCCTGCGCTATACCCGCGCCAAGCGCCGTAACCGCTTCATCGGCATCAACTCTCTCGTATCGATGATCGGCATCGCGGTCGGCGTTTGGGCGCTGATCGTGGTGCTGTCGGTGATGAACGGCTTCCAGCAGGAAGTCCGCACCCGCATCCTCGGCGTCGCCTCGCACGTGCAGATCAGCGCCCTGGGCAACCGGTTGACCGACTGGCGCTCGATCGCCGCGATCGCCGCGCAGCACCCGCGCGTGCTCGCCAGCGCGCCCTACGTGCAGGCGCAGGCGATGTTCGCGGCCGGAGAGGCGGTGCGCGGCGCCCTGGTGCGCGGCATCCTGCCCGAAGAAGAGGAGAAGGTCGCGGACATCGGCCAGCATATGCGCAGCGGCTCGCTCTCCGACCTGCGTGCGGGGGAGTTCGGCGTCATCCTCGGCGCGGACCTCGCGCGCGGGCTCGGCGTCCTGACCGGCGACAAGGTGGCGCTGGTGGCGCCGCAAGGCCTGGTGACGCCCGCGGGGGTCATACCGCGCCTCAAGCAATTCACGGTGGTCGGCACCTTCGAGGTCGGCATCGTCGATGCCGACGCCGGCCTTGCACTCGTGCACCTGCGCGATGCGCAGACGCTCTACCAGCTGGGCGACGCGGTGACCGGAGTGCGCCTGCGGCTGGACGACCTGTTTGCCGCGCGCACCGTGGCGCGCGAGCTGATGGCGAAGCTGCCCGAGAACGTGTTCGCCTCCGACTGGACGCGCAGCCACCTCAATTTCTTCCGCGCCGTCGAGATCGAGAAGCGCGTGATGTTCATCATCCTCACGCTGATCATCCTGGTGGCGGCGATCAACATCATTTCTACCCTGGTCGTGGCGGTGACCGACAAGCAGGCCGACATCGCCATCCTGCGAACGCTTGGCGCTGCGCCCGGCTCGGTGATGCAGATCTTCATCGTGCAGGGCATGGTGATCGGCATCGTCGGCACGCTGATCGGGGCCGGCCTGGGCATCGTCACCGCGCTCAACATCGACGTCATCGTGCCGGCGATCGAGAGTGCCTTCAACTTCAAGTTCCTGTCGAAGGACGTATACCTGATTCCCGACCTGCCTTCGGACCTGCAGGCGGGCGACGTCGGCTCGATCGTGCTGATGGCGCTCGCGCTGTCGTTCTTCGCCACCCTCTACCCGAGCTGGCGCGCCGCGCGCGTGAACCCCGCCGAAGCCCTGCGGTATGAGTGAGGCGGTTCTTGCCTGCAGAAATCTGAAGAAGACGTATCAGGGTCCAACCCCGGTCCCGGTACTTCTCGGCATCGACCTCGAGATCTATCCGGGCGAGCGGGTGGCGATCATGGGGCGCTCCGGCTCCGGCAAGTCGACGCTGCTGCATCTGCTGGGCGGGCTGGATACGCCAACGGAGGGGACGGTCCTCCTGCAAGGCAGAAACCTGTTTGAAATGGGCGAGGCCGAGCGCGGCGACGTGCGCAACCGCATGCTCGGCTTCGTCTACCAGTTCCATCACCTTTTGATGGAGTTCACCGCGGCGGAAAACGTCGGCATGCCGCTGTTCATCCGCCGCCTCGAGAAGGAACAGGCCCTCGGCAAGGCGAGCGAGCTGCTCAAGGACGTCGGCCTCGGCGCGCGGCTCGAGCACCAGCCGAGCGAGCTCTCCGGCGGCGAGCGCCAGCGCTGCGCGTTTGCGCGCGCCCTGGTCACCGAGCCAGCCTGTGTGCTCGCCGACGAGCCGACCGGCAACCTCGACGAGCACACTGCCGACGAAGTGTTCGACGTGATGCTGCGGCTGTCCGCCTCGCGCGGCACGGCGTTCGTCATCGTCACGCACGACTCGGACCTGGCGGCGCGCGCCGACCGAGTGCTCGAGTTGCGCGAGGGCACGCTGCACGTGGTGCGCTGACGTGGATCTCCTGGACGTCGTGCTGTTCCTGCTGCTGTGCGCGCTGGCGCTCGGCTGGCTGTCGCGCCGCTTCGCCGTGCCTTATCCGATCGCGCTGGTCGTCGGCGGCGGGCTGCTGGGCTTCATTCCCCGCCTGCCGCAGCTCGACTTGGATCCGCAATTGCTCCTGGTCCTGGTGCTGCCGCCGATCCTTTACCAGGCGGCGCTGCTCACCTCGTGGCGCGATTTCAAGGCGGACCTGCGCACCATCTCGCTCCTCGCCATCGGGCTGGTGCTCGCCACCACGCTCGTCGTCGGCGCGGCGCTCAAGGCCTTGATCCCGGACATTCCCTGGGCAGCGGCCTTCGTCTTCGGCGCCATAGTGTCGCCGCCCGATGCGGTCGCTGCCACGGCGATTCTTTCGCGCCTCAACATGCCGCGGCGCATCGTCACGGTGCTGGAGGGCGAAAGCCTGGTCAACGACGCATCGGGCCTGGTGCTCTACAAGTTCGCCGTGGCGGCGGTGCTTTCCGGCACCTTCTCGCTGTTCGACGCGAGCGTCGAGTTCGTGCTGATTTCCGCCGGCGGCATTGCGGTAGGCATGTTGCTCGGCGGCCTGTTCGTTTCGGTGCACCGTTACCTTGGCGACCCGTTCATCGAGGTGCTGTTGTCGCTGTCGGTGCCTTACATAGCCTACGTGCTGGCGGAATCGGTGCACGCCTCCGGCGTGCTGGCGGTGGTCGCGGCGGGGCTGCTGCGCGGGCGCTATTCGCCGGCGATGGTGTCGGCAGAGATGCGCATCCTCGCGCGCTCGGTGTGGAACATCCTGGTGTTCGTGCTGAACAGCCTGGTCTTCGTCCTCATCGGACTGCAGCTCTCCGCCATCGTCGCGCGCTTGCAGGGCTACACGAGTTGGAACCTGGCTGCCTACGCGTCGGCGATCAGCATGATCGCGATCCTGGTGCGTTTTGCCTGGGTGTATTTCGCCGAGTACCTGCCGGCATGGCTCGGGCGGCTGTTCCATCGCAGGCTCGCGCCGCCGCTGCCCGGAGAGGCGTTCATCGTCAGCTGGTGCGGCATGCGCGGCATCGTGTCGCTCGCCGCGGCGCTCGCGCTTCCAGTGGAGATGCCGGAGGGCGGCGCGTTTCCTTACCGCGACCTGATCATTTTCCTCACCTTCGTGGTCATCGCCGTGACGCTGGTCGTGCAGGGCCTGACGCTCGCGCCCCTCATCCGGCGTCTCAAGGTGGGGTCCGATCCCAGCGCGCAGACCGAGCAGCGCAAGGCGCGCCTGGCGATGGGCCGCGCTGCGCTCGCGGCAATCGAGGGGCACACGTCCGACGACAGCGTGCCGTCAGAATTGGCCGAGCGTATCCGCGCCGAGTTCAGCGACCGCATGGCGGCCGCGTCGCCGCTGGCGCAGCAACCCGACAGCACCCATGCCCTGGCGAAGCGGCTGCGGCTCGCCGCGGTGCGCGCCGAGCGCGACGAGCTGATCCGCATGTGGCGCAACGCGGAGATCAGCGACGATGTGCTGCACCACCTCGAGGAAGAGCTCGATTACGAGGAGTCCCGACTGTAATCACATAGAGATAAACGACGCGGCAGCATTTTAGGTACACTGCCGACTGGGGGCTCGACATAGGGAGATGGGACTCATGAGCAACAGACAACAAGGCTTCACGCTGGTTGAAATCGCGATCGTGCTGGTGATCATCGGGCTGCTGCTGGGCGGCATCCTGAAGGGGCAGGAAATGATCACCCAGGCGAAGATCAAGAACGTGATCGCGGATTTCTCCGGCATC
>DATNMK010000059.1:0-77274 GCA_035602335.1 Burkholderiales bacterium
GTTTCCGATCCAGAACCTGCCGTTCGGCATCTTCAAGCGGAAAAATTCAAAGGAGACCCCGCGCGGCGGCGTCGCGATCGGCGACCAGATCCTCGATCTGGCGGCGCTCGACATCAAGACCGGGCCGACGCTGAACGGCCTGGCGGCGATGGGAAGGCCGGCGTGGAGGAAGCTGCGGAAGGAGCTTTCTCAATTCCTCTCCTCCACAAAAAACAATAAACGGGCATCGAAGCATCTCATGCCGATGAATAAGGCGCAGCTCTTCCTGCCGGTCGCGGTTGGCGACTACAGCGACTTCTACACCGGCATCCACCATGCGACCAACATCGGAAGACTGCTGCGGCCGGACAATCCGTTGCTGCCGAATTACAAGTGGGTGCCGATCGGCTACCACGGCCGCGCCTCGTCGATCGTCGTGTCCGGCACGCCGGTGAAGCGGCCGAGCGGCCAGACCAAAGCGCCGGATGCACAGGCGCCGATCTTCGGGCCGAGCAAGCGGCTCGACTACGAAGTCGAGCTCGCCTTCGTCGTCGGTCCGGGCAATCCGCTGGGCAGGCCCGTCCCCATAAAGAATTCTCTGGAGCACGTGTTCGGCGTGTGCCTCCTCAACGACTGGTCGGCGCGCGACATCCAGGCCTGGGAATACCAGCCGCTCGGCCCGTTCCTCGCCAAGAGTTTCGCCACCACCATTTCACCCTGGGTCGTGACGATGGAGGCGCTCGCGCCTTACCGTTGTCCCGCCTTTTTGCGCGCACCCGATGATCCGCGGCCCCTGCCCTACCTGTTCGACGAGAACGATTCGCGCGAAGGCGGCTACGCGATCGAAATAGAGATGTATCTACGAACCCCCAAAACCCCTGCCCCGGTGCGTCTGTCGCGCGCGAGCTTCCGCGATTCGTACTGGACGCTCGCGCAGATCGTCGCGCACCAGACCTCGAACGGCTGCAACCTCGTACCGGGCGACCTCATCGGCTCGGGGACGATCTCCGGCACCACGCCCGACTCGCTTGGCTCGATGATGGAGCTCACGCAGGGCGGCAAGAGCCCAGTGCAGCTGCCGAGCGGCGAGTTCCGCAACTTCATCGAGGACGGCGACGAAGTGATCCAGCGCGGGCGCTGCGCGCGCGAGGGCCATGCGACGATCGGCTTCGGCGAGGCGGCCGGACGGGTGCTGCCGGCCGGGTAAAAATCGGGCCGGCTAAAAATCGGGGTCAGAGCCCGATTTCCTCAAGCTCGCCTGGCAGCGATCTTGCGCGGCGGAAATCGGGCTCTGACCCCGATTTTCGAGATAATCGTGGAACTGTCATGAGCTTTCGAATCGGCGCAGCCCTCGGCGCGCTTGCCTGCGCGCTGCTACTCGGCTTTGGCTATTACCTGCAGTACGTCCAGGGGCTGCAGCCCTGCCCGCTGTGCCTGGTGCAGCGCGGCTTCTTCTACGCTGTCGGGATCGTTTTTGTCATAGCCGCCTTTCACAATCCGGCGCGCATTGGAGGGGCGGTCTATGGAGCGCTCGCGTTTCTGTTTGCCGCCGGCGGCGCGGCCACGGCTGCGCGGCAGGTCTGGCTCCAGCATCTGCCGCCCGACAAGGTGCCGCAGTGCGGTCCGGACCTCGCCTTCATGCTGGAGAACTTCCCGCTGTCGCAGGCGCTGAAGAAGCTGGTCAGCGGCAGCGGCGAATGCGCGGCGGTGGACTGGACCTTCCTCGGGCTGTCGATCGCCGGGTGGTCGCTCGCCTGTTTTGTGATTCTCGGCTGCTACGCCCTGTGGCTCGCGGTGCGCGCGATCAGGTCCAGGGTCTCCACGATGGGGTCGGCGGCGGTGTTTCCGGGCGGCTGACGAAACACTTCGCCGATCAGGAGTAGCACCGGGCCGCCCGTGCAACGCGCGGCAAGCTCCGGCAGCTCGCCCAGCTTGCCAATGAAAAGCTGCCTTTCCGGAAACGAAACGTTTTCGGCGACGGCCACCGGCGTGTTCCGCGGCATTCCACGAGCGAGCAATTCATTTCTGATTGATACGGCATCGCTGGCGGCCATGTAGAGCACCGCGGTGTCCGCGGCGCGCACGGCGTCGACCCATCCGGAGGGCGCCTCGCCTTCACCGACGCGCGGCGTAGCGAATACGACGCTGCGCGAAACACCCCGCCGCGTGAGCGAAACCTTCGCCTCGGCGCTTGCAGCGAGCGCCGCCGTGACGCCCGGGACGATCTCCACCTGGATTTGATTCTTGGCGAGGAAGCTGATCTCTTCATGGGCCCGGCCGAACAGCATCGGGTCGCCGCCCTTGAGCCGCACCACTACGCGGTGGCGATGGGCAGCGTCCGCGAGCCGCTTGTTGATGAAGCGCTGCGCGGTGGAGTGGCGGCCGCAGCGCTTGCCGACGGCGACTTTTTCTCCCTTTATGAGAGAAAGAATCCCCTGGGGAACCAAAGCATCATGGAAAACAATATCGGCCTCGCCGAGCAGCCGGGCCGCGCGCAGCGTGAGGAGGTCAAGGGCACCCGGCCCGGCGCCGACGAGGTAGACGGTTCCGGTCATTGCACCAACCCGGCAGCGACGGTGTGGTTGGTCGCCTCGTCGATCAGGATGAAGCAGCCGCTTGCGCGCACGTCCTCGTACGAGTCGACGAAGAGCGGCGCGTGGAGCGACAACCGGGCGCGGGCGATGTCGTTCAGGCGCACTACGCCGTCCGGCTCGACCCTGGCGAGCGTGCGGCGCGAGGACTGCTGCACGAGATAGCGTCCCCCCGGGCGCAGCGGCTCATGGCCGAGCCACACCAGCGTGACGTCGAGCGTGCGCGCCTCGCGCGGCGGATGCGCCGGGTCGGCGATCAGGTCGCCGCGCGCGATATCGATATCGTGAGCAAGCACCAGCGTGACCGAATCTCCCGCCACCGCGATCTCGCGCTCCGTGCCGTGTTGGAGGATCTGGCGCACGCGCGTTCGCCGGCCGCTCGGAAACGCCACGACCTCGGTACCGGCAAGCAGGTGACCCGACTCGATCCGGCCCATGTAGCCGCGCGGCACGCCGGCCTGCGGGCGCGAAACCAGTTGGACCGGGAAGCGCAGCGGCCCGGCCGCCGCCCGCTCGGCGCCGGCTTCCAGCGTCTCGAGCCGCTCGAGCAGCGTCGGCCCCACGTACCAGGAAAGCGACTCGCCGCGCTCGACCACCATGTCGCCGAGCAGCGCCGAGCCGGGCAACGCATCGAGGGTCTGGAATTGCAAGGGCGCGGCAAAAGCTTCGAATTGAACCCGTACTTTGTCAAAAGCGCGCTGCGCGTAGCCGACCAGGTCCATCTTGTTGACGAACAGCACCGCATGACGAATGCCCAGCAGGCGCGCGATCTGCAGGTGGCGCTTGGTCTGCTCCAGCAGGCCTTTCGTTACGTCCGCCAGCAGCACGACGGCGTCGGCGTTGCTCGCGCCGGTCGCCATGTTGCGCGTGTACTGCACATGGCCGGGCGAGTCGGCGATGATGAACTTGCGCCGCGGTGTTGCGAAGTAGCGATAGGCGACGTCGATGGTGATGCCCTGCTCGCGCTCGGCTTCGAGGCCGTCGGTGAGCAGCGAAAGGTCGAGCTGCGCAGTGCCGCGCCGCAGCGAGGCCCGCTCGACGGCGGCGAGCTGGTCCTCCTGGATCGCGCGCGCGTCGTACAGCAGGCGCCCGATGAGCGTGCTCTTGCCGTCGTCGACGCTGCCTGCAGTGGCAAATCTAAGCGGTTGCATTAATTTCTAAAATCGGGGTCAGAGCCCGATTTGGGAGAAATCGGGCTCTGACCCCGATTTTCGGTCTTCATCAGAAATAGCCTTCTTTTTTCCGGCGTTCCATCGAAGCTTCCGACGTCTGGTCGTCCATCCGTGTCGCGCCGCGCTCGGTCAGCCGGGCAACCATCGTTTCTTCAATAATTTCTTCCGTGTTGGAAGCATAGGACTCGACCGGGCAAGTACAACTGATGTCGCCGACCGTCCGAAAGCGCACCGAGATCTCTTCCACGGTCTCTCCCGGACGCGGCGGGGTGATCGGCGTCACCGGCACGAGCAGGCCGCGGCGGCGCACGACCGGCCGGCGATGCGCGTAGTAGATCGAAGGCACCTCCAGGCGCTCGCGAGCGATGTACTGCCAGACGTCGAGCTCGGTCCAGTTGCTGATCGGGAACACGCGCACGTGCTCGCCGGGATGAACGCGCGCGTTGTACAGGCTCCAGAGCTCCGGCCGCTGGTTGCGCGGGTCCCACTGGCCGAATTCGTCGCGCACCGAGAACACGCGCTCCTTGGCGCGCGCCTTCTCCTCGTCGCGCCGCGCGCCGCCGATCGCCGCATCGAAGGCGAACTCGGTGATCGTCTCCATCAGCGTGACCGACTGCGCGGCATTGCGACTTTCATCTTTTGAACGAAGTCTAACGCTGCCTCGCCGGATCGAGTCTTCCACCGAGCGCACGATCAGGCGCTCTCCCAGCTCGGCGGCCCGTCGATCGCGGAAGGCGATCACTTCCGGGAAGTTATGCCCGGTGTCGATGTGCAGCAGCGGGAACGGAAAGCGCGCCGGGCGCAACGCCTTCTCGGCGAGGCGCAGCAGCACGAGCGAATCCTTGCCGCCGGAGAAGAACAGCACCGGGTTCTGGCACTGCCCGGCGACCTCGCGCAGGATGTAGATCGCCTCGGACTCGAGCCAGTCGAGATGATTGCGTTCAGGCAGCATTTCTCAGATGAATGCCGCATTCGCGATGCTCGACGAGCTCCCACCACCAGCGGCCGGCGCGCGCGTCCTCGCCGGCGGCGACCGCACGGGTGCAGGGCGCACAGCCGATCGAGCGGTAGCCCTGGTCGTAGAGCGGGTTGTACGGCACGCGGTTCGCGTGCACGTATTCCCACACCTCGGCTTCGCTCCATGCCGCCAGGGGATTGAACTTCTCGATGCCGTGCACCGCGTCGAACTCGCGCTCCGCGAGTTGCGCGCGCGTCGCCGACTGTTCGCGGCGCTGTCCGGTGATCCAGGCGCGGTTTGCGGCGAGCGCGCGGGCGAGCGGCTCGACCTTGCGGATCTCGCAGCAGCGCTTGCGCAGCTCGCGGCTGCCGTAGAAGGCGTCGCGCCCGTGGGTATGCACGTATTCGCCTACCGCCGAGGCATCGGGGGTGAACAGCTGCACTTCAATTCCATAGTGGGTTTTCGTCTTTTCAATCAACCCCACGGTATCCGCATGCAGGCGCCCGGTGTCGAGGACGAAAATGGAGATCGGCAGGCCGGCGCGGGCAATGGCGTCGGTGATGACCATGTCCTCGGCCGAGAGGCTGCTCGCCAGCGCCGCCGGCGAGAACTCGGCGGCGATGGCACGCAGGGATTTTTCAAGCATCATCGTCTGCGAAAGAGCGGCAGCGGTTGCGCGACCGACGCCTGGTAGGCCTCGCTGAAGTCGTTGAACGAAGCGAGCGCCGCTGCGGCGTCCTCGCCGTCGCGCAGCAGGAAAGCGTCGAAGCCGCAGCTTTCCAGGTAGTAAAGGTGGTCGCGCCCCACTTGCCCCACAGCGCGCAGCTCGCCTTTGTAGCCGTAGCGCTCGCGCAGCAGCCGCGCGATCGAAAATCCGCGGCCGTCGCCGAACTTGGGGAAGTTCACTTCGACGCGCGCGACGCGGCCGAGCCGCTCGGCGACCGCCGCCAGGTCGTCGGTCGGCTCGAGAGTCAAGACCTCGCCTTCAGGCGATTGCGCGCTCTCGGCCACGATGCGACGTCCCTTGATGAGCGTTGTCATAAACGTGTTCCTTGAAAGGTTCCACACCGATGCGCTGCACGACGTCCACGAAGCGCTCGGCCTCGCTGTCGCGCCGCTCGAGGTAGCACTCGATCAGGCGCTCGATGACGCCGGTGACGTCGGCGCGAGCGAATGACGGTCCGATGACCTTGCCGAGCGAGGCCCGCGTGCCGTCCCGGATTTCTCCCTGGTTGCCGCCGATTTGAATCTGGTACCACTCCTCGCCGTTCTTATCGACGCCCAGGATGCCGATGTGCCCGACGTGGTGGTGGCCGCAGGCGTTCATGCAGCCCGAGATGTTGAGATCCAGCTCGCCGATCTCGTAGAGGTAATCGAGGTCGTCGAATCTCTCCTGGATCGCCTGCGCGACCGGGATCGACTTGGCATTGGCAAGCGAGCAGAAATCGCCGCCGGGGCAGCAGATGATGTTGGTGAGCAGGCCGATGTTCGGCGTCGCCAGGCCAAGCGCACGAGCTTCGCGCCACAGCGCCGCCAGATCGCGCAGCCGCACGTCGGCGAGGATCAGGTTCTGCTCGTGGGAGACGCGCAGCTCGCCGAACGAGTAGCGGTCGGCGAGGCCGGCGATGGCGTCCATCTGGTCGGCGGTCACGTCGCCGGTCGGAACCCCGGTTTTCTTCAGCGACAGCGTCACCGCCGCGTAGCCGGGCACTTTGTGAGGGTGCACGTTGCGCTTTCTCCAGGCGGCAAAAGCCGGCGTCGAAAAATCGGGGTCCGTCGAAAAATCGGGGTCAGACCCCGATTTATCTCGGTTGGGGTCTGACCCCAATTTTTCCGATTTTTCGTATTGCGGGCGGGTGAACCGCTTCTCGACGCGCTCGGTTTCCTCGGCGATCAGCGTCGCCGGGCCATCCTTCAGGTGCGCCCACTCGGCCTCGATCTCCTCGCGGAACTTGTCGGGCCCGCGCTCCTTCACCAGGATCTTGATGCGCGCCTTGTTGAGATTGTCGCGCCGTCCATAGCGGTTGTAGACGCGCAGGATCGCGTCGAGGTAGGTGAGCAGGTGCTGCCACGGCAGGAACTCGCGCATCACGTGGCCGATCATCGGCGTGCGGCCGAGGCCGCCGCCCACCAGGACCTTGAAGCCGATTTCACCGTTTGGGTTTTTCAGGGCATGTAAACCAATATCGTGCACCGCGACGGCGGCACGATCCGCGATAGAGCCGTTCACCGCGATCTTGAACTTGCGCGGCAAGTAGCTGAACTCGGGGTTGAACGTCGACCACTGCCGGATGATTTCGCACCAGACGAAGGAGTCGACGATCTCGTCGTGCGCCACGCCCGCGAAGTGATCGGTGGTGATGTTGCGGATGCAGTTGCCGGAAGTCTGGATGGCGTGCATCTGCACGCTCGCCAGCTCGGCGAGGATCTCCGGCACCTGCTCCAGGCGCGGCCAGTTGAGCTGCAGGTTCTGCCGCGTCGAGAAGTGGCCGTAGGCGCGGTCGTACTTGCGCGAAATGTCGGCAAGCTTGCGCAGCTGCCGGGTCGAAAGCAGGCCGTAAGGAATCGCGATGCGCAGCATCGGCGCATAGCGCTGGATGTAAAGGCCATTGCGCAGGCGCAGCGCGCGGAAATCGTCCTCGCTCAGCTTGCCGGCGAGGAAGCGCCGCGTCTGGTCGCGGAACTGCTGCACCCGCTCGTCTACGATGCGCTGATCGATCTCGTCGTAGAGATACATTTGAAGTAATTCAGCAGGAGGTAGAGGTCGAGCAGGATCGCAGCCGCCATGACGCTGTAGGCGAGCGGGCCCTGCATCAGCTTCAGGTCGATGAGCACGCGCGACAGGCCGAAACCCACCACCCACACGTCGAAGCTCATGCAGACGCGGCGGAACGTCTCGGCATCGAGCCGCCGGATCACGTAAGCCCCCAGCGGAATGCCGATGAGCACGCCCGGCACGATCGCCCAGAAGATGCTCTGGCTTTCCACCGCGTACAGCCCGAGGTGGTAATAGGCGATCGCGGTCAGGACCGATTCGGCCACCCGGATCAACGCCAGCCCGGCGCGAAAGTCCTTTTTAACCAGGCCCTGGTTGTTGAACAGCACCGCCAGAGGCGGCCCGGAGATGGTGGTGACGGAGTAGAGGAAGCCCAGCCCGGTTCCAAACGGAACGCCGAGCAGCTTTTCCGCGCGGATCGGCCTGCGGATCCCCGCGGCCTGCACGAGGATGAGGGGAAGCAGAAAAGCGTAGGTGGCGAATTTCAGCCAGCCGGGGTGGATCGAGGCGATCAGGTAGCTGCCGGCGGCGACCCCGGGCAGCAGGCCGATCAGGATCGGGTAGACCCTCTTCCATACGGCCGGAACGCTGGCGCGGTTGATGAAGAGAACGTAGATATTGATGAAGACTTCGATCAGCACCAGCGCCGGGTTGATGACGCGGTTCGTAAAGAACAGCAGCGCCACCGGTACCGTGAGGGACGAAAAGCCGTAGCCGAGCGCGCCGTTGACGAACGCGGCGAACAGCGTGATCAGCGCGAGCGCAAGGAATCCAGGCTCCATGCCGGCGATGCTAAGGGCCGGGCTTATTCTTTCAAAGACTAATGTGTTAGGATGTTATGCATTCGCAGCATATGAAATTACAGCAACTTCGCTGCCTTACCGAGGTGGCCCGTCGCGGGCTGAACGTTTCGGAAGCCGCCGAGGCCCTGCACACCTCGCAACCCGGGGTCTCCAAGCAAATCAAGGCCTTGGAGGACGAGCTGGGGGTCCAGGTGTTCGTACGCCACGGCAAGCGCCTGGTCGCGGTGACCGAGCCGGGCAAGGCGGTGATGGCGATCGCCGAGCGCATCCTGTCGGAGGCGCAGAACCTGCGCCGCGCCGGCGACGAGTACGCCAACGAGAAGCTGGGCACGCTGACCATCGCCGCGACCCACACGCAGGCGCGCTACTCGCTGCCGAACGCCGTGACGGGGTTCAAGCGGCGCTACCCGAAGGTGAAGCTGGTCATCCACCAGGGCAACCCGACGCAGATTTGCGAGCAGGTGCTGGCAGGCGAAGCGGATTTTTGCGTGGCGACCGAGGCCATCGCCCTGTACGCCGATATCGTCTCGATGCCGGTCTACCAGTGGAACCGCTGCGTGGTGGTGCCGCCCAAGCACCCGCTGCTCAAGGCCGGCGCGCTCACGCTGGAGAAGCTGGCGCAGTACCCGATCGTCACTTACGACTTTGCTTTCGCCAATCGCTCGCTGGTGCAGAAAGCCTTCGAAGCGAAAGGCCTGCAGCCCAACGTGGTGCTCACCGCGCTGGACGCCGACGTCATCAAGACCTACGTGGAGCTCGGCCTCGGCATCGGCATCCTGGCGAAGATGGCGTTCGACCCGGCGCGCGACCGCACGCTGCGCGCCATCGACGCCAGCCATCTGTTCGAGTCGAGCACCACGCGCCTGGGGATCAAGCGCGGCGCGTACCTGCGCCGCTACGCCTATGAGTTCATCGAGCTGTTCGCCCCGCACCTGCCGCGCAACATCGTCGAACCAGCGGTGCTGGGGGAGGAAGGCTCCCGCTACGAGCTGTGAAAATCGGGGTCAGAGCCCGATTTGGCCTCACCAAATCGGGGTCAGAGCCCGATTTTGGCGGCAATGCGGCGCGGAAGCGAAATCGGGCTCTGACCCCGATTTTCGGCGTGCTTGCGGATGAAGTCCCTGACCCGCGGGAAGATCACTTCACGCCAGCGCCGTCCGCTGAAGATGCCGTAGTGGCCGACGCCCTGTGCGACGAAGTGCTCGCGCCGCTCGCGCGGGATGTTGAGGCAAAGCGAGTGCGCCGCCTCGGTCTGGCCGTTGCCGGAAATGTCGTCGAGCTCGCCTTCGATGGTGAACAGCGCGACGTCGCGGATTGCCTGCGGCCGCACCAGCTCTTCGCGCACGAACATGCGGCCCTTCGGCAACGCGAAGTCCTGGAACACCGTCTTCACCGTATCGAGGTAATACTCGGCCGGCATGTCGAGGACGGCGTTGTACTCGTCGTAGAAGCGCCTGTGGGCCTCCGCGGATTCGCCGTCGCCGCGCAGAAGCTGATGGTAGTAATCCCAGTGCGCGCTAAGGTGGCGGTCCGGATTCATTCCCACGAAGCCGAGGTGCTGCAGAAAACCGGGGTAGACCTGACGAAGGTGGCCGGGATATTTCGGCGGCACGCGGTGGATCAGGTTTTGCTCGAACCAGGAATACGGCTTCCTGCGAGCGAGGTTGTTGACCGCGGTCGGGCTGCGGCGGGCGTCGATCGGCCCGCCCATCATGGTCATCGTTCGGGGCTGCGCCTCGCCCTTGGCGGCCATCAAAGACACCGCAGCCAGCACCGGCACGGTGGGCTGGCATACGGAAAGGATATGCAAGTTGGGGGAAAGCAAGCCGATCCACTCGCGGACGTAGTCCACGTAGTCGTCGAAATGGAAAGCTCCCGCGGTGAGAGGCACCATGCGGGCATCGACCCAGTCGGTGACCCACACGTCGTGCTCCGCAAGAAGCGATCGGACCGTATCGCGCACCAGGGTCGCGTGGTGGCCCGAAAGCGGCGCCACGACGAGCACGCGATGCGATTTGGGCGTTTTCTGCTTGAAGTGGATCAGCTTGCAGAACGGCTTGTCGAGCGCGACCTCGAGCTCCACGCCTTCGAGGTTCCACTTCGGCCTTTCGTAGCGTCCCGTCAGTCGCAGGAAAAGATCGCTGGACGCGGCTACTCGCTTCGCGAGCGGCAGGTAGATGAACGGGCTGAAAGGATGACCAAACCATCCCCGGGACAACTCGGCCCAGAATCGCAGTGGAGCAAGCGCTTGATGCTGTGCTTCGTAGATACTGTAGAGCACGCCTAACTTATAGCAGAATTGCCGCGGTGCCACATTGGCAAAAGTCTTCATATACGCAATTGGGTTGATACTTGTGGCGGTAGTAGGCGCTTACGCTTACTTACGCCAGTCGCTTCCGCAGGTGTCCGGCCAGCTCGTGCTTGCGGGCATCACGCAGCCGGTGGAGGTGTTGCGCGACCGCAACGCAATCCCGCACATCTACGCCCGGTCGCTCGACGACGCGTACTACGGCTTGGGCTTCGTCCACGCCCAGGACCGGCTGTGGCAAATGGAGGTGAGCCGGCGCATTGCGGCGGGACGTGTGGCCGAAGTGCTCGGTCCGGCCGGGCTCGAGGCGGACCGGTTCCTGCGCACGCTCGGCATACGCCGCGTGGCCGAGGCAAACCTGCGGCACTACGAGCCTGAAACGCGGCGGCTGCTCGACGCTTATACCGCGGGCGTGAACGCCTTTCTCGCCACCAAGCCGGTGCTGCCGCCCGAGTTCTGGATCCTGCGTGTTTCGCCGGAGCCGTGGACGCCGGTGGATTCGGTGGCCTGGGCCAAGATGATGGCCTGGGACCTGGGCGGCAATTGGCGCAACGAGCTGCTGCGAATGCAGCTCGCGAAAACTTTGCCGACGCCGCGCATCCAGGAATTCCTGGCGCCGTACCCAGGTGATCCGCCGGTAAAGCTGCCGGATTTGAAGGCGCTCTACGGAGTAATGGAGCGCGCACCGATCCAGATCTCCGGGGAAAATCGGGCTCTGACCCCGATTTTCCACACGGCTCGAATAGCTGGGTGGTCAACGGTTCACGCAGCGCGACCGGAAAGCCGTTGCTGGCGAACGATCCGCATCTGGGGCTGACCGCGCCCTCTGTCTGGTACCTCGCGCATCTGCATGCGCCGGGTCTCGAGGCGATCGGCGGCACGATGCCGGGCATTCCCGGGATCCTGGTCGGCCGCACCGAGCGCATCGCCTGGGGATTTACCAATACCGGTCCGGACGTGCAGGACCTCTATCTCGAGAAGCTCGATGCTGCAGGCAATTACCTCACGCCCGACGGCGCGCGGCCGTTCACGGTGGTCGAGGAAACCATCAGGGTCAAAGGCGGCGATGACGAGCGCCTGCGCATCCGCACCTCGCGCCATGGCCCGGTGATTTCAGACGTGTCGCGCGCGGCGCTCGAAGCAACGCCGCGCGGCTACGCCCTCGCGTTCGCCTGGACCGCATTGGCGGAAGACGACCTCACGCTGCAGGCAGCGCTCAAGCTTGCGCGAGTACGAGACTGGGCGAGCTTCGTCGAGGTCGGACGCGACCTCCACGCTCCGCAGCAGAATGTCACGTACGCCGACACGGCGGGCAACATCGGCTTCATTGCGCCGGGGCGGGTCCCGGTTCGCAAGCCGCAGAACGAGCTGAAAGGCCTTGCGCCGGCGCCCGGCTGGGACGCGCGCTACGACTGGGCAGGCTACATCCCGTTCGATGAGCTGCCGCGGGCTTTCAATCCGCAGAGCGGATTCATCGTCAGCGCGAACCAGAAGATTGTGCCGCCGGAATATCGGCATCACATCACCAGCGAATGGCAGCCTCCCTATCGCGCGCAGCGCATCACCGAACTGTTGTTGAAAATCGAGAGACACGACAGGGAGAGCTTCGCCAGGATTCAGTCGGACGTAGTGTCCCTCGCCGCGCGCGAGTTGTTGCCCGCATTGAGAGCCACTCAGGCAAAAAGCAGCGAAGCGCGCGACGCTCTGCAGAAGCTCGCTGCCTGGGACGGCACCATGGCCGCCGACCGGCCCGAGCCGCTCATCGTCACGGCATGGTGGCGCGAGCTCGCGCGCTCGCTCTACGCCGACGAGCTGGGCGATGCCTTTCGCATGAACTGGGGTCCGCGCGCCGTGTTCGTCGCCAACGTGCTCGCGGATCGCGGCGGGCAATCGCGCTGGTGCGACGACATTCGCACGCAGCCGCTGGAATCGTGCGACGAGCTGCTTGCCACAGCGCTCGAAAGGGCGCTGGCCGACCTACGCTCGCGTTTTGGGAAAAATATTTCCAAATGGAATTGGGGCGACGCGCATGCCGCCGTTCACCGCCATCGCCCATTCTCGCGCAACGCCTGGCTCGCTCGGCTTTTCGACGTGCGCGTGCCGAGCGCCGGCGATACCTACACCGTCAATGCCGGCCACACCGATTTCGCCGACGATGCCGAGCCGTACGCCAGCCGGCACGCCGCCAGCCTGCGCGCGATCTACGACCTTTCCGATATGCAGGCCTCGGTCTTTATCCAGTCGACCGGCCAGTCCGGCAATCCGCTGTCGCCGCACTACCGCGCGTTCTCGGGTCCCTGGGCGCGCGGCGAGTATGTCCCCATGCTGACCGAGCGCAGCCGGCTCGAGGCGGCGGGTGTTCAGCGCCTGGTGCTGACGCCTCGCAAATAGAAGCGGGTTTCTGGAAATCGGGCTCTGACCCCGATTTTCGAGCTAGGCCGCCTTTTTTTCCTCGCGCAGCGCGCGGCGCAGGATCTTGCCGACGTTGGTCTTGGGGAGCTCCGCGCGGAACTCGACATACTTCGGCCGCTTGTAGCCGGTCAGCTCCTTCTTGCAGTGCTCGAGCACGTCCTGCTCGGTAAGCTGCGGGTCTTTCTTCACCACGAACACCTTTGGAACTTCGCCTGAATGCTCGTCGGGAACGCCGATCACGGCGCACTCGAGCACGCCCGGATGCATGGCGACCACCTGCTCGATCTCGTTCGGGAATACCTTGAAGCCCGACACCACGATCATGTCCTTCTTGCGGTCGACGATGCGGATGTAGCCCTTCTCGTCCATGACGCCGATGTCGCCGGTGTGCAGGAAGGCATCGCTTCCGAGCACTTTCGCGGTCTCGTCGGGATGCTGCCAGTAACCGGCCATCACCTGCGGTCCGCGAATGCAGATTTCGCCCGCCTGGCCGAGCGGCAGGTCGCGGTCGTTGTCGTCGCGCAGCACGATCTCGGTCGAGGGCATCGGCACGCCGATGGCGCCGGTGAACTCGGTGACGTTGAGCGGGTTCGCGGTCGCCGACGGCGCGGTCTCGGTGAGGCCGTAGCCTTCGATGATCGGCGTGCCGGTCACCTGCTTCCAGCGCTCCGCCACCGCCTTTTGCACCGCCATGCCACCACCGAGGACCAGCTTTAGGCTGGAGAAATCGAGCTTCGAGAACTCCGGGTGATTGAGCAGCGCGTTGAACAGCGTGTTGACCCCAGAGATCATGGTGTACTTGTGCTTCGCCAGCTCCTTGACGAAGCCGGGGATGTCGCGCGGGTTGGTGATCAGCACGTTCTCGCCGCCGACCACCATCATCACCAGGCAATTCACGGTCAGCGAAAAGATGTGGTAGAGCGGCAGCGCGGTGATGATCACCGCCCGCTCCTCGCCCATCTGCGGCGCGAGCCATGCCTTGTACTGCAGCAGCGCCGCGATCACGTTGCGGTGGAGCAGCATCGCGCCCTTGGAGACCCCGGTGGTGCCGCCGGTGTACTGCAGGAACGCTATATCGTCGTGGCCAAGCGGCGGTGTGTTCAGCGGCCGGCCGGCGCCTTCGGCGAACGCCTGCTTGAACGAAACTGATCCAGGCAGCTCGTACGGGGGAACCATCTTCTTCACCTTGCGAACCACCAGGTTGACGATCAAGCCTTTCAGCCCCAGCAGCTCGCCCAGCGAGGTCACCACGATGTGCTTGAGCGGCGTGCGTGCCCGTACCTCCTGCAGCACGTGGGCGAAGTTCTCCAGGATCACGATCGCCTCGGCGCCGGAATCCTTTAGCTGGTACTCGAGCTCGCGCGCGGTGTACAGCGGGTTGACGTTCACGGCCGTGCAGCCGGCGCGCAGCACGCCGAACATGGCGATGGGGTATTGCAGGCAATTCGGCATCATCAGCGCGACGCGCGCGCCCTTGGCGAGGCCCCTGGCTTGCAGCCAGGCGCCGAAGTCGCGCGACATCCTGTCGAGGTCGGCGAAGCTGATCGTCTTGCCCATGTTGTTAAACGCCGGGCGCTCGCCGTACTTGCGGATGCCGGTGTCGAACAGCTCGACCAGCGACTTGTATTCGTTCGGGTTGATCTCGGCAGGAACGCCGGGGGGATAGCTCTTCAGCCAGATGCGCTCCATGTCTCCTCCTACAGGGGCGTTTTTCCGATTCTAGCCGACCACGCCATGAGCGGAGCGGCGAGGCAACCCGCGCCGATCGCGGCGTAGGCGAATGCCCAGGCGGACACGTTGCCGGCCCCGCCGGCGATATCCAGCGTTGCGCCAAAGACCACCGGCCCGAGCATGCCGCCGGCGAATCCGGCGAGCGAATACAGCCCCATTGCCGCGCCGCGCAGCGCGACCGGTGCGGCCGCCACCAGTCCGGCGGTCAAGGTCGCCGATTCGGCCATCACCAGCATCGAGTAAATGACGAGCAGGCCGAGCACGATGGCCCAGTGCGAGGGTGCCGACAAGCCGAGCAGGATGCCGCTCGAGCCCGAGCCCGCCATCGCGATCAGGATCCAGCGCCGCCGCCCGATGCGCAGCGCGATCTCGTTGCCGAAGATCGAAGCCGGCACCGAGACCAGGTTCACCACCGCGGCAATGGCCGCAAGCTGCCACGGAAAGGTCTCGTTCGCGTGAAAACCCGAAGAAAAAGCGAGCAAAGCCACCATCCAGGCGCGCGAGCCGAACAGTTCGAGGCAGTGCGCCGTGTAGCCGAGCGTATAACCGGCCGCCGCGCGGTTGGCCATAACGCGCCGCCAGGCGTGCAGCGGGAACAAGGTTTTCAACGAGAATGCCCTGCCCGCGGAAGGCGCGCGCCGCGAGGGTTCGACGAAGGCGAACACGAGCACGCCCGCAAGCAGAGGACCGAGCGCGCAAAGCAGAAACGCCATGCGCCAGCCGGCGAGCGGCGTCACGAATCCGGCAATCGCGAGCGACAGTGCGGTCCCGATGCCGAAAAACGAGGTGTAGAAAGCGATGTAGCGGCTCTGCGACGGGCCCGAAATCCGATCGGAGAGCAGCCGCAGCCCGGGCATATAGGTCGCGGCGATGCCGACACCGAGCAGCAACTGGAAGAGCACGGCGCTCGCGAAGCCTTCGGCCAGCAAGCCGAAGCCCGCGCTGCCCGCCGCGGCGAGCAGGCTTCCGGCGAGGTACACCTTGCGGCCGTCGTGCCGGTCGGTGAGCGCGGTCCAATACGACACCGTGGCGATGTAGCCGGCGAAGAACATGCCGCCGATGACGCCGGCTTGAGAGTTGGAGAGCCGCCACAGGTCGCGCAGCTCAGGCAGCAGCGCGGCAAAGGTCGAGAAGCCCAGCATCGACAGGATGTGGGCCGCGAGCAGCATGAAAATCGGGGTCAGAGCCCGATTTCCAGCGTTGTCCGGACTTGTCACTACGTGAAGGGAATCGGGCTCTGACCCCGATTTTTAGCGGTGCTTGAACACCGGTTTTCGCTTTTCGAGGAACGCCGCCATGCCTTCCTTCTGATCCTCGAGCGCGAACTGCGACTGGAACACCCGGCGCTCGAACAGCACGCCTTCGGCAAGCGTCGTCTCGTAGGCGCGGTTGATCGATTCTTTGATCATCATCACCACCGGAGCCGAGTAGCCGGCGATCTTCTCGGCCACCGCCATCGCTTCCTCCATCAGCTTGTCGAGCGGCACCACGCGCGAGACGAGGCCCGCGCGCTCGGCTTCCTGTGCGTCCATCATGCGCGCGGTAAGGCACAGGTCCATCGCCTTCGCCTTGCTGGTGAAGCGCGTCAGCCGCTGCGTGCCGCCGAAACCCGGCATGATGCCGAGATTGATCTCGGGCTGGCCGAACCTGGCGTTGTCGGCCGCGATGATGACATCGCACTGCATGGCAAGCTCATTGCCGCCGCCGAGCGCATAGCCGGCGACGGCCGCGATCACCGGTTTGCGCACGCGACGCCAATGCTCCCATGCAGTGACGTAATCGCCCATGAAGGCATCCATGTAGCTGAAGTCCTTCATCGCCACGATGTCGGCGCCCGCGGCGAAGGCCTTGTCGTTACCGGTGATCACGATCGCGCCGATGCCTGCGTCGGCATCGAACTCGAGCAGCGCGCTTCCGAGCTCGTCCATCAGTTGCGGGCTGAGCGCGTTCAATTGCTTTGGCCGATTGAGCGTAATCAGGCCGACGCGCCCCTTCTGCTCCACCTTGATGAGCTCAGGCATGTTTCTTTTTCAGCTCCGAAAGAGGAATGGCTCCCGGCACGTCGATGCGCTTTCTGTTCGGCTCGACCTCACGCAGTGCGTCGACCTCTTTCATGGTCTTCATGCTGCGCACTGCGAGCTGCTGGTAGAGGTGCATATTGTCCTGCTTCCAGACGAGCTCCTGCTCGGTGAGCGAACGCAGCACGCGCGCCGGGATCCCAGCCACCAGCGCGCGGGGCGGAATGCGCGCCTCGGCCTTGACGAAGGCCAGTGCGGCGACGACGGCCCCCTCGCCGATCTCGGCGTTGTCGTTCACCACGCAGTTCATGCCGATCAGCGCGCCGCGTCCGACGACGCAACCGTGCAGCACGGCGCCGTGGCCGACGGTGACCTCCGCACCGACGACGGTGTCCTTGCCGGGAAAGCCGTGCAGCATGCACGTGTCCTGGATGTTCGCGCCCTCCTCGACGACGATGCGGCCGAAGTCGCCGCGCAGGCATGCGCAAGGCCCGATGTAGGCGCGCGCTCCGACGATCACATCGCCGATCAGCACCGCGCTCGGGTGCACGAAAGCGCTCGGGTGCACGACAGGCGTTATGCCGTCAATGGAATAGACTTTGGGCATCGCGGAATTGTAAGCTTTTCCCATGTCATCGATCCTCGTTTCACAGGCAGCGGGCGTGCTGACGATCACCCTCAACCGCCCGGACAAGTTGAATGCCTTCAATCCCGAAATGCATCAGCTGCTGCGCAAGGCGCTCGAGCGCGCCGCCGACGATGCCGAGGTTCGCGCGTGCCTCCTCACCGGCGCAGGGCGCGGGTTCTGCGCAGGGCAGGATCTCGCCGAGCGCGACGTCAGTCCCGGCGCCGCGCCGATCGACCTTTCGGTGTCCATCGGCTCGTACTACAACCCGCTCGTGCGCCGGCTGCGCGAGCTGCCAAAGCCGATCGTGTGCGCGGTCAACGGCGTCGCCGCCGGCGCCGGCGCCAACATCGCGCTGGCTTGCGACCTGGTGCTCGCTGCGCGCTCGGCGAGCTTCGTTCAGTCTTTCTCCAGGCTCGGCCTGGTGCCCGATTCGGGCGGCACCTACTTCCTGCCGCGCCTGGTCGGCACGGCGCGCGCGATGGGCCTTGCCCTGCTGGGCGAAAAGCTCTCGGCCGAGGACGCCGAGCGCTGGGGCCTCATCTGGAAAGCGCTCGACGACGACAAGCTGCTCGCGAAGGCGAACGCGCTCGCTCGCGCGCTCGCCGCCGGGCCGACGAAGGGCTACGGCCTGGTGAAGAAGGCGCTCTACGCATCGGCCGGCAACTCGCTCGATGCGCAGCTCGATCTCGAGCGCGACCTGCAGCGCGAGGCGGGGTTTTCCGAAGATTATCGGGAAGGCGTATCGGCCTTCCTGCAGAAGCGCGAGCCGCGCTACAAAGGCAAATGAAGAGCTTTTCGCTGGAGCCCATCGAAAAGGCGCCGCTGGCGGATCTGAAGAAGCTCCAGCTGCAGCGGCTGCGCTGGACGCTCCAGCACGCGTACGACAACGTGCCGCATTACCGCAGGAAGTTCGATGCCGCGGGCGTAAAGCCGGAGGATTGCCGCTCGCTCGCCGACCTGGCGAAGTTTCCCTTCACCACCAAGTCCGATCTGCGCGAGACCTATCCCTTCGGCATGTTCGCCGTGCCGATGGACAGGATCGTGCGCATCCACGCTTCCTCGGGCACCACCGGCAAGCCGACGGTAGTCGGGTACACCGCCAAGGACATCGATACCTGGACGAGCGTGATGGCGCGCTCGATCCGCGCGGCAGGCGCGCGTCCCGGCGACAAAGTGCATGTCGCTTACGGCTATGGCCTGTTCACCGGCGGCCTCGGCGCGCACTACGGCGCCGAGCGCCTCGGGCTCGCCGTGATCCCGCTCGGCGGCGGCATGACCGAGCGGCAAGTGCAGCTCATCACCGATTTCAAGCCCGACATCATCATGGTGACGCCGAGCTACATGCTGGCGATCGCCGATGAGATGGAAAAACAGGGGCTCGATCCGGCGCAGAGCTCGCTGCGCGTCGGCATCTTCGGCGCCGAGCCGTGGACGAATGAGATGCGCGCCAATATAGAAAAAAGACTTTCCCTGGAGGCGATCGACCTCTACGGCCTCTCGGAGGTGATCGGGCCGGGCGTGGCGCAGGAGTGCATCGAGACGAAGGACGGCCTGACGATCTGGGAAGACCATTTCTATCCTGAGGTCGTGGACCCGGCGAGCGGCAAGCCGCTCCCCGACGGCGAGAAAGGCGAGCTGGCATTCACCTCGCTCACCAAGGAAGCTCTGCCCATCATCCGCTATCGCACCCGGGACCTGACGCGCCTATAGCCCGGAACCGCACGCACCATGCGCCGCATGGAGAAAATCACCGGCCGCTCCGACGACATGCTGATCATCCGCGGCGTGAACCTCTTCCCGTCGCAGATCGAGGAGCTGCTCCTCAAGCAGCCCGGGCTCAGCCCGCATTACGTGCTCGAGATTTCCAAGGATGGGCCGCTCGACCATCTGACCGTTCTGGTGGAAGGAAACGATGCCGGCGCGGCAGGGCTGCAACACAGCATCAAAGCCTACATCGGCGTTACCGTCGATGTGAGAGTCGGCAGCATCGAGCGCTCGATCGGCAAGGCGAAGCGCGTCATCGACAAGAGACCCAAATGAAGGGCCTTGCGGGCAAGTCGGTTTTGGTCACCGGGGGGCGGCGGCGCCATCGGCCGCGCGATTTGCGCGCGGTTTGCCGAGATCGGTTCCAGAACTTCGCCGATACCAAGCCCGAGGAGTGGGAGGCGCTGATCGCGGTCAACCTGCGCGGGCCGCTCAACCTGCATCACCTCGTGCCGCCACAGATGCTCCAGCGCGGCCGAGGCTCAGAGCAGCGACCGGTAGGCGCCGAACGCCCACCAGCCGAGCACAGCGCCTGCCGGCAGGTCGATCACGTAATGCTGCTTGGTGAAAAGGCACGAAAGCGCGATCAGCACCGGGAATGCGAGGGCCATCGCTCCCAGATGCGGCAGTAAATGCATGGCAGTCAGCATCGCGACCGATACGTGCATGCTCGGAAAGCTGTTGGAGGGTGCGTCGATGCGCTGGACGAGCGCGAGAAAGCGCTCGGACAGGGTGCGCTCCAGGTTGTACGCGCGCCAGTGCACCGGTGTCGTCACGGGAAACAGCACGAAGAACAGCATCTGCAGGCCGAGCAGCAGCATATAACTCGTCGCCACGTACGTGAACTGGCGGGCCGAGTCGATGATGAAGTTGAGATAGAGGATGATCGGGTAGTAGACGCAGCTGTAGATCCATACCCAACTCGGCCAATACGGTATCCAGTCGTCGATGCGCAGCTTGAGCTGGCGCGGCGTTGCCAGAGGATTGCGCTGGCACCAAAAGTAGAACTGGTATGCGCCCACGATCAGGATCGCGCTCAGAAGGAGGTTGATGGCGTAGTCAGCGATATTCACGGCGTTGTTCCTCCCGGGGCGAAACGGAAGCTGGCCGGAGTGAACCGGTTGAAAAAAATGTTATCGACGGAGGGAATGTTCGTGATGCCCTGCGGCCGCGGCATGGTGGCGAGGCACCTCATGACGTAATTCGGCGTGATCCCCGGCTTGCAAGGCACCTCCTTGCGCTCGACGCTCACGCTGCCGAAGCCATGCTGCTTCATGTACGCCATGACCCTGATCGCTAACTGCAGGAGCGGCTCCGCCCGCTGGGTCCAGGCGGTGTGCCAGGAGCCCATCGGGTGAAAATAGTTCGGGATTCCGCCCACCATGAGCCCCTTGTGGAAATTGATCCGCTCCACGGCGATCTTGGCGTCTCCGAGGTACAGGTCGAAGTTGAAGAACCTCAAGTTGAGACCGGTCGCCAGAACGCAGACGTCGCATTGCAGGCTTTCTCCAGTCGTCAGAACTATGGAGGATTCCGTGAAGCGGTCGATTTCGGCAGTCTTGATCGCGATCTGTCCGTTCCGCAGCTTTTCCTTTAGCCCGATGGCCACGGCGACGCGTTGCTCCCATGGGTCGTACCTAGGGCTGAAGTGCTCGGAGAGAGACTCTCGCCCCACCGTTTTGAGCCAATGATTTCTGAAAAACCACCTCGCCATCCGTGGAAAACGGCGAAACCCGACGTATACCAGATCGTCTCTTAGTTGCAGGTAATGGCGCAGCCATTTCACCGGAGTGTGGATGCCTCGCTTGTAAAGATTCTGGCAAATAACGAACAACGGTCCGGCCTTGTTGCTCATTTCATAGATATAGGACGGAGACCTTTGCAGCAGGACCAGCGATTTCGACACCGCCGCCAGTTCCGGCGCGCAGCAGATCGCCGTCGAGCCGCTACCGACCACCACGACATTCCTGTCCGCAAAGATTCTTCTGCCGTCCAGATGGGAGGTATGAATGATCTCGCCCTTGAATTTGTCGGCATCCCTGAACACCGGCACGTGCGGCTGATCCGAGAAATAGCCGTTACCGTTGATCAAGAACTGGGCAGTGAACGTTCCTCGATCGGTATGAACCGCCCATCGTTGCTCTTCGACGTTGAACACAGCCTTGATCACGCGGGTGTCGAAGCGGATGTGGTCCAGGATCGAGAATTCTTTGGCGATCGAGCGCAGGTATTCGTGGATCTGTTCCCGGCCCTGCAGGCACTGCGCCGACAGGAACGGCTTGAAGCTGAAGGAGTATTTGATGAAATCGGAATCGCAGCGCGCTCCGTGCCAGCGGTGGGTGTTCCAGACTCCGCCCAGATCCTGCTTTGCCTCGAGGATCGTGTAGGAAATGTCATTGGCGCGCAGGTAGTAGCCGGCGCCGATGCCGGTCATTCCGGCGCCGATGACGATGACATCAGTGTTCGATTTCGACATGACATGCCCCTAAGTGACAGGCCGACGTTTGCGGAACAAACCGAGGGTCACGGCGCGAAAGACGGCGGCCGCCGCCGTATGTACGTCGAGCTTGCGATAAGCATTCTTGATATGACTCGCGACCGTGTGCTTGGAGATGCCGAGCTGCTGGGCTATCTGCGCGTAACTGCAGCCGAGTGACAGCAGGCGCAGCACGTCCAGTTCGCGTGCAGTGAGCTCGGGCCGATTCATGCGGCTCATTTCAGGAGCTGCGGCAACCCGGTCGCCAGCCACGGCACGAAGGTGACCAGCAGCACGCCGATGGCGAGAACGCCCACCGCGGGAAGCGCGGCGCGGAATACCTCGGGCAGGGGTTTGCCGAAGCGGTACGCGGTGAAGAAGAGATTCATTCCGACGGGCGGCGTCAGGTAGCCGAGCTCCATGTTGGTCAGGAAGATGATTCCCAGATGAATCGGATCGACGCCGAACGCGATTCCGAGCGGCACCATCAGCGGCACCAGCACGACGGTCGCGGAAAAGATGTCCAGCAGACATCCCGCCACCAGCAGAAATACGTTGAGGGCGATCAGGAACATCCAGCGCGACGGGATGGCGCCCGTCACCCAGTCCACGGCCAGCTCGGGAATGCGCGCATCGACCAGGTAGTTGGTGAGCCCGAGCGCCACTCCCAGGATCAGCAGGACACCGCCGACGAGCAGCCCGCACTCCGCCATCACGCGCGGGACGTCGCGCCCGAGCTTGAGGTCGCGGTAGACCAGTACCTCGACCACGAAGGCGTAGACCGCGGTAAGCGCGGCTGCCTCCACAGGTGTGGCAAAGCCGCCGAAGAGGGCCGCAAAGGCGACGATCGGCAGGAGCAGCTCCCACTTGGCGGCGAGCAGCGCCGAGCGCGCCTCGGGCCAGTCGAAGCTGCGTCGCTCGCCGGAGAGCCGCGGAGCGAGCCTGATGCCCCAGATCGCAATCAGGCTCACCATCAGCAGGCCGGGCAATATGCCGGCGAGGAACATCTCCTCGATGGAGATCTTGGCGACGATGCCATACAGCACCAGCGGCAAGCCTGGCGGCAGGAGACCGCCGAGGGATCCGGCTCCGGTGAGCAGGCCGAGCGCGCCCTTCTGCGAGTAGCCTGCGCTCGACAACAGCGGCATCAGCATTCCGCCCAGGGCGATGATGGTGACGCCGGAGGCCCCCGAGAACGAAGTGAAGAACGCGCAAGCGCCCACCGTCGCGATCGCGGCCCCGCCACGCATTCCGCCGAAGAGAGCGTTGAACAACCGGACCAGCCGCCGCGGCGCGCCGCCCTCGGCAAGCAGATAGCCGGCAAGCGTGAACAGCGGAATCATCGGCAGCGAGGGATTGACGACCATCCGGTAATGGTCGAGAGGCATCGAAGCCATCGGCAGCCCCTGGTGCCAGAAGAGCAGCAACGCAGCGCCTCCGAGCGTGGTGAACACCGGCGACCCCAGCACCGCCGCGATCAGCAGCGCGCTCATCGCGGTAAGGAAAACCGTGTCATTGAGAGGCAACCGATTTGCCGCCGCTGCCGCCAAAGCCGCTGCTAGGACCAGCGTGGCAATGCGAGCAGACCACCTGTCCGCGACGCCGTAAGCGAGCCGCAGCGTGATCAGCGCGAAGCCGATCGGCAGCGCAGCCTGCCCAAGCCATACCGGGATGCCATAGGCGATCGTGTTACCGCCGGCGCGCTCCGCGAGCACAAAGTCGACGCTCGCGACACACAGCAGCGTGCCGACCAGCACGGCCACTGTCCCCGTGAACAGACGTGCCGCCTCCGACGCGCGTCCTTCGAGGAGCGCATTGAGCGTAGACAGGGATAGCAAACGACCCTCGCGCGCGGCGATCGCCGCGCCCAGCATTCCCGTGACTAACGTCAAGTGCTGGGTGAAGGAAGCTGCGCCGGAGATGCCGACGCCAAACATGGCGCGCAGCGCGATTTCAGCCAGAGGCAGGAGCGCCATGACCGCGAGCGCCGCAGCGAGGATCGTGTTTTCGGCGGCGCTCAGAATGGCGCTTGCAGCAACCGAGGTCCGCGGCGATGCCGCCGCAAACGAACTTGGCGCGCCGGCGATCATCGCTGCACCTTGGCCTGGCCGGCGCGGTATTCCTGCAGCAACTGCTGGACCTCGTCGAACAGATCCGCCGGCACCATCTTGCCGCGGATCATCGGATAGGCCTGCTCCGCCATCCTGCGCCACTCGGCCTCGACCTCGGGGCTGACCGCTTGCACCTTCAGGCCGCGCTTCTTCATCGCCTCCACTGCTTCTTCGTTCTCGCGACGGCTGATGGCCCGCAGTTGCACGCCCGCGGCGTCGCCGGCCTGGAGTAATGCCTTCTGTGCGCCGGGCGACATGGCGTCCCAGGACTTGCGCGTGACGACCACGGCACCGACCAGCGGCACCCAGTTCATGTCGAGCATGTAAGGCGCGTGCTTGTAGAACTGCAGGGTCAGCGCCCAGAACGGCGTGCTCGGCACCATGTTGACCATTCCGGTCTGGAGCCCGGGAAGGATGTCCGAGATCTCGAGCACCACCGGGTGGTAGCCGAGCGACTTCATGATGTCCGCCTGCGGGTTGTCGCCGGCCCACGCGAAGAGCTTCATCCTGCGATAGTCGGCTGGCCGCAGCGCGGGCTCCTTGGAAAAAAATCGGACCCATCCGGCATCGCCCCAGCACAGCACCACGAAGCCCTTGTCGAAGAAGCGCCTCTCCAGGTTGGGGCGCAGCTTCTCTCTCAGGTAGTCGAGCTCGTCCCAGGAGCGGAACACCATCGGCATTTTTTGCAGCGCTGCGACCGAATCGTCGATTTCGGTCATACCGACCACGGAGAGCAGCGCCGCGTTGAGCTGGCCGATACGCATGCGCCGCACCATGTCGGCTTCGCCGCCCTGGGAGCCATCGGTATAGACGATGAAAGCTGCTCCGGGGCCTTGCGCTGCGCGCCACTTCTCGCCCATTTCGAGCAGGCTGCGGTGCCAGGAGGTGCCGCGCGGCGCCAGCGTGCCGAGCCGGATTTTTACCGGTTCTTGCGCCTGCGCGCTCGCATCCGCAGGGTGAACGGCGGCCGCGGCAGCGAGCAGTACAGTGGCGGCGGCAGCGAGCAATCGAATGGATGTCATGACGTGCCTCGATTCAGTTTGTGAAGAGATGCTCGGTGCGCGAAAGCAGCCAGCGCGCGCGGCGCTGCGCCACCAGGTTGGCGAGGCGGTTTTCGCTGGCGCGATCGAGGTCGACGCGCAAGGCCTGCTGAAGCAGTGCCTCGAATTCGGCGCGGCGTTGCTGTGGCACGCACACCGCCTCGGCAAGCGCGAGCAGCGGCGCGGCGTCCACCCCTCCGGACAGTTCCATCGCACGCGTGAAGTGCTGGCGCGCCCGTTCGGCCGGGTCGCCGGCCCTGCCCTGGCGCACCGACTCGTAGCCGATCAGGAAAGTGTGGATGGCGCCGCGATCGAAGGTCTCATCGAGCTCGAGCGCCCGATCCATCATGGCTTCGACGATCGGCAGCTCGCCCAGGACGTCAGGGTTGTTCTTGGAAAGACCGATCAGCGCGCCCCACGAAGCGCCGGTCCAGTACAGCAATGGCACCTCTGCCGCCGAGAGGCCGGTAACCGCCCGCCGCGGATCGGCGCGAAGCTGACCCAGAAAATCGGGTCTGCGCAGGGCGAGCCCGCGCAGCCCGTAGTCGCGCGCGCGTCGGTACAGGCGGCGCGCGCGATCCTCCAGGCGCAGGGCATGGGCGATGTCGTGTTCCTCGGATTCCTCGGCCTCCTGCTGGAGAAACGCGTAGGCGTACTGCGTGAACCCGCGTGCGCCGGCCAACAGCAGGCCCTTGTGCTCCGGGCTCTCGGCCAGCAGGCTTTCGATGAGCTTGAGGCTGAACGGCGCCGCCGCTCGGATCAGCTCGGGGTCGTCGTCGGTGGCAAACGCGCCGCCGCTTTGGGAGATGGCGTCGCCGAGGCGATCGACGGCAAGCTGCTGCACCGAGCATCCGCCGAGCGCCAGCAACATCGCCGTCAGCACCAGAGCGCGGTTCGTGAGTAATGGCAGGTTCATGGTCGTATTCCCTGGTGGCCTGATCAGCCTGGGACGAATGCGGACATCGCCTTGAAGTGACGTGCGACCTCGCGCGCCGCGGCGAGCCACGACATCTCGCTGTAGGCGATGCCGTGCCTGTGGCAGAACTCGCGGGTGATGCGGCGTGCGCTGCGCAGGTGCGCGGTAGGCATCGACGGGAACAGGTGATGCTCGATGTGGTTGTTCAACCCGCCGAAGAGGAAATCGTGCAGCCGCGAGGCGCCGAGGTTTCGCGTGACGCTGATCTCGTGCAGGAAGAACGAGATCGATTCATCGGGCTCGATCACGCGGGTGCCGATGTGATTGACCAGGAAGATCGTGCCGAGATAAGGACCGATCAGCAGCGTCATGAGCGCGTAGTTGAGCAGCGCGTCGCCGAGGCCGAGCAGCACCACGGGAGGCACGAACCAGAGCGCGAAGTGCAGCAACACCACCGCCTGGTCGACGCGCGTGGTACGCGGATTGCGCCTCAGGTGCTGCAGGCTGTCGATCTTCAGCGTGAAGCCCTGCAGCCATACCAGGACCCAGATGAGGATCGCCTGGTGCCGGCTGACCAGCCTGCCGAGGCCGCTCTTGGAATGTGCGGACTGCTCGTACATGCTGAAAACTCCCGACTGCATGTCGGGATCGCGCGCCCGCTCATTGCAATGCGGATGGTGCAGGCGGTGGATGTGGCAGAAATACGAGTAGCACAGAGCAGTCAGCAGCGTGTTGAACACTTGCCCGACGAGCGCGGCCACGCGGCGGTCACGAGTTATCGCGCCATGGCATGCTTCGTGCGCGATGAAACCGGCATGCACGCTGATGAACGCAAGCGCGACGATCGCCAGCGCACGCACGGCAATACCTGGCCCGGTCAACAGCGTCGCGTACGCGGCCGCGTAGCTCGCCAGGATGAATGCCCCGTAAGCAGCGGTGCGCACGCTGGCCGGGCGGAAGCATCCGGCACCGGAGAGCTCCGCGATAAGCATGCGGTGCAGGCGTTCCCCGTGCCGCACAAGCTGGGATTCAGCAATCATGGTTTTCTCCCTCATTTGATGTTCTCTGGCCCTCGACCTGGCCTGCCGCCATGGTTGGGGGACAAAACATCCGGATCGCTTATCGATTGGTTACGGATTGGTTAAAGCTGCGCAGTAACGCGAGCGGCGGTCTGAACGAAAGTGACGCCTGTGCAGCCGGCCAGCGCAGCCCGGAAAAATTCGGCTCGCTCGCCGCCACTGATGGCGCGCGCCGCTTGTGCACTTTCTTTTCGGTTTTCACGGCTGCCGCTGCTGCTTCATCGCGAGATATGCGACGCCGCCGATGGCGATCACGGGCAGCAACTTGATTACGACTATGACCACGGCTACGGCGCCGAGCAGGGCAAGCAACACACCAGCCCCTTTCCCACCCGCAGGAAGAGCGTCGATCTGATGCGCGAGTTGCGCTGCCTCTTCGTCGGTCAGTGCGGATACGCGTGCCTTCGCGTATGCGAGCTCGACGCCGTGCGCAACGAGTTGGGTACGGACTTCTTCCTGGTCGAGCAGCGCCGCAATCCGGTGGCGCTCGGATGCAGTTACTGCAGCCTCGGTTGTCAGCATCCCGGCCTGCGCCGGCGACAGCGCGCCCAAACCCGTGACCGAGACAACAAGCAGGCTTGCGACGCAACGACGAAGTCTGGTTTTCATTTGACGCTCCCTTTGTTGGTTGAACGGTGCTTCGCCCCAACATGAGCAGCGTCCGTGCCAGTTCGTTAACTCATTGATATTTATTGAGTTTCATGAAAAAAATTGCTTTTATTGACTACAGGACATGCAATATTTGTGGGCGGCGAGTACATTTAATGTATGAGTCCCGCAGATCGCGAGTTCTTTGCCGCGCTCGCCGACGTCGTCTTCGGCAATCCCTTCACCGCGCAGCGCGCGCAGCTCATCCTTCGGCTGGTTCCCGGCGCATCGCCTAGCGATCTCACGCGCGACCGGGAAGCGCTTGCACGCGTGGTGGCGCCGCGCTTGCAGCGGGTGCAGGGTCAGCTCCTCGGCGAAGAAGAGCGGCGTTCGGTGGAGCCGGCGCTTTGGTACGTTTGCTACCACCGCGCCGTGCCGCAGATCGACGCACTGATCGAGCGGCAGGCGCACCAGGTCGGCGCTCCGCTCGCGGTGCCGTTCGCCGACGACGTGATTGCCGAACTTCTGCACAGCGGCTTGTCGGAAGAGCGCGCGTTGCGCATCTTCGCGTTCTTCTTCCAGCTGCGCCGCGCCTTCTACTTCATCGAGCGCTCACTGGCCGGCGAATGCGAATCCATGCGCCGGCTTCGAGAGGCGCTGTGGAACAACGTCTTCACGCATGACATGCGGGGATACGAAGTCGGCCTGTGGAACCGGATGGAGGATTTTTCGACCCTGCTTCTCGGCGAGACCGGGACCGGCAAGGGTTCCGCTGCCGCGGCGATCGGCCGCTCGGAGTTCATCCCGTACGTTCCCGGGCAGCGCCGCTTCGTCGCCAATTTCACCGACACCTTCATTGCCATCAACCTGTCGCAGTTTCCCGAGACGCTGATCGAGTCCGAGCTGTTCGGACACCGCAAGGGAGCCTTCACCGGCGCGATCGACCGCCACCAGGGCGTGTTCGAGCGCTGCAGCGCGCACGGCGCGCTGTTTCTCGACGAGATCGGCGAGGTGTCGATCCCGGTGCAGATCAAGCTACTGCAGGTGCTCCAGGAGCGCACCTTCACGCCGCTGGGCGGACACGAGAAAAAGCGCTTCTCGGGCCGCGTGATCGCAGCCACCAACCGGCGCCTTGCGGACCTGCGCCGTGACGGCCGCTTCCGCGAGGACTTCTTTTACCGGCTGTGCTCGGACGTGATCGAGGTTCCCACGCTGCGCCAGCGCATCGCCGAATCGCCGGGCGAGCTGCAGGAGCTGGTGAGGCTGGTGGTCGCGCGCATCATCGGCACGGAGTCGTCCGAACTTGTCGCAGCGGTGCTCGAAGCCCTCGAGACCCACTTGCCGCGCGGCTATCCCTGGCCCGGGAATGTGCGCGAGCTCGAGCAGGCGGTGCGGCGCGTACTCCTCACCGGGCGCTACGCGGCCGACGTCGCCCAAACGGCTCCGAACGACGAAGCGGCGCTGATTGAAAAGCTGCACGCCGGCGACCTGACGGCCGACGAGCTACTCGGTCGATATTGCGCGCTGCTTTACCGGCGCCTCGGGACCTATACGGAGGTGGCCAAGCGGACAGGTCTTGATCCTCGCACTTCACGCAAGTACGTCCAAAGCGGAGGATCCGGATAAAGGACCGCCAAAGAGCTGCCCTCCCATAACTATGGGAAGCAGCCGATCCAGCAACGGATCAAAATGCCAGCCGATGTTGACGAGCGCGTTGTGCCGCGCCGCAGCGGCGTCCCAATTGTTGAGCTCGCTCGTGTTCGCTGCCGCATGTAGGGCAGGCGCGTTCGAGACCACCGTCACTCAGGAAGCTTCGGCTGGAGCAATGATTCGCGTCGGACGGCGCGACCCCGGGCTGGTCGGCGGAGGAAACGGCGGCACCGGCACTTCGATCAACTACGACGACGGCAACCTGAATTACGGCCGCGGCCTCACTTCACTCGGCATTCAGGGCAGAACCCTCGTCGAGGGCCGATCGAATACGAACGAATTCAAGGTCGAAGCTGTTTACTTCTACGACTTCATCAACGCCGACGGGAAAACCGATTTTCGTCCGCTGAGCGAGGCAGCGCGCGACCGGGCGGGACGCAACCTGTACCTCAACGACGCCTATGTCGGATTCAACGGCATTCGCCTCGGCAACCAGATCCTGCGCTGGAGCGAAAGCCCGTCATTCGGCCACAGCATCGCGCCGGTAAATCCGGTGTCCTTTTCGCGGCGCTATCAACCCGGCAACACGGCCAAGGACCTGTATGTGGCGCTTCCCATGCTCACCGGGAAGCTCGAATCCGCGAGAAAGTGGACGCTGCAGGGCTTTTATCAGTTCGCCTTCAAGCCGACCGAGCTGGAGGCGGCGGGCACGTTTCTGAGCGGCAACGATTACTACTCTCCGGGAGCGCGCTTCCTCCAGCTGGGCCAGGGCTCGCCATTGGTTCCTGACACGGATGCCTCCGTTGTCACCGCGGTGACGCCGTTCGGCTCGAAAGTGTCGCGCGATACCGACCGGCGACCGAATCCCGCCGGTCAATATGGCGCGAGAATCGAGACGCCGGAGCTGGGAGCGGCGAAGGTCACGCTCGCCGGTTACGCCATGCGTGTGCACAGCCGCGAACCGATCGTCAGCGTCCGAACCGGCACGCTCGGCGGGTTGCAGCGCATAACGGCCCCGGACTACACCTCGAGCGGCAGCTACTTCCTGGAATACGTGCCGAACGTAACGGTGCTCGGAGGCTCGGCGCGCCTGGTGCCTGTAGCGTCGACCCGCCTGCACTTCGACTATTCGATGCGCTTCAGGCAGCCGCTGCAGATCGACGACGATGCTCTCATCACCGCGGGCCTTGCGCCGGCAGCCGCACTGGGCGCGTGTGCGCCGAATCCGGCGAGCGCAACCTGCGCGGCGACGTTGGCGACGCTGAACCGAAACCCGGTGATCGCTTCGCGAGGCGGCATCACGGCGGCCAATGCAACGAGCTTTTTCTCGACCGAGCTCAGCGGCTACGAGCGCTTCAACGTATCGCAGTACGCGGCGTCGATGGTGCAGGGCTTGCCGCCGATCCTCGGCGCAAGGCAGTGGTCGCTGGCCGCCGAGCTTGGCGGCGTCTACATCCACGGCTTCAAGGACGGCTTGCTCGACGCCAGCGTCAGCATCCGCCCGGACGCCGCGGGCGGCAGGCGGCAAGGCCTCGCTACGCGCTCGTCATGGGGGTATCGCCTCTCCACCCGATTCGACTATGCGGATCTCATGGGGATGCAAAGCGTTTCCCCCTCCCTCGCCTGGATTCACGACGTAAGAGGCAATGCCCCGATCACCCTGGGAACGCTGCTCGAAGACAGCAAATCGATGATCCTGGCGACCGACTTCGCCATCGACAAATCCCTCGGCGCGCGCCTGTCCTATCGTTCCTATCTGGCGAAGGGAAGCAATGCCGACCGCTTCAGCGACCGCGATTTTGTCGCGTTCTCGCTGACCAAGAAGTTCTAGCCCGGACGCAAGATCCGGATAGTACGCAGCCTCAACTGACGCTACATTAGCGGCCATGGAAACAGCAGTCGAAAAAGCGAAGATCTATCTCGACGAGCGCCGCGGCGAGCGTGTCACGTTGGAGGAGCTCGCGCGCGCGGTCGGCGCGAGCCCGTTCCACCTGCAGCGCCGCTTCAAGCAGGCCTTTGGCATCTCCCCGCGCGACTACCAGGACGCGCATCGGCTCGAATCGGTGAAGTCTTCGCTCAAGAATGGCAGCCGGGTCACCGAAGCGCTGTTTGAAGCCGGCTACGGCTCGACCTCGCGCTTTTACGAAAAGGCGGCCTCGAGCCTCGGCATGGCGGCGCGCCGCTATCGCGCCAACGGCCGGGGCGAGCAGATCCGCTATACCGTGTTCACGCTGCCGATCGGCAGAGTGCTGGTAGCGGCGACCTCGCGGGGCATCTGTGCGGTCAAGCTCGGCGACAACGACGCCACGCTGCGGCGCCTGATCGGCGAGGAGTTCAGCGAGGCAGACCTGATCGAAGATCCCTCGGCCCTGAGAGAGATCAAGGAAAGCATCGCTTCGTTCCTGGAAGGAAAAACCGATCTTTCGCGCGTCCCGGTCGACATCCGCGGCACGGTATTTCAGCGCCGCGTATGGCAGGCGCTGGGCCGCATCCCGCGGGGCGAGACGCGCACTTACCGCGAAATCGCGCGCACCATCGGCAGCCCCGCCGCCGTGCGCGCGGTGGGCAGCGCGTGCGGGGCGAACCCGGTGGCGCTGGTGGTGCCCTGTCACCGCGCGGTGCGCACCGACGGCGGGCTCGGCGGCTACGCCTGGGGCATTGCGCGCAAGAGACGACTTCTGGAGCTGGAAAAGCCGGCCAAAAAATGAGGGCCGCCGATGTCGGGCGGCTCGTCGCGCTCGCCGCGATCTGGGGCGCGTCCTTCCTGTTTACGCGTATCGTCGCGCCGGTCCTCGGGCCGGTGCTGACCGCGGACCTGCGCGTGCTGGTCGCCGGCCTGGCGCTGGTCGCGTACTTCCGGCTCACGGGATTCGATCCGCACTGGCGGCGCTGGAGCAAGAAATACGCTTTCGTCGGCTTCCTGAACTCGGGCCTGCCGTTCCTGCTCTATGCGTATGCGGCGCTTTATCTCCCGGCCGGGCTGATGGCCGTGCTGAATGCGACGGCGCCGATGTGGGGCGCGCTGCTCACCGCATTGCTGCTAGGCGAGCGCTTGACCTCGCGCCGCGCCGCGGGCCTCGCCCTGGGTGTTGTCGGCGTTGCCGTGCTGTCGCGGCCGGATGCAGGCACTGCGCAGGCCTTGCTCGCCATCGCCGCGTCCCTTGCTGCCGCCTTCCTGTACGGCCTCAGCGGCGTGTACATGAAGCGCTGGGCAGGCGACGTGCCGGCCCGCGGCATGGCGGTTGGCACGCAGGTCGCTGCGGGCGTGCTCATGCTTCCGCTAATCCCGTTCTCGCCGCCGTTGGCGGAGCCAACCCTCATTGTCGTGGCAAGCGTGCTCGCGCTCGGTCTCTTGTGTGGCGCAGTCGCGTACCTGTTGTACTTCCGGCTGATCGCCGACATAGGGCCTGCCGGCGCGCTGACGGTCACCTACCTTATTCCGCTCTTTGGCGTGCTGTGGGGTGCGCTGTTTCTCGGCGAAGCGTTGTCCATCACGATGCTGGCAGGCGGGGTGCTGGTTGTGCTCGGCACCGTTCTCGTTTTGCGAAACTGATCATCCCCATTTAGTACACTATTGCCCATGGGGACCGTCGTGGTTCTGGCTGCGCAGGTGGGGGGTGCCAAGCTCGCCGACGGCCTGTACCGGCTGCGCGGGATGGACCTCGCCGTGGTCGTCAATACGGGCGACGACTACCGGCATCTCGGCCTTGCATTCTCTCCGGATATCGACGCCATGCTCTACACGCTCGCCGGCATGGCGAGCGCTACTGCGGGCTGGGAACTGGAAGGAGAAACGCGTGCGCTGCAAGGCGTGCTCAAGCAGCTCGGCGGACCGGACCGCCCGCTGCTCGGCGACAAGTCGATCGCCGCGCCGCTGCTGCGCACCGAGGGCCTGGCGAACGAACGCCGGCTCACCGAGATCACCCTGGATTTTTGCCGGCGTCTGGGCATCGAAGCCCTGGTGCTGCCGATGACCGATGACCTGGTGCGCACCAACGTGCTCACCGATGACGGGGCAATGACGTTCTCGCAGTATTACAACGAGCTCGGCTGCGACCCGGCGGTGCGCGGCTTGCAGTACGCGGGAGCCGCCGAAGCGCGCATCTCCGACGAAGTGCTCGATGCGCTGCACTCCGACGATCTGGAAGCGGTGGTGATCGGCCCCGCCAATCCGTACCACGGCATCCGCCCGATCCTCGAGCTGAACGGCATGCGCGAGCTGATCCGCCGGCGCGGCGCGCCGGTGGTCGCGGTGACGCCGGTCGTCGGCGGCAAGGCGCTGAAGGGCTCAGCCGGCAAGATGATGCGCGATCTGGGCCGCGAGCCCACCGCGCTCGGCGCGGCGACGGAGTACCGCCAGCTTGCCGACGGCTTCGTCATCGACCGCGAGGACCTCGCCCTCGCCGAGGGCGTGCGCTCTCTCGGCATGCAGGTGCTCGCCGTTCAGACCGTGATGCGCACGCTCGACGACCGCGTGGCACTGGCGCGCTCAGTTCTAGACTTCGCGCGCTCGATCCGCGAGGCGCGCGCACTCGAAGTCGAATGAAGTTTTTTATCGCCGCATTGCTGGCCGGGATCGCCGGCGTCGCCTTGGCGGACGAATATACCGAGCAGGCGATCCGGCGTGCGCTGATCCAGCGCGATCAGCAGTCGGCCGAATTTGCGGCCCAGCTGCAGGGTCGGAGCCTCGACGCGCTCCATGCCAGGCAGTTACTTGAGCCTGCATCGCAGTTCCACGGCTATGAGCGCCAGCACATGACGCAGGAACGCGAAGCGGTGCTGCAGTTGCCCCCGCCTGTAATTGCGGCGCGGAAAAAACCGGAGGCGCCGCTACCGCTCCCAGGGGGGCCGCGTCCCGGGGTCGATCCCGTAACGCCGCAAAGCCTCGGGCAGTAAGGGGCTTTGCAGGGCGGCGAGCGCCGCCACCGCGATATTGCGGGCGTCCACCTCGAAGAACGCACGCAATGCGGCGCGCGTGTCGCTGCGGCCGAAGCCGTCGGTGCCGAGCGCGACGTATTTGCCCGGCACATAGGGGCGGATAAGGTCGGCGACGGCGCTCACATAGTCGCTCGCCGCGATCACCGGTCCCTGCGTGCCGCCGAGGCAGCGCTCCACCCAGCCTTTTCCTCCAGCACCGAAGCGCCTCGCGCGCTCGACCTGCATTCCGTCGCGCCGCAGCTCGGTGAACGATGTGACGCTCCACAGATCGGCGGAAATGCCCCAGTCCTTGTCCAGCAGCTCGGCGGCCGCAATCACTTCGCGCAGGATCGCTCCCGAGCCGAGTAGCTGCACTCGCGGATTTTGCGTTTTCTTGAGGAGATACATCCCTTTGAGGATGCCTTCGCCAGCGCCTTCGGGCATCGCCGGATGCGCGTAGTTCTCGTTGCCGACGGTGACGTAATAAAACACGTCCTCCTGCGCCTCCAGCATGCGCCGGGCACCGTCGTGCACGATCGCCGCCAGCTCGTAGCCGAAGCATGGGTCGTAGGCACGGCAATTCGGAATGGTGGATGCGGCGAGATGCGAAGAACCATCCTGGTGCTGCAAGCCTTCCCCCGCCAGCGTGGTGCGCCCTGCGGTGCCGCCGACAAGGAAGCCGCGGGCGCGGGAATCGGCCGCCGCCCAGATCAGGTCGCCGACGCGCTGGAAGCCGAAGATCGAGTAGTAGATGTAGAACGGCAGCATCGGCGTGCCGTGCGACGAATACGAGGTCGCGGCGGCGAGCCAGGACGAGAGCGCGCCGGCCTCGGTAATGCCTTCCTCGAGGATCTGGCCGTCCTTCGCCTCGCGGTAGTAGAGCAGCTCCTCGTGGTCCTCGGGCTCGTAGAGCTGCCCGAGCGCCGAGTAGATGCCGAACTGTCTGAACAGCGTCTGCATGCCGAAGGTGCGCGCCTCGTCGGCGACGATCGGCACGACCCGCGCGCCGAGGTTTTCGTCCTTCATGAGCTGCGACAGCAGCTGAACGAAAGCCATGGTCGTCGACTGATTGCGCGACGAGCTCTGCAGGGACGGTACCGTGAGCGTGCTCGCCAACGCGGCGCGCATTGGGAGGTAGCCGCCGAGCTCCTTCCTCCGCGCTTCCAGGTATTTGATCTCCTGGCTGTCGGCTCCCGGATGGAAAAACCGCAGCTGCACCACGTCTTCGTCGGCGAGCGGCAGCGCGAAACGGTCGCGGAACTCCTTGAGGGCATCGTCGTCGAGTTTCTTCTGCTGGTGCGTGCCCATTTTGCCCTGGCCCCACAGCCCCATGCCGTAACCCTTTTTCGTCTTGGCGAGGATCACCGTGGGCTGGCCCTGGTGATGCATCGCGGCTCGATACGCGGCGTAGATCTTCACCGGGTCGTGGCCGCCGCGGCGCAGCCGGTCGATGTCGGTGTCGCTCATGTGCTCGATGATCTGCCGCAGCTCGGGATATTTGTTGAAGAAGTGCTCGCGGTTGAAGCGGCCGTCGGTCGCGGCGTAAGTCTGGAATTCACCGTCGACCGTCTCGTGCAGGCGCTTGAGCAGCACGCCGTCCTCGTCGCGCGCGAACAGCGGGTCCCAATCCGAGCCCCACAGCAGCTTGATCACGTTCCAGCCGGCGCCGGCGAACAGGCCTTCGAGCTCCTGCACGATCGAGCCGTTGCCGCGCACCGGCCCATCCAGCCGCTGCAGGTTGCAGTTGACGACGAAAATCAGGTTGTCGAGGCCGTCGCGCGCGGCGAGCGACAGCCCGGCGAGCGACTCGGGCTCGTCCATTTCGCCGTCGCCCACGAAGGCCCACACCTTGCGCGCCTCGGTCTTCAGGATGCCGCGGTGCTGCAGATAGCGCATGAAGCGCGCCTGGTAGATCGCATTGAGCGGTCCCAGGCCCATCGAGCCGGTCGGAAACTGCCAGAACTCCGGCATGAGATACGGATGGCAATACGAGCACAAACCCTTGCCACCCGTCTCTCTTCTGTAATTGGAGAGATTTTCTTCAGACAGCCGGCCTTCGAGAAAGGCGCGCGCATAGACCCCGGGGGCAGAGTGCGGCTGGAAATACACCAGGTCGCCTTCGCGCCCGCCGCGGAAGAAATGATTGAAGCCGACCTCGAACAGATCCGCCGCCGACGCGTAGCTCGCGATGTGGCCCCCTAGCTCGGCATGCGCGCGGTTGGCGCGCACCACCATGGCGAGCGCGTTCCAGCGCACGATCGACGAGATGCGCTGCTCGAGCTCCAGGTTGCCGGGAAACTGCGGCTGCTCGGCGAGTGCCACCGAGTTCTTGTAAGGCGTGTTGAGCACCGGCGGCAGCGGCACGCGGCGGGCGCGCGCATGGTCGAGGAGCTTGCGCAGCAGGAAGGTGGCGCGCTCGCGGCCCGCGACCTGCACGAGCGCGTCGAACGCCTCCAGCCACTCGCGCGTTTCGACCGGATCGGCGTCGGGAGGATTGACGCGCCAGAACGCCGAAGTAACGATGTCGGAGAGATTGGTCATGGTGGCATGGTAGCCCGCCGCGGCTAGCATTTGGTTTCGTTTTTTGCCGTGAAAGCCGTCACAAACGGCATATCATGCCGCCATGGACGCCCTCGACCTGCGTATCCTCGACCGCCTGCAGCACGACGCGCGCATCTCCAACGTCGAGCTGGCGCGCGCCGTGAACCTCTCCCCTTCGCCCTGCCTTGCGCGCGTGCGCGCGCTGGAAGCGGGCGGTTACATCGACCGCTACGTGACTTTGCTCGATCCGAAGAAGCTCGGGCTCACGGTCAGCGTGCTGGTCCAGGTCACGCTCGAGAAGCAGATCGAGTCGGCGCTCGAAGTGTTCGAAAGGGCGGTGCGCGAACGCCCTGAGGTGATGGAGTGCTACCTCATGACGGGCGATGCCGACTACCTGCTGCGCGTGCTGGTGCCCGACGTGACGGCGTTCGAGCGCTTCATCCTGGACTTTCTGTCCCGGGTGCCGGGCGTAGGCAACATCAAGTCGAGCTTCGCGCTGAAGCAAGTTAAATACCAGACTGCGGTGCCGCTCGCCCTGCAGGGCGAACCCAGGCGCAAGGCGAAAAAAAGGTGATATGATCCGGCCCGCAGGATATCGAGCAGCGAATTTGTACCCCTCTCCCGCCGCCAAAAGCAGCGTCCGTAGTGGCCGTCAGTTCCCTTCTTTGATTGTCGTGCCCGGTTTCGTCGTGCCCGGTTTCGTCGCGACTTTCAGTAGAAGGAAACAGTAATGGCAACCGGTACCGTCAAGTGGTTCAACGACTCGAAAGGCTTCGGCTTCATCACCCCGACTGAAGGCGGCGAAGATCTGTTCGCGCATCACACCGCGATCCAGATGAACGGCTTCAAGACGCTGAAGGAAGGCCAGAAGGTCGAGTTCGAGGTGAAGAAAGGTCCGAAGGGCCTGCAGGCGGCGAACATCAAGCCGCTCTAAGCGCTCCACGCCACAAAAAAAGCCCGCTTCGGCGGGCTTTTTGTTTACCATCCTCGCAGGGTCAGGGGGAAGTACGCCTGGGAGGGCGGGATGGATGAGCAGGACAATGACCCTTATGTAGATGCTGCGCGTTGGCTGCAAGAAGCGGGGCGTCGATCACGAAAAGTGCCGACGCATCAGCGCGAAGTCGAAGTAACGCCTGCGAAGCACGGCGACGAGAGCAATTCCGTCCGGAAGGCCGGGAGGCGGCTCGTCTTGTTCGCCGTTCTGGCGCTCTCGTATATGCAGTACTACTTCCTGGACGTGATGGTTCAGATCAATGCTCTACCGGCCATCATCGTCTTCGTGCCCGACGCCGCGGGGGCTCGCGCGTTGATCTAGGGCTACGGGCAGCCCGCGCCGTCGCGACCAGGAGCAATCTCATTCGCTGTGGTGCCGGCTGACGGACTCGAACCGCCGACCAACGGCTTACAAAGCCGCTGCTCTACCAACTGAGCTAAGCCGGCACGGCGCGCGCATTATGCACCCGCTGTGCGCCTACTTGATTCGTCTGAGCGTCGGCTTGCCGCCCGAGGGCTTCTTGGGAGGCTCCGGATTGGCGGGCGCCGGCAGCGCGGCGGGGGACCTGGGCTTGCCGAGAAGCGACGCCGGCTCGGCCTCGGCCTTCGCCTGCAGCGACGGCTTCGGCGCATCGGCGTCGAAGGTCATGCCGTGCCCGGTCTCGCGCGCGTAGAGCGCGAAAACGTTGGCGATCGGCACCGAGATCTGGCGCGCAACACCGCCGAAGCGCGCGGAGAACTCGATCAGCTCGTTGCCTATCTGCAGCTTGTGCACCGCGTTGGGGCTGATGTTGAGCGTGATCTCGCCGTTCTTCACGTACTCGGAGGGCACCTGCGTGCGAGAGTCGACCTTGACCGCGACGTGCGGCGTGTAGCCGTTGTCGACGCACCACTCGAAGAGCGCGCGCAGAAGATACGGTTTGGTCGGTATCTCGTTCATCGCGGCTACTTCCGCATCACCTTTTCCGAGGGCGTGAGGGCCTCGATGAACGCCGGGCGCGAGAAGATGCGCTCGGCGTACTTCATGAGCGGCGCGGCGGTCTTGCCGAGCTTGATGCCGTAGTGGTCCAGCCGCCACAGCAGCGGCGCGATCGCCACGTCGAGCATGGTGAAGTCATCGCCGAGCATGTGCTTGGTCTTGGTGAACACCGGCGCGAGCTCGATCAGGCGGTCGGTGACGTGCTGGCGCGCGCGCTCGACCTGCTTTTCCTTGCCGGAATCGAGCGCCTCGATCTGCGAGAACAGCTCGACTTCCATGTTGAAGAGCATCAGCCGCGCGCGCGCGCGCATCACCGGGTCGGCGGGCATCAACTGCGGATGCGGAAAGCGCTCGTCGATGTACTCGTTGATGATGTTCGACTCGTACAGGATCAGATCGCGCTCCACCAGCACCGGCAGCCGGTTGTACGGGTTCATCACCGCGATGTCCTCGGGCTTGTTGTACAGGTCGACGTCGATGACCTGGAAGTCCATGCCCTTTTCGTAGAGCACGAAGCGGCAGCGGTGGCTGAAAGGGCAGGTGGTGCCCGAATAAAGTTGCATCATGGCTTCGATTCCGGCTGAGAAGACCGGGCCGCGGGGGCCCGCTGTTACTTCACGTCCTTCCAGTATTCCTTCTTCAGGAGATAGGTAAAGACGAAGAGGATGGCGAGCACGAACAGCACCACGATGCCGATCGCCTTGCGCCCGGTGGCCGCGGGCTCGCCGACGTACGCCAGGAAATTGACGAGGTCGCGCACGGTGGCGTCATATTCCGCGGGCGACTGGATCCCTTTGGCGATCTCGGTCCACATGCGGCTCTCCCGGTCGTAGGCACGCTCGCCCTGCAGCGTCCACAGCGCGTGCGGCATGGCGACGTTCTCGAACACGGCGTTGTTCCAGCCGGTCACGGTCTTCGGATCGCGGTAGAAGGTGCGCAGATAGGTGTAGAGCCAGTCGGCGCTGCGCGAGCGCGCGACCACGGACAGGTCGGGCGGCGCCACGCCGAACCAGCTCTTGCTTTCCTTCCTCGGCATCCCCGTGCGGATCGGCTCGCCGACCTTGTCGGCGGTGAACATCAGGTAGTCCTTGATCTGCGCCTCCGTCAGCCCGAGCTCGGTGAGCCGGTTGTAGCGCATGTATTCCAGTCCGTGGCAGCCGAGGCAGTAGTTGACGTAGGTGCGCGCGCCCGCCTGCAGGCTGATCAGGTCGTGAGGGTCGTGCGGCGAACGGTCGAGGCGATAACCCGCCTCGGCGGCCCAGCCGCAGAGCGGAGCGAGCAGAAAGACGATGATCAGGTTTCTCATCAGTGCGTCACCCGGTCGGGCACCGGCTTCACCTTGTCGCGCGCGGTGTACCAAGGCATCAGGATGAAGAACAGGAAATAGACCAGCGTGCACAGCCGCGCGACCCAGGTGGCACGCTCCTTGGTGTCGAGGAAGAAGGCATCGAAGCCGAACTGGCCCCACACGGTGGTCGGCTCGGTGCCGAGGAAGCCGAGGATCAGGAACACGACGACGAAGATGGCGAGCGCGCTCTTGTAGTACGGCCCGCGGTAGCGGATCGAGCGCACCGGGCTGCGGTCGATCCAGGGCAGGAAGAACAGGATCAGCACCGCCGCGCCCATCGCCAGCACGCCGGGGAACTGCGAATGAAACAGCGGCGGCACTGCGCGCAGCACCGAGTAGTAAGGCGTGAAATACCAGACCGGCGCGATGTGCGTCGGCGTCTTGAGCGGATCGGCCGGGATGAAATTGTTGTACTCGAGGAAGTAGCCGCCGACCTCGGGAATGAAGAACATGACGAAGCAGAAGAGGGCGAGGAACACCACCGCGCCCATCAGGTCCTTCACCGTGTAGTAGGGGTGGAACGGGATGCCGTCGAGCGGCCGGCCGCTGGCGTCCTTGTACTTCTTGATCTCAACGCCGTCCGGGTTGTTGGATCCGACATCGTGCAGTGCCATCAGATGCACGACGACCAGCCCCAGCAGGACCAGCGGGAACGCGATGACATGCAGCGCGAAGAAGCGGTTCAGCGTCGCGTCGGACACCACGTAATCGCCGCGGATCCACAGCGCCAGGTCCGGCCCGATGAACGGCACGGTGCCGAAGAGGTTGACGATGACCTGCGCGCCCCAGTAGGACATCTGGCCCCAGGGCAGCAGGTAGCCGAAGAACGCCTCGCCCATCAGCGTGAGGTAGATCAGCATGCCGAAAATCCACACCAGTTCGCGCGGCTCCTTGTGCGAGCCGTACAGCATGGCGCGGAACATGTGCAGGTACACGACGATGAAGAACGCGGAGGCGCCGGTCGAGTGGATGTAGCGGATGATCCAGCCGCCCGCGACGTCGCGCATGATGTACTCGACCGAGCCGAACGCGAGGTTGGCGTCGGGCTTGTAGTTCATCGTCAGGAAGATGCCCGACACGATCTGGATGACGAGCACCAGCAGCGCGAGCGAGCCGAAGAAGTACCAGAAGTTGAAATTCTTCGGCGCGTAATACTCCGCGGCGTGCTTGCGCCATTCCTGGCCGAGCGTCGGCATCCTCGAATCGATCCAGTTCCACAGGCGCGCCACCATGCGCTAGGCCCCTTTCCTTTCCTTGTCTTCGCCGATGACGAGACTGGTGTCCGATACATAGGTGTACGGCGGCACCTCGAGATTGATCGGAGCGGGCGAGCCCTTGTAGACGCGTCCGGCAAAATCGAACTTAGAGCCGTGGCAGGGACAGTAGAAGCCGCCGGTCCAGTCCGCGCCCATCTCGCCCTTCGCCTCGGCCGGCTTTTCCGTCGGCGAGCAACCCAGGTGCGTGCACACGCCGACCAGCACCATCAGGTCCGGCTTGATCGAGCGGAATTCGTTCTTGGCGTAGTCGGGCTGCTGCTTCACGATGGATTTCGGGTCCGACACGCGGGGATCGGCCTGCTTGATGCCCTCGAGCATTTCCTTCGTGCGCTTCATCACCCAGACCGGCTTGCCGCGCCACTCGATCACCGCGAGCTCGCCCGGCGCGATCCGCGTGAGGTCTACGTCCACCGGCGCGCCTGCGGCCTTGGCGCGCTCCGAGGGCCACATGCTCGCCACGAAAGGCGCCGCCGCGCCGACGCTCGCTGCGCCGCCGGCGAGCGAAGTGGCCACCAGAAGGTTGCGCCGCGTCTTATCTACTTTTTCCTGATCGTTCATGGAGATGGATCTTTTTTGGGCTGGGCGCGGGAGCGTGCGATTCTACCGACGGGGGCCCGCCATGTCTAGGATTTCGCGCGTAAACATCTAAATTTTAAGAGGAATTCTGTATAATCGCCAGTTTCCTCATGTACCGCCTCTGGCTCATTTTTTCCCAGGCAGCGACCATCGCAGTGGCGGCGCTGTTCGTAGTGTCGACGTTCCGCCCCGAGTGGCTGCCCGCGCGCGGTGGCGCACAGCTGCCGCTGTCGATCACGCAGCCGAGCAGCGCAGAACAGCTGCAGGTCGCGGCGCGCGCCGCATCGTATTACGACGCAGTGCAGCGCGCGACGCCTTCGGTGGTGAACATCTTCACCTCCAAGGAAATTCGCTCGCCGCGTCATCCGCTGCTCAACGATCCGATCTTCCGGCGCTTCTTCGGCGATCAGCTGCCCGACGAGGCGCAGCGCGCAGCGAGCCTCGGCTCAGGGGTCATCGTCAGCAGCAGCGGCTACGTGCTGACCAACCATCACGTGGTGGAGGCGGCCGACGAGATCGAGGTGGCGTTGGCCGACGGCAAGAAGCTGCTGGCGAAAGTGGTCGGCAACGATCCGGAAACCGATCTCGCAGTGCTGCGCCTCAACGCGGAGAACCTTCCGGCGATCAGCTTCGGGTCTTCGGACGCGCTGCGCGTCGGCGACGTGGTGCTCGCCATCGGCAATCCGTTCGGCGTCGGCCAGACGGTCACCAGCGGCATCATCTCCGCCCTCGGACGCACCGGCCTCGGCATCAACACCTTCGAGAACTTCATCCAGACCGATGCGGCCATCAACCCGGGCAACTCGGGCGGCGCGCTGGTCGATGCGGCCGGCAACCTGATCGGCATCAACACGGCGATTTTTTCCCGCTCGGGCGGCTCGATGGGCATCGGCTTCGCGATCCCGGTGTCGACCGCCAAGATGGTGCTGGAGCAGATCGTCAAGAGCGGCAGCGTCACGCGCGGCTGGATCGGCGTCGAAGTGCAGGAGATCACGCCGCCAGTAGCCGAATCGTTCAAGCTCGGCAGCACGCGAGGCGCGCTGATCGCCGGCGTGCTGCGCGGCGGACCCGCCGACAAGGCCGGCATCAAGCCGGGTGACGTGCTGCTCGAGGTCCAGGGCAAGCCGGTCGCCGACCCGGCGGCGATGCTCAACCTCATCGCCGCCCTTTCTCCAGGCTCGGCGACGAAAATGAAAGTGAAGCGCCAGGGCCAGGACGTCGATGCCAACGTCACCGTCGGGCGGCGTCCCAAGCCCCAGGCGCGTCCAGAGTAAGCGCCCTAGGCTTCTCCCTTCGATGTGAGATCCGGCTCGTTCTTTTCCGCCGCTTTGATGAAGCGGGCGAGGATCAGCCCTGCTTCGTAGAGAAGACACATCGGTATGGCGAGCAGAAGCTGGGACAGCACGTCGGGCGGGGTGACCACCGCCGCGATGATGAAGGCGCCGACGATCACGTAGGGGCGGGCATCGCGCAGCTTCTCGACGCTCACCAGGCCCATCCTCACCAGCACGATCACCACGATCGGAATCTCGAACGTGACGCCGAACGCCATGAACATCGTGATCACGAAGCTGAAATACGCCTCGATGTCGGGCGCCGGCGTGATCGACTTCGGCGCGAAGCCGTGGATGAACGCGAACACCCGGCCGAACACGAAGAAGTAGCAGAAGGCGACGCCGAGAAGGAACAGCACCGTGCTGCCGATCACCAGCGGCAGCGCCAGCTTCTTCTCATGCTCGTAGAGGCCTGGCGCGACGAACGCCCAGGCCTGGTACAGGACATACGGCAGCGCGATCATGAACGCCACCAGCGCGGTCACCTTCACCGGCACCATGAACGGCGTCACGACGCCGGTGGCGATCATCTTGGCGCCTTCGGGAAGCGCGCTCATCAGCGGCAGGGCGAGCGCATCGTAGATCGGGCCGGAGCCGGGCCAGATGAACAGCACGACGAAGATGGCCAGCACGACTGCGACCGCGCGCACCAGCCGCTGGCGCAGCTCGATCAGGTGCGAGATGAATGTTTCCTGGTCGCTCATCCCGCCTTGTTTTCGGGGGGCTTGCTTTGCGCCGCCGCCTCTACAGACTTGTTAAGCTCATCAGCGGTCTTGGTCAGCTCCGTATTGACGGAGGTCTCCATCTCGGTGGCGGCCTTCTGCATCGAGTCGCGCATCTTGCGCAGCTCCTCGAGCTCGATCTCGCGGTTGATGTCGGCCTTCACGTCGGCGACATAGCGCTGCAGCCGCCCGGCGAGGTGGCCGAGCGTGCGCGCCACGCGCGGCAGCTTCTCGGGTCCGATCACGATCAGCGCGACCAGACCGATTACCAGCAGCTCGGAGAATCCTATGTCGAACATCGCAAGCCTGAGAACAAAAAGGCGCCCGGTTGGGCGCCTTTGCGGAGGACCGTGCCGGCGCTCAGGCCTTGTGCTCGGTCTTTTCCTTGACTTCGCCTTCGATCGTCTTGCCCGTCACCTGCGGCGCGGCGCCCGCATCCGCCGCCTGGTCGCCGCCTTCGCGCATGCCGTCCTTGAAGCCGCGCACCGCGCCGCCGAGATCCGCGCCGATGTTGCGCAGCTTCTTGGTGCCGAAAATCAGCATCACGATCACGAGGACGATCAGCCAGTGCCAAATGCTGAACGAGCCCATATCCGTCTCCTATTTTTTCCTCCGCAGCATCGGGCCCAGAGGCTCCGGCCCGCCGAGGACGTGCATGTGAACATGATACACCTCCTGATGCCCCACGCGCCCGGTGTTGATGATGGTGCGAAAGCCATCGGTCGCGCCCGCCTTGCGCGCCAATTCTCCGGCGAGCGCAAGCATCTTGCCCAGGGCCCGCAGCTCGCCCATTCCGGCCTCGTACAGTGACGGCACGTGCTCTTTCGGAACGATCAGGAAATGGACCGGCGCCTGCGGACGGATGTCGTGGAACGCGAACACGTCGTCATCCTCGAACAGTTTTTTCGCCGGGATCTCGCCGCGCGCGATTTTGCAGAAAATGCAATTTGGATCGTTCATTTCTTTCGCGCGGCTTTTTCGTCGATGCCGGAGATGCCCTCGCGGCGGTGCATTTCGGCCAGCACGTCGCCGGGGCCGAGGCCGTGGCGCGCGAGGACGATCATGCAGTGGAACCAGAGGTCAGCGGTCTCGCGCACCAGATGCAGGCGGTCGCCGCTCTTGGCGGCCAGCACCGTCTCGGTGGCCTCCTCGCCGATCTTCTTCAGCAGCGCGTCCTCGCCTTGCGATAGCAGACGGGCGACGTAGGAGGTCTTGACGTCTCCGTGTTTTCGCTCTTCGATCGTCGCAGCGATGCGCTCGAGCGTTTCATAAAGTGCTGGTTTCATTTTTTGTAGATGAGCGAGGGATCCTTCAGCACCGGATCGGTCGCCACCCACCTCCCGTTCTGCAGTTTCCTGAAGAAGCAGCTTTCGCGCCCGGTATGACAGGCAATGCCGCCCACCTGCTCCACTTTGAGCAGCACGGCATCCGCGTCGCAGTCGAGGCGCACTTCCAGCACCTTCTGTACGTGGCCTGATTGCTCGCCCTTGCGCCAGAGCCTGCGACGCGAACGCGACCAATAGACGGCCTCCTTGCTCTCCACCGTCTTCTCAAGCGCTTCGCGATTCATCCACGCGACCGTGAGCACCCTTCCCGAAGAAGCATCTTGCGCCACCACGGCGACGAGGTCGTGCTCGTTCCACGGCACCTCGTCGAGCCAGTCGCTCAAAGCCGCACCTCGATGCCGCGCGCGCGCATGTGCTCCTTGACCTGGCGCACGGTGAGCTCGCCGAAATGGAACACGCTCGCCGCGAGCACCGCGTTGGCGCCGCCCGCGAGTACGCCTTCGGCGAAGTGCTCCGCCGTCCCGACTCCACCGGAAGCGATCACCGGAATGCCTACCGCATTGCGCACCGCACGTGTCAGACCGATATCGAAGCCGTCGCGCGTGCCGTCCCGGTCCATGCTGGTGAGCAGGATCTCGCCTGCGCCGGCATTTTCCATGCGCTGGGCCCACTCCACCGCGTCCAGACCAGTGGCCTTTCTCCCGCCGTGGGTGAAAACCTCCCAGCCCACGGAGCTTTTCTTTGCGTCAATTGCCACCACAATGCACTGGTTACCGACGATGCTGGAAGCTTCCCGCACCAGCTCGGGATTCTGCACCGCCGCGGTATTGATGGACACGCTGTCGGCGCCGGCGTTGAGCAGCCTTCTCACGTCTTCCACCTTGCGCACCCCGCCGCCCACCGTCAGCGGGATGAAGACGCGCGCGGCCACCGCTTCGATGACGTGCAGCAATATGTCGCGCTCGTCCGAGCTCGCCGTAATGTCGAGGAAACAGATCTCGTCGGCACCCTGCTCGTCGTAGCGCGCCGCGATCTCGACCGGGTCACCGGCGTCGCGCAGGCCGACGAAGTTCACGCCCTTGACCACCCGGCCGGCGGTGACGTCCAGGCAGGGAATCACGCGTTTGGCGAGCCCCATGGCTATTCCTTGGCGAGAGCTTTGTCGGCAGCCGCCTGGGCCTTCTTCAGGTCGAGCTTGCCCTCGTAAAGGGCGCGGCCGGCGATCGCGCCGATGATGCCTTCGGGCACGAGCTGGGCGCAGACCGCCTGCACGTCCTTGATGCTGTTGAGCCCGCCCGAGGCGATGATCGGCGTCTTGATGGCCTGCGCCAGCTTGAGCGTCGCGTCGATGTTGATGCCGGTCATCATCCCGTCACGGCCGATGTCGGTGTAGATCAGCGCCTCGATGCCGTACTCCTCGAATTTCTTCGCCAGGTCGACGACGTCGTGCCCGGTCATCTTCGACCAGCCCTCGACCGCCACTTTGCCGTCCTTGGCGTCGAGCCCGGCGATGACGTGGCCCGGGAAGGCGTAGCAGGCGTCGGACAGGAACCCCGGATTCTTCACGGCGGCCGTGCCGATCACGACGTAGGTAACCCCCGCATCCAGGTAGCTTTCGATGGCGTCCAGGTCACGGATGCCGCCGCCGAGCTGGACCGGTACCTGGTCGCCGACCGCCGCGATCAGCTCGCGGATCACCTTCTCGTTCTTTGGCCGGCCGGCGATCGCGCCGTTCAGATCGACGATGTGCAGCCGCCGGGCGCCCTCGGCCGCCCAGTGCTTGGCCATCGCCACCGGGTCGTCGGAAAACACCGTGGCCGTGCTCATGTCGCCTTGCTTGAGGCGCACGCAGCGCCCGTCCTTCAGGTCAATTGCCGGGATGATGAGCACGGACGGTGAGCGCCGGATGCGCTCGCGTAGAAATCAGGGACGCCAGTGGACGAAGTTGGAGAGAAGTTGCAGGCCTGCGGACTGGCTTTTTTCCGGATGGAACTGTACGGCAAAGATGTTATCCCGGGCAATCGCGCAGGTAAAGGGCACGCCGTACACGCATGTGGCAGCAGTAATCGCCTGCTCGCGGGGCGCCGGAAAGTAGCTATGCACGAAATAGAAGCGCGTAGCGTCGGCCACGCCCCGCCACATGGCGTGGGGCCGCGACTGCAGGACCTGGTTCCAACCCTTATGAGGAATCTCGAGGCCCTGCATGGCTGCGCCGGCAAAGCGCGGCACGCTTCCGCCCAACAGCGCCAGGCCGGGGGTATCGCCTTCCTCGCCGCGCTCAAAAAGCATCTGCAGGCCGATGCAGATGCCTAGGAACGGCTTCGCGCGCGCCGCCTCGACGACCGCCTCCCGCGCCCCGCTCGCGGCGAGCTGCCGCATGCAGTCGGGCATGGCGCCCTGTCCGGGAACGACCACGCGCTCGGCCGCGCGGATGGTGCGCGGGTCCGCGGTGACCACCACCTCGGCCTGCGGAGCAATGTGCTCGATCGCCTTCGATACCGAGCGCAGGTTGCCCATGCCGTAATCGACGACGGCAATCCTCAATTAGAGCGAGCCCTTCGTCGAAGGCACGGCCCCGGCCGCGCGCGGGTCGGGCTCGGCCGCCATGCGCAAGGCGCGCGCAAACGCCTTGAACATGGTTTCGCATTGGTGATGCGCGTTGTCGCCGCGCAGGTTGTCGATGTGCAGCGTGACTTGCGCGTGGTTGGCGAAGCCCTGGAAGAACTGGTGCACCAGGTCGACGTCGAACTCGCCGATCAGCGCCCGGGTGAATTTGACGTGGTACTCGAGTCCGGGGCGGCCGGAGAAATCGATCACCACGCGCGACAGCGCCTCGTCGAGCGGCACGTAAGCGTGCCCGAAGCGGCGTACGCCGGCCTTGTCGCCGACCGCCCTGGCGAACGCCTGCCCCAGCGTGATGCCGATGTCCTCGACGGTGTGGTGGGCGTCGATGTGCAGATCGCCCTTGGCCTCGATGTCCAGGTCGAGCATGGCGTGGCGCGCCACCTGGTCGAGCATGTGCTCGAGGAACGGCAGCCCGGTCGACAGCTTGGCATCGCCCTTGCCGTCAACGTTGAGCCGCACCCGGATCTGGGTTTCCTTGGTGTTGCGGACGACTTCAGAGGTACGCATGTCAAAGCGCTTCCCGGAGGGCGGTAAGCAGTATACGGTTTTCGTCGGGCGTGCCGACCGTGATACGCAGGCAGTTGCGCACTCCTGGATGCAGATTCTTCACCAGCACGCCCTGCCGCTTGAGCGCTTCGTAGGTCCGGTCTGCCTGCGGCACGCGCACGAGGAAAAAATTCGCCTGCGACGGAAATGCCGCTACGCCGGGCAGGCCGGCGAGCGCCTCGCCGAGCGCAGCGCGTTCGGCCCTGATGCGCGACGCCTGCTCTTCGAGCACTTCCAGCCGCTCCAGCACGAATAGCGCGGCGGCCTGGGTGAGCGCGTTGACGTTGTAGGCCTGGCGTACCTTGTTGAACTGCTCGATCCATTGCGCTCGCCCGACGAGATAGCCAAGGCGGATGCCGGCCAGACCGAGCTTCGACACCGTGCGCAGGACGACCAGGTTCGGAAACTCGCCGAGGCGCTGCATGAAGCTCTTGCCGGCGAACACGTGATAGGCCTCGTCCAGGACGACGATGCCTTCGGCGGCGCGAATCACCCGCAGCACGTCTTCCTCCGGATAGAGCACGCCGGTCGGGTTATTGGGATAGGCGATGAACACCAGCGCCGGGCGCTCGCTCTTCATGCGCGCGACGAAGGCGTCGACATCGAAGGAAAAATCCTCGCGCAGCTGCACCGGGACCGCCCTCATCCCGCACAGGGCAGCACTCACGCCGTACATCACGAATGTCGGCGCCGGATACATCATCGTCGCGCCCGGGCGCGCCACCGCCTGCGTGATCATCTGGATCAGGTCGTCGGAGCCGTTGCCGAGCAGCAGCTCCATGCCGGAGGGTACGTCCATGCGGCGAGCCAGCAGCTCGCGCACGCGCCGTCCCGTCGGTTCGGGATAGCGATTCAGGTCCACGCGCGACAGGACCTCGGCCAGTTCACGCCGCAGCGCCGGCGGCAGCGGATACGGATTCTCCATGGCGTCGAGCTTCACCATCCCGTCGGCGCCCGGGACGTGATACGCGCTCATCGCCAGGATCTCCGGCCGCACCAGCTTCTCGGGGCTCATTTGAATCTCATCTCCGCCGCGCGCGCATGCGCAGCCAGCCCTTCGCCCTCCGCCAGGACGGCGGCCAGCTTCCCCAGCTTGGCCGCCGCGGCCTGCGAGACGCCGATGACGCTCGAGCGCTTCTGGAAATCGTAGACGCCCAGCGGCGAAGAGAAGCGGGCGGTGCCGGAGGTCGGCAGGACGTGGTTCGGTCCCGCGCAATAGTCGCCGATCGCCTCCGAGCTCCAGCGTCCGAGAAAAATCGCGCCCGCGTTCCGCAGCCTGGGCAGCCAGGCCTGCGGGTCCTCCACGGAGAGCTCGAGATGCTCGGGCGCGATGCGGTTGGCAAGCGCGCACGCCTCCTCGAGGTCACGCGTCTCGATGAGCGCCCCGCGGGCCTGCAGCGACGCCGCGATCACTTCCCGCCTCGGCATCGCAGGCAGAAGTTTTTCTATCGACATCTCGACCTGGTCGATAAAAGACGCTTGCGGTGAAAGCAGGATCGCTTGCGCTGCCTCGTCGTGCTCGGCCTGGGAAAAGAGATCCATCGCTATCCAGTCGGCCGGCGTGCGGCCGTCCGAAATCACCAGGATCTCCGAGGGCCCGGCGAGCATGTCGATGCCGACCTGCCCGAATACCTGGCGCTTGGCCTCGGCCACGTAGACGTTGCCCGGGCCTACTATCTTGTCGACGCGCGGCACGGTTTGCGTACCGTACGCGAGCGCGGCGATCGCCTGCGCACCGCCGATGCCGATCACGCGGTCCACGTCGGCGAGCGCCGCCGCAGCCAGGACCAGCGCGTTGGGAGCAGGGCTCACCATGATCAGCTCGCGCACGCCGGCGACTTTGGCCGGCAGCGCATTCATCAGCACCGAAGACGGGTACGCCGCCTTGCCGCCGGGCACGTAGAGCCCGACGCGATCGAGCGCCGTCACGCGCTGGCCGAGGCGCGTGCCGTCCTCGTCGGTGTAGTCCCAGGAACTCTGCAGTTGCCGTCGATGGAAATCGCTGATGCGGCTGCGCGCCTCTCGCAGGGCCTGCGCCTGTTCGCGCGGCAGCGACTCCAGGGCCTTTTGCAATTTCTCCTTAGGCACGTCGAGCTCGGTGAGCGAGCGCGCTTTTATGCGATCGAACTTGCGCGTGTAGTCGAGCACGGCCTCGTCGCCGCGAGCACGCACATCGGCGAGGATGGCGCGCACCGCGTCCTGCACCGCCGGATCCTGCGCCGCCTCGTAGCGTGTCAGCGCCGCCAACTCGGCCTCGAATCCGGCGTCGCGCGTGGCAAGGCGCCGCAGCCTCATCGGCCGGTGGCTTTCGAAAAGGCGTCGATCAGCGGCTGCAGCTCGGCGCGCTTGGTCTTGAGGGCCGCCTGGTTGACGATCAGCCGCGCCGAAACCGGCATGATTTCCTCGACCGGAACGAGGCTGTTGGCGCGCAAGGTGTTGCCGGTGGAAACCAGATCGACGATCGCATCGGCGAGGCCGACGAGCGGCGCCAGCTCCGTGGAGCCGTAAAGACGGATCAGATCCACGTGCACGCCCTTAGCCGCGAAATGCTCGCGGGTGATGTTGACGTACTTGGTTGCCACGCGCAGCCGCGCTCCCTGCCGCACGGCGCCTTCGTAGTCGAAGCCCTTGCGCACCGCGACCATCATCCGGCAGGCGGCGATGCCGAGATCGACCGGCTGGTAGAGGCCCTCGCCGCCATGCTCGGCCAGCACATCGCGCCCCGCAACGCCCAGATCCGCGCCGCCACGCTCAACATACGTCGGCGTGTCCGCAGCGCGCACGACGATCAGTCGCACGTCGTGCCGGTTGGTGGAAAGCACCAGCTTGCGCGAGCGCTCGGGATCGTCCTTCAAGCGGATGCCGACGCGCGCCAGCAACGGCGCCGTCTCTTCGAAGATGCGCCCTTTGGATAGCGCGATGCTGATCTTGGCCATAAACGAAAAAGGGCCCGAGGGGCCCGATAAGGCCCTGAATTTTACCGCAATTTCACTGGGTGCGCTCGATCCTGGCGCCGAGCGCGGCGAGCTTTTTCTCGAGCGCCTCGTAGCCGCGGTCGAGGTGATAGATGCGATCGACGATGGTCTGGCCCTCGGCCACCAGCGCGGCAATGACCAGGCCCGCCGACGCGCGCAGATCCGTCGCCATGACGGTAGCGCCTTGCAGCCGCTCGACGCCTTTCACGATCGCGGTGTTGCCCTGGATCGAGATGTCGGCGCCCAGCCGCTGCAGCTCCAGGGCATGCATGAAGCGGTTCTCAAAAATCGTTTCGGTGATCAGCGCGGTGCCGCTCGCGATGCTGGCGAGCGCCATGAACTGGGCCTGCATGTCGGTAGCGAAGCCGGGATAAGGCGCGGTGCGCAGGCTGACGGCGTTCGGCCGGCCGGCCATTTCGATTTCTACGGAGCGATCCGCCACTTCGACTGTTGCCCCGCATTCGCGCAGCTTCTCGAGCGTCGCGTCGAGCGAATCGGGCGCGGCGTCGATCAGCCTCACCTTGCCTCCCGCGGCGGCCGCGGCGGCCAGGTAGGTGCCTGTCTCTATGCGGTCCGGCATGACGCGGTGCTCCACGCCGCGCAGCGAAGCCACGCCTTCGATGCGTATCACGTCACTGCCCGCCCCCTCGATGCGCGCACCCATCGCCGACAGGCACCTTGCAAGATCAACCACCTCGGGCTCGCGCGCCGCGTTCTCGAGCAGCGTTTCGCCCTCCGCGAGCGCAGCGGCCATCAGGAGATTCTCGGTACCGGTGACGGTGACGAGGTCCATCACCACGCGCGCCCCGCGCAGCCGCCCGGCGCTGGCATGCATATAGCCATGCTCGACGCTGATCGTGGCACCCATCGCCTGCAGTCCCTTCACGTGCTGATCGACCGGCCGCAGCCCGATCGCGCAGCCGCCGGGAAGCGATACCTTGGCGCGCCCGCAACGCGCGAGCAGCGGCCCGAGCACCAGCACGGAGGCACGCATGGTCTTCACCAGGTCGTAGGGAGCGGTGGGCTCCCCGAGACCGGCGGCGCGCAGCGTCATTCGCCCATCGACCGCACGCTCAACCTCCACGCCCATCTGACGAAGGAGCTTGCCCATCGTCGAGATGTCCATCAGCTGCGGCACGTTGGCGAGAACCACCGGCTGGTCGGTCAGCAGCGCAGTGCACATGATCGGCAGCGCCGCGTTCTTCGCCCCCGACACCCGCACCTCGCCTCGCAGCGGGTGCCCGCCCATAATGCGCAGCTTATCCACCCGATTTCCACTCTTCGGGGGTCAGCGTGCGCATCGACAGCGCATGGATTTCCTCGCGCATGCGCTCGCCGAGCGCCGCGTACACCAGCTGATGGCGCTGCACGCGGCTCCTTCCCGCGAACTCGCCGGAGACGATCAGCGCCTGGAAATGCTGCCCGTCGCCGACGACTTCCACGTGTTCGCACGCGAGTCCGGTCTCGATTCCCGTCTTCACGCTCTCAGGCGTCACCATTCAATGCCTCAGCTTGTACCCGGTCCTGAGCAGCTCAAGGCTGACCAGGCTGACGACCAAAAAGCTTACCCCGACCACCGCCAGACTGGCGTACGGCGGCACGTCGGAGGCGCCGAAGAAGCCGTAGCGAAAGCCGTCGACCATGTAGAAAAAAGGGTTGGCGTGCGACAGCTTCTGCCAGAAGTCGGGCAAAGAATGGATCGAATAGAACACGCCCGAAAGAAAGGTCAGCGGCATGATGACGAAGTTCTGAAACGCCGCCAGCTGGTCGATCTTCTCCGAGCAGATGCCCGCGATCAGGCCGAGCGCGCCGAGCAGCGCGGCTCCGAGCAGGGCAAATGCGAGGACCCAGAGCGGCGCACCGAGCCGCAGCTCGACGAACCAGACGGTGACCGCCAGCACGCCTGCGCCCACCACCAGCCCGCGGACCACCGAGGCTAACACGTAGGCGCTGAAGAACTCGAGGTGCGAGATCGGCGACAGCAGGATGAACACGATATTGCCGGTGATCTTCGACTGGATCAGGCTGGAGGAGCTGTTGGCGAAGGCGTTCTGCAGCACGCTCATCATCACCAGGCCGGGCACCAGGAACGAGGTGTAGCGCACGCCGTCGTACACCTGCACACGCCCCTCCAGCGCGTGCCCGAAGATGACCAGGTACAGCAACGCGGTCAGCACTGGAGCGGCGACCGTCTGGATGCCAACTTTCCAGAAGCGCAGCAGCTCCTTGAAGAACAACGTCCAGAAGGGGGTCACGACTGCCGCCCCGTCAGGCGCAGGAACACCTCCTCGAGATCGGGCGGCTGCACCTCCAGCTCGACGATGCCGATGCCGCTCTCGCGCAGCCTCGCCAGCACGGCCTCGAGCTCGCCCGGGCTCGACAACCGAAGCGTAAACAACGGACCGTCGCGCTCCAGCACCTGTGCCGGGAACGGCTGCGGCAGCCGTTCCTGGTCGAGCCGCACGCGCAGCTGCAGGCCCGAAAAGCTCTCGAGCAGGTTCTTCGTCGAGTCGAGCGCGGCGATCCGGCCGGCCTTCAGCATGGCGATGCGGTTGCAATGCAGCTCGGCTTCCTCTAGGTAATGCGTCGTCAGCACGATGGTGTGCCCCTCGCGATTGAGCCGGCGCACGAACTGCCACAGGCCGTGCCGCAGCTCGACGTCGACCCCGGCGGTCGGCTCGTCTAGCACGATCACCGGCGGCTTGTGCACCAGCGCCTGCGCGACCAGGACGCGGCGCTTCATGCCGCCCGACAGCGCGCGCATATTGACGCTTGCCTTCGCCATCAGATCGAGGTGATGCATCACCTCGTCGATCCAGGCGTCGTTCCCCCGGATGCCGAAATAGCCCGACTGGATGCGCAGGGTCTCGCGCACGGTGAAGAACGGGTCGAACACCAGCTCCTGCGGCACCACGCCGAGCATGCGGCGCGCGCGCCGGTATTCCCCGAGCACGTCGGCACCCATCACGCTCACTGCGCCCGAATCGGCGCGCGCCAGGCCGGCAATCACGTTGATGAGAGTGGTCTTGCCGGCGCCATTGGGGCCCAGCAGGCCGAAGAACTCGCCCTGCTCGATCGCAAGGCTCACACCCGCAAGCGCGCGCACGGCGCCGAAGCGCTTCTCGACCTGCTTAACCTCGATCGCGTTCAGCGGTGCGAGCGACGGGCAGCAGGCGGTCCACGCCGTACAGACGGGCGATCGTCTGGAGCGATTCGGGAAGATGGGTGAACGAAATCTGCTGGTTGCGCGCCTTGGCGTCGCGCAACCAGGCGATGAGCAGCGCGAGGAGCGAGGAATCCATTTCGGTGATTTCGCTCAGATCGATGTCCTGCACCCCTTCCTCGAGATGGCGTCTGCCTTCTTCGAGAAGGAGAGCGACGTTATTCAGGGTCACCGGCCCGCTGACGATGATGCGGCGGCCCTCGCGCCGGATCATTTCTGCTGCGCCCCGCTGGCGGCCTCCAGCGAGCGGTTCTTCGCGCTCAGGGTCTTGATCAGCCCGTCGATCCCCGATTCACGCACGGTATTGTTGAATTCGGTCCGGTAGTTGGCGACCAGGCTCACGCCACCGACCATCACGTCGTAGACCTTCCAGCCGGCCGCGGTCTTTTCCATGCTGTAGTCGATCGGCACCGGCTGCGCGCCGGGCTGCAGCACGCGGACATTGACGGTGACGTCGGTATCGGTCGGCTTTGCCCGCAAGGGCCGGAAATCGAGCTTCTGCTCGCTGAACGCGGCAAGCGCGCTGGCATAGGTGCGCACCAGCAGCGTCTTGAATTCCTCCGTCAACCGCTTCTTCTGCTCCGCGTTCGCCTTGTGCCAGCTCTGCCCCATCGCGAGAGCGGTCATCGCGCTGAAGTTGAAGTGCGGCAGCACTTTCTCGTCGATCAGCTGGATCAGCTTGTTGCGGTTGCCCCGGATCTCCCTGTCCTTGGCGATCAGCTCCACCACCTCGAGCGTCACGTTCTTCACCAGCAGGTCGGGGCTCAGTTCCTGCGCCTGAACCGCGCCGAGGAAAAAGGCGGTGCAGAAGCAAAGCAGCGCTTTAGCGATGGGTCGCATGTTGTGCAGCCATGACGGCTTCGTAGTTCTTGGGGGTGCGCGGCAGGTAGACATTATCAACGTCTATGGCCGGGTCCACGTTGACCGGGGCCGCCGAGCTCTTTTCCTTCACCGGTTCCTGCGGCTCGCGCTCTTCGCGCGGCGGCCGCCCATCATAGATGAGGCTCCTGCGGCGCTGCAGGTACGCATCGCGCAGGAACACGTACTTGTCGAGCGCCGCCTCCTCCAGGATGCGGCCCGCGTCCAGCAGATCGGCGCGCACATTGACCAGGCGCAGCGCAATGGCCGAGTTGCGCAACCGAATGGGCCTGAAGTCGCTGACCGGGTCGGTATAGAGGTCGAAGGCCTTTCCGACGCTGTCGCGCAGCGTGCTCGGGCCGAGAATCGGCAGCACGATGTAAGGCCCGTCGCCGACGCCCCAGCGGCCGAAGGTCTGGCCGAAGTCCTCGTCGTGCTTCTCGATCCCCATGTCGGAGGCTACGTCGTGGATGCCGAAAAGGCCGATCGTGCTGTTGAAGGCGAAGCGCGCCCAGTCCTCCACGCCGTCCTGAAACTTTCCCTGCAGCAGATTGTTGACGCCGATGAAAAGGTCGGCGATGTTGGAGAAGAAGTTGCGCACCCGGCTGCGGATCTCCTCGTGCAGCAGATCGCGATACGCGGTCGCCACCGGCTTGGCGATCGCCTTGTCGACCGTCTCGTTGAACTTGTACACACCGCGATTGAACCCCTCGAAGGGATCACGCGGATCGCCATCGGTGGTGGCGCATCCCGCCAGAACCGAGGCCAGAAGAATATTTCTTAAGAACGTCACTTCGCCGGCTCCTTGGCCGGCTCCCTGCCCTCGGCCGCCTTGTTGAACAGGAACTGGCTGATGAGGTTCTCCAGCACCACCGCCGACTGCGTCAGGCGCAGCCGGTCGCCGTTCTTCAGCATCACGCCGTCGCCTCCGGCCTCGAGCCCGAGGTACTGCTCGCCGAGAATCCCCGAGGTCAGGATCTTGGCGGTCGTGTCGCGCGGAAACTGGTAGGCGTAGTCGAGGTTGATCGAAACGATTGCCTCGTAGCTCTCATTGTCGAAACGGATGTCGGCGACCCGGCCCACCAACACCCCGGCGCTTTTCACCGGCGCGCGCGCCTTCAGGCCGCCGATATTGGCGAATTTGGCCTGCACCTGGTAGGTCTGCGAGGCGTTGAAGGAAGCGAGGTTTCCAACCTTGAGCGCGAGAAACAGCAGCCCCGCGATCCCCGCCGCGACGAAGATTCCGACCCACAGATCGATAACCGAGCGATTCATTTTCCGTGACCTCCTCCGGTGAACATGAGTGCGGTGAGTACGAAATCGAGCGCGAGAATGGCGAGCGACGAGGTGACGACCGTGCGGGTCGTGGCGCGCGACACGCCCTCGGCGGTCGGCGGGGCGTCGTAGCCCTCGAACACCGCGATCCATGTCACCGCAATGCCGAACACGACGCTCTTGATGACGCCGTTGACGATGTCGTTGCGCAGGTCGACCGCGGCCTGCATCTGCGACCAGAACGCGCCGGCATCGACGCCGATCAGCTGCACGCCGACCAGATAGCCGCCGAAGATGCCCATGGCGGAGAACAGCGCCGCCAGCAGCGGCATCGACAGCACGCCGCCCCAGAAGCGCGGCGCCACTACGCGCGCGACAGGATCCACCGCCATCATTTCCATCGCCGAGAGCTGCTCGGTGGCCTTCATCAGGCCGATCTCGGCGGTGATCGCCGAGCCGGCGCGGCTGGCGAAGAGCAGCCCCGCCACGACCGGCCCAAGCTCGCGCACCAGGGACAGCGCCACCAGCACCCCCAGCGATTCGGAAGCCCCGAAGCGCTGCAGCGTGTCGTAGCCCTGCAGGGCGAGCACCATGCCGACGAACAGCCCCGACACCAGGATGATGATCAGCGACAGCACGCCGGCGAAGTAGATTTCGGCGATCGTCAGGTGAAAGCGGCGCAGCGCCGTGCCCGAATGCATCACCAGATAGGCGAGGAAGCGGCTGGCGAAGCCCAGCCGCCACACGTGGGTGGTCATGGTGGCGCCGAGGCGCTCCAGCCGCTGGCGAAGAACGTCGACGATCTGCATGTCAGGCGGCGGCCAGCTCCAGGTCGGCGTCGTAGTCGGGCGCGGGGTAGTGGAACGGCACCGGGCCCTCGGACTTGCCGTTGACGAACTGGTTGACGAAGGGCTCGGAGCTCGAGCGAATCTCGTCGGGCGTGCCTTGGGCGATGACGCGGCCCGCCGCCATGAAATAGGCATGATCGACCACGCCGAGCGCCTCCTGCACGTCATGGGTGACGATGATCGAGGTGGCGCCGAGCGAATCGTTCAGCTCGCGGATCAGGCGCACGATGACGCCAAAGGAGATGGGGTCGAGCCCCGTGAACGGCTCGTCATAAAGGATCAGCTGCGGATCGAGCGCAGTCGAGCGCGCGAGCGCGACGCGTCGCGCCATGCCGCCCGAGAGCTCGGCAGGCATCAGATGGGCTGCGCCGCGCAGCCCGACTGCCTGCAGCTTGAGCAGCACCAGGTCATGCAGCAGGTCGTCGGGAAGCTCAGCGTGCTCGCGCAGCGGGAAAGCAACATTCTCGTAGACCGACACGTCGGTGAACAAAGCGCCGAACTGGAACAGCATGCCCATTTTGCGGCGCATGCGGTAAAGACCTTCGCGATCGAGCTCGCCGGTAACCTGGCCGAGCACGCGGGCGCTGCCGCCGCTGGGCAGGTGCGCCCCCATGATGATCCGCAGCAGCGTGGTCTTGCCGCAACCCGACTGGCCCATGATGCCGACCACGCTGCCGCGCGCAATATCCAGGTTGATGTCGCGCAGCACCGGGCGCGAGGGATCGTAACCGAAGGAAACGTTCCTTATTTCAACGATGGGGGATTGCTGCACAGCGTAATATTATCGCGTGAGGGAGGGATCCGCGAACGCGATGGCGGTGCGCATCGCTGCGCTGGCGAAGCGCTACGGCAGGCTCGATGCGCTAAAGCGCGTCGATCTCGACGTGCCGGAAGGCGATGCATTCGGCTTGGTGGGCGCCAACGGGGCGGGCAAGACGACGCTCATCAAATGCATGCTCGACCTTTGTGCCTACGACGCAGGCAGCATCGAGCTCTTTGGCGTCGCCGCCCGTCTGCCGCAGGCACGCCGGCGCCTGGCTTATCTTCCGGAGCGCTTCGTGCCGCCGCATTACTTGCGTTGCCGGGAGTTCCTCGAGCTGATGCTGGAGCTCTCGGGAGCCCGTTACGACCCGGCCCGTGCGCAACGACTGCTTGAGGAGCTGGAGCTGGAGCGCGACGTGCTGGGGCGTCCGGTGCGGCAACTGTCGAAGGGCATGACGCAGAAGCTCGGCCTTGCCTCCTGCTTCCTCGTCGAGCGCGAGCTCTACGTCCTCGACGAGCCGATGAGCGGCCTTGACCCCGCCACCCGGGTCGCGGTGAAATCGGTTCTGCGCCGACTGAGCGCTGAAGGCAGGACGCTGTTCTTTACTTCGCACGTTCTTGCCGACGTAGAAGAGCTCTGTTCCTCCATCGCGGTGCTGGACCGGGGAACGGTCCGCTTCCGCGGCTCGCCGGCGGCGCTGTGCGCGCGTTATGCGCAGACCCAACTGGAACGGGCGTTCATGAGGTGCATCCGTGACGACGAATCCGCAGCCAGCGCCTGACTCGAAGCCGGCGCTGCTGCTCGTCGACGACGATCCGCTGATCACCGATACGCTGGCCTTCGCCCTGCAGGCGGACTATCACGTGCATGCCTGTGATTCCCGGCAGCACGCCATCGAACTGCTGCGCCAGCTCCCTGAGGCGCCGCCGCTCGCGCTAGTAGACCTCGGCCTGCCGCCCGCGCCGCATGCGCCGGACGAGGGCTTCCAGCTGATCGCCGACCTGCTGGCGCATTCGCCCGGCATGAAGATCTTCGTGCTCTCTGGGCAGAACGACGCGGCGAACGCGCGCCATGCGCGTGCGCTGGGCGCCTGGGAGTTCGTCGCCAAGCCGAGCGATCCGGCGCTGCTCAAGCGCATGCTGGCGCGCGCCCTCGAGCTGCCGGCTGCCGAGGCGCCGGAGCTGGTCGGCGCGAGCCCGGTGCTGGCGAAGCTCAAGCAGCAGATCGCGCAGTTCGCCGGCTCGCCGTATTCGGTGCTGATCGAGGGCGAGTCCGGCAGCGGAAAAGAGTTGGTGGCGAAAAATCTGCACCGGCTCTCGCCGCGTTCCAACCGCCCGTATCTCACCCTCAATTGCGCCGCGATCTCGCCGACGCTGGTCGAGCCGACGCTGTTCGGCTACGTCAAGGGCGCGTTCACCGGCGCGGCCTCCAACAAGGCGGGCTATTTCGAGGATGCGCAGGACGGCACGCTGTTCCTCGACGAGATCGGCGAGCTGCCGCTCGAGCTGCAGGCAAAGCTGCTGCGGGTGCTGGAAAACGGCGAGTACCAGCGCGTCGGTGAGACGCAGCGCAGGGTCTCCCGCTGCCGCGTCATCGCGGCGACCAACCGCGACCTGCGGCGCGACGTGAAAAACGGCGCGTTCCGCGCCGACCTGTATCACCGCCTGTCGGTGTTCACCTTGAGCGTCCCGCCGCTGCGCGAGATGGAAGGCGACAAGCTCCGGCTGCTCGATCACTTCCGCCATTTCTACGCGGCGCAATCCGCCGTGCAGCCTTTCGAGTTCGATGAGGCCGCCATCGGCCGCTGGATACGCTATGAGTTTCCCGGCAACGTGCGCGAGCTGCGCAACATCGTGATCCGGCTCACCACCAAGTACGCGGGCCAGCGCGTTTCCGTGGCGGAGCTCGAGCCCGAGCTCGACCTCGAGGCCGTCCATCCCGGCTCCGGGGCGGAGGGCGGCGCGATCGTCGAGCAGGCCATGCGCCAGCTGGAGCGCGCTGGCGCCTTCAACCTCGACGAGACGTTGAGGGCCTGGGAACGCGGCTACATCGAGGCGGCGCTGCGCCTGACGCGCGGCAACGTGAGCCAGGCGGCAAAGCTGCTGGGCGTGAACCGCACTACCCTCTATAGCCGCATGCACCTCGACGGGGACAAGTAAGCGGTGGCCCTTTACCTGGAACACTTCGGGCTCGCCGAGCCGCCGTTCCGCATCACGCCGCACACCGACTTTTTCTTCGACGGTGCCGACCGCGGCGCCACCCTCGAGGCGCTGATCTACGCCATCCTGCACGACGAGGGCATAGTCAAGGTGTCGGGCGAAGTGGGCAGCGGCAAGACCATGCTGTGCCGGGTGCTGATGGAGCGGCTGCCGCCGGATGTCGAGACGATCTACCTCGCCACGCCTTCGCTCGCGCGCGACGAAATCCTTCACGCCATCGCTGACGACCTCGAGCTCAGGCTGTCTCACGAGCGCACCACGGTGGCGCTGCGCGAGCTGCAGGAGCACCTGATCCGGCTCTATGCCGCCGGCCGCCGCGTGGTCGTCCTGATCGACGAGGCGCATGTCATGCCCGAGGAGACGCTCGAACAGGTGCGGCTGCTGTCGAATCTCGAGTCGAACCGCCACAAGCTGATGCAGCTGGTCCTGTTCGGCCAGCCCGAACTCGACGCCACGCTGGCCAAGCCGTCCTTACGCCAGCTGCGCGACCGCATCACGCATGCCTTCCGCATGCGCCCGCTGTCAGAGCCCGAAGTTGCCAAATACGTCTCGTTCCGCATGCGCGCAGCGGGTTACCGGGGTCCGGACGTGTTCTCGCCTGGCGCACTGGTCAAGGTGGCGCGCGCTTCAGGCGGGCTCACACGCCGCATCAACATCCTGTCTGACAAGTCGCTTCTCGCGGCTTTTACCCAGAATGTGCACGCGGTGACGGACCGCCACGTCCGCGCGGCGATAGCGGATTCGGAATTTGCCCAGATCAAGAAGCCGTGGCGACCGGCCACGTACGTCGCCGCGGCGCTCGCTGCGGGGGTAGTGATCGGCGCGGCGGTCCACTGGGTGCTTTTCCCCCGTGCGGTAAAACTGGATGCTGCGGTGGCCCAGATACCAGCCATCCCGCCAGCGCAGGCTGCGCCGGTGCCCGCAGAGGCGGCCAAAGAACCGGAACCCCCTCCGCCGGCTCCGCCCCCCCAACTCCTGAGGCAGGATCAAGTACAGCGCCTAAGCGGGTACTCACCTGGCGGCCAGCGCCTGCTTGCCGAGCGCATCGCCGCGACGCAGGAGCTGCTCGAGCGCGCCGCCGATGAGCGGTTCGCCATCGAGCTGTTCATCACGGACAACACCGACCCGGCGCGGATGGAGCGTTTCTTGATGCGTGCACGCGACCTGGTTCCTCTTGGCGAGCTGTTCGTGATCCCCGTGGCGGGCGGAGGGCAATACCGGCTGCGCGTCATTTTCGGCGAGTACCTCAGCCGCGGAGCAGCGATCGAGGCCGTAAGGCATCTCCCGCCCCGCTACCAGCAGGCCTTTCGCACATCGCCGCGCAGCTTCGCGGAGCTTCGCGGTCAAATTTAATCAGGACCCGGAAAACGCCAGCGCGACAGGCGCTTAGACAACTTTCCTCAAGTTAGTAGTGTGTTATGCTTCGCAGCGGGAGGGAAGCTGCGCGCCATGAACCTGCGGACAATGGCTGCGGTCGTGTTGCAGGCGGGGCTGCTCGCCGCATGCGGCCAGGCGCCGGTTAAGCCGGCAGAAACGCATATCCGGGCCGACGAGCCTCGTCCCGAGGGCTTGATTCCGCCGCCGGTGCAGATGGCGCCGGTACTGCCGCGGCCCAAGCCGACGGTCCGGCCAGAGACCTACAGCGTCGTCGTCAACAATGTCCGCGCACAGGATCTGCTGTTCGCGCTCGCGCGCGACGCGAAGCTCAATGTCGACATCCATCCGGACATCACGGGCAGCGTCACTCTCAACGCGATCGACCAGACGCTGCCGCAACTGCTGACGCGGATCGCGCGGCAGGTCGACATGCGCTGGGAAGTTGACGGGCAAAACATGATCGTCATGCGCGACACGCCCTATCTGCGCGCGTACAAGATCGACTACCTCAGCGCGTCGCGAAATGTGACGATGAAGTCGACGGCATCTACCCTGTTCGGCGGTGGAACCGGTGCGGGCGCGGCCGCGGCGTCCGGCCCAGCTGCGACTGGAGCGACTGCGACGATCGATGTCACCGCAGAGAACAAGCTGTGGGAGTCCATCGTGCAGAACGTGAAGGAAATCCTGCGCGAGACCGACAAGATCCTGCCCACCGCGGCAACGGCGGCTGCGCCGGTGCAGCCGCCACCGGCAGCGCCCGCCGCCGGCCAGCCGGCCCCCGCTGCGGCGCCCGCGCTTGCGCCGCAGCTAAGCGTCACCTATCAGGAGGCGGCTGCGGTCATCGCCAACCGCGAGAGCGGAGTGCTCTACGTGAGGGCGACCTCCAAGCAGCAGGACAAGGTGCAGGAATTTCTCGACCAGGTCATGGCGGGCGCCAAGCGCCAGGTGCTGGTCGAGGCGACGGTGGCCGAGGTCCAGCTGAGAAACGAATACCAGCGCGGCATCGAGTGGCACCGCGGGTCGTCCGGGCAATTGGGCTTTAGGTTCGAGCAGCCGGCAATTGCGCCGCCGACGGGTTTCAATCCCAATCCCTTCGTGATTGGCTACACGAGCAACAATTTTTCGATCGCGTTGAAGCTGCTCGAGCAGTTCGGCGACGTCCGCGTGCTGTCCAGCCCGAAGCTCAGCGTGATGAATAACCAGACCGCGATCCTGCGCGTGACCCGGGACATCATCTACTTCACCATCACCCCCTCGACGCAGCCGATCACTTTCACGGGCGGCGGCGGCGGTGGCGTTTCGCTGACTGCATCCTTCACCACGACGCCCAACGTCGCGGCCGAGGGCTTCATGATGGCCGTGCTGCCGCAGATCAACGACACCGACGGCGTCGTGCTCAACGTGAGGCCGACCATTCGCCGCCAAGTCGGCAGTGCCCGCGACCCCAATCCGGCGCTGCAGGGGCAGGCGACCCAGAACGACATCCCGCTGTTCGAAACGCGCGAATTCGATTCGATCCTTCGGCTGCAGAGCGGCGAGACGGCAGTGCTGGCCGGTCTGATGCAGGACCAGGTCGAGAATACGGACGCCGGAATTCCCGGCATCCGCAGCATTCCGATCATCGGCGAGGCGCTCTCGACGCGCAGCGATCTGACCAAAAAGACAGAGCTGGTCATCTTCTTGCGCGCCAGCGTCATCCGCGATCCCAGCGTCGACGGCGACTACCGCAGGTTCCGGGACCAGCTGCCGCGCGACGACTTCTTCACGAAGCCGAACCCGGGCCGCGTGGCTCCGCCCGTCGGGCCGGCGGGCGGACCGCTGCGGTGATATGAGCCTGCTCCTCGAGGCGCTGAAGAAAGCCGAGAAGGCGAAAGAAGAGGCGCAGCGCCGGGCGCGCGCTGACACCGGCGGCACGCCGAGCGAGTTGCGCCTGGAAGGTGAGGCGGCGCCTGCCGCCGACGCTAAGCCGATAGTCACGCGGCCCGAGCTGCCCGATATCTCGCAGCCGCTTGAAATCGTCAGCGACGACGTGGCTAAGGCGCCGGCGCCTGAGCAGAGGGCCGCGCCTCAGCCCTCGCCGGCGCCGCCGCCAAGGCCGCAAGCCGCGCCTCGCGATGCCGATCCCCGATCTGCCGAGCGCGCAGCGGCGAAGAAGGTATTCGAGGCGAAGTTCAAGGAGCCGAATCCGCGCATGTCCTTCTACATCACGATGGGCGTGCTCGGCTTGTTCGCGGTCGGTACCGCAGGCTACTTCTGGTACCAGCTGCGGCCGCCGCCCGGCCTGATCAACGCAAACCCACCGCGGCCCGGCGGCGAAGCCGTGGTCGCGGCGGCAGAGACCGCCGCGCCGTTAAAGCCGGTTACGGCCCCTACTGCTCAGGCGCCGATCCCCGGCCTTCCGGGATCCGCTGCGCTGCCATCGCCAACGCCGGCGCCGGCTGCCCGCACACCAGCGGCGGCTTCTTCCCCAGCGGAGACAGTGGCGGTGCCCAAACCAGCGGCCAGGCCTCTGACCGCACCGCCCGCGCGCCTCATCCCGGACTCCCCGCTCGTCGGCGCGGAACGCAGCACCGCGCTAACGGTGGCGCGGCCGCTGCCGCAGGTGCATGCGAAGGTCGAGTCCGGGTATGCCGCGTACCTCGCAGGCGATCTCGCCGCTGCGCGCGCCGACTACCAGGAGGTATTGCGCGAGGAGCCCACTAATCGTGACGCGCTGCTCGGGCTCGCCGCCGTCGACATGCGCAGCGGGCGCTACGAGCCTGCGGAGGCGATCTACCTCCGTCTGCTTCAGTCCGACCCGCGCGATGCCCATGCGCACGCAGCGCTGATCGCGTTGCGCGCGGGCCGCATGGATCCGGTCGCTGCCGAGAGCAGAGTGAAGTCGCTGCTTGCCAACGATCCGGCCGCCGACGTGCTTTACTTCACGCTCGGCAACCAGCTCGCGCTCCAGGGTCGGTGGGCCGAAGCGCAGCAGCATTACTTCAAGGCGTTTGCCGCCGATCCGGACAACGCCGATTTTGCGTACAACCTCGCGGTGAGCCTAGATCATCTGCGTCAGTCCCGGCTCGCGCTCGAGTATTACCGGCGCGCGATTGCGCTGGCGGAAAGGCGCGGCGGGAGCTTCGAGCTCGACGCGGCCCGCAGCCGTGTGCAGCAGCTCGGCCGTTGACGATTTCTGACTGCCCTCGTGGATTCTGACCTGCGGCCCGGACGAGCCCCCGATATCATTCGGTACCGATGAATTCACCTGCAAATCCACAAGCAAAGCGGCACATCGGTCAGATCCTGATCGACCAGGGGATCCTGACCGAGGACCAGCTGCGCATCGCGCTGCTCGAGCAGACCAAGCAGCACGTCCCGGTGGGGCGCCTGCTGGTGCAGCTGGGCTTCGTGTCCGAGGCGACGCTGCGCGACGCGCTGTCGGAAAAGCTGGGGCTGCAGTCGGTGGACCTGGGGCGCATCATCGTCGACCCGTCGGCCCTCAAGGTGCTGCCGCGCGACATGGCGCGGCGCTATCGAATCTTCCCGATCGCGCTCGACCGGCAGCAGAAGAAGTTCATCGTCGCGCTCTCCGACACCAACAACATCGTCGCGATCGACCAGCTGCGCGCGCATCTGAAGGGCGAGTTCGAGGTCGAGCTGCGCCTCTCCGGCGACACCGAGATCGACCGCGCCATCGAGCATTACTACGGGCACGAGTTCTCGATCGACGGCATCCTGAAGGAGATCGAGACCGGCGAGGTCGACTACACCACCATCGTCGACGGCGACGAGTATTCGCAGCCGGTCGTGCGCCTGATCTCGGCGCTGCTGGCCGATGCCGTCGAGCGCGCCGCTTCGGACATCCACTTCGAGCCCGAGCAGAACTTCCTGCGCATCCGCTATCGGATCGACGGCGTGCTGCGGCAGATCCGCTCGCTGCACAAGACCTACTGGCCGGCGATGGCCGTGCGCCTCAAGGTGATGGCGAAAATGAACATCGCCGAGACGCGCGCGCCGCAGGACGGCCGTATCTCGGCCACGATGTCGGGCCGCGTAGTCGACTTCCGCGTCGCCAGCCTGCCGACCACCCACGGCGAAAACCTGGTGCTGCGCATTCTCGACCGGCAAAAAGGCATCGTGCCGCTCGACAAGCTTGGCCTGGAGGACGAGCAGCTCGAGCTGCTCAAGCGCATGATTGCTCGTCCCGAGGGGATCATCCTGGTGACCGGCCCGACGGGCAGCGGCAAGACCACCACGCTCTACTCGATCCTCAACCACATCAATTCCGACGGCATCAACGTGATGACGCTCGAGGACCCGGTCGAGTACCCGATGACGCTGATCCGCCAGACCTCGGTGTCCGAGGCGGCCAAGCTCGACTTCGCCAACGGCGTCCGGGCGATGATGCGCCAGGACCCTGACGTCATCCTGGTCGGCGAGATCCGCGACCACGAGACCGCGGAGATGGCGTTCCGCGCCGCGATGACGGGCCACCAGGTGTATACGACGCTGCACACCAACTCCGCGGTAGGCGCGTTTCCCCGGCTGCTCGACATCGGCATCGTGCCCGACATTCTGGCGGGCAATATCATCGGCATCCTGGCGCAGCGCCTGGTGAGGAAGCTGTGCCGCACCTGCCGCCAGTCCTATGACCCGGACGTGCGCGAGCGCCGGCTCATCGGCGTGACGCTTATCGAGTCCGCGGCGCTCTACCGCGCGGTCGGCTGCGAACAGTGCGACTACCAGGGATATCGCGGCCGGCAGTCGATCCTGGAGATTCTCAAGGTCGATGGCGCGCTCGACGAAATGGTGGCGCGCCGCGCCACGGCGCGGGAGATCCTCGCGGTCGCGCGCGGCCAGGGCTTCAAGACGCTGGCCGACGATGGCGCGCGCCTGGCCCGCCAGGGAGTCACCAGCCTGGACGAGCTGATGCGGGTGGTCGACCTGACCGACCGCATGGCCTGACCCGCGGGGAGGCCCATTGCCCCTGTTCACCTACAAAGCCATAGACGCCCGCGGCAAGAGCGTGCTGGGCCGGGTGGAGGCGGTGAACCTGTTCGATCTCGAGCAGCGCCTGACGCGCATGGACCTCGACCTGGTGGTCGGCGCTCCCTCCAGCATGCGAAGCAGGCTGATCGGTGGCGGCAAAGTGACGCGCCAGGACCTGATCAACTTCTGCTTTCACCTGGAGCAGCTCGCCAGTGCCGGCGTGCCGGTAATGGAGGGGCTCACGGACCTGCGCGAAAGCGTGGAAAACCCGCGCTTCCGCGAGGTGGTGTCCGGCATGATCGAATCGATCGAGGGCGGCCGCAACCTGTCGCAGGCGCTCGCCGAGTATCCGGAGGTCTACAGCAAGGTGTTCGTGAGCCTCGTGCGCTCAGGCGAGCAGACCGGAAAGCTGCCCGAGGTGCTGAGGAGCCTCACCGAGTCGCTGAAGTGGGAGGATGAGCTGGCGGCACAGACGAAGAAGCTGATGATGTACCCGGCATTCGTCGGCAGCATCGTGCTGCTGGTCACCCTCTTCCTGATGATCTACCTCGTGCCGCAGATGACCGGCTTCATCCGCAACATGGGGCAGGACATCCCGCTGCAGACGCGCATCCTGATCGGCGTATCCAACTTTTTCGTGAGCTACTGGTGGGCGATCATCGCGCTGCCCTTCGCCGCCTGGTTCGGCCTGAAGTTTGCGATGCGCACGAACCCCGCGGTCGAGTACGCGGTGGATCATTACAAGATCACGATGCCGCTGCTCGGCCCGATCCTGAGAAAGATCATCCTGTCGCGCTTCGCCTCGAGCTTCGCCATGATGTACTCCTCCGGCATCACGGTCCTCGACGCGATCCGCAGCTGCGAGGAGATCGTCGGCAACCGGCCCCTGGAATCTGCATTGCACAGGGCCGGCCAGCAGATCGCCGAAGGCAAGAACCTGACCGTGGCGTTCCAGGATCTGGGCGTGTTCCCGCCGCTGGTGATCCGCATGCTGCGCATCGGCGAAAACACCGGCGCCCTCGACACGGCGCTGCTCAACGTCAGCTATTTCTATAACCGCGAAGTGAAGGAATCGATCGGCAAGGTGCAGGCGATGATCGAGCCGGCCCTCACCCTGGTGCTCGGCGCCATCCTCGGCTGGGTGATGCTGTCGGTCCTTGGGCCGGTGTACGACACGATTTCCAAGATGAAATTCTAGCCATGGCCGCGCGACGCATTCTCTACTTCACGGCCGAGGACCATTACCTCTACCGCAGCGCCGGGTCGGCCCTCGAGCTGGAGATGAAGTTTTCCGGCGATGACCTCGGCGTCACGGCGTTTCGCGAGCATTTGCGCGCTCTCAGGGGCGAGCTGTTCTGCGTGCTGGTCGACGTCGCAGGCGAGGACTTCCACGAAGACCAGATCCCGTACCTGCGCGGCGGCGACCGCGAGGCCGTGCTGCAGCGGCGCCTCACGCAGCGCTACCGCGATACCCGCCTAGCGGCGGCGCTATCGCTCGGCTACGTCGCCGGCACGCGGCGCAACGAGCGGCTCCTGCTCGCCTCGTTCACGAACACGCAGCAGCTCGCGCCCTGGCTGGATGCGCTGGAGGAGGCCGGCACCAAGCTGACCGGCGTCTACTCGGTGCCGTTGCTCGCACCGGCGCTGGCGCGCAAGCTCGGCGCGAAAGGCGGCCGGGCCTTCGTCGTCACCGTCAACCGGGCGGGGTTGCGCCAATGCTTCATAGAGGAAGGCCGGCTGCGATTCGCGCGCCTGGAGCGCACCGGGGACATGGTGCCGCAGGCGCTCGCCGTGTTCGTGCGCTCCGAGATGCTGCGGCTCGCGCAGTACCTCGGCACGCTGCGCGTGCTTCCCCGCGAAGGGCCGCCGGTGCAGGTATTTGTCGTGGCACCGCGCGGGCAGCGCGCAGTGTTCGAGCAGACGCTCGCCTCCGACGCCCGGCTCCAGTTCCACACCAGCGACGAAGCCGAGGCGCTGCGTAGCGTCGGTGTGCGCCGTGCTCCCGAGGGCATCCTCGGCGAAGCGCTGTACCTGCATCTCGCGGCGAAAAGGCCGCCACGCGATCAGTTCGCGAGCAGCGCCGACCGGCGCCGTTATCTGGTATGGCAGCTGCAGCGGGGTATTGTCGCTGCGGGCGTGCTCGGCTTCGCGGCCTGCGCACTGTACGCAGGCGTGCAATGGGTCGATGCCCTGCAGGTGAGCGATCGCGCCGCCAGCCAGCAGCGCGACGCGCGACTCGCAGCCCAGCAATATGAGCGCATCACCGCGGGTTTCCCCGTGACTCAGACCTCGACGGAGAACCTGAAGGCCGCCGTGGTCGAGTTCCGGCGCATCGCCGAGCGCAGCGCGTCGCCCGAGCGTGCTTTCGTGCACGTCTCCCGCGTGCTCGAGCAGTTTCCCCAGGTGGAGCTGGATATTTTCAACTGGGGGGTCGGCAGCCCGGACGCGCGGCGCGACAAGCCCGCGGCCGTGGCCGCCGACGCTGCAGCCGCCAAGTCCGGGCCGCAAAGCAATGTCGCCGAGATGCTGGAGCTTTCCGGCCGCGTCAACGCCACCCAGCGCAACGACTATCGCGCGATCACGGCGCAGGTGCAGCGCTTCGCCGCGGCGCTCGGCGCGTCCCAGGGCTACGAGCTGGTACGCACGCAGTTGCCGTTCGATATCACGTCGGAGGGCACGCTGACCGGCGACATCGGTGGCAGCAGCACGGACTCCGGCGAGGCACCGCGCTTTACGATCACGCTTGCGCGGAGGCTGCCGTGACGCTGACGCGCGAGGAATTCAGGAAGCTGCTATTGCCGAGCCTCGCCGCGCTGGCCCTGGTCGCCGCCGGCGCCGGCCTGGTCTGGGCGGCCCAGCAATCGGTGCGCAGCGCGCAGGTTCAGCTCGCTGCAGCCGAAGCCGATCGCCAGCAGAACACCGAACGCCTGACCCGTATCGCCGAGGAAGAGCGCGAGGTCAAGGAGAAGCTCGACGTCTATCAGCAGCTGAAACAGCTCAACATCCTGGGCGAAGAGCACCGTCTCGAATGGGCCGACGCCATCACCCGCATCCGCAACCAGCGCGAGCTGCTCGACCTGCGCTACCGCGTCGACCGTCAAAAGCTGCTCACCTCGGTGCCCGGCAAGCCCGCGAACGTGGATTTCTACGCCAGCACCATGAAAGTGGATCTCGCGCTGCTCCACGAGGAAGACCTGTTGCGCTTCCTCGCCGACCTGCGCGCCTCCGGCAATGCGTACTACTCGGTGAAGCATTGCTCCGTGCTGCGTACCGGCCAGGCGGCCACCGGCGCATCGATCGTGCCGCGGCTGCGCGCCGATTGCGAGATCGACCTGGTCACTATCCTTGACCGGGCGGCCAAGCGATGAAGCCAGCGCTCCTGCTCTTGCTCGGCCTGTGGCTCGCCGCTGTGCCAGGCGCCTGCGGCGCGCAGGAATTCGGCCGCCTGTTCTTCACGCCCGAGCAACGCGCCGCGCTCGACGCGAGGCGCAAGGCGCGCGTTCCGGACAAGCCGGCCGCAGCTCCGGTCGTCGCCTCGCCCACGACGCGGCTCGACGGCTACGTCACCCGCTCCGACGGACGCCCCACCGTCTGGGTGAACGGCGAATCGCTGCAGGACGGCTCGGCCGAGGCGCTGCGCGTCGATCCGAAGCGCGGCGGTGAGGAGCGGGTACGTGTGCCGGTCGGCGACGGCGGAGCGCGCATCGAGCTGAAGCCCGGGGAAGTGCTCGATCGCGGCACCGGCGAAGTGCGCGACGTAATCGGCGAGGGCGAGATCAAGGTGCGCCCCAGCCCCCGCTAGGAACCTATGTCCGCGCACTCACAGCGACAACGCGGCGCCGCACTGATGCTGCTACTAGCAGTGCTGGTGCTGGGCGCGTCATGGTTCATGGTGTCTCGTCTGAATGCGGTAGGCGCCGTCTTCACTGCCACCGACAAGAACCGCAACGCCGCGGTACTGAATCTGGCCAAACAAACCCTCGTCGGCTATGTCGCCTTGCAAGCCTCCAAGCAGGGAGAAGACAACCCCGGGCGCCTGCCGTGCCCCGAAGCCCCCGGAAACGTCGGCGGAGCCAATGAAGGCATCGCCGCAGCAAGCTGCACACTGCCCGCGGTGGGCCGGCTGCCATGGCGAACGCTCGGGCTCGACGAGCTGGTCGACGCGAACAGCGAGCCGCTCTGGTACGTCGTCTCTCCGGGTTGGGCCATTACCGCCGGAAACCTGGTCATCAACTCAAACACGCTCGGCCAGCTCAACGTCGATGGCCAGGCCAACGCGGCCGTTGCCCTGATCATCGCGCCGGGGGCGGCGATGAACGTCCAGGCGAGCGCAGGCTGCACCGCCCGCAATCAGACGCGCGCCACTCCTTCGCCGACCATCGATGCGCGGGATTACATCGAGTGCTTCAACACGGGTACCTCCGCGTTTTCTACGACGGCGCCGACGACTTCTTTCAACGACCAGGTGGTGCGCATCACCATCGCAGACGTAATGCCGGCCATTGAAGCAGCGATCGCCCACCGCATCGAACGCGATATCGTACCGGTGCTCAAGTCCGTTTATGGGGACGCCACCTGGGGAACGTCTTCGACGAACCCGGCGTTTGCGTTCGCCGCGCCCTTTGCCAATCCCACGACCTCCAGCTATTTGGGCCAGATCAGCCCGCCCCTCCCCAGCCTGTACCAGGGGTTGCTGCCGTTCAACTACCACTCCGGCAGCTGCGGGGGGGATGTACGCTGCTCCACCGACGCGATCACCTGGAATTCGGCTCCCAGCGTGAGCTCAAGCGGCGGCCCAGGCTACTTGACCACCCCCACCTCCTCCCCTTCCTCCGCTGCGCCGATCTGCTCCGTCAGCGGCTCGACGCCGATGTGCGAGGGCTATTACTACGGCGGCGCCCTCAATATCTCGATGACCGACGCCCTCACCACCCAAATCACGAATGGCCTGCGAACCTTCACTTTGGCAGATCACATTGGGACATTCCAACCGTGGCGCTGGACGGGGTCCGCCTGGGTGAATCTCGGCACGCAGTCGGCCACGGTCAGCCGCAGCCTCGCCAGCGACGGCACCGCGCGCTTCATCGCAGGCGCGTCCCTGCCCTCGGTGCCCACCTGGGGCTATTTCTACATTTACGGAAGCCGCCCGACGATTTCCGATCACTCGATCCTCAGCAGCGACACGGCGGCCACCGGCTGGTTCGTGCGCAACGAATGGTATCGGCTTGTCTACTACGCCATCGCACCGAACCATGCCGCGGGCGGTACGCTCTCATGCACCACCGGGGGCACCTGCCTTTCGGTCGTCAACATGACGCCAGCCGGCGCCCAGCGCGCGATCCTGATCCTGGCGGGGCGCAGCATCAACGGAACGACGCGCCCGAGTGCGACCCTGGGTAACTATCTCGAGTTCGGCAACGCGACCGGGGCGTTCGAGCGCCAGCCGGTGAGCACAGCGGTCGCGCCCGCGTTGAAAAAACCTTTCAACGACCGCGTGATCGTTATCGATAGCAACTGATGCCGACCTTCCGGCGTCCTCCGAAGCAGACCGTTGCGGGCTTCAGTCTGGTCGAGCTGGCCATCGTCCTGCTGGTCGTGACGCTGATGATTTCGAGCCTCCTGTACACGCTCTCGGCGCAAACCGAGCAGCGCAATTTCGAGGACACCCGCCGGCGGCTGGAGCAGGCTCGGGAATTGGTGCTGGCGTACGCCATCGTCAACGGCCGGCTGCCCTGCCCGGCACGCAGCACGAGTGCCGGCGCCGAGGTGCGCAACGCCGCAGGAGAGTGCAAGGATGCCGCTAACGTGGAGGATTATTACGGCGGCGCGCTGGCTGGTGGTGCAGTCGGCGGGTTCTTGCCCGCCGTGACGATCGGTTTTCCCACCGTCGATGCGGCAGGATTTGCGCTGGATGCCTGGCAAAACCGCATCCGCTATGCGGTGGCGAAAACCGTTACCAATTGTTCGGGTGCCTTTACCAACCCGCATTTCGTGAATGCCACGAACCTCAAAGGGAATGGCATGAGCTGCCAGCCGAACGATCTGCTCATCTGCAAGTCCACCGCGGTGACCCCGGCGATCTCCGCAGCGTCCTGCGGGGGCACGCCAGCCGGGTCAAACCAGATCATGAGCCAGAGCCTGGTCGCTGCGATCATTTTCTCCACAGGCAAGAACACGACCACCACCGGCGGAACCGGTGCCGACGAGGCGGCCAATCTCAACGGCGGGGGCAACGCTGACCCGATCTTCGTGTTCCACACGCCGGCACCGAGTGGCGCGACCGGCGGCGAATTCGACGACCAATTCACCTGGATCACCGTCGGCGAACTCTACGGCAAGCTCATCGCCGCAGGCGTGCTTCCTTAGGAAGCGGGCCCGCTCAGAACGAAGCAGACTTCGCCGTCCCGGTTCGTCTCCAACGCGAGGTGATAGCCGCCCGACTCCGCCTGGCGCGCCGCCTGGTACAGGCCGATGCTCAAACCAGCGCTGGAGCGAACCGGGGCGCGAAGAAGGACGACCTGAGGGGACTGAAGGAGAACGTCATCGTCGGCCGGCTGATCCCGGCGGGCACCGGCCTTGCGTACCACAACATCCGCAAGGCCAGACCGCCGAGCCGCAACCTACAAAAACGGGGCATGCTCGGCGGAAGCGCTACGCTTCCGCAGGCATGTCATTTGCTGGGCGGGTTCTTGCCCTTGGTGGCGACGAAACTCACGCAGTCGCCCTGATTCTTGAAGACCTTGAAAGTCTGCCAGCCGCCGTCGAAACACTGATCTTTTGTTGTGGGGAGCGTCGGAGGAGGCGGCGGAGGAGGAGGAGTAAATCCAGGAGGAGGTGGAGGAGTCTGTGCCGCCGCCTGGCCGACCACTGCGAACACGAGGAGAAAGATCGCCCCCCGAAGTAACGTTTTGAACATTTTCGTTCTCCTTATCATGGCGCTGCTTTCCTTTCCGCCCGTTTTGAGCAGTTGCACATAAGCAGTTGCACATACATATCATGGCGCTGCTGTCCTTTCCGCTCACTTTGACCAGTTGCACATAAAAAATAACACTTCACTGACCGCCCATGGACACGGTGGGCATCCTTACCGCCGCAGCGCGAAGCACACCTCTCCGTCGCGATTCGACTCAAGCTCGAGCCGGTAGCCGCTCGCCTCGGCCTGCCGCGCCGCCTGGTACAGCCCGATGCCGAGCCCGCCCGAGGAGGCGACCGGCGCGCGCAGCAGGGTCGTGGCGATTGATTCCGGGACCGCGCTTCCGGTATCGCAGACGCGAAGCGCGATGCGCTCTGCGCACTCCAGCATGACCCGCACCTGGATGCCGGCTTCGTCGGCGCGCTTGGCGAGCGCGTTGCGGATCAGGTTGTCGGCGACGCTGTCGAACAGCGAGCGCGGCAGTCGCGCCTCCGCCGGAAGCGCGTGCGCTTCAAACTCGACGCCTTCACCGCGGTACTGGCGGCCGAGCGCTTCCCACCAGGTTCGTGCGGGCACCCAGGTTTCTCCGGCGGCGTTCGGGCGCTGCAGCTTGGCAAGCGTTTCCGCCAGCCGCTGCGTGATCACTGGCAGCTGGCGCCGGATCAGCGCCTGCAACTCCGCGGAATCGCGGGTCTGGTCGCGCGCCGCAACCGAGCACAGCACGTTTAGCGACTGCAACAGGTTCTTGATGTCGTGCGTCATGCGCGCGCCGGTCTCGTGCACCGCCTGGACATAGCTTGCCTGCCGCAGCTGCTCCTCGCGCAGCTTGGCGATGTAGAACTCGCCGAGCAGCTGGCCGAGCAGGTGCAGATGCCAGAGCAGCGCAGGGCTGAGCCGGTATCGCGAGTAGATGCGCAGCCAAACGGCGCTGTTTTCGAAGTCGACGGCATACGGCGTGGGCTCGCCTTTCTCGCCGCTTGCCTCGCCGGTTTTCCAGCCCACCCCGGACACCGAGGGCAGTCGCATCAGACCGCTCAGCGCCTCGACGAGGAAGCGCTCCGGGCGCGCTTCCAGCTGCAGCAGCTCGGCAAGGAAATGCAGCCACTTCTCCACCGGCAGACCGATCGAGAACAGATAGCGCACGAAAAACACGTTCAACCCGGCGAAGCCGCTGCGTGGGTTCCACGCCAGCCCGATGAGCAGCACCGCCCCGGCGGTCAGGAAGACCGTATAGGTGAGCGCTTCCAGGTACGCGGTTCGCCTTAGCGTCATGAAGGTGAAGCTGCCGAGGATCACCACCACCAGCAGCAGCATCAGGAACACGCTGTAGAAAAAATCGACTACCTGGGCCGTATCGGTCGGCTCGGCTTCCGCCGGAAGCAGGAGAATCAGCACGAACGCGAGCGGCAGCAGGTATTCGGCCGCGGCGCGGATCTCGGGGGCTATTTCCTGGCGCGGCGCGATCTCGGGAAGGATCGCGACCGCGAGCAGCGCGAGAAGATAAGCCAGCACAACCAGATAGCAGATCCGCTGCCAGCGCGCGTGGTGCTGATATACCTTCCCGCCGACCAGCCCGGCGAGCACCACCACCCAGAAGGCGAGCAGCCACCAGTCGAGCGCCATCATCACGGCAAACGCGACCAGCGACAGGATGAAACCCTGCATCGGCGAGACGCGCTGCTCGGCGCGGAGGAACGGCTGCCACAGCAGCAGCAGCCCAAGGTGTGCGAGGAGCAGCGCGCGCGCCCACGGATCGGCGACGCCGCGGAACGCCGCTATGTGAAGCATGGCGAGCATCGCCACCACGACCAGGCGCCAATAGCGCTGGCTGAAGCCCCAGACGCTGTTGGCGAGGCGCGTAAAAACCGGCTCGGTGAGATTCGCGGGTTGCATTAGCGCACTCCCGCGACTAGTCTACAAATGAAAACATGCCAGCGGCCATTCTCGCCCGTTTCGTGCTGCTCGAGGCGCGCCGCGGCGGCTTGCCGTGGCTCGCCGTCGTCAGCATCGCCGTCGCGCTCGGGCTGGCGGTGTTTCTTTCGCAGGTCGCGGTTACCGAGAGTCTGGCGCTGCAGGCTTCGATCGTGGCGGCGCTGCTGCGCGCCTGCGCGGTCTTCCTCATCGCCGCGCACGTCGCTTCCAGCACGCTGCGCGAGCTCGACGACAAGGAGCTCGAGCGCATGCTGTCGCTGCCGCTGTCGCGCTCCACGCAGTATCTGGGGCGGCTCGCCGGTTTTGCGCTGTGCGGGGCCGCGCTCGCCGTGGCATGCGCCGCTCCGCTGCTGCTCTGGGCGAGCGCCGGCAGGGTGGCGCTATGGGGGCTGTCGCTCGCCTGCGAGACCGCACTGGTCGCCGCGGCGGCGCTTTTCTTCTCGATGACGCTGGCGCAGCTGGTCCCCGCGATTGCCGCCACCGCCGGGCTCTACCTTCTCGCCCGCTCCATTGCGGCAATCCAGTCGATGGCGGGCGGCCCATTGGCAGACTCTTCGCTGCGGCACGAATTGGCACGCTGGGCAGTCGATGGGATCGCGCTGCTTTTGCCGCGGCTCGACGCGGTGACGCGCACCGCTTGGCTGCTCTACGGCCCGCCGGAGACCGCGGCGTATGCGGCGGGGCTGGCCGGACTGATCCTTTACGCGGCGCTTCTGATCGCGGCCGGCCTGTTCGATTTTCACCGCCGCAACCTGTGAAGCGCGACGAGCGAACGCTCGCCTGCGTGCCGGCATGGGTATGGACCGCGCTCGGTTTCAGTCTCGCTGCGCAATTGGCCTGGCAAAGCGTGCGCCAACCTGCGCCGCCGGCTGCCGCGGATCTGCCGCCGCCACCGCCGGTGCAGGCCCTGCGCCTGGCGAGCTTCGGCGAGCCGGAAGCGACGGCGCGCGTCGCCACTTTGTATGTCCAGGCGTTCGACCTCGGTGGCGCAAACGCGCTGCCCTACAGGAGCCTGGACTATAGCCGGCTCATCGGCTGGCTGCGCGCGATCCTCGAGCTCGATCCGCGCAGCGAATACCCGCTGTTTCTCGCGGCGCGCATTTATGCCGAAGTCCCTGATGAGACGCGCAGCCGCATCGCCTTGGAATTCGTGTACCAGGAGTTTTTCAAAGATCCGAACCGGCGCTGGCCGTGGCTTGCCCACGCCGCGCTCCTTGCCAAGCACCGGCTGGGGGACCTGGCGCTTGCGCGCCGCTACGCCGCGGCTATCGACCGCCACACGACTTCGGAGGACGTCCCGCTGTGGGCCAAGCAGATGGAGATCTTCATCCTCGAGGACATGAACGAACTGGAAGCGGCCAAGATCTTGATCGGCGGACTGCTCGCGAAAGGTGCCATCCGAGATCCTGCTGAGGCGCGCTTCCTTAAGGAGCGTCTCGATCAGCTGGAGGCGCGTATCGCGCAGGGGACGAAAAAATAAGACAAGCTTGTCGAAGAGCCGACGCAGCTGTCGGAATTTCGACGCCGGTCAGCTCGTAAATAGATGTTTTGGCCTCTTTTTGACCCATTTTTGCATGGCATGGAAGTTGCAGAATTGTTTTCGCCTGGACGGTCCAGGGGAGATTGGCCATGAAGAACAGACAACAAGGCTTCACGCTGGTTGAAATCGCGATCGTGCTGGTGATCATCGGGCTGCTGCTGGGCGGCATCCTGAAGGGGCAGGAAATGATCACCCAGGCGAAGATCAAGAACGTGATCGCGGATTTCTCCGGCATC
>DATNMK010000060.1:0-152565 GCA_035602335.1 Burkholderiales bacterium
GGCTTCCGCCAGATCTCGATGGTCGACAGGCCGATCCGCACTGCCGAGGACCTGCGCGGCATGAAGATGCGCGTTCCCGACGGCCAGATGTTCCGCGACGTGTTCACGGCGCTCGAGGCGCAGCCGGTGACGATCAACATCCGCGAGCTCTACGAGGCGCTGAAGACGCGCAAGGTCGACGGCCAGGAAAACCCGCTGGTCATCACCGAGGTGAACAGGCTCTACGAGGTGACGAAGTATGTGTCGACCACCAACCACATGTGGTCGGGGTTCAACCTGCTCGCCAACCTGAAATTCTGGAGCGCGCTGCCCGGCGATGTGCAGGAAGTCGTGCAGCGCAACGTGAAGAAGTACGTCGCGATGCAGCGCGCCTACACCGACAACCTGAACCGCGGGCTCGGCGAGAAGCTCGCCGCGCGCGGCATGATCTTCAACACCGCCGACGTCTCCACCTTCCGCCGCAAGCTCGGCGGCGGCTTCTACCAGCGCTGGAAGAGCGAGTTCGGCCCGAGCGCCTGGAGCCTGCTCGAGCGCGAGGTCGGCACCCTGGGCTAGTCCTCCGGTAACATGGACGGATGACCGTCGCCGAGATCGTCTATACCGTCGACACGGGCGAAAAGCTCGTCAACGAGACCTTCGGCCCGAACAACATCCGGCGCCGCACGAGCGGAAATGAAGAGCGTCACCGCGTTGAGATACGCAACGCCAGGAATGAAAAAGTCTCGCTCGAGAAAAACGGCTTCCAGCTGGTCGGGCACGAAACGGCGGTCGAGGATTTCTTCGATCCGGAGCAGCTGAAGTCGGTCTATTACCCCGAGCTCGAGCGGCTCATCCAGCAGGTCTCGGGCGCGAAACGGGTCGTGGTGTTCGACCATACGCTGCGCTCGGGCGACGAGACTGAGCGCGAAGTGAAGCTGATCCGCGAGCCGGTGCTCTCGGCGCATAACGACTACACTGAGTGGTCCGGTCCGCAGCGCGTGCGCGAGATCATGGGCGACGAGGCGGAGCTCCTGCTCAAGCGCCGCTTCGCGATCATCCAGGTGTGGCGCACGATCGGCTCGCCGATCCGCTCGAACCCGCTGGCGATCGCCGACGCCGGCAGCGTCGCGCCCGAGGACCTGCTCATCGCCGAGCGGCGCTACCCGCACCGCGTCGGCCAGACCTACCGCCTGAAGTACAACCCGAACCACCGCTGGTTCTATTTCCCCGAGATGCGGCGCGACGAGGCGCTCGTGTTCAAGGTCTACGACTCGAAAACCGACGGCTGCGCGCGCTTCACGCCGCACACCTCGTTCGTCGACCCCGCCACGCCGCCCGGATCATCACCGCGCCAGAGCATCGAGGCGCGGATGCTCGCTTTCTTCTAGGGCCGTGGCGTGAAAGGCGCGCCGAGCTCGGCGCATTGCCGGCGCGCGTAGGTGGCGCCGATCGCGCCGAAATCATCGGGCCCGTTGTTCACGGCGACGATCTTTTCGTCGCGCAGGAAGACGGTCATCGGGTAGAAGCCGTCGTAGGCGCCGTAAGAGTTCTTGTCGTTGATCCACACGCAGGTCGCCCAGCCCCATTGTCGGTTGCGCACCTCGGTCGCCCGCTGGTACATCTGCTTGGGCTCGGTGCGGAACTCGATGATCGCCGACTTGGGATCGGTGAGCCGGATGCCGAGGTAGCTGCGGATCTCTTCCTGCCAGCGCGTCGGGCGCGGGCCATAGTCCACCGAGCTCATTTCCTCCTTGGTGACCGGAGGAGTTCCGCAGCCGGTGAGCAGGGTCGCCGAGGCAAGGACGGCAATTGCAATACGTTGCATAGGGTCTCCGTGAAACGACGCGGGGAATGATCCCATAGTGTAAATCCTTCTGCCTTAGAATCGCGCTGTGCCGGTCGGCCCATTCCAGCCGCCGCCCAAATTCAGATAAGGACTGCCATGACCCTCTCGATGTACCAGGCGAGCGCGCCGCGCTTCGCCAACACGCTCAAGAACCTCTCGGCGATCCTCGACAAGGCGCAGGCGTACTGCGACGCGAAGAAGATCGAGCCGACCGTGCTCACCAGCTCGCGCCTCTTTCCGGACATGTTCCCGTTGAGCCGGCAAGTACAAATCGCCTGCGACACGGCGAAGGGCGCCGTGGCGCGCCTCGCCGGCATGCAGATCCCGCAGCACGAGGACACCGAGCAGACGTTCGCCGAGCTCAAGGCGCGCATCGCGAAGACCCTCGATTTCATAGAGAGCGCCAAGCCGGCGCAGATCGACGGCACCGAGGCGAAGGAGATCGTCCTCAAGCTCGGTGGCCGCGAGGTGACGTTCAACGGCATGCAATACCTGCTGGGCTTCGCGCACCCCAACTTCTACTTCCACGCCACCACGGCGTACAACATCCTGCGCCACAACGGCGTCGAGATCGGCAAGCGCGATTTCATCGGCAATCCATGAAATTCGTGATTTGCGATGTTTTCACCGAGAAAGCATTCGGTGGAAATCAGCTCGCCGTGTTCCCCGACGCCCGCGGGCTCGGTGACGGCACGATGCAGGCGCTCGCCCGCGAGTTCAACTTTGCCGAAACGACCTTCGTGCTGCCCCCGGCGGACCCGCGGCATTCGCGGCGCGTGCGCATCTTCACGCCCAAGACCGAGCTTCCTTTCGCCGGGCACCCCACCGTCGGCACCGCGGCGGTGCTCGCCGTGCTCGGTTTTGTTCCTTCGTCTTCAAAAACTATCGTGCTGGAGGAGGGAATCGGGCCGGTGACGGTCGAGCTCGAGCTCGGCGCTCGAGCGCCTTTTGCCCGGCTGGTCCTGGAAAAGGAAGTCGAGAGCCCTGCGAGCGTTCCAGCGCGCGCCGCAGCCGCGGCGGCGCTATCGCTGCCCGAGGCAGTGGTGCGTGACGCGTGGTTCGCGAGCGTCGGCGTGCCGTTCTGCTTCATCCAGCTCGCCGACAAGGGATCGGTCGATGGTGCAATGCTCAATCGCGAGGCGTGGTCGCGGCATTTCGCGCGCGCGTGGGCCCCCAACCTGTATCCCTTTGCCGGCGAGCTGGCTGCCGGCAGCCGCCTGTACGCCCGCATGTTCGCCCCCGCCTATGGCATCGAGGAGGATGCGGCGAGCGGCTCGGCCTGTGCCGCGCTGGCGGGACGTCTCGCCGGTCGCTTGAACGAGCGCGAGGGGACTTTTGCCTGGCGGATCGACCAGGGCGTCGCGATGGGCCGTCCGAGCCTGCTCGAAGCGTCGGCCGAGAAGCGCGCCGGCCGCATCGTCAAACTCAAAGTCGGCGGCTACAGCGTCATCGTCGGCGAGGGCAACATGTTGCTGGAAGATCCGGCGTGAAGGTCGACTGGGATGTGCCGATCAGGATGGACGATGGCCTCGAGCTGCGCGCGGACGTGTTCCGCCCGGACGAGGCCGGCCGCTACCCGGCGATCCTCACTTACGGGCCCTACGGCAAGGGCCTCGCCTTCCAGGAGGGCTACAAGAGCGCCTGGGAAATCATGGCGCGCGAAAACCCTGACGCGCTCATCGGCTCGTCGAACAAGTACCAGAACTGGGAAGTGGTCGACCCGGAGAAATGGGTGCCCGAGGGCTACGCGATCGTGCGCGTCGATTCGCGCGGCGCCGGGCGCTCGCCGGGCTATCTCTGCCACAACAACGCGCGCGAGACGCGCGACACCCATCTGTGCATCGAGTGGGCGGCCGCGCAGAAGTGGTGCAGCGGCAGGATCGGCATGAACGGCATCTCCTACTACGCGAGCAACCAGTGGCGCGCGGCGGCGACGCAGCCGCCGCATCTGGCGGCGATCTGCGCGTGGGAGGGCTGGAACGACGCCTACCGCGACGGCAACCGACACGGCGGCATCATCTGCACCTTCCGCAAGCACTGGCAGGACATGCAGGTGAAGACCGTGCAGCACGGCCAGGGCAAACGCGGCGCGAAAAGCCGCGTCACCGGCGAGCTGGTGTGCGGGCCGGACACGCTTTCCGAAAAGGAATTGATCCAAAACCGGGAAGACATGTGGAGCGAGCTTCTCTCTCGCGAGATGGACGGACCCTACTATCGCGAGCGCAGCGCCGATCTGTCGAAGGTCACGCTGCCGCTGCTCTCTGCCGCGAACTGGGGCGGGCAGGGCCTGCACACCCGCGGCAATTTCGAAGGGTTCGTGCGTTCTTCATCCAAGGACAAGTGGCTCGAAGTGCACGGCGGATCGCACTGGGCGCCGTTCTACACCGACTACGGCCGCCATCTGCAGCTCGACTTTTTCGACCACTTCCTGAAAGGCAAGCAGAACGGGTGGGACAAGCAGCCGCGCGTGCAGCTCAAAGTACGGCGTCCCGGCGAGCACTTCGTGCTGCGCTGCGAGAACGAGTGGCCGCTGAAGCGCACCAAGTGGACGCCCTTCTATCTCGATCCTGACAAACAACAGCTCTCCCGCGACCCGGTGACTTCTTCAAAAACCATAACGTACGACGCGATGGCCGAGGGCGTCACGTTCTCGACGCCGCCGTTGCGCGGCGAGCTGGAGATCACCGGTCCGTCGGCGCTCAAGCTTTTCCTGTCCTCGTCGACCAGCGACGCGGATCTGTTCATCGTGCTGCGCGTCTTCGACTCACAAGGCAGGGAAGTCGTGTTCCAGGGCGCGCTCGATCCGCACACGCCGCTCGGGCAGGGATGGCTGCGCGCCTCGCACCGCAAGCTCGATGCGGAGCTCTCGCGCCCCTATCGCCCCTGGCATACCCACGACGAGAAGCAGCCGCTCAAGCCGGGCGAGGCGGTCGAGCTCGACATCGAGATCTGGCCGACCTGCATCGTCGTGCCGGCCGGTTACCGGATCGCGCTCACCATCCGCGGCAAGGACTACGAGTACGAGGGCGAGGCGGCGACGCTTTCCAACATGAAAAACCCGATGAAGGGCTGCGGCCCGTTCGTGCACGACGACCCGGCCGACCGTCCGGCAAAGATCTTCGGCGGCAAGGTGACGCTGCATTTCGACAAAAAGCCTTTTCTTCTCCTGCCCATCATTCCTGACAACTAGGATGAAAAAAATACTCGCCTGTCTTGGGGCGCTGCTGGTCTCCCTCGCGCACGCTCAGTCCTACCCGTCAAGACCGATCAAGATCATCATTCCGTTTCCGCCCGGCAACACCACCGACATCATGAGCCGGCTGATCGGCCCGAAGATGGCCGAGCGCCTGGGCCAGCAGATCGTGGTGGAGAACCGCCCGGGCGCGAGCGGCATGCTGGGCCTCGACCTGGCGGCGAAATCGGCGCCCGACGGCTACACGATCGCCGCCGGGCAGGGCGGCAACATGGTGGTGCTGCCGCACACCAGCAAGAACATTCCGTACGACCCGCTGAAGGACTTCGTTCCCATCGCGGTGACGACGACCAACTATCTCGGCATCGTCGCCAACCCGGGCGCGCCCTTCAAATCGATCGGCGAGATGATCGCGTACGCCAAGGCGAATCCCGGCAAGCTGACCGTGGCGACCAACGGCGAGGGCGGCTTTCCGCATCTCGCCTTCGAGCACTTGCGCTTGCTGGGCGATTTCTCGTTCACCCACGTGCCGTACAAGGGCTCGGCGGCGATTGCCACCGATATCATCGGCGGCCAGGTCCAGGCCGGCATCGACGGCATTACCGGCATGACCCCGCACATCAAGTCCGGGCGTTTGCGGCTGCTTGCCGTCACCAACCCGACGCGTGTCGCGCTCTGGCCCGATACGCCCGCCGCGGCGGAGGATGTTCCCGGCTACGAGTCGGGCGGCTGGTTCGGCTATGTCGCGCCGGCCGGGACGCCGCGCGACATCGTGCTGAAGCTGAACGAGGAGATCAACCGCGCGATGAGGCAGCCCGACGTGAGCGAGAAGCTAGTCGCTGCCGGATTGATCATAGTCACCGAGTCACCCGAGTATTTTTCGAACTTATTAAAAAATGATTTTATGAAATACGGCAAGCTGGTGAAGGACATCGGTTACCAGCCGCAATGAGCATTCGCTTAGCCTGTCAATGAAACACAAGCTTCTTCGTAGCGGCCGGCGCCCATCGCGCCGGGCTCGAAGATCTTGTGCTCGCGGATCCACTTGAAGGAATCCTCGAACACTTCCCTGGTGTAGGGCTCGAACACGATGCGCTCGCCCGGACCCCACCGCCGAACGTCCATCTGCTCGAGGAAGCGCTGGGGAAATTCCCTGCGGTAGTAATGCGTGTAGCGCTCCGGGCGCAGGTCGATGTCGCGCTGCGCGCTGCGCAGCGCGCGGAAATATTTCTTCACGTCCTCGGGATCGGGGTCGCCGGTGAGCATCGAGGCCATCATGAATGTGGTGTCGATGACCTTGCGGAAGCCTAGCTGCTCGAGGAAGTAGTACGGCCCCGAAAACAGCGCCGCCGCCGGCACCTGGCGGTCGATCAGCTTTTCCAGCCGTGAAAACAGGATGCCGTCGGCAAACGAGAGCTTGATGTCGGTGGACGGCATGTACTGCTCTAGACCTTGGATCGTCGAATAGTGGCTGCCGGACTGGTGGCCGACCGAGATCGGCACGCCGCGCAGGTCCTCGGGGTTGCGGATTCCGGAATCGGGCGGGACGAACACCGCTGCGGGCGCGACCGAGTAGGCGTCGGCGTAGAGCTTGCCGTGCCCGCTGGAGGCCGCGACGTTTACCGTCCAGTGGCAGGCGCAGCTGACGTTCGTTTCCCGGCCCTTCTCGAAGCTGGTGTAGGCGCCGACCTTGTTCGGTGTCGCATGGCTTTCGAAGACGTTGCGGAATTCGTAGTCCAGGCCCTCGGCCTTGAAGTAGCCCTTTTCCTCGGCCACCCACTCGTGAAGCCGGAAATGGGGGGAAATCACGAATTTGGCCATCTACCCGTCCTCGAGCCCTGTCTGGAGTGCCGAATAGTAAGCCATCGGTATGTGATCGGTAACCGGGACGAATCTGCTGCCGCCGCATAGTAAGAAATGATGAAAAAGTCGCTCTACGAGAGGGGAAAACTTGGCGGCGCTGACAGTTCCTCAACCCGGCTGTCCCCCGAAGCGGCTACGGTGAAGCCATGAAATCGCAGACCTACTCGAACTTGGAACCGCGGCTACAGCGTGCCGGCAGGGACCTCGAGGCCCAACTCGAGTCGCTGTTCGAGCGCTGCCCGGACCTGTGGGGATTCTCGGTCCAGGACAAGAACAACGAGCTTTTCGTCAGCGACGTCGGCATCGCGCCGCGGCTCAGCGCCGAGCAGTATGGCGATATCTACGAGGACATCACCCAGACGCTGGCAACCCTGCTCGATGAGCGGCCTGAGGTGTGTGAACTATTGCGCGCGCGCACTTTTGCGCGCGTCCTGCACTGAACTATTCCGCTGATTCTGTTGTAGTTTTTACCTAGGGGTTTTCGTGTAGTTGATTCAGGTATTCCCTGATGGAGGGAAACGCTACACGGGCGTAGCCTGGTGGCATGCAAATCAGCCGCGCACCCCATACGCCGGACCCCCAACTGCTGACCGATATCCGGGCCAAGGTCGACGCGCTGTTCGCGCGCTGCCCGATGCTGTGCGGCTTCTCGGTGCAGGACCGGGCCATGCTGCCGCGCCAGCTGGATGACAAGGTGATCCCCGACGCCGACCTGTTCATCACCGAGATCGGCATCTATCCGAAGCTCGGCGACGATCAGCAAAGCGAAATTTTCGACGAGATCACGGTTCTGATTTCGGACCTTGTCTACGAGCAACCAAAGGCCTACGACGTTCTGCGCGGCCGCACGTTCGCGCGCATTCTGCACTGAATTCAAGGGGTGTCAGGGAGCAAGGGCGCGCTTCGGCGCGCCTTTTTTTTGCTCCGCCGCTATTTGTAGCGGTAGACGACGATCTTGTCGGACGCCGATTCCGGTGTCCAGACTTCGCCCTTGCGGCCGTGGATCTGGCGCACGTTGGCGTGAGAGCTCGACGATTTGAAGGTCTCGAATTTCTCGCTCGCCGGATCAAAGCGCAGCATCACCTGCGAGCTCCACTCCGAAGCCCATACCTTGTCGGTCTCGTCGACGTACACCGCGTAGACGCGCGGCGAGTTGCCGGGCGCTTTCCACTGCGACCACTTGCCGGTCTGCGGCTCATAGCGGCTGAGGTTGCCCGAATTCCACTCCGCCACCCAGATGTGGCCCTTCGAGTCCGACCACACACGGCGCGCGCCCTGGCCGCGCGTAGGCGGCTCGATCACTGTTGCCGCGCCGCTCGCTGCGTCGATGCGCGCGATGTGCGACCCGGCGAGCGACGCGTAATACACCACGCCGGTCGGCGTGACGTGAATGCCGTAAGGCCCGCGGCCTTTCGGCGCGTCAAACACTTTTATTTCGCCGCCGCGCGGGTCGAGGCGTCCGTAGATGCCGCTCTGCCCGGTAAACCAGTGCACGCCGTTCTTATCGAAGATCGCGGTATTGAGATTGGTGTAGCCGCTGCCTTCGGGCAGCGGCCAGGCCTTCACCTGGCGCGTTTTCGGATCGACGCGCACGATGGCATTCTGGCCGCCGTCGGTGAGCCACGGCGCGCCGTCGGCGCCCGCGATCACGCCATGCGGTGACGAGCCGGAGCCGAGCGGCACAAACTCGACCTTGCCGCTTTTTGGATCGAGGATGCCGAGCTCGCCGCCGCGCTGCGCCGAGAACCACACCGGGCCGCCGGGCGATGTGTCCGCCCAGACATCGTGAACGAAGTGGCCGCGCGGTATCGAATATTCCTGCACGCTGACCTGGGCGAATGCCGGCGCGGTGAGCGGGAGAAGAACGAAAAGCAGTAATCTTTTCATCTCAGCTTTCCTTGGCGAGTTGCTTCTTCGGATCGATAAAGGGCATAGCAACCACTCTCGCGGAGCGTACACCGTCCGGCGTCTCTATTTCCAAGTTAGTTGCAAAGGGTAAAGGCAACATGGCGTATCCGATGTTTTTCTTCAGCCGCGGCGAATGAACGCACGAAGTGACCTGTCCGCCGCCGCGTACCGGATAGCGCGTCATGTTGAGATCGAGCCTCGCGCCGTCGATCTCGATACCCACTAACTTTTTCCTAATTCCCTCTTGCTCGATACGGCGCAATGCAGCGCGCCCGATGAAGTCGGCCGTTTTGTTGAGCTCGACCAGGCGCTCCAGGCCGACTTCGTAGGGATTGTTCTCGAGCGTCATGTCGATGCCGTAATTGAGAATGCCGGCTTCGATGCGGCGGATGTCGGAGGGGCCGGTCGGCGCGATGCCGAACGGCTTGCCGGCCGCCATGACGCGGTTCCAAAGCTCGGTGCCGCGCGCCGGTTCGAGGAGGTAAATCTCGTAGCCGAGCTCGCCGGTCCAGCCGGTGCGCGTGACGAGAACCGGGATCGCATCCAGCCTGGCCTGGAAGAAACGGTAGTAGCCCAGGCCGGACACCCGGTCGTCGAAAAGGCTGCGCATCAGGTCCTTCGATTTCGGCCCCTGCACCTGCAGCGGCGCGACATCGAGCTCGCGCAGCTCGACCTGCAGCGCGCTCGCGCGCGCCACCCCCTTCGCCCACAGCAGCACATCGCTGTCCGCGCAGGCGAGCCAGAAGCGGTTCTGGTCGAGCCGCAGGAGCACCGGGTCGTTAACGATGCCGCCCGACTCATCGGTGAGCACGACATAGCGCCCTTCCCCGACCGGGCATTTCGACAGATCGCGGGGCGTGAGGAGCTGCGCGAAGCGCAGCCCATCGGGCCCTGCGATCTCGACGTTGCGCTCCACGGCGACGTCCCACAGCGTGACGTCGGCGAGCAGCTTCCAGTACTCCGCCTCGAAATCGTCGTAGCGGATCGGAAGCAGCATGTGGTTGTACACCGTGTAGCCGACGCAGCCGGCGCGCTGCGTGGCCTCGAAAAAGGGCGAGCGCTTGAGGCGTGCGCCGCGCTGGATGAGCGCCGGGTCGAAACGCGCTGGCATTATTTACTCCTCCGGGCAACAACCTAATAGTATGGTGATAAATTCTGATCGCATACAGGGCGGGAGCACGTGACGCAAAAACCGGCATTCGAGCTCGAGCTCGACCTCAGCCTCCAGGTCGGCAAGTACGACGTACAGAAGCTCCTTGGAAGGGGCGCCACCGGGACGGTGTACCTGGCGCGAGATACATTCACGGGCAGGGAAGTGGCCCTGAAGACCATCGAGCCGGAGGTATTCCGCGACCCGGAATTCGGCACCGTGCACCGCTCGCAGTTTCTCAACGAGGCGTCGTTGGCCGGGAAGCTCCGCCACCCGCACATCGTCGGCATCCTCGACGCGGTGGTCGGCGAGGACTCCGGCCACATCGCGATGGAGTACGTGACCGGCGGCGACCTGTCGAAGCATGCCGCGCCGGAGAACCTGCTGCCGGTCGCCGACGTGCTGCAGATCGGCTTCAAGTGCTGCGGCGCGCTCGAATACGCGGCGAAGGAAGGCATCGTGCACCGCGACATCAAGCCGGCGAACATCATGGTCGTCGCGGGCACCGACATCAAGATCGCCGACTTCGGCGCCGCCTCCCTGAAGCGCACCCAGCACGTGACGACGACGCGGATGGGTTCGCCGTATTACATGTCCCCGGAGCAGCTTCAATCGAAGCCACTCACCTTCCACAGCGACATGTACTCGCTTGGCGTGGTGCTCTATGAGCTTCTCGTCGGCAGGCGGCCGTTCCTGGCCGACAACATGCCGGCGCTGATGGACAAGATCGTCAAGCTCGACCCGGTCCCGCCGAGCGAGGTGCGGCGCGATCTGCCCAAGGAAATCGACGCGGTGGTGCTGCGCGCGATGAAGAAAACGCCGCAGCAGCGCTACCCGAGCTGGGCCGAATTCGCTGCCGAGCTCTCCAAGCTCGGGGAGGTGGTGCTGCCGCGCGGCACGATTCCCGACAGCGAGAAGTTCGTCGCGCTGAAGAGCGTGACGATGCTCGCGACGCTGTCCGATTACGAGATCTGGGAGCTGGCGCGCGCCGGCCGGTGGAGCCGTGTCGACAAGGGCAAGACGATCGTGCGTGAAAACGAGGCCGGCACCAGCTTCTTCTTCCTCGCGAAAGGCCAGGCGAAGGTCACCCTGCAGGGGCGGCTGCTCAACATGCTCAACGACCGCGAGTGCTTCGGCGAGATGGCCTACATCAGCGGCGGCGCGGAGCGGCGCCACGCCACGGTCGAGTCGATGACGCCGCTGCTCATCGCCGAGTTCGCGCCGGCGGCGCTCGATAAGATGAGCCTGGGCGCGCAGCTGCACCTTATGCGCGCTGTGGTGCGCAACGTCGTCGACCGGCTCGAGCTCGCCAACAAGCGCGTCGGTCGCTGAGCGCGCATGCAGGCGAAGAAAGTCGCCATCCTCGAGAGCCGTCTCGGCCAGCAGCTCGCCGATCTCGTGGCGCAGCGCGGCGGGGTGCCGTTCCACGCGCCCGCGCTCTCCGAGCTGCCCGACGTAGATCCCGAAGCGATCCGCGCGCTGGTGCGCTCGCTCGAAGAGCGGCCGGCGAAAGCGGCGGTGTTCCAGACCGGCGTGGGCACCAAGGCGCTGTTCGGCGCGACCGATGCGCTCGGCCTTACGGCAAAGCTGCTCGAGCTGCTTTCCCGCATGGTGGTTGCCGTGCGTGGCCCGAAGCCGACCGCGGCGCTGCGCGCCCGCGGCGTGCGCATCGACCGCAGCGCCGTCGACCCGTTCACTACGCGCGAGACGCTGGCCGCGCTGAAGGACGTGCCGGTGCAGGGCGAGCGGGTGATCGTCCAGCGCTACGGCGTGGTCAACGTCGAGCTGGACAGCGCGCTCGAAGCGCGGGGCGCGAGCGTGATCGAGATCCCGACCTATCGCTGGTCGCTGCCCAAGGACACGCGGCCGCTCGCCGAGCTGATTGGCGCACTCGAGCGCGGCGAGATGGACGCGGCGGTATTCACCAACGCGGAACAGGTGAGAAACCTGTTCGCCGTGGCCGAGCAGCTGGGACGCGCTGACGCGCTGCGCGGGGCGCTCAACCGCACGCTGGTCGCCTCGATCGGCCCGGTGGCCTCGTCGGCGCTGCGCGAGGCGAAGGTCAAGGTCGGCCTCGAGTCGAAACCACCGAAGCTCGGCGCCCTGTTGTCGGCGCTCGACTCGGCGCTTTCATGAAAGTCTTTCTTATTGCATTATTTTTTGCAGGGCAGGCGTTCGGGCAGTCCTATCCTTCAAGACCGATCAAGCTCGTCGTCGGCTTTGCGCCGGGAGGCGCCGCCGACTTCGTCGCGCGCCTGTTTTCCGAGCCTTTGTCGAAAGCGCTCGGTCAGCCGATCGTCATCGAGAACAAGCCCGGCGCCGGGTCCAGCATCGCGGCCGAGAGCGTCGCCAAGAGCGCGCCCGACGGCTACACGATGCTCATCGCCAGCCCGGCAAGCATTCTGGTCAACCCCGTCATCAATCCGAACCTCGGCTATCAGCCGCAGCGCGACCTGCTGCCGATAAGCAAGGTGACCTCGTCGCCGCTGGTGGTGGCGGTCAATCCGAATTTGGGTGTCAGCTCGCTCCGAGAGCTGATCGACTATGCGAAAAAGAACCCCGGCAAGCTCAATTTCGCCTCGTCGGGGAACGGCGCGGCACCGCATCTCGCGGCAGTGCTGTTTCAGCGCGTGGCTGGCGTCGAGATGGTCCATGTGCCGTACAAGGGCGGCGGCCCGGCCGTGCAGTCGCTACTGGCCGGCGATACGCAGCTCTCCTTCGCCACGCCGCCTTCCGTGCTGCCGCTGGTGAACGCAGGGCGGCTGCGAGCTCTCGCCATAACGAGCCGCGAGCGGACCGATCTGGTGCCCGGGGTGCCGGGCATGGTGGAAGCCGGGCTGCCGGATTACGAGATCTCTTTCTGGTACGGTTTTTTTGTCCCCGCCGGCACGCCGGCGGTGGCGGTGAAGAAACTGTTCGACGCCACGAGCGACGCCTTGAAGAGAACGGATATCGTTCGTGCGCTGGCCAAGGAAGGAACGGAGACGTCGGCTTCCAGATCGCCGCAGGACTTCGCGGCTTTCCTGGCCGACGATGCGCTGCTCTGGGCGCGCCTGGTGAAGGAATCCGGCGCGAAGCCGGACTAGGAGGCTGTTTCCATGAGGACCTGGATTGCCCTGGCCACGGCTGCGGCGTTCGCCCCGCTTGGCCTTGCGCAGCATGGCGCGAGCTCTTCGAACATGGCGCTGCTCGGCCATAGCGACCTGCAGGGACGCAGCGCCTACCAGCCGGTGATCCACGAGCAGAACGGCCGCTGGATCGCCTACGTCGGTCATCACGGCGGGCGCGCCGTGAACTCGCTGACCGGGCGCGAGGAGGACAACGGCACCTCGGTCGTCGACGTCACCGACCCGCGCAGGCCGCGCTATCTCGCGCACATTCCCGGCGAGCCGGGGCAGGCCGAAACGGGCGGCGCGCAGATGGCGCGCGTCTGCAGCGGCAAGGACCTGCCGAAAGCCGACAAGTCGAAGTTCTATCTGCTGCGCACGTTCGGAAATCTGGCGCACGAGGTGTGGGACGTCACGGCGCCCGACAGACCCGCGCGCGTCGTCACGGTGGTCGACAAGCTGAAAGGCACGCACAAGAGCTGGTGGGAATGCGATAGCGGCATCGCGTACCTCGTCTCCGGCTTGCCGGACTGGCGCACACGGCGCATGACCCAGGTGTACGACCTCTCGGACCCGGCGCGCCCGGTGCTCATCCGCAATTTCGGCCTGCCGGGCCAGCAGCCGGGAGCGAGCGGCCCGGTGCCCACTGAGTTGCACGGCCCGATCTCGACCGGGCCGAAGGGCAACCGCGTCTATTTCGGCTACGGAACCAACAAGGACGGCGTCATGCAGGTCGTCGATCGCGCGAAGCTGCTTTCGGGGCCGCGCGAGCCGACGCCGGAGAACCTGCTCGCGCCGCAGGTCGGACGGTTCAATCTTTCCTCGATGAACGGCGCGCACACCTCGCTTCCGGTCATCGGCATGGAAGTGCCCGAGTTCGCCAAGGACAAAGCCGCGCCGCGGGATTTCGTCATCGTGGTGAACGAGTCGCTGGCCAACGAATGCCAGGAGCCGCGCCAGATGCTGTGGGTGGTCGACGTCACCGACGAGAAGGTGCCAGTGGGCGTCGCCACCTTCAATGTGCCCGAGGCAAGCGGCGGCTTCTGCACGCGCGGCGGGCGCTTCGGCGCGCATTCTTCCAACGAGAACCAGCCGCCGATGTACGCCAAACGCACCCTCTTCGCGGCATGGTTCAATGCCGGGGTGCGCGCCATCGACATTCGCGACCCGTTTCATCCACGCGAGATCGGCTATTACATACCGGCGACCAGCGACAAGACGGACAAGCGCTGCGTCAAGGCGCCCGACGGAGCCGAACGCTGCAAGGTCGCCATCCAGACCAACAACCTCGAAGTCGACGACCGCGGCTACATCTACACCGTCGATCGCGCCAACACCGGCATGCATATCCTGGAACTCTCGCACTAGGCAATCGTGGACCTTGGACTAAGCGGGCGCACCGCGCTCATCACCGGCGCGAGCATGGGCATCGGCCGCGGCATCGCGCTCGCCCTGTCGAAAGAGGGCGTGCGCCTTGCCGTCTCGGCCCGGCGCAGAAACCTGCTGCAAGATCTGCAGAAGGAATCCCAATCGACGCTGGTGATCATCGAGTCCGATTTCCTGCAGGAGGGCGCGCCGGAGAAGATCGCGGAGGCGGCGCTCCAGGGCCTGGGATCGGTCGAGATCCTGGTGAACAACGCCGGCGGCAGCCGCAGGTTCAACCTCGACACGAGCGAGGCGCAGTGGGAGGAGGCGCTGACGCTGAATTTCATCCGCCATCGCCAGCTCACCCATCGCCTGCTGCCGCAGATGATGGCGCGCAAGTGGGGGCGCATCATCAACATCACCGGCAAGTCCGAGCCCGAGGGCATCAACGGCGCATTCGCCGCCAAGGCGGCGCTGCACTCCTGGGCGAAGGGCCTGTCGCGCGAAGTCGGAAGACACGGCATCACGGTGAACTGCGTTCCGCCCGGGCGCATCGTCAGCGAGCAGATCCTGCGCAACTATTCGCCCGAGTTCCGCGCGCGCGAGAGCGAGGAAGACATCCCGGTGGGTGAATACGGCCAGCCCTCGGACATCGCCAACCTCGTCTGCTTCCTCGCTTCGCCCCTCGCCCGGTACATTACCGGAACGGTTATTCCTGTTGACGGAGGATTGAGGCGGTATCAGTTTTAAAGATGAGAGAAACTTTTTTCATTTCGTTTCTTGCATGCTTCACGTTTGCACAGGCGCAAACCTACCCTTCGAAACCCATCCGCCTGATTGTTCCGTTCGCGCCGGGCGGCAGCTCGGAGTTCGTCGCCCGCACCGTGTCCGCGGAGATGGCGAAGAGCCTGGGCCAGAATTTCGTGATCGAGAACAAGCCGGGCGGCGGCGGCAACATCGCGATGGGGGAGGTGGCGCGCGCCGAGCCCGACGGCTACACGCTGATCATCGGGCACATCGGCACGCTCGCCGCGAACCCCGCCATGTCGCGCGAGCTGCCTTACGACGCGAACAAGGATTTCACGCCGATTTCGTTGCTCGTCAAGGTCGTCACCCTGTACGTCGTGCATGCAGACGTGCCGGTGAAGGACCTGAAGGAGTTGATCGCGCTCGCCAAGCGCGAGCCCGGCAAGCTGAACTATGGTTCCGCCGGAAACGCGAGCGCCGGCCACCTGGCGATGGAATACCTGAAGCTTGCCACCGGCGGCATCGACATCCAGCATGTGCCGTACAAGGGCACGGGCCCGATGGTGATCGATCTCGTCGCCGGCCGCACCCAGGTCGGCGTCGCCGGCACGCCGCCGCTGCTGCAGCACGTTAAGGCCGGTAAGCTGCGCGCGGTGGCGGTCGGTACGCCCGGCCGCCTCGCGGTGCTGCCCGACGTACGCTCCGTGGCCGAGCAAGGCTATCCCGGCTTCGAGACCTCGCAGTGGTACGGCCTGATCGGGCCGGCAAAAATGCCTGATTCAGTAATAAAAAAGCTCTCTGAAGAAGCCGCCAGGGCAGTCCGCTCCAAAGTCGTGCTTGACCGGCTTGCCACCGAGAGCGCAATCCCGGTCGGCTCGACGCCCGACGAATTCGCGCAATTCGTCGCCAAAGAGCAGGCGCACTGGAAAGAAGTCGTGCAGAAAGCGCACATCAAGGCGGACTGATGTACGACGTCATCGTGGTCGGCGGCGGCAACGCGGCCCTTTGTGCGGCGCTGGCAGCCCGCGAGCGCTGCAATCGAGTCCTGGTTCTGGAGAGAGCGCCCGAAGAAGAGGCGGGCGGCAATTCGCGCTTCACCGCCGGCTTGCTGCGCATCGTCTACCACGGCGTCGACGACATGAAGCGACTGATCCCGGATCTTTCAGAACAGGAAATCTCGAACACGGACTTCGGCACCTATACCGAGGAGCAGTTTCTCGACGACATGGCGCGCGTCACCGAGTATCGCTGCGACCCCGACCTCACCGAGATCCTGGTCAAGCAGAGCCTGCCCACCGCGCTCTGGATGCGCAGCAAGGGCGTGCGCTTCACCGCCGCCTGGGGCAGGCAGGCGTTCAAGGTGCAAGGCAGGTTCAAGTTCTGGGGTGGCCTGACCGTAGAGGCCGTGGGCGGCGGACCCGGCCTGGTGGACTCGCTCACGCAGGCGGCGCGAAAGAACGGCATCGATGTCTGGTACGCATCGCGTGCCATCGCCCTCATCTCCGACGATGACGGCGTCCACGGCGTGGTCGTGAAAAAGGCGGGGAAGACGCTCGAGGTCAAAGCGAGGTCGGTGGTGCTGGCGGCGGGAGGATTCCAGGCGAACACCGAGTGGCGCACGCGCTATCTGGGCCCCGGTTGGGAGCTCGCCAAGGTGCGCGGCACGCGCTTCAACACCGGCGACGCGATCCGCATGGCGCTCGACATCGGCGCGCAGCCGATCGGCAACTGGTCGGGTTGCCACGCCGTGGCCTGGGAGAGAAATGCCCCGGAGTTCGGCGACCTCGCCGTCGGCGACCAGTTCCAGAAGCACTCGTATCCGTGGGGCATCTACATCAACGCCGAAGGCAAGCGTTTCGTCGACGAAGGCGCGGACTTCCGCAACTACACCTACGCCAAGTACGGCCGGGTGATCCTGCAGCAGCCCGGCCAGTTCGCCTGGCAGATCTTCGACGGCAAGGTGCGGCACCTGCTGCGCGACGAGTACAAGATCCGGCAGGTGACCAAGCGCGTTGCGAACTCGCTCGAAGAACTGGTCAAGAACCTGGAGGACACCGACGGCACGCGCGCCCTCGAGGAAATCAAGCGTTACAACGCTGCTGTGCGGACGCAAATTCCGTTCGACCCGAACGTCAAGGATGGCAGGCGCACCGAAGGGCTCGCGGTGCCGAAATCGAACTGGGCGAATACCATCGACACGCCGCCCTTCGAGGCATATGCGGTGACCTGTGGCATCACGTTCTCTTTCGGTGGATTGCGCATCAACACGGATGCGCAGGTGATTTCAAGCGATGGCAAGCCCATCCCAGGGCTCTACGCCGCCGGCGAGCTCGTCGGCGGGATCTTCTGGTTCAACTACCCCGGCGGCAGCGGCCTCACCAATGGCGCGGTGTTCGGCCGCATCGCCGGTAAAAACGCCGCTAGTGCGCGGGCTTGACGCCGTCCTTGCTTACCTGGACGCGCTGGCTGACGAGCTTGCCGTCGGATTCCACGCGCGCGATGGTGAAGATCGTTTCGCCGGGCTTTAGCGCGGAGCGCTCGCCGTTGTCAAAGGCGACGATCGGCGTGCCCGGCGGCACGATGATTTTTTGCTCGCCGTCCTTGTACTTCAGCGTGATTTCGTTGCCGCCGGTGGATTGCGCCACGGCGGCGAGATTGGCGTTGGTCATCTTCGAGCCGGGCAGCAGGTCCCAGGGCATGTGACCTGCCGGGGCCTGCGGCGGGATCAGGTGCACTTCCTTCGCGACCAGCTTTCCATCGGGTCCGTCCACCGACGTCACGCCGACGTAGGTGCCGGGCTTGATGTCGGCGAGCGTGGTCTGCTTGGCGACGGCGACCTGCGCATCCGGCGTGAGGTGCACCTGCATGTCTTTTCCGTCGCGCGACTTGACGGAGAGCACGTCGCCGTTCAGCGCCGTGATGGTGCCGCGCACGCGGACGTTGGGCTGCGCGAATGCGGCTGCAGTGATCAGCGAAAGTGCGAGTAAAACGAGTGATCTCACGGAGGCCTCCTTGTATGCCGGGGTTAACACGCTTATCCTCTCGCGCATTCCCATGCTAAACCCGTTTCAGGAAATAAAAAAAATCGAGGTCCAGCGCTTCACTTCGGTGCCCGCGAAGTTCCGCAAAAAGCGCCGCACCGCGTGGTCGGATCCGAACCGGCAGGGCGCCGAAGTCGATTGCTTTCTCGAAGGCCCTTCCGTCGACCGTGACGGCAGGCTGTGGTGCGTCGACATCCCGTTCGGGCGCATCTTTCGCATCGATGCGCGCGGCGACTGGGAGCTCGCCGCGCAATATGATGGCTGGCCCAACGGCCTCAAGATTCACAAGGACGGACGCATTTTCATTGCGGATTACAAGCGTGGATTGATGGTACTGGATGCGAAGAAGGGCAAAGTAGAACCCTTCCTGGAAACCGCCTTCAGCGAAAGCTTCAAGGGCCTGAACGACCTGCATTTCGCCGACAACGGCGATCTGTACTTCACCGACCAGGGGCAGAGCGGCATCGCCGACCCGAGCGGGCGCGTGTGGCGGCTGCGCGCCGACGGGAAAAATGCGGGCGAGCTGCAGCGCCTCGTCGACAACGCGCCGTCGCCCAACGGCATCACGCTCAACAAGAAGAACAGCCAGGTGTACGTGGCGATCACGCGCGCGCAGCAGATCTGGCGCCTGCCGCTCATGCAGGGCGGCACGCCGTCGAAGACCGGCGTCGCGATCCAGCTTTCCGGCGGCCATGCCGGGCCCGACGGCATCGAGATGGACGACGAGGACGGCCTGCTGGTGTGCCATTTGGGCGTCGGCATCTGGCGCTTCGATGCGAACTGCCTGCCGACTCATCTCGCGCATGCCGGCAAGCAGCACCGACTGATGACGAACATCGCTTTTAAAGGCAAAACTCTTTACATCACCGATTCGCTGAACGGCGAGATACTTACCGCTGAAATGCCCGTTGCGGGCAAGAGGATGTTTTCCCAAACATGAGAACCATCTTTCTATTGGCCTTGCTTGTTTCCTTCGGCGCGCACGCACAGTATCCAAGCAAGCCGGTGCGCATGTTCGTCGGCTACGCGGCCGGCAGCTCGACCGACATCGTCGGGCGCATCATGGCCGACCGGCTCGGCGCCTACTGGAAGCAGAACGTGTACGTCGAGACGCGTGCCGGCGCGGCGGGCAACCTCGCCGCGGATGCCGCGGCGAAGGCGCCGGGCGACGGCTACACGCTGCTCTTTGCGCAGAACGGGCTTGCCATCAGTGCGGCGGCGCTGCCCAACCTGCCGTATCGCGCGGAGACGGACCTGGTGCCGCTCGCGCCGGTCGCCTCCACTCCGCATATCCTTATCGTCGCGCCCGATTTCCCGGCGAAGAGCGTGCAGGAGCTGATCGCGCGGGCGCGTGCCGAGCCCGGCAAGCTTGCCTTCGCGTCATCGGGCGTCGGCAACTCCGATCACCTGTGCGGCGAGCTTTTCAATCTGATGGCGGGCATCCAGGCGGTGCACGTGCCGTACAAGGGCGGCGCGCCGGCCGCCACCGATCTCATGGCCGGGCGAATCGCGTATTACTTCGCCGGCATGCCGGTCGGCCTGCCGCTCTCCAAGTCGGGCCGCGCGCGCGCGCTCGGCGTGACCAGCAAGCAGCGCTTCATCAACGCGCCGGAGGTGCCGACGATCGCCGAGCAAGGCCTGCCCGAATACGAGGCGACGCTGTGGCAGGGATTCTTCGCGCCGGGAACGATCGCTCCCGAGCTTGGCGCACGCATCGCACGCGACATCCAGCACGTCCTGTCGTTGCCGGCCACGCGCGAGAAGCTGCAAGGCGCCGGCGCCAGCCCGTTCGAGGACAACCAGGCCAACTTCAAACGCTACTTTCTCGCCGAAATCGAGAAGTGGCGCGGCGTCGTGAAAAAGGCAAACCTGAAGCTGGAATAAGGCTCGGGGTACTGCGCCTGCGCAGCGCGACCCCGAGCAGAACTGCCAGAGTTACGTACTTCAAATCCTCATCAGGGCTGGATCTGCGCCCGTACCTCGCCGCCCTTGTGCTGGTTGCTGTGGACGTTGACGTACATTTCGCCGGCCTTGTAGGCGTTCATCTGCTCGGACGTGAGCTTGCGGTCCGCGGGCACGCTGTAGGTATCGCCGTTCTTGGTGAGCGGAACCGTCACCGGACCGTTCCTGCCGCGCGCGCCGGTATGGATGTGCGCCATGGTGCCGGGGACGCCCTGGGTCGTGACGCTGCCGGTGATCGTGCCGTCCGCGGCGACGCGGAAGGCGCCGCTGCCGGAGCCCGAGGTGCTGACCGGCGGCACTTCCTCCGCGCCAGTGAGATTGACCTTCGTGGCGCCGCTGCCGGGCATCCAGTCGGGCATCACATTCTGAACGCTCGCGCATGCAGCGAGCGCGACCGTGGCCAGGACTGCCAACAGCGTCTTGATGTTGCTTTTCATCATGAGTCCTCCTCTAGGTGACATGAACAAAACACTGGGGCGGCTAAAATATTCCGCATGCCCAAGATCGCCGCCTCGACCGCGCTGTCGCGATTGCGCATTCTAGACCTGTCCCGCGTACGTGCGGGTCCTACCTGCGTAAAGCAGTTCGCAGATTTCGGCGCGGACGTGATCAAGATCGAATCGCCCCCCGGGGTGGATCCGAATGAAGCCATGGGCGGGCCGCGCGACGGTCCCGACATGCAGAACCTGCATCGCAACAAGCGCGCCATGACGCTGAACCTGAAGCTGCCCGAGGCGCGCGAAGTCTTGGCGCGGTTGGTAAAAACGGCGGACGTGGTGGTCGAGAATTACCGCCCGGACGTGAAAGACCGCCTGGGAATCGACTATCAGTCGCTCGAGAAGATCAACCCGCGCATCATCCTCGCCAGCATCTCCGGCTTCGGGCAGGACGGGCCGTACCGCGACCGGCCGGGATTCGATCAGATCGCCCAGGGCATGAGCGGGCTGATGTCGGTCACCGGGCTGCCCGGGCAGGGGCCGGTGCGCACCGGCGCCGCGATCGCCGACATGGCGGCCGGGCTCTTCGCTGCGCTCGGCATCATGACCGCGCTGCTCGAGCGCGAAGCCTCGGGCCGTGGCCAGTGGGTGCAATCCTCGCTGCTGCAAGCGGGGATCGCGCTGCTGGATTTCCAGGCGGCGCGCTACGTGATGAAGGGCGAGGTGGCGCCGCAGGTCGGCAACGACCACCCGACCAGCATGCCGACCTCGGCCTACAAGACTGCCGACGGCTACATCAACGTTGCAGCTTCCGGCGAAGGCATGTGGAAACGCCTCTGCAACGTGATCGGCCGCGAAGACCTGATCGGACGCGACGAATTCAAGGGTAATGAACGGCGCGCGCAAAACCGCGCCCGCTTGAACGCGGTCCTCAATGAAAGCTTTGCGGCCCGCTCGAGCGAGGAGTGGGTGGCCGAGCTCAACCGCAGCGGGGTTCCCTGCGGACCGATCTACAGCGTCGACCAGGTGTTCGCCGATCCGCAAGTACAGCACCTCGGTGTCGCCGCCGAAGTCGACCATCCGAAGCTCGGCCGCTTCAAGGTGCTGAGCCAGGCGGTGAAGCTCTCGCGCACGCCGGCAACGGTGAAGACGGCGACCCCCGAGCTCGGCCAGCATACCGACGAGATCCTGAAGGAACTGAACTACCAGGAACACGAGATCGCGCGCCTGCGCGAGCGAGGAGTGGTCTGATGACTGAACGGATTATCGCGAAGAAGGACGGCGCCGTCGGCTGGCTGATCTTCAATAATCCCGAGCGCCGCAACGCCGTCTCGGTCGACATGTGGGAGGCGATCCCGCAGGTGCTCGACCGCTACGACGCCGATGCGGAGGTCCGCGTGGTGGTGCTCGCCGGCGCAGGCGACAAGGCCTTCGTCTCGGGCGCCGACATCTCGCAATTCGAGAACCAGCGCTCCAGCCAAGAGGCGGTGCAGCGCTACGAGGAAATCGCCGAAGCCGCGCAGGCGCGACTGCAAACGCTGGACAAGCCGGTGCTCGCGATGATCCGCGGCTATTGCCTCGGCGCCGGCGTCAACATCGCCAACGTGTGCGACCTGAGGATCGCCGGCGACGACGCGCGCTTCGGCATCCCGGCGGCAAAGATGGGCCTCGGCTACCGCGCCTCCTCCATGAAGAGCCTGGTGGACACCGTCGGCGCGGCTTACGCGCGCGAGATCATGATCACCGGGCGGCAGTTCAGCGCCCAGGAGGCGAAGGACATGGGACTCGTGCACCATGTCGTTGCGGTTTCAGATCTGCAACGCTTCACCAAGGACTACTGCGAGCAGATCGCGGCCAACGCGCCGCTCACCCTGCGCGCGGCGAAGCGCATCATCCGCGAGCTGCTGAAGCGGGACTTCGACGCTTCGCTTTGCAAGTCCTGGGTCAAGGAATGCTTCGAAAGCGAGGACTATGCCGAGGGAAGGCGCGCCTTCATGGAGAAGAGAAAGGCCGTATTCAAGGGAAAATGATATGAGGCTGATTTGCGCTTTCTTCGCGTTCGCATTTGCCGCGAGCGCATTCGCACAGGCGAGCTTTCCGAACAAGCCGGTGACGATGGTGGTGGGCTTCGAGCCGGGCGGCGGCACCGACACCGTGGCGCGCATCGTCGCCAAGACGCTGGGCGAAAACCTCGGTCAGCAGGTGCTGGTCGAGAACCGCGCCGGCGCCGGCGGCAACATCGCGGTCGATTACGTGGCGAAGGCAAATCCCGATGGGTACACCATCGTGCTCGCGAATGTGGGCGCGCTGGCAGTCAATCCACACCTGATCAAGGTGCCCTACGATCCGCTGCGCGATCTAACCCCCATCACGATGGCCTCGGTGTTCTCGAACGTGCTCGTGGTGCAGCCCTCGCTAGGCGTGAACTCGCTCGCGGATTATGTGAAGCGCGCCCGCGAGAAACCGGGCACGGTGACCTACGCGTCCTCGGGCATCGGCGGCGCCGGCCACCTTTCGGGCGAGCTCCTGAGGCTGATGGCCAACATCGATATCGTTCACGTCCCGTACAAGGGCGGCGGCCCCGCCATGCAGGGTTTTCTCGGCGGCCAGGTGGAGTCGTTTTTCGCCACGCCGACCTCGTCCATGGCGCAGATCAAGGCCGGCAGGGCACGTGCGATCGCGACGACCGGGTCGAAGCGCGCCGCGTTGATGCCTGAGGTCCCGACGGTCGCCGAGTCCGGCTATCCCGGCTACGAGGCGCTCAACTGGTATGCCTATCTCGGTCCGGCGAGAATGCCGAAGGACCTCGTCGATCGGCTCAACCGCGAGCTCGTCAAGGTCCTCGGCACCCCTGAAGTGATCGGCCTGCTCGAAAGGCAGGGCGTCGAGCCGCAGCCCGGCACGCCCGAGGAGCTTGCGCGCTACATCGAGCGGGAATACCAGACCTGGGGAAAGGTCGTCAAAGAGGCCGGTATCAAGGCCCAGTGAGACGCAACGTACGGCATTACTCGAAGATGCTGACGCCCCAGGGCGTCTTGCCGACCGGGATGTCCTTGATGCGGGCGTTCTTCGCGGTGTCGATGACCGATATGCTGTCCGATCTGCCGTTCGCGACGTAGAGCTTCGCGCCGTCGCGGGTCAGCGCCATGTTCCACGGCCGCTGGCCGACCGGGATCGTCGCGACGACCTGGTCGGCGGCGGTGTCGATCACCATCACGCTGGCGTCGCCGCCATTGGTCAGGTACAGGCGCTTGCCGTCCGGGTGCATCGCCAGGCCGTTGGAGCGCGGCCCCGCCTTGATGGTGCGCAGGATCTTGTGCTGGCGCGCGTCGAGCACGTAGACGGTGTCGGCCCTTTCGCAGGCGACGTACGCCTTGGCGCCGTCCGGCGTGAAGGCGATGCCGCGCGGCCGGTTTCCCACCTTGAGCTGCGCGACGAGCTTGCGCGCCGCGACGTCGATGACCTCGAGCTTGTCGTCCTCCTCGGCGCTGACGTAGACGAAGCGCCCGTCGGGCGAGAACACGGCGTGCTCCGGGTTGTCGCCCAGGATCTTGACTCGAAAGGCTACGGTATCGCTCGTGGTATCGATGAACGCCACGCTGTGGGTGAGCTCGACCGCAGCGGCGATGAGCCTGCCGTCGGGCGAGATGTAGACGCCCTCGGGCGACTCGCCGAGGTCGATCTTCTTCGCCACGGCGCGCTTGTCGAGGTCGATCACCAGCAGCGCGTTGTTCGGCTGGTCCGACACGTACGCCAGCTTGCGCGAGGCGTGGATCGCCATGCCGCGCGGCTTGCCGCCGGTCTTGATCTCGCCGACGACCTCGTCGCGCGCCGTGTCGATCAGCGAGATCGTGCCGCCGTTCTCGTTGCCCACCAGCGCGAGCCCGGCCCAGCCCGGTACTGGCGCAAGCGTGAAGATCAGAAGCCAGGTCCTAAAGACGCTCGTCATCGGCTGTCTCCTTGATGGATCAGAGCACGCTGAAATTGCGCATCATCATGCCGTCCTCGTGCTCAAGATTGTGGCAGTGGAACATGAAGCGCTGGGCACCGCGGAACGCGGCGTCCTGCGGCAGCGTGAAGTCCATCGCCAGCCATACCGTCTCGTTCGGCCACAGCAGCACGGTGTCCTTCACGCCGAGGTCAGTCGGGAAGCGTCCGCCAGGCTCGGTCGCGAGCCGGCGCGCGCCGCCGTAGGTTCCCTGCCTGCGCAGCACCCGGAAGCCGAAGCCGTGCAGGTGCATGGGATGGGGCATCGAGATCGGGCTGTTCTTGATTTCCCAGACTTCGCGCGTGCCGCGCGCCACGCTGAACGCGATCTCGTCAGCCCGGTACGGGGTCTGGTCGATCAGGAACCCCGCGCGTTCGTCGAAGTCGAGCCGCATCCGCCGCGTCGCCGCCTCCGCTCCAGCGGCGGCCTGCGCGAGCGCCGACAACCGCGAGGGCAGCGGCGATATAGTGCGCGCGGGCGGCCCCTCGACGCGCAACGCGAAAAGCGGCAGCCCGGCGCCGTCCGCCAATCGATCCTCCGCGGCGCCGCCGGAAGTGCTTTCACAGACCGTCTCGGCCGCGAGCGGTGCATAGCGCTCGCGCGCAGGATGGCGGTGGCGCGGCGCCGCGCCTTGCGTGTGATGGCGCGGGTCGAACTCGAGGCTCACCGCCTCGAGCGCGCGCCGCCCGGCGAGATCGATACCGATGTCGACGCGCTCGCCGGTGTAGAGAAACACGCGCTCGAGCTCCCGGGGCGCGGCGAGAAGGCCGCCGTCCGTGCCGAGCAGGTGGAACGTGACCAAGGTTTCACCATCACGGAAAGCAACCAGTAGCCCGCGCGCATTGCACGCGTTGAGGATCTGCAGCCGCACCCATCCGGGGGCGACGACCCACCGCGTATCGAGCTGGCCGTTCACGAGCGCGCGGTTGCCGAGCCAGCCGTGCAGGCAGTCCTCCACGGTCGGTGCGTACGGGCGCATCGCGCCGCCGACGACGCGAGCATCAGCGACGGCGAGCGCGAGCCGATTTCCCGGCGCGAGGGCGAGCGCCGCATCGAGCGCGTCGTCGTCCTCGTCAGTCACCACCAGCAGGCCGGTGAGTCCGGCATGGACCTGCTCGGCGGTGAAGCCGTGCGGATGGGGATGAAACCAGTACAGCCCCGAGCGGTTCTTCACCTCGAAGCGCACGTGTTTGCGCGCGCCCGGAGCGATCGGATCGAAGCCGGCGCCGTCCGCCGCTTCCGGTAACGTCAGTCCGTGGAAATGGACGGTGGTGGGCTGCGGGAGCGCGTTCTCGATCACGGCATCGAAGCTTTCGCCGCGGCGCGCAACCAGGATCGGCTGCAGGACCCGTCGCGTGCCCAGGTCCGCCGCGTAGCGGCAACGGCCGAGCAAGGGATCGGCGCGCTCGGCCACCAGGCGCCGCACGGCTGAGAGCGCGACGACGCGCTCCCCGGCCAGCGCGGCCGGCGGTGGCGCGGCGGCACTCTCTTTCAAGGGCACACCGCACGCTCCTGCGGCCGAAGCCAGCCCGGCACTGAGAAACCGGCGTCGATTCATTCCGAGCGGCGCGCGAGCACGCGGATCATCGGTTCGTAGGCGGACTCCTGCGAGAAGCGCCAGCTCGCGACGGCGACCGCGGCTGCCGTGGCGCCTGCGAGCACGACGAGGTCGAGTCCGAGGGCGAAATCCGCGCTTTGCGCGTGCGGCAGCAGCGCGTGCTTGAGCAGGTCGACGCCGTAGGTGTAGGGGTTTGCCGTGGCGAACCAGTTGAGGACCGGCGGCAGATCGCGCACCGGGTAGAGCGATCCGCTGAGGAAAAACACCGGAAAGATCACAAAATTCATGATCCCTGCGAAATTGTCCAGGGTGCGCGAGAACGATGCAGCCACCATTCCGATCCCGGCGCAGGCGAGCGAAGTCGCGAGCAGCGCGAGCGCGAGGAGTCCCCACTCGGTGCCGCGCCCGGCATGACCCAGCGCCACGAGCAGCACGAGCAGAAGGATCGCTTGCAGCATCGCGGCCGCGGCAGCCGAGACCACCTTCGCGATCACGATCCAGGCGTGCGGCATGGGCGCGATGACCATCATGCGCATCACGCCGGATTCCTTGTCGTACACGGTGCTCAGCGCGGCGAGCATCGCACCGAACAGCATCGTCATGCCGAGCACGCCGGGCACGAGAAAACTCTTGTAGTCCACGCCGCGCGTCTCGCCGAGGAGCGCACCGAAACCGGCGCCGATCACGAACAGCCAGATCAGCGGCCGCACCATCGCAGCCACGAGCCTGGTTCGCTGCCGGAGCATGCGCAGCAGCTCTCGCTCGAGCACCGCATAGATCGGACGAAGGCGCGGACGCACGCGCATCAGCTCAGGTCCTTTCCGTCGGCGACCCAGAGAAACACGTCGTTCAAATTCGGACGCCTGACGCGCCAGGCCGAGGCTCTCGTTCCCACCTCCGCCTGCAGCCGGGCGATCGCCCCGACGTCCTCGTCGGGACATCGGAAGTACGCCACGTCGCCGTCGCGCAATCCGGCGCCGAGCCTCGCCTCGAGCGCCGCGGCGAGGCCGTCGAGATCGGGCCCCTCGACTTCCAGGATGTGCCGGCCCAGCCGCTCCACCCAAGCGCGGGGGGCGCCGGATTCCACGAGCCGGCCTTTGCGGATGAACGCGACGCGATCGCAGCCGTCCGCCTCTTCCAGGTAATGTGTGGTGAGGAGCACCGTCATCCCGGTCCTGGCGCGCAGCCGCTCGATGAAGCGCCAGATGCGGCGGCGGTTCGGCAGGTCGAGCCCGATCGTCGGCTCGTCGAGGAACAGGATGCGGGGCTCGTGTAGAACGCCGCGAACGATATCGAGCGCGCGGCGCATTCCGCCCGACAGGGCCGCGACCGGCCGGTCGCGCTGGTCCGCGAGATCGAAGAGTTCCAGCAATTCCCTCTGCCGCTCCCCGATCACCCGCAGCGGAAGATCGTAGAGCAGGCCGGCGAAACGCAGGTTCTCGGTGACGCTGAGCGTGCGGTCGAGCGCGGATTCCTGGAACACCAGGCCGATCGCCGCGCGCACGCTCACCGGTTCGCGGGTAACGTCGAAGCCGGCGACCACCGCCGTTCCGGCGCTCGGCCGGATCAGCGTCGCGAGCATGTGAAGGGTGGTCGTCTTGCCCGAGCCGTTCGGTCCCAGGAGGCCGAAGAACTCCCCCGACGCGATCTCGAGGTCTAGGCCGTCGACGGCGATGAGATCGCCGTAGCGCTTTCCGAGGCCGGTGGCGCGGACCGCTGCGCGCGTGTCGACGCCGATAGCCTGAGGGGCGTTCATGCGGCAGGGACTTTCACGCTAGTGCGCGACAGCGCGCGCGAGTTCTTGTCGTCGCGGTAAAGCAGGACAGGCTTCGTCTCGACGCCGGCCTGCTGCGCGCGTTCGACGGCCTGCATGATGAGCGCGTGCTGCGGCGACTTGTCGCACACCGGGTCGGCATTGGCCGGATCGCCTGTGAGCAGGTAGGCCTGGCAGCGGCAGCCGCCATAGTCCTTCGCCTTCTCCGGGCAACTGCGACAAGGCTCCTTCATCCACTCGTCGCCTCGGTATCTGTTGAAGGCGGGCGAGTCATGCCAGATCCAGCGCAGGTCGTGGTCGCGCACGTTGGGGAAGTCCATTCCCGGCAGCATGCGCGCCTCGTGGCAGGGGAGCGCTACGCCATCCGCGGCCAAGTTGAGAAACACCGAGCCCCATCCGTTCATGCAGGCCTTGGGCCGGTTCTCGTGGTAATCGGGCACGACGAAGTAGATCTTCATCTTGTTCCCGATGCGCTCGCGGAACCTGTTGGTGACGGCTTCCGCGCGCTGCACTTGCTCGCGGCTCGGCAGCAGCCGGTCGCGATTGAGGTAGGCCCAGCCGTAGTACTGCGTATTCGCCAGCTCGACGTACTCGGCTTCGAGCTCGGCCGCCAGCTCGAGAATCTGCTCGACATGGTCGATGTTGAGGCGGTGCAACACGACGTTGAGCACCATCGGATAGTCGTATTGCTTGACCAGCCTGGCGACCCGCCGTTTGAGATCGAAGGTGCGCGTGCTCGACAGGAAGTCGTTCATTTCGCGCGTCGAGTCCTGGAACGACACCTGGATATGGTCGAGCCCGCCTTCCTTGAACGCTGCGATGCGCCGTTCGTTCAGCCCGACGCCCGAGGTGATGAGATTCGAGTAGTAGCCTAGCCTGCGCGCCTCGGCGACCAGCACTTCCAGGTCATCGCGCATCAGCGGCTCGCCGCCCGAGAACCCGAGCTGGGTGGCGCCGAGGCTGCGGCCCTGGCGCAGCACGCGCAGCCAGTCCTCGGTAGCGAGCTCCTCCCCGTAGGCCGTGTAGTCGACCGGGTTCGAGCAGTACACGCAGTGCAGCGGGCACCGGTAGGTGAGCTCTGCAAGCAGCCAGAGCGGCGGGCTAGGTTGGCCTGGCACGGATCCACCCCTTCTCATGAGCATGCGCGAGAAACTCGGTCACGTCCTGGCGCAGGTCGGCGCCGGGAAACGCCCGCTCCAGGTCGCCGACGATCGCCGATATGGGTGACGCGCCGTCGACGCGCTTGAGGATTTCGCCAGCGCTCGCCCCGAGCTTGACCATGCCTTCGGGATAGAGCAGCACGTAAGCCTGCTGCGCGGGCTCCCACTGAAAGCGGTAGCGCCGTTCGAGCTCGAGCACCGTGTCTTCGTCGAGCGCCATCGGCTTCATCCCTTGCGCTCCTCGCCGACGCCGTAGGCGAGCTGCATCGCGTCCAGCATCGTCCAGAGCACGTCCAGCTTGAATTGCAGGATGTCCAGCGCGCGCTCCTGCTCGCCGCGCGTGCGGAAATGCTCGAGCGTCACCCTGAGCCCGTGCTCGACGTCGCGGCGCGCTTCGGAAAGGCGCTTGCGAAAGTACGCGTAGCCGGAGGCCTCGATCCAGGGATAGTGCTGCGGCCAGTTGGCGAGCCGTTCCTTGTGAATATCCGGCGCGAACAGCTCGGTCAGGGACGAGCACACGGCTTCCTGCCAGGGCGCGCGGCGCGCGAAGTTGACGTACGCGTCGACGGCAAAACGCACGCCGGGCAGCACATGCTTGAGCGAGACGACGTCCTCGCGCTCCAGGCCCACGGCCTCGCCCAGACGCAGCCACGCCTCGATGCCGCCCTCATCGCCTTGCGCGCCGTCGTGGTCGAGGATGCGCTTGATCCACTGCCGGCGGTGCTCGCGGTCCGGCATGTTGGCCAGCACGGCCGCATCCTTGATGGGAATGCTGATCTGGTAATAGAAGCGGTTGCAGACCCAGCCTCGTACCTGTGCCTGCGTGCACCTGCCGCCGTTCATGGCGACGTGGAAGGGATGGTAGATGTGGTAGCGGGCCCCCTTGGCGCGCAGCTCGCCCTCGAATTCCTCCCTGCTCCATGGCAGCTTCTCGGCGGCGCCCATCGTGTCTCCCGATCAGAGCTCGACTTCCATGCCGTCGTAGGCGACCTCGATCGCGGCGGCGTTCAGCGCGCCCCGCTCGGCGGAGCTCTCGTCGAGAATGGGATTGGTGTTGTTGATGTGAATCAGGATCTTGCGCAGGGCGTGCAGCGGTTTCAGCACCTCGATCATGCCTCCGGATCCCGTTTGCGGCAGGTGCCCCATGTCCCGCGCTCGCTGGGTCGAGACCCCGAGCCGGATCAGCTCATCGTCGGTCCAGAACGTACCGTCCAACATCAGGCAGTCGGCTTCGGCGAGAAAGGGCTTCAGATGCGGCTCGATCTCACCGAGTCCGGGCGCATAGAAAAACACCTTGCCGTTGCGCCGGTCGACGATGCGCACGCCGATGTTGTCGCCTTCGCGCGGATGCTCCCGGTGCGCGGAATAGGGCGGCGCCTTGCTCTTGAGCGGGACCGCCGTGAAGGACAGGCCCTCCGCGCCGAGCACCGAAAACGTCCGGGCCGGGTCCGCCGCAATCGGATGCCAGTCGACGCCGCAGTAATGCTCGAGGATGTGAAACAGCGGATTACCGGTCGTCAGGTCCTCGCGGACCCTGTCGGTGCAGTAGACCGCGAGCCGGGCGCCTTCGCGCAGCATCAACAACCCGGTGGTGTGGTCGATCTGCGCGTCGATCAGAACGACCGCGCGAACCGCGGTGTCGCGGATCGAGCGTGCGGGCTGCAGCTGTGGAAACGCCCGAAACTGCGCGAGCAGGTCGGGCGAGGCGTTGAACAGCACCCAGTCCGTCGGACCGGCCGAGACGACGATCGACGACTGCGTGCGTGCGCGCGCGCGAATCGTGCCTTTGCGCACGCCGTCGCAGTTCGGACAGTTACAGTTCCATTGCGGGAACCCGCCGCCCGCCGCGGAGCCGAGCACTCGGATATGCATAGTCGCGCGGCCTCAAAAGACGAAGGCCCCTCATCGGGGCCTTCGTCGGGCGCCGGCCGCGGTCAGCGGTTGGCGATATACATCGTCACCTCGAAGCCGAAACGCATCTCGGTGTACTCAGGCTTGATCCACATGCTTACCTCCTTGTTCGCAGGTATTGTCGAGAAACCGGGGCCCGGCGCCCACCGCGAAATCAGCGAATCTGGCTCATGATTTTCATGAGATCGCGGCCGATAATGAGCCGATTTGAAAACTGCTGAACCAGCCCTCTATCCCCCGCTGGAGCCTTTTGCGGCGCAGCGACTGCCGGTCGGCGGCCGGCACGCCATCCATTTCGAGCAATGCGGCAATCCGCGCGGGTTCCCCGCGCTGTTTCTGCACGGCGGTCCGGGCAGCCACACGCGCGCGCCGCATCGACGGTTCTTCGATCCGCAGTTCTATCGCGTCGTGCTGTTCGATCAGCGCGGCTGTGGAAGATCGACCCCGCTCGGCTGCACCGAGGAGAACACCACCCGGCACCTGGTCGAGGACATCGAGGCGCTGCGAAGTCATCTCGCGCTCGAGCGCGTGATGCTGTTCGGCGGCTCCTGGGGCGCCACCCTCGCGCTGACCTATGCCACGGCTCATCCGAAGCGCGTCGCGGGAATGGTGCTGCGCGGGGTCTTTTTCGGCAGCCGCGGCGAGGTCGATTGGTATCTCGGCGGGCTGCGCAGCTTCGTGCCGGAGGCGTGGCAGACGCTGGCACAGGGCGCGGGCGGTGACCTGCTCGCGCGCTATCATGCGCTGGTGAACCAGCACGATGAGCGCACTGCGCTCGCCGCCGCACAGCGCTGGGTCGGCTATGAAGAGGCGGTCATGAGCCTGGGTGCGGCACAGACGGCGACGGGCACGGCGCAGGATCCGGCCGCCGCTCTGGCGCGTGCACGCGTTCAGCTCCACTACCTCGTGCACGACTGCTTTCTCGAGCCGGGAGAGCTGGCGTCGGGCTTGCCGCGCCTCGCGGACGTGCCGGCACTGATCGTTCAGGGCAGGCTCGACATGGTCTGCCCGCCGCGCGCGGCGTTCGAGCTGGCCCGCCTGTTGCCGCGCGGCGAGCTGCGCCTCGTCGAGCGCGGCGGCCATTCCGCCTCGGAGCCGGACCTGGCGCAAGCGCTGCGCTGCGCCGCGGACGACATGCGCGGGCGCCTGTAGAGCGCCCCGGGTGCGATGAGCCTGCGCGCTCGCATCAACCTCGTGATCACGCTCGTGATCGTGCTGTTCACGATCGCGACGGCGCAGACCATCGTGCACGACATGCGCAGCTCGATCCGCGAGGAAATCGAATCGGCAACGCGGATCGCGGTTCAGCTTATCGAAACCGTCGTCGCGGGCGTCTATCGCGAGCCCGGCCCCGCAGAGCGTAACGAGGCGCTGCTCGAGTTCTTGCGGCGCGTGGGCCGGGTGCGCGGCAACGAAATCCGCTTCTATGACGCGAACGGTGTGCTGCGCTACCAGTCCCCCCCTTCGTCCTACCGGGCCGGGAGCTGGGCGCCGCAGTGGTTCGCCCGGCTGATGGAACCTGGCATCAAAGCGTCGCGGCTGGACCTGCCGGGCGGCGCGATCGTCGTGACGCCCGACCCCTCCCGTTCCATTCTCGAGGCCTGGGAGGACCTGAAGGGTTTCGCTTGGCTGGCGCTCGGGCTCCTGGTCTTGACGAACGTCGCGGTCTTCTGGTTCCTCGATCGTTCGCTCAAGCCGCTCCCGCAGATCCTGGACGGGCTTTCGGAGATGGCGCGCGGCCGGTTCCAGGTCCGGCTGCCGGAGTTCCGGCTCGCCGAGTTCGCGTCGATTAGCCATGGCTTCAATCGCATGGCGCAGGCGCTCGAGGAAAGCCTCGCGCAGAACCGGCAGCTCGCGCTGGTGGCGCAACAGTCGAGCGACGCGATCGTGATCCGCGATCTGGCGGGACGGATCACGTTCTGCAACGCGGCTGCGGAGCGGCTGCTCGGGTACGCGGAGCGCGAGCTCGTCGGCAGCTCCGCGCTGCTGATCGCGCCCGCGGACCGGCATGACGAGCTGTGCGACAGCCTCGAGTCGGTCAAGCGGCGCGAGCGCGTGGAGCTGCCCGAGACGCAGCGCCTGACGAAGACGGGGCGGCTCGTGGACGTGGCCTTGTCGGCCGCGCCCCTCGTCGATCCGGCGAGCGACCGCGTGATCGCGGAAATCTGCAGCATGCGCGACATCACCGAGCATAAACGCATGCAGGCTGCCGAGCGGGAGCTCGAACAGAGTCGCAGTTTTACCGCGCTCGTGCAGTCGCGGCTCGAGGAGGAGCGCCGCGCGATCGCGCGCGAGCTACACGACGAGCTCGCCCAGTGCGTCACCGCGATCAAGACGATCGGCACGGCGATCGCCAACCGCGCGGGCGAATCCGCGCCGGAGATTCGCGACAACGCCAACAGCATCGTGTCGGTGGCCTCCCACATCTATGATGTCGTCCACGGCATCATCCGCAGGCTGCGGCCGAGCGGGCTCGACCATCTGGGCCTCGGCGAGACGCTGCGCGACGCGGCGTCCGCCTGGTCGCAGAGACACCCCGACGTGCGATGGGATCTCGCGCTCTCGGGCGAGCTGGAGGGGCTCGGCGAGGCGGTCAGCATCACCGTTTACCGGATCGTGCAGGAAGCTTTGACGAACGTGATCCGGCACGCCGAGGCGACGCGCGTGCAGATCTCGGTGTCGCGCGAGCGCGCGGCGTCCTCGGAAGATGCCGTGATCGTGTGCGTCCAGGACAACGGCAAAGGACTCGGGCAGGCGAGCGCGCGGGAGGACGGCCGATTCGGACTGGCGGGGATGCGCGAGCGCGTGCAGGCGTTCGGCGGCAGCTTCGCCATCTCGGATGCGCCCGGGCACGGCGTCACTGTGCGCGCCGTGCTCCCCGTGGCCGGCGCCGAGCGCGCGGCGCAGCTCGAGACTAGGGCGTGAGCAGCCCGGCGCGCATCGCCATGATCGCCAGTTCCGCCGAGTTGGACGCGCCGAGCTTCTGCTTGATGTTGTACAGATGGGTGCCGACGGTGCGGGGGCTGAGGGACATGACCGCGGCGATGTCCTGGACCGACTGTCCCCCCGCCAGCGCCAGGAACACCTTGAACTCCTTCTCGCTCAGGGTATCGAGCGGATCGCGCGTACCCGAGACCTGCTGGATCGCGAGCTGCTGCGCGATCTGCGGCTCGAGGAAGGTCTTGCCCTGGCACACCTGGCGGATCGCCTGGAGCAAGGCTTCGGCGGCGCTGCGCTTGGTCAGGTACCCGGCGGCCCCGGCCTTGAGCACGCGCCGCGCGTGCATCGCGTCCTCGTGCGCCGACAACGCGAGAATCCGCGCCGCGGGCTCCCTGGCGAGAACGCGGCGGATCGCCTCCAGGCCGCCGATGCCGGGCATCGAGATGTCCATCACCACGACGTCGGGTTTTGCCTCGTCGACGCGGCGCACCGCGTCCTCGCCGCTGTCCGCTTCGGCGACGACTCTCATGTCCGGCGATCCGTCGACCAGCAGCCTGAAGCCCATGCGCACCACGGCGTGGTCGTCGACCAGCATCACGCCGATCCGCGCCGTCGGCATCAGCAGGGTCCTTTCATAGCGGGAGAAAACGGGCGGTGATCATGCTAAGACAATGCTTTCCGCGGTACAAGTGCGACTGATCGCGCTGCTAACGCTCGCGGGGCTCGCGTGCGCCCAGGCGACGGCAGCGGAACCGAAGTCGCTCGCGCTCATGGACTTCGAGCTGATCGACGAGATGCGCTCATTCGCAAGCGAGCAGGCGCGCCGGGAGGTCGATCGGCGGGTCGTCCTGATCACGACCGAGCTGGCGAAAGAGCTGGAGAGCCGGGGCATGTATCGCGTGCTCGATCGCGCTCCCGCCGCGCAGCTCATCGAGCGGTTCAGGGCTTCCTACGAGCTGCGTGCCTGCAACGGCTGCGAGATCGATATCGGCAAAGCGCTCGGTGCCGAGCGCATCGCGCTGTGCTGGGTGCAAAAGGTGAGCAACCTGATCCTCAACATCAACATCGAAGTGCGCAGCGTGGCGACGGGTGAGACCGTATACGCCAAGTCGGTCGACATCCGCGGCAACACCGACGAGACGTGGCTGCGCGGCGTGCGCCGCCTGGTCGACAATATCCAGGAACGCAATCACCATTTGCGCTGAAAGGCCGTTTCAGCTTACGGTGTCGGGTCGCATTCACCCTGCCGCACTGCCTCGATGCGCTGGGCGAAAGTCATGTTCTTGCCGCCCATCTTGATCTCCAGAATACCCACGACGCGGCCCGGACCAGCATCCAACCGCGCAACTCCGGTCGCCACTTGCGGACTCGCGCAGACGAGAAGAAAGCGAATCGTGTCGCCGCGCCGGCTCTGGTCGCCCAGCTTGCAGCCCTCGAGCGACTGGTGGTGCAGGATTGGGAAAACGGAGGAGAGTTCGTGACCGCGCAAACAGCGCCGCTCCCGGGTCGTGGCGTACCGCAAGTTCTCCTCGAGATGAGGCATTGCGATCTGGGCAATGATCTCATAGGTGCCCGGCTCGACGGCTTCGCCCGATGCCCATGCAACTGTGCAGAGCAATGAGGCTGCCACGCTCAGAGCAATGCGCGAGCGATGCGCAAGCCGAAAAGAGGTGAGCAAAACGGAAGGACGTTGCCATAGTGGGGTCATTGGGTGCAAGATTATCACCGCGTGACTTGCCCCGGGCTCCATGCGCCCTTTCCAAAGAGGAGGAGAAATCACCATGGCTAGCGTCAAGATACATCCGGCGGTCGATGGAGGACTGAAGGCCGCGGCGAAGAATTTTGCAGGCGGGACGCTGTCTTGCAACTGCTCGCAGAACAGGGTCGAGATAGCCATCAAGGGGCAGTCCGCACACAATCACGTGTGCGGTTGCACCAAGTGCTGGAAACCGAAAGGGGCGCTGTTCTCGCAGGTCGCCGTCGTAGGGCGCGACAACCTCAGCGTCAAGGCGAACGGCAACAAGCTGGCGATTGTCGATCCCAAGGCGACGATTCAGCGGTATGCCTGCAAAGAGTGCGGCGTCCACATGTATGGCCGGATCGAGAACAGGGGCCATCCGCTCCACGGATTCGATTTCATTCACACCGAGCGCTCGAACGAAGCGGGCTGGTCGCCGCCTGAATTCGCGGCATTTGTTTCGTCGATCATCGAATCGGGCGCGAGCCCCGACAACATGGGCGCGGTCAGGGCGAGGTTGAGGGAACTCAAGCTCGAGCCTTACGATTGCCTGTCTCCGGCGCTGATGGATTTCATCGCGACGCAAACCGCCAAGGCCTCCGGCGCGCTGCGTGCGTGACGCAAATGCCCTGCTTTACAGATTGCGCGCGTGGAATCGCAGGTGATCCTCGATAAAGGTGGCGATGAAAAAGTAGCTGTGGTCGTAACCCGCTTGCAGGCGAAGGTCCAGGGGCACACCGGCTCGCCTGCAAGCTTCTTCTAACAGCTCAGGCTTGAGTTGGCTCTCCAGAAACTGGTCGTTGGTGCCCTGATCCACCAGAATCGCCGGCCCCTTCCATCCGCGGCTCTCGATCAGGGCGGTCGCGTCGTAGTCCCGCCAGAGGGCACGATCGGCTCCGAGATATCCCGTCAGCGCTTTTTCTCCCCAGGGGCAGCGCATCGGTGAGCAGATCGGGGCAAAAGCCGACACCGACTTGTAATAGCCGGGATTCTTGAGCGCGATGGTCAGCGCGCCGTGTCCGCCCATGGAATGGCCGAAGATGCCCGTGCGCGCGGCATCGATGGGGAACGTGGATTCAACCAGCCGCGACAATTCCTTCGTGACGTAGGAATACATGCGATAGCCTCGCGACCAGGGCGCTTGCGTGGCGTCCACGTAAAATCCTGCGCCCACGCCGAAATCGTAGCTCTCGTCTTCGCCGGGAATCTTCAGGCCGCGCGGGCTGGTATCCGGCACCACGATGGCCAAGCCCAGCTCAGCGGCGACGCGTTGCGCGCCTGCCTTGACGATGAAATTCTCTTCCGTGCAGGTGAGGCCGGAAAGCCAGTAGAGCACCGGCACTGCGTGGGCTTCAGCCTGCGGCGGAAGGAACACGCCGAAGCGCATGACGCACGCGGTTTCGCGCGCCTCGTGGCTGTAGACGCCCTGAACGCCACCGAAACATTTATTGCGGGAAACGGTGGTGGTCAGTAGACCACCACCGAGCGTATGGATTTGCCTTCGTGCATCAGGTCGAAGCCCTGGTTGATGTCGGCGAGCTTGAGCTTGTGCGTGATCAGGTCGTCGATGTTGATCTTGCCCTCCATGTACCAGTCGACGATTTTCGGCACGTCGCGCCGGCCCTTGGCGCCGCCGAACGCGGTGCCTTTCCATACGCGGCCGGTGACCAGCTGGAACGGGCGCGTCTTGATCTCCTGGCCCGCGCCCGCGACGCCGATGATCACCGACACGCCCCAGCCCTTGTGGCAGCACTCGAGCGCCTGGCGCATCACCTCGACGTTGCCGATGCATTCGAAGCTGTAGTCGGCGCCGCCCTTGGTCAGGTTCACCAGGTGCGCGACCAGGTCTTTGCCAGCTTCCTTCGGATCGACGAAATGCGTCATGCCAAACTTCTCGGCGAGCGCCTTGCGCGCCGGATTGGTATCCACGCCGACGATCATGTTTGCGCCGGCCAGCCGCGCACCCTGGACCACGTTGAGCCCGATACCGCCGAGACCGAACACCACGACGTTTGCGCCCGGCTCGACCTTGGCGGTGTTGATCACCGCGCCGATGCCGGTGGTCACGCCGCAGCCGATGTAGCACACCTTGTCGAACGGCGCATCCTCGCGGATCTTGGCCAGCGCGATTTCCGGCACCACCGTGTAGTTGGAAAAAGTCGAGGTGCCCATGTAGTGGAACAGTTTTTTGCCACCGAGCGAGAAGCGGCTGCTGCCGTCGGGCATCACGCCTTGCCCTTGCGTGACGCGTATCGCCTGGCACAGATTGGTCTTGCCGCTCAGGCAGTATTCGCACTGCCGGCATTCGGGGGTGTAGAGCGGAATGACGTGATCGCCTTTTTTCACGCTGGCGACCCCCGGCCCCAGCTCGACCACCACGCCTGCGCCCTCATGGCCGAGAATCGCCGGGAACAAGCCCTCGGGATCCGAGCCCGAGCGCGTGAATTCGTCGGTATGGCAGATGCCGGTCGCCTTGATCTCGACCAGCACTTCGCCGGCCTTCGGCCCCTGCAACTGCACGGTTTCTATGGCTAAAGGTGCGCCCGCCTTATGAGCGACCGCTGCGCGAACATCCATATATCACCCCCGTGAATTCCATGAGAATCGGGCGCGGCGTTTCATGCAGCGCGGATCGCCAACGAGACGCGCGTGATTGCCGTTCGGCTGCAGCTTCGCCCCCTCCTCGAACAAATTATGCCACGCAGCAAAGACGACGCATGCAGTCGACCCACCGCGTCGCGCCTGTCGGCGCAGCGCGCCTCGTGCTGGTAAAGTCCTGCGCGGTGGCCTAGCATATGGGAGGGTGATGCGTAAGCGCTCGCTTGCGCGGGTATCGTTGATGCGAGACTCTAAAGGGAGGCACAAATGATGCAAGTTATGAAGCGCAGGAAAATTTCGCTTGTCGTGGCAACCGCTCTCGCCGTGGGAGCCGGCGCCGCGCACGCGGAGATCGGTTTCAAGGCCGGCGCCTGGGACCTTTCGTTCTCGGGCAACGTGAACGGCTTTGCCACCTGGAATAGCTGTGACACTAAGGCGGTCGCCGTTAACGGAGGCCTCGCTTGCAATAGACCTAGTCCCGACGTTTCGAAAGAGCAGGCAATCGAGTCCGGGCTATTGCCGAGCGCGCTGGTCTTCGGGGCCAAGTCGCGCCAGTCGGACCTCGACATCGGCGTGACCGTCGGCTTCTACCCGGGGATTACCAGCTCCGCCACGGGCAAGCGAGGCATCGGCGCCTCCACGATCGACTTGCGGCAGAACTTCCTCACCTTCGGCGACAAGAGCTGGGGCACGGTCAAGGTCGGGCGCGATATCGGTATCTTCGCATCCGATGCGATCCTCGCCGACATGACGCTTCTCGGCGTGGGCTCGGGGGGTGCGTTCCTCGGCGGCAACACCACCCTCGGCCGCATCGGCGTAGGCTATATCTACACCGACTGGATTCCGCAGATCAGCTATTCCTCGCCGAAGTACGGCGGCTTCCAGTATTCAGCCGGCGTGTTCCAGGGCGTGGACGTTTTTCCGTTCTCTGGCGATCCGAGCAGCGCCTCGTTAACGGGGCACGAGCAGCCCGGTCTTCAGGCCAAGGCGAGCTACGAATGGACGGGACCCGTCGGCGGCAAGGCGTGGGTGGGCCTCATGAACCAACAAGTCAAGGCGCGCGTGGGCGATGCTGCGCCCACAGGCTCGAGCGTTACGGGCCAGGCATTCGATCTCGGCGTCAAAGTGAATGCCGGCGCCCTCGAAGGCGTGCTGTATGGCTACAGCGCCGATGGGGTCGGCACGACGGCGATCGGCTTCGACGCCGCGGCGTTCGCAGGCGGCACGGTGGCAAAGCGCAAGTCGAAGGGCGGGTATGCGCAGGCGACCTACAAGTTCGGGAAGTTCAAGCCGGGTATCAGTTACGGCGTGAGCAAACTTGACCTCGCGTCGAACGAATCGGCGGCAACGAGCCCCAACTTGGTGAAAGAGAACAAATCGCTGGTCTTGGGCATGTATTACAGCCTCACCCCAAGCCTCAATCTGGTGGCCGAGTATGTTCCGACCACGGCCAAGAACCAGACGGGGGGAGAGGTCAAGGACAAATTGATTGCCCTGGGCGCCATCCTCTTCTTTTGAAATGCGCCGGCGGTGGGCCGCGTTCGCGGCCCGCCGGTCGGACGGTAACAACGGCGCCGTTTTGGCGCCGTTTTTTTTGGCCTGACACCCCGCTCAGTGGGGGCTCAATGCAGCGGCTTTCTTGATCGGCAACTTGATGTGCAGCCGATGCATTTTCCGGTAGAGCGTGTTGCGGCCGACGCCGAGCTTGCGCGCGACGTGGCTGATGTTGCCATGCTCAAGATCCAGCTCCCGGAGCAACGCCTCGCGCTCCGCTCTTCCGAGAGCGTTGAGCGAGTCCGTCTCGGCAAGCGCAGCCCCGGGTTCGGCAGGCCGCGCGCCAAGGCAGTACTCGGACGGCAGGTCGGCCACGTCGAGCTTGTCGCCCGAACGCCGCGCAATCATGGCGCGCAGCGCGTTGCGCAGTTGCCGTATGTTCCCCCGCCATTGATGCGCGCAGAGTGCGTCGATCAACTCCTCGCTGAGCGAAACCGAAGGCGTGTCGGCGGTCTCCTGCGCGAAGACGTGTCGGATCAGCGCGCGCTTGTCGGTTCGTTCATCGAGCCGCGGCAGCGTCAGCACCAGCCCCTGCAGCCGATAGAAGAGGTCCTCGCGAAACTCGCCGCGGCGCATTTTCTCCTCCAGGCTGGAAGGCGTCGCAGCGACCAGGCGCAGGTCGACCTGGATCGGCGTTGCGCCGCCGGGCGCGATCACTTCGCGCTTCTCCAGCACATGGAGTAGCCGGGCCTGGAGCGCGCCTGGCAGCTCGCCGATCTCGTCCAGGAACAGCGTGCCGCCGTGGGCCTGCACCAGCTCGCTGTGCAGCAGCGCCTCCGGGATCGCGGCGCAGTTGACCGCGACGAAAGAGTGCTCGGCGCGCTCGCTCGAGGCGTGCAAGGCGCGCGCGAAAAGCTCCTTGCCGGTCCCGGTTCCTCCGATCAGCAGGATGGGGACATCACGCGAGGCGACGCGCTTCGCCGCCCGGATGTTGCGCGCCATCGACGCGTCGCCGAAGTTCAGCTCGTCGAGCGCGCTGCGGTTTGCGCTCGACCGCGAGGCGCTGTCGAGCGGCGCGGCGCGCGTTGCGCCGCTCACCCGCTGCGCCGACTCGGGTTCCTGCGCCACGGCGAAAAAACGCCCGCCGTGGCGCGCCTCGTAGATCGGCAACGGGTGAAACGATTTCCTGCGGCTGCGCCCGACCAGCGCCGGCAGTGAAATGTTGAACACGCGCTCGAGCGGCGCGTTGATCAGCTCCTCGACCCTCTTGCAGCCGAGCTGGAACAGCGCGTTGCGGTCCACCGCGGCGATGGCGCCGGCGAGATCGAGCGCGATGATCCCTTCGCTCCACGTTCCCACGAGCTCCGGCCGGCTGTGGAAGCGCACCACGAAGGCGTCGCGGAAGCGGTGCAGGAACAGGCGGTTTTCGATCATCTGCGCCGACATGTTCACCAGCACCAGCGTGTGCTGCTGCGCGCGGTCCGACTCGCCGGAGGCGTCCAGCACCGCGACCAGCTCGCCGCGATGATTGAAAATGGGTGCGGCGCAGCACGTCAGTCCGGTGTTGCGGGCGAGGAAGTGCTGGTCCCGGTGCACGATCAGGGGCTCGCGTTCGAGCAGGCAGGTTCCCATGCCGTTGGTGCCGCCGTAGCGCTCGCTCCACACGGCACCCGGCACCAGCCCGGCGCGCGACGCCGCGCCCTTGAAGCTCGGATCGCCGTAGTAGGAAAGCAGGACGCCGTCGCGGTCAGTGAGGATGATCGAGTGGCCGGAGCCGGCGAGCTGCCGGTACAGGTGCGTCATCTCGGCGTCGGCGAAAGAGACCAGCTCGAGGCTCTGCTCCTTGCGGACCATGAGCTCCTGGCGCGATACGACTACCGGCTGCGCATTCGACTGCGGGTCAAGGCCGTACTCGTCGAGACAGCGCAGCCAGGAGCGCTTGACGTGCTCAGGCGGGCCCGCGTCGTCCGATGTGCCGCGAATGACGGAGTAGACAAGACGCGCGTGATTGCCGTTCGATTGCAGCGTAGGCCCCTCCTCGCCAAATTATGCCACGCTGCGTGCTAGCATCGGAGGTCGCTTACGCGGGCGGCAGGACGAAAGAGAACGCATGCAGACGACCCACTATGTCGCGCTTGCCTTGGCAGTGTCGGCGGCGGGTGCCCCGGCACAGGCCGCAGCCGTGCATGACTATCCCACCGTCGACCGGGTCGAGTTCGTCCTCGAGTGCATGCAAAGGAACGCCGGAAAGCAGGAGTTCCTCTACAAGTGCGCATGCGTGATCGACGAGATTGCGCAACAGTTGACCTACGACGATTTCGTGGAAGCCTCCACGGCGGCGCGCTTCCAGAGCCTCGGCGGCGAGCGCGGCGGCGTGTTCCGCGATCCGCCGAAGACGCGAGACACCGCCAAGCGTTACATGCAACTCCAAAGCGACGCGATGAAGCGCTGCGCCGTGCAGCGCTAGCCCGGATTTGTGGCAGCGCAGCGAAGCCATCGCGACTCCCAGTTTTGATGCAGCGAGGATCCTGACTGTTCGGTTTTGGAACAGTAGCGGCGCCCTTTTTCAAGAGGTGCATGTTATTTTTTTGGCGCGGGTATAGGTATATAGTGCCGAGAGGCGATGCGCGCCTCGCGCTGAGTCTTTCATCGAGGAGGATGACATGGTAGTGAGAAGCACGTGCAGGTGGGGCGTTTTGTTCGGTCTCGCCGCTCTCCCGGGGCTCGTCCTCGCCAATGAGGAGGTCATCAAGCTTACTCAGAACTCCAAGAACTGGGCGATGCAGGCGGGCAACATGCAGAACCACCGCTACAGCTCGCTCAAGCAGATCAGCAAGGACAACGTCAAGAACCTTCGCGTCGCGTGGACGTTCTCGACCGGTGTCCTGCGCGGCCACGAGGGCGGTCCGCTGGTGATCGGCGACATGCTGTACATCCATAGCCCGTTTCCCAACAAAGTCTTCGCGATCAGTCTCGCCGATCAGACGATCAAGTGGAAGTACGAGCCGAAGCAGGACCCGACGGTGATCCCCGTAATGTGCTGCGATACGGTGAACCGCGGTCTCGCCTACGCCGACGGCAAGATCTTCCTGCAGCAAGCCGACACCAACCTGGTCGCGCTCGACGCCAACACCGGCAAGGAGGTGTGGAAGGTCAAGAACGGGGATCCCAAGAAGGGTGAAACCAACACCAACGCCCCGCACATCTTCAAGGACAAGGTGATCACCGGCATTTCCGGCGGCGAGTTCGGCGTGCGCGGCTATGTCGCGGCCTACGACATCAAGACCGGCAGGCAGCTCTGGAAGGCCTACAGCACCGGGCCGGACGCCGAGATGCTGATGGATCCGGACAGGACGATGACCTGGACCGACGGCAGGATGGCGCCGGTCGGCAGGGACTCGTCGCTGAAGAGCTGGCAGGGCGATCAGTGGAAGATCGGCGGCGGTACCACGTGGGGCTGGTACAGCTACGACCCGAAGCTCAACTTGATGTACTACGGCTCCGGCAATCCCAGCACCTGGAACCCAGCGCAACGCCCCGGCGACAACAAGTGGTCGATGACGATCTGGGCGCGCGACGTCGACACCGGTCAGGCGAAGTGGGTGTACCAGATGACGCCGCACGACGAGTGGGATTTCGACGGCGTCAACGAGATGATCCTTGCCAACGGCATCGACGTGAAAGGCACGCCGCGCAACGTGGTGGTGCACTTCGACCGCAACGGCTTCGGGTACACGCTGGATCGCGCCACGGGCGAGCTGCTCGTCGCCGAGAAGTACGATCCGACGGTGAACTGGGCGACGCACGTCGACATGAAGACCGGCCGCCCGCAGGTCGTGAAGCAGTACAGCACGCAGGCGCAAGGCCAGGACGTGAACACCAAGGGCGTCTGCCCCGCCGCGCTCGGCACCAAGGACCAGCAGCCGGCGGCGTACAACCCGGCCAACAAGCTGTTCTACGTGCCGACCAATCACGTGTGCATGGACTACGAGCCCTTCAAGGTCGAGTACACGGCCGGCCAGCCGTTTGTGGGCGCGACGCTGTCGATGTACCCGCCGCCGAACAGTCACGGCGGCATGGGTAACTTCATCGTCTGGGATGCCGGCACCGGCAAGATCGTGAAGTCCAAGCCGGAGAAGTTCTCCGTGTGGAGCGGCGCGCTCGTTACGGCCGGCGGCATCGCCTGCTACGGCACGCTCGAGGGCTACGTGAAGTGCGTCGACGCGAACGACATCAGCAAGGAGCTGTACAAGTTCAAGACGCCCTCCGGCATCATCGGCAACCTGAACACCTGGGAGTACAAAGGCAAGCAGTATATCGGCGTGCTTTCCGGCATCGGCGGATGGGCCGGCATCGGGCTTGCGGCGGGCCTCGAGAAGGATACCGACGGCCTGGGCGCTGTGGGTGGCTACAAGGAGCTGAAGAACTACACCGAGCTCGGCGGCGTCCTCACCGTGTTCTCTTTGCCGTAAACCATATCGCAGCTTCAAGCGTTAAGGGGCTGACATCCTTCGGGGTGTCAGCCCTTTTTGTCTGGTAGAGACCGCTGAGCATGAAAAACACTCAATTCATCGCCGGGATCGCATTCGCGCTCGCCGCGCTTGCGCCGGGCCACGCTGTCGCGGCCGACGACAAGCCCTACCAGGTCGCCGAGGGCAACAAGGTCGACAAGACCACGCTCGAGGGCTGGCGCATTTGGCGTGCGCTCGCCTGCGAGCGCTGTCACGGTGCGCGGCAGGAAGGCATGGTCGGGCCGTCCCTGCTCGAAAGCTTGAGGCGGCTCTCCAAGGACGAGTTCAAGGAATCGGTGCTGAAGGGGCGCCCGGAGAAGGGCATGCCGAACTTCGACGGCAGCAAGATGGTCGTCGAAAATATCGACGGCCTCTACGCGTACCTGAAAGGACGCTCCGACGGCGCCATTCAGCCGGGCCGTCTCGAAGAGCTGAAATGAACCGCGCCGCGCGGCGCCGATGGCCCAGCCGGCTTGTGATAGCGGCAGTCCTCCTGCTGCCACAGTTGCCAAGCGCCGCCGACTGGCCCGGCTACGAGAAGCTGACGCGCGAACAGGTGGTCGCGACGTTGGCCAAAGCCTCGGCGTCCGCCCCCGCCGATTTTTATTCCAGGAACCTCTCCGAGCTGGATCTATCCGGCATCGATTTCAAGGGAGCGAATCTCGCGGCGGCGGTTCTGAACCGCAGCAACCTGACGAGCGCCAACCTCTCCCGCTGCAATCTCACGGTCAGCTTTGCGGAGGGTACGAACCTGACCAACGCCAACCTGCGGGGCGCGATGATGTTCTCGATGCAGCTTCAAGGCGCCGACCTGAAGGGGGCGAACCTCTCGGGCGCGCGCTTGATCGGTGATCTGAGAAGGGTGAATCTCGAGCAGGCGGTGCTCACGAAGATGGATGGCGCGGCCGACATGAAGAACCAGTCGATGGGGCTCATGCGGGCGAATATCGTCTCGGCGAACCTGAGAGGCGCGGATCTCTCGGGGTCTGATTTCTCCCGCGCCGATTTCAGCTTCTCGGACCTTTCGGGCGCCAACCTGGCCCACACCAAGCTGAGCGGGGCGGAGTTCAGCGGCACCGATATGCGCGGCGCCAACCTTGCCGGCGCCGATTTGAGCGGCTCGAAGTTCATCGATACCGATTTCACCGGCGCCAATCTTGCCGATGCAAATTTCACCGCCGCCATTTTTCGCAGCGTGAGAGGACTCGACAACGCCAGAACGCAGGGGGCGCGCGGCCTGCCGGTCCAGATGGCCCAGCAGAATCAGCCGGCAGGCGATGATCGCGTGCTGCGCGTCTGCCAGGACCCGAACAACCTTCCCTTCTCAAACCGGGCGGGCGAAGGCTTCGAGAACAAGATTGCCGAGCTCCTGGCGCGCGAGTTGGGATGGACGCTCGAGTACACGTGGTTCCCGCAGCGCATGGGATTCATTCGCAACACGCTGCGCGGGCGCGATCCCAGCTCCAATCGCTTCAAATGCGACCTGGTAGTGGGTGTACCCGTCGGATTCGAGTTGGCGTCTACCACCAAGCCCTACTACCGCTCGACGTACACCCTGGTCTATGTGAAAGGCAAAGGGCTCGACAGCGTAACGGCTCCCGAAGGCTTGCTCAATCTCGAGCCGGCGAAGCTGAAGTCGCTCAAGCTCGGCGTGGTCGGTCAAACGCCGCCGGCTGATTGGCTGCTCAAGCACCGCTTGTTCGATCAGGTCGTTCCCTATCAACTCCAGTCCGGCGATCCGGAGCGCTATCCGGGCGAGATCGTCGAGAAGGACCTGGTGGCCGGGAAGATCGATGTCGCGTTCGTGTGGGGGCCCATCGCCGGTTACTTCGCGAAGAACGCCACGTCCGCCGAGCTGGCCGTCGTGCCCTTCGAGCCGACCCCCGAGATTCAGTTCGACTTTCGCATCGCCATGGGCGTGCGCTTCGGCGAACGCGAGTGGAAGGACAGGATCGAGCGGCTGATCGAGGCGAACCGCGCCCGCATTCAGGCGATCCTCGCCGCTTACGGCGTGCCGCAGCTGGATGACGAGGGCCGGATCATGGCGGTTCCGGCCGATCCTTCGCTCAATCGCGGCGATTCGAGGCTGCGGAAGTAGATCGCGTGGCTCGCCTGTTGCGCGCGCTGCGCTGGGGCGCGTTCCTCGCAATGGGGCTCGCGGCCTCGGGGTTGGGCGCGCAGGACGAAGTCTCCGAGGCGGAGACACTGCTGTTCCAGACCAATCACCTGAAGAATGTCGTGCCGGCGGCGACGCTCTTCTATGCTTTCAGGAAAACCGGTTCTGCGGAGGCCGGGTTCGACGATACCGTTGAAGTCCGGGTTCATTCCGCTGACAGCGCAAAGCGCGTCTCCGTCGCGTTCTTCACCGGAGCGCGCAGGATCGCATTCCCCGAGGTCGCGCACGCCGAAGGCAATCCAGTGCTGTTGTACTTCCTCGAGCGCGAAATCCGCGAGATGGCCCGCCTCACCGGCGCGAAGCCCGCGCAGTTTCGCCGTGCGATCCGCACGGCCCTCGCCCGGTCGGCGCGCGTGGCGAAGACCAAGCTCCGGTTCGGCGGTCGCGGCGCGGCTGCAAGCGAGGTCACGATCGTTCCGTATGCCGACAATCCGCTCAAGGACAGCCTCGGCAAGTATGCCTCGAAGAGCTACGTGTTCACGTTGAGCGCCGACGTGCCCGGCGGCGTCTACCGCGTGCGCGGGTTCGTGCCGCCCCCGGCGGACGCTGCCAACGACGCGCCGCCTCTGATCGAGGAACGCCTGAGCTTCGTGGGTATCAAGGCCCAGTGATGACAATCACAGCCCGTCAATCACGATCTTTCCGACGTGGGCGTCGGATTCCATGTAGGCCTTGGCTGCCGGCAGCTCGGCGAACGGGAACACCCGGTCGATGAGCGGCTTGATGCGGCCGCTCGCGAAAAGCGGCAGGAAATCGGCGACGAAGCCGCGCACGGTGGAAGCGCGCTGCTCGGCGTTGCGCAGCTTGTTCGACACGCCGAAAATGCGCAGCCGCCTGGCGTGTACGGCTTCCAGGTCGATCTCGCTTTTGAGCACGCCGTCCACGTAGCCGACGATCGCCAGGCGTGCCTCGAACGCAGCCGAGCGCACGCATTCCGCGAATACCGAGCCGCCGACGGTGTTGACGACGAGGTTGGCGCCTTTGCCATCGGTCGCTTTCATCACCGCGTCATGGAAATCGCCTTTTCGCGTCCGAATGGGCACGTCGAGCCCGAGGTGTTTCAACCTGGAAAGCTTTTCTTCGGAACTCGAAGTCCCAATCACCTTGGCGCCGAGCGCCTTCGCCGCCTGCAGCGCGGCGACGCCGACGCCCGAGGAGATGCCGGTGACCAGCAGCCACTCGTCGGTTTTGAGCTGCCCCTGCGCGACCAGCATGTCGTGCACCACCATGAAGGCGAGCGGAATCGCCGCCGCTTGCTCCCAGGACAGGCCGGCCGGCACCGCGATCGCCTCGCGCGCATCCATCAGCGCGTACTCGGCGAAGGCGCCGGGACAGCGGCCCATCACGCGCTCCCCGCTGAGCACCGCCTCGCCGGCGGCCTCGTTGCCGGCGGGCTTGGCGGCGCCGGGCTTGGCGAGTCCGTGGCCGGCGATGAACTCGCCGCGGTTCAACCCGGCGGCGCGTACGCGCACCAGGATTTGGCCCGGCGCCGCCTCCGGCGCCGGCACGTCGCGCATCTCGAGGGAGGTTCGGGCGCCGTCGGCCCGGATGAAGTAGGCTTTCATGCCAAGCTTGATTCTATTCTTGCTGCGGGCGTAGGCTGTTGCGCCGCCCTTTTTAAAGGAGCTCAAATGAAGAAGATTCTCGGAGGGTTGTTGCTGGCGTTCGTCTTCGCGGTTCCGCAGGCGTACGCCGGGCTCGTGTCCACCGACCAGGCTGCGGCGCAGCAGGAACGCGAGCGCGTGAAGGCGCTTATCGAGCGGCCGGAAGTGGCGCAGCAGATGGAGAAGATGGGCATCCCGGCGAAGCAAGCCCAGGGCCGCGTCGATGCGATGACCGACGAGGAGGTGCGCTACCTGGCGGGACGGCTCGAGGCCGTGCCGGCCGGCGGCCAGATCAGCAGCCAGAACCTGCTGCTGATCATCCTCATCATCCTGCTGCTGGTGATTCTGCTCTAGGCGGCTAATTCGATCGGCTCGCTTCGCTCATTGACGGTGAGCAGGCAAGCGGCAGGAACCCCCTCTACGGTACTATGGTCATAACGTTTACGAACAATGATGAAGGAAATCCTCGGAGTCGCTGACGATCCGCCGGCGAAGCGCCGCTGGTTCCATGACGACTATTTCGACCTGTTCGTGTGGCAGGCCCAGGGCGAGGTGACGCTCATCCAGCTCTGCTATGGCGAGGACGCCAAGGGCAGGGCCATCGTCTGGGACAGGACGCGCGGCTTCTTCCAGGACGGGTCGCCCGCGCCGCAGGAAGTGTTTGCGCGCTTCGAGGACGCCGCCGCGACCCTGCCCGAAGACGTGCGCCGCGAAGTAAGAGAGAAAGTGCACGAATTCGCGGGCCGGCGCCTGTCGGTGCTTTCCCGACGCAAGAAATTCCGCCGCGCTTCGTGGCAACGCTAGCGGACGACTAGCAACGCGGGTCGTTTACGTCGCCGGCATCCCGTGGGTACGCACCGGCGTATGGTTCGTCTCGGTCATCGGTCTGATCCTGATTTTTTCGCCATTGCTGTAGGAACGCCGATCGCCACCGGTCGGATGGCGGATCCGGCTGCACCTTTCTCGCGCAGCGGCAGGATGATGGTGCACGAGATCCACACCTTGTCGCGCGCCATCTGATCGAGCTTGGCGTTCTCGACATGGTGGATGCCGATCTGCGTCAGCATGTGGTGGTGCACGGCGAAGGGTAGCCCTGCCGGGGTCCCCGGCGCCGGGCCCGCCTTGCCTTGCAGCATGCCGTCGGGCACCGGATCGATGAACGGCGTATCGAGGCCGATCGCCACCACGCGCCGCTCGCCGAGGTAGCGCGCCGCGTCGTACGAAAGTCCGGGCGCGCGCGTGTAGTAGAACCTCTCCGCGTCCGGGTCCTTCCAGTAATCGCCCCAGCCGGTGTGCACGTACACCACGTCGCCGGGGAGAATGCCGCGTCGGGACAACCCTTGCGCCTTCAGCATCTGCTCGATGTGCTGCGCCGTGACCAGCTCGCCGGCGCTCATCGGCTTGCCGCCGCCGACGAGCGCTTTCGCATCGAGCAGCACGGCGGTGGTGACGATCGGCGGCGCCTTGTCCATGCCGAGCTTGAGAAGCGGCGAATCGGCCGTCGGCTTCACGTCCTTCTGCGCCAGCCCGCCGTAGTAGACCGCCTCTTCTGCGGGCAGCGGCGGCTTGCCGTCCCAAGGTTGCCGCAATGCGGCGAAATGCCCCAGCGCGTCCATCTGCGTGCCTTGCTGCGCCGGCTCGACGCCTTCGTTGTAGGTCTCGCTGTTGAAGGCATGCGCGGTTCCCGGCATTCCGCTGGTGGGTTTGGGCTTCTGCACGTAGGGCCCGGCGAACGGCGACAGCGGCATGGTGTTCGAGCGCAACTGCGAGACCTCGTAGACCTGGGCGCCGGGCTGCGTGAGATGCCAGGCGCAGCGGCCCCAGGTGGCCGGGCCCATCTGATTCGCCATGCCGCGCTCATCGCCTGCCGGCCAGGGCGGCGGCGGCACCTTCGCCCTCTGTACTTTGAGCGGCTCCGCGGCGTGAACCGAAAGCGCTGCCAACAGCAGAATCCATCTAAGATTGGTCTTCATGGGCATGATGGTCGAGGGTGTCTGGCGGGACGTTCCGCGCGACACCAAGTCTACCGGCGGTGCGTTCGTTCGGCCGGAGAGCGCGTTTCGAAATGCGATCACCGAGGCGCAAGCGGGGCGCTATCAGCTCTACGTGTCCAGGGCCTGTCCCTGGGCGCATCGCACTCTGGTGGTGCGTGCGCTCAAGGGGCTCGAGAAAGCCATACCGGTCTTCTACGCCGAGCCGTACATGGGCGAGAACGGCTGGGAGCTCGCCGAGGGCGAATTCCGCTACCTGCACCAGCTCTATGGGAAGGCGAAACCCGATTACACCGGGCGCGTGACGGTGCCCGTGCTCTGGGATGCTCGCGCGCGGCGCATCGTCAACAACGAGTCCGCGGAAATCATCCGCATGTTGAACCGTGAATTCGATTCCTTGGCGACGCGGGCGCTTCACGATCTCTATCCCCCTGACCTTCGAAAGCAGATCGATCGGGTGAATGAGCGCGTATATCGGACGGTAAACAATGGCGTGTATCGGGCGGGCTTCGCCAGCGCCCAGGACAAGTACGAGGAAGCGGTGACCGAGCTCTTCGGCACGCTCGACTGGCTGGAAAAACGACTGGCGAAGCGGCGCTGGTTGTGCGGCGCGCGGCTCACCGAAGCGGACGTGCGGCTCTTCACGACGCTGGTGCGCTTCGATGCGGTTTACTACTCACATTTCAAGTGCAATCTACGACGGCTGGTGGACTACCCCAAACTATGGCGCTACACGCGAAGGTTCTACGCGCTGCCCGGTGTGGCGCGCACGGTCGATCTCGCCGAGATCAAATCCCACTACTATCGCAGCATGAAGCACATCAATCCGACGCAGATCGTTCCCAAGGGCCCGCGCATCGACTTTCGCTTGCGCTGAGCCTTGCGCTCGCGGCTGCGGCGCCGGCGGCGAGCGCGAACAGCGATTGGCTCAGCGGTATCACGGCGCCGGAAAGCGCGGCGATCGGCGCGGCGTGGCGCTTCGAGCAATCGCCTTACCGCGGCGCCGGCACGCGGCAGGATTTCATTCCGCTCTATTTGTACGAAGCCGGCCGGTTTTACATGCACTCGTACGCCGCGGGCGCCAAATTCGGCGACCTGCGCACGGGCGAGCGCTTCGACCTCTTTCTAAGGTACCGCTTCGAAGGCTATCCCCACGATCGCGTGCCCGACAGCCTTGCCGGCATGCAGCGGCGTGAATCCGGCGTCGACGCCGGCTTCAGCGCGCAAACCGGCGGCAGATGGGGCATCGCCTATGCCGAGTTGCTCCACGACATTTCCGAAATCTCGCGCGGCAGCGAGCTGCGCCTGGGCTACCAATATCCGTTGCGCCGCGGCCGCCTGTGGCTGCAGCCGCACGCGATGCTCGGGTTCCGCGACGCGAAACTGAACAGCTATTACTACAGCGTGCGGCCGGGCGAGGCGACGCCGCTGCGGCCCGCTTATTCCGCGGGCGGCGGTCCCATGACGCAGCTCGGCTTGTACGGCGCCTACAGCCTGACCGAGCGATGGCGCCTGATCGGCGGCGTGACCTGGGTACGCTGGCCGGACGTCGTGGCGAAGAGCCCCGTCGTGGAGAGCCGCACCCAGAGCGGCGTGACGCTCGGGCTGATGTACGACGTCTCCCCCGAGCACCAGGCCTGGCCGGAGCAGCGCCCGCTGATTGCGCGCGCGTATTACGGCGCGTCGAGCGACTGCAACGTCTCCCACATCATGCGTCTGGTTTGCACCAGCACGCACACCAAGGACCAGACGAGCATTGCCGCGTTCGAGCTCGGGCGGCCGTTCATCGACCGCCTCAACGGGTGGCCGCTCGATTTCGCGGGCTTCGTCGGCCTGGCGCGCCATAAGGAGGCGGGGTTTCAAGCCGATTTCTATCAGATCAATGCGTATATCAAGGCGTACTACTACGGCTTTCCCTGGGACGCGAGCCTGCACACACGGGTCGGGCTAGGCGTCGGTCTGGCCTACGCGCGCAAGATTCCGCTGATGGAAGTGCGCGACCTGGCCGATCGCGGCCGCCCTACCTCGAGGCTGCTCAATAGCTTCGATCCGACCGTAGATGTCAGCGTCGGAGACCTGATCGGCGTGCGCAAGCTGCGCGAGACCTACGTCGGCTTGGGGGTCGCGCACCGTTCGGGAATCTTCGGCTCGTCGCGCCTGCTGGGCAACGTCAGCGGCGGCTCGAACTACATCTACGGCTACGTCGAGACCAGGTTCTAGCCCTGCGCCGAGTAACCGCCGTCCACGGGGATCGCTACGCCCGTGATGAAATCCGAACTAGAACTGGATAAAAATACTGCCACGCCGGCAAGGTCCTCGGGCGTTCCCCAGCGCGCGGCGGGCGTGCGAGAGAGCACGCGCTCATGCAGGCCCTGCACGTCCTTGCGCGCCTGGCGCGTGAGCGCGGTATCGATCCAGCCGGGCAGCACTGCGTTGACCTGGATGTTGTCGTTCGCCCAGGCGGTGGCGAGTGCCTTGGTGAGCTGCACCATCCCGCCCTTGCTCGCGCCGTAAGGCGCGACGAACGACGCGCCGAACAGCGACATCATCGAGCCGATGTTGATGATCTTGCCGCCGCCGGCGCGCTTCAGGTGCGGGTACGCGGCCTGCGAGGCGACGAACGCGCTGGTGAGATTGGTGTCGAGCACCCGTCGCCATTCTTCGAGCGTGTAGTCCTGCGGCGCCTTGCGGATGTTGGTGCCGGCGTTGTTGACGAGGATGTCGAGCCGCCCCAGGGAATCGACGCAATCGAGAATCATCCGCCGGCAGGCGCTCTCATCGCAGACATCGACGGCGAGGGCGATCGCCTTGGCGCCGAGCTCTTTCAATTCTCGCAAGGCGGCTGCGTTCTTCTCCTTGTTCCGGCCCGCGATCGCGATGGCCGCGCCGGCCTGCGCCAGGCCGCGCGCCATGCCCAGGCCGATGCCGCCGTTGCCGCCTGTGACCAGCGCCACTCTTCCCTCGAGCTCGAACATAGATACTTGACAAAAGCAAATAGTTGGCGAGGATGGCGGCATGCATATCGATGCGGTGCGCCGCTTCAACCGATTCTACACACGGCGCATCGGCGTATTGCGCGAGGGCCTGCTCGGCAGCCCTTACACGCTCACCGAGGCACGCCTGCTGTACGAGCTGGCTCAGGGCGAGCAGGCCACGGCGACCGCGCTCGGCAGGGGCCTCGGTCTCGACCTCGGCTATCTCAGCCGGCTGCTGCAGGGCCTCAAGCGCCGCGGCCTGGTGCAGGCGAAGCGCTCTTCGCAAGACGGCCGCCAGGCGCTGCTCGCGCTCACCGCCAAGGGCCGCAAGACGTTCGCCGCTCTCAATGCGCGCTCGCGCGACGAGATGGCGCAGATGCTCAAGCCCTTGCCCGAGCAGGACCGCGGACGGCTCGTCGATGCGATGCGAGCGGTCGAATCACTGCTCACCAATGAAGCATCAAGAGCTGAAATAACGTTGCGTTCGCACCGTCCCGGCGATCTCGGCTGGGTGGTGCACCGTCACGGCGCGCTGTACGCCGAGGAGTACGGCTGGGACGAGCGCTTCGAGGCGCTGGTGGCCGAGATCGTGGCCAAGTTCGTAAGACACTTCGATGCCGAGCTGGAGCGCTGCTGGATCGCCGAAATGGACGGCGAGCGCGTCGGCTCTGCGCTCGTCGTCAAGCAGTCCGCATCGACCGCAAAGCTGCGCCTGCTTCTGGTCGAGCCGAAGGCGCGCGGCCGGGGCGTCGGCAAGCGCCTGGTCGACGAATGCATCGCCTTCGCGCGCGCGAAGGGCTACAGGAAGCTCGCGCTGTGGACGCAGTCGAATCTCGCGGCGGCGCGCCACATCTACAGGCAATGCGGGTTCAAGCTGATCAGAAAGGAACCGCACCGCAGCTTCGGCTATGATCTGACGGGCGAATACTGGGAGCTGAAGCTCGCCTAGCATGGATTTATCAGCGAAGGGAAAGCGCGTGCTGGTGACCGCGGGCGCCGCGGGTATCGGCCGCGTAATTGCGCAGACCTTTCTCGAGCACGGCGCTCGCGTGCATATCTGCGACGTGGATGACGATGCCTTGGCTAAAGTCAAGAACATCAGTTGGAGCCGCGCAGACGTGGCGAGCCTGGCGGACGTCGACCGTCTTTTCGAAGACGTAAAGCGCCATCTCGGCGGCCTCGATGTGCTCGTGAACAACGCGGGCATCGCCGGACCGACCGCAAAGGTGGAAGACATCGAGCCCGAGGACTGGGATCGCTGCATCGCCGTGGACCTGAACGGCATGTTCTACTGCACGCGCAAGGCCATGCCGATGATCAAGGCCGCCGGCGGCGGCAGCATCATCAACTTGTCCTCGATCGCCGGCCGGCTCGCCTTTGCGATGCGCACGCCTTATTCGGCGGCCAAGTGGGCGGTGGTCGGTTTCACGCAGAGCCTCGCGGCCGAGGCGGGGCCCGACAAGGTGCGCGTCAACTGCATCCAGCCCGGGGTGGTCGAGGGCGATCGCGTCGAACGGGTCATTGAAGCCAAGGCGAAGGGACTCGGCGTGCCCAATGACGAGGTGCGCCGCCGCATGCTCGAAAGCGTAAGTTTGAATACCACCGTCACCGCGCAGGACGTCGCGAACACTGCGCTGTTCCTCGCCAGCGACGCCGGCAAGCACATCTCCGGCCAGGCGATCTCCGTTTGCGGCGGCGTGCGCTACCTGGTGTAGAAAATCAGGGACAGACCCCATTTATGGCAGCGGCGCAAGGCAAAGTAATCATCACGTGCGCGGTGACCGGCTCGATCCACACGCCGAGCATGTCGCCGTACCTCCCCGTAACGCCCGACGAGATCGCAGCGGCCGCGATCGGCGCCGCGAAGGCCGGCGCCGCGATCGTGCATTTTCACGCGCGCAACCCGAAGGACGGCAGCCCGACGCAGGACCCGGAGCTGTTCAGGCAGTTCCTGCCCAAGGTCAAGGCGGTGTGCGACGTGGTGGTCAACCTCACCACCGGCGGCGCGCCGACGATGAGCATCGAGGAGCGGCTGCAGCCGGCGCTGCGGCTCGAGCCCGAAGTCGCCTCGCTCAACATGGGCTCGATGAACTTCGGCCTCTACGAGATGCTCGGCCGCTACAAGGAGTTCAAGCACGACTGGGAAAAACCCTACCTCGCAGGCAGCGACGATCGCATCTTCAAGAACACTTTCAAGGACATCGCCTATATCCTGCAGTCCTGCGCCGACAACGACACGCGCTTCGAGATCGAGTGCTACGACATCGGCCATCTCTACACCGCGGCGCACTTCCTCGAGCGGCGGCTGCTGAAGCCGCCGCTGTTCATCCAGTCGGTGTTCGGCATCCGCGGCGGCATCGGCCCGCACCCGGAGGACGTGCTGCACATGAAGCGCACCGCCGACCGTTTGTTCGGTGACGCTTATTACTGGTCGGTCCTGGGCGCCGGCCGCAACCAGATGTTCATCGCCGCGATGTCGGCGGTGATGGGCGGCAACGTGCGCGTCGGCCTCGAGGACAGCCTGTGGCTCGGCCGCGGGCAGCTCGCCGAGTCGAATGCCGCGCAGGTCTCGAAGGCGCGCCGCATCCTCGAGGAGCTCGGCCTTGCAGTGGCCTCGCCGAACGACGCGCGCGACATGCTGAAGCTGAAAGGAGCGAGGAATGTCGCTTTTTAGGTTGCTTTTTCTTTTACTTCTTTCATTCCCGGTTTTTGCGCAGGAGTGGCCCACGCGGCTCGTCAAGTTCGTCTCGCCCTATCCGCCTGGCGGTTCGGTCGACCCGCTGGCGCGCATCCTGGCGGCGAAGCTCACCGAATCGCTGAAGCAGCAGTTCATCGTCGAGAACCGTACCGGCGCTTCCGGCATCATCGGCACGGACTACGTCGCGAAGAGCGCGCCCGACGGCTACACCTTCGTGTTCATCTTCGATACGCATTCGGTGCACCAGGCGCTCAATCCGAAGCTGCCCTTCGACCCGGAAAAAGATTTCGCGCCGGTGATGCTGGTCGGCACCGCGCCGATGGCGATTACCACCGCGCCGGGAAAGCCCTACAAGAGTTTCGCCGACGTGGTCGCGGCCGCGAAAGCGAAGCCCGACACAGTGACGATCGGCAATGTCGGCAACGGCTCCATTGCGCACCTCACGACGATTCTCCTTAACCAGGCGGCCGGCATCCGCCTGGTGGCGGTCCCCTATAAAGGCGGAGGCCCCCTCTCGACCGACGCGATGGGCGGGCAGGTCGATCTCGCCATAGCGTCGACCGCGGCGCAAGCGCAACACGTGCGTAACGGCAAGCTGCGCGCGCTGGTGCTCACCGGCGACAAGCGCTCGCATACCATGCCCGATGTGCCGACGCTTGCCGAGCAGGGCATCAAGCTCTCAGCGCATGCATGGTGGGGCATCCTCGCGCCTGCCGGGACGCCGAAGTCGATCATCGATAAATTCGTTCTTGAATTGAACAAAGCATTGAATCTCCCGGACGTGAGGAAGATCCTCACCGAGACCCTCGGCATGGACGTCGTTGCCGCGAGCCCCGAAGAAACGCAGAAGTGGATTGCGGGCGAGATGGCGCGCTGGGGAAAGGTCGTTCGGGAAAACAACATCCGGGTCGAATGAAGCTCGCGATTCTCGACGACTACCAGCAGGTCGCGCTCAAGTCTGCGGACTGGAACAGTCTGCAGGGCGTCGAAAAAACGGTTTTCCACGAAGCCTTCGGCTCGATCGACGATGCGGCGCGCAAGCTCGCGCCGTTCGACATCCTGTGCCTGATGCGCGAGCGCACCGCCTTTCCGCGCGCGCTGATCGAGCGGCTGCCCAACCTGAAATTCATCAGCCTGACGGGCGGCCGCGCCGGCAGCCTCGACTCGAAGGCCTGCAGCGAGCGCGGCATCCCGATCAGCCACACCGGCGCGGGCAACGGCACTTCCGCCACCGCCGAGCTGGCGTGGGGGCTGATCATCTCGGCGGCGCGCGGCCTCGCCAAGGGCGAGCGCAACATGCGCGCGGGCCGCTGGCACGATGGCCTCGCGCCGGGCATGACGCTGCGGGGCAAGCGGCTGGGGCTGCTCGGCGTCGGCAAGATCGGCTCGCGCGTCGCCGCGATCGGAAGCGCGTTCGGCATGGAAGTCGCCGGCTGGAGCCAGAACCTGACGCCTGAAAAGGCGGCCGAGGCCGGCGCGCTCTACGTGTCGAAAGACGAGCTGTTTGCGACTTCGGATGTGCTCAGCATCCACTTGGTGCTGAGCGACAGGACCCGCGGCCTTGTCAATTCTGCGGACTTGGCGACAATGAAAAGCAGCGCCATTCTGGTGAACGTGTCGCGGGGCCCGATCGTCGATGAAAAAGCGCTGATTTCAGGTTTGAAGGCAGGCCGGCCGGCCCATGCGGCGCTCGATGTCTATGACCGGGAGCCGCTGCCCGCCGACCATGCGCTGCGCAAGCTGGAGAACGTGACGCTCTCACCGCACCTCGGCTACGTCAACGAGGACAACTACCGCGTGTTCTACCGCGACACCGTCGAGAACGTGGCGGCATGGCTCGCGGGGACGCCGGTGCGCGTGCTCAACCCCGAAGCACTGGCTAGCCGCGCTTCTTCTCGTCCGACGTGACGAAGCCGATGGGCCGGCGCTTGAGCTCGGGCGGGCTCATGAGATTGCGGATGGTGTTGACGAGGCCGGCGATGGCTTGGTCGTGGGAGCCGAGCTTCTTCTCGAGCTGATCCAGGCGGCGGGCGAGTTCTTTGTTCGAGGCGAGCAGCTCGCGCAGGCGCACGAAGGCACGTACGACGTAGACCGATACTTCGGTGGCGCGAGGGCTGTTCAAGATCGTCGCGGCCATGATGGCGCCGTGCTCGGTGAAGGCAAGTGGCAGGTACTTGCGGTGCTGGCCGCGGCCGGTCTTTAAGGTCGCAAATTGCGACCTTAGAGAATCCCATTCTTCGGTCGAGAGCCGGAACGTGAAGTCCTCCGGAAAACGCGCGGCGTTGCGGCGCACCTGCTCGTTGAAGCGCTTGGTGGTGACTCCGTAGAGCGCGGCGAGGTCGGCATCGAGCAGGACCTTGTGGCCGCGTACGAGGAGGATGCGGCTCCTGATGTGCTCGATCGGGACGACAGAACCCTTGCTCTCGCTTACCCGGCCCCCCATGAGCCAAAATCAACGCAAGGCGATGGCCTGCGTTGACTGCGGGTCCGCGCGTTCACAACCCGGCGGAGTTGCTTTACGGCTGATACGGCGGGGCGCATTATTTGCCCATGAAGTATTCGGCAGTACTAGGGTTGTGCATGCTGCTCCCCGCGTGCTCCCACACGCCGGTGACGCAACCGCCCGCGCTGCTGTTCAGCGACCACCTGTTCTCCGCTCCCTCCGAGCGCATCAGCGCCGACGACGTGTTCGCGCTGAGCGACGAGATGAAGCGCTACCTCGAGACGGAGATGGCCGGCCCCCTGCAAAGCAAGGGGCTGCACAAGGGGCTGATCGATGCGCTCTACAGCAAGAACCAGCTAAGGTTGGAATACGACGCCGAGATGACCCGAAACGCGTCGCAGGCGTTCGAGGCACGATCCGGCAACTGTCTTTCGCTCGTCATCATGACCGCAGCCTTCGCAAAAGCGCTGGGATTGTCGGTCGAGTACCAGAGCGCGTTCGTCGAGCCAAACTGGAGTCGCGTTGGAGGCATGTATTTTCTGAGCGGGCATGTCAACCTCACGCTCGGCGGCAAGTGGATCGGCGCGCGGACCGCGTATGCCTCAGGCGAGCTGCTGACGATCGACTTTCTACCGGCACAAGAGTTGCGCGGGCTGCGTACTTGGGTCATCCCGGAGCAGACGATCCTCGCGATGTACATGAACAACCGTGCCGCCGAGGCGCTCGCCCGAGGACAGTTGAACGACGCCTACTGGTGGGGACGCGCGGCGATCGGGCAGGACCCCGCTTTCCTCAGCGCCTACAACACGCTCGGCGTGATCTATCTGCGTCACGGCGATTGGCCGCAAGCCGAGCGGGTCCTCGGCCATGTCCTCGAGCGCGAACCCGAGAACACCCAAGCCCTGTCGAACCTGGCTTTGGCGCTCCAACGGCTGGGGCGCATGGCCGAATCGGGCGTCGTGCAGCGCAAGTTGGCAGAGATTGAGCCCTATCCGGCATTCCATTTCTTCGATCGCGGGCTCGCGGCCATGCGGCTGGGCGACTTCAAGACTGCGAGGGACCTGTTCGCCAAGGAGGTCGCGCGCGACCCCTACTACCATGAATTCCAGTTCTGGCTGGGCGTCGCCAACCTAAGGCTCGGAAACACCAGCGAAGCGCGCAAGCACCTGGCCCGCGCGGTGGAAAACAGCACGACGCGCCGCGACCGCGATCTGTACGCCGCGAAGCTCGAGCACCTCCGCTCGCAGAGCTCCCAGTAGCTCCCGCGATACCGCTCGGGTTAATTTTGCGCGCTCTTCTGCGCGAACTTGGCGTTGCACTCGCCGATAGGCTCGGCATAGATCACCGGGGCCCACTCGACGTGCGTGAGATTGATGTACCGGGCGACGATTCTGTAGCGGGTGCAGGCGGTGGCATCCAGCTCTATCGTCCGGTACTGCTTGGAGGTCGGTCCCACGTCGGTACTGAAGTAAACGTCGATCACGTGCCTTCCGGGCTTTAGCGCCGTCGGATACCGCCTCGGAATGAACGTCGTCTGGCCGTCCACCGCATTGACGATCGCCGGGAACTCCTTGCGCACGGCGCTGCGCATACCGCCCTCGACCAGTGCGTAGGGCTCATCGTAGGGCCCGGTGGCGCACGCGGCCGTCAGCGCTAGGGGAATCGCGAAAATGACTCTCTTGGGATTCGCCATGGATATGCCTCCTGTGAAGCTAGAAGTCTCGGAAAATTGTACGCCTGGGGCTACGCGCATGGCCTCTATCGCCCGACCAAAGGGCGAATTTTTCTGCGGTGCACCACGAACGAGCCGTATGAAACGCGTGATTCGGATATTGCAATGATTAGGCTGCTGTGCGCATACTTCGCCCACTTTTGTAACAGTCTGTAACCGAATGGAATAACTTCTAGCACTTCAACAGGCCACGGCGTCAGCTGCCAAAAGAACCGCTCGGCGCGACGCCTGCATTCTCGGGGAGAGGAAAAATGAGGACGAATGCCCGCCGTTTAGTTGTCGTGTCAGTATCCATTGCAGCAAGCGCAGCGCTTCTAGCTGCGCTCGTCACACCCGCATCAGCTCAGCAGTCGATCGAACGAGTCGAAATCACCGGCTCGGCCCTCAAGCGGATCGATGCCGAGACCGCGCTTCCGGTCCAGATCATCACCCGGGAGGAAATCGAAAAGACCGGCGCGGCCAACGTCGAGCAGTTCCTGCAGGCCGTAGGCGTGGCAATACAGGGCAATAGCAACAGCGTGGTCGCAACGGCGTCAGGGTCCGTAACGGGCGGCGTCTCCGGCGTTTCCTTGCGCGGCCTGGGCTCGCAGAGAACCCTGGTGCTGATCGACGGCAAGCGCGTCGCCGGGGGCGGCACCCTCACCGACAGCGTCACCGTCGACGTCAATCACATCCCGGCGTCGGCGATCGAGCGCATCGAGGTGCTGAAGGATGGCGCCTCCGCCATCTACGGCAGCGACGCCATCGGTGGCGTCATCAACTTCATCCTGCGCAAGGACTATCGCGGGGGAGAGGTGACGGCTCACGCTGAGCTCACGCAGCATCCGGGCGCCAAAGGGGGCGGACTCAATGCACTGCTCGGCTGGGGCGATATGGCCACGCAGCGCTTTAGCGCCACGCTGATCGCCGACTTCAGGCACGAGGATGCCCTGTTCGGGCGCCAGCGCAGCTTCGCCAGCACAGGAATATTCCCCCAGTATTTCAATGACACGTCTTCGGGCAACACCTTTCCAGCTAACTTCGTGGCTGCCGATGGCAGTTTCGGCACGCGAAATCCCTCCTTTCCGAATTGCCCTGGACCGTACGCGGTGCGCTCGCCGCTGTTCTCGGATCCGCCGCCGGCCGGGCTCGGATCGCGCGGCTGCCGCTTCGACCCTGCGCCACTTGTGACGCTGATCCCGAAAACCGACCAGGAAAGCATTTTTGGCACGGTGCGTTTTGGACTCACGCGCGAGATCGAGGGCTACGGCCAGTTCTCCTATTCGCACAAGGAACAGCGCACCGTCATCCAGCCGGTGCCGCTCTCCGACCAGTTCGCGCTGCCGCCGAACCATGTGCTGTTCAACGTGGCGCCCTTTAACGGCTCCTCCACTTTCCTGCTGCGGCCTTCGAGCCCTTACTATCCGGATGCTGCGACTCAAGCACGGCTAGGGTTTGTGGGGACGCCGGACCTGCTGGTTCGCTACCGTTCCGAGATCACCGGCAACCGCGACATCACGAACCTCTCGGATCAGTTGCGCGGGGTTCTCGGCGTGAAAGGGACACTCAGCGGATGGGACTACGATGCCGCGCTCCTGCACATCGACACTAACCTGACCGAGAGGGTGAATGGCGGATATCCGCTGCTAACTAAGATCCTGCCGCTTCTCGATAGCGGGCAGGTGAATCCCTTCGGCCCGAATACCGCGGCGACGCACGCGGCGGCCGATGCGGCCCAATTTCGCGGCGATGCGTACAAGACCAAGACCTCCATTGACGGCGTGCAGGCAAAGGTCACGCATGATCTGATGCAACTGGCCGGGGGGCCGCTGGCGCTTGCCCTGGGAGCGGAAGGGCGAAAAGAAGGTTTCCAGCTGAAACCATCGACCGAGATCGTAACCGGCGACATCTCGGGTTACGGCGGTAACTTCCTGCCGGTGGACAAGACGCGCAATGTCGGGGCGGGCTTCGCCGAGGTCAACGTGCCGATCGTCCGGACCCTGGAAGTGACTGGCGCGGCGCGCTACGACCACTACGAGGGCGTCGGCGAACGAACATCGCCGAAACTTGGCGCCCGGTGGACCCCGACAAGGCAGGTCCTGCTCCGCGGCTCGATTGGCAAGGGTTTCCGTGCCCCGAGCCTCACCGAGCTATATCAGCCGCGGACGATCGGCGTGACCTCGAATGGCCTGAACGATCCGTTGCGCTGCGGTAAGCCGGATGGCCTTGGCGGAACGAACGCCAGCTCGAACGATTGCGCGACGCAGTTCCCGATTACCCTCGGCGGCGAACCCGCGCTCAAGCCGGAAATCTCGACCAACCGCACGCTCGGGGTGGTGCTGGAGCCGACTAACAACATTTCTGTCGGCATCGACTATTGGGAAGTCGACCTGAAGAACACGATCATTTTCGGCGTCACGCCGGCGGCCATTCTTGCCGATCCTGCGAAATTTGGCTCCCTCATCACGCGCGGCCCGGCCGGTACGGGCGCGCCGTGCGCCGGCTGCCCTGGACCGATCCTCGACATCAACCAGATCAACACTAATTTTGGTGAGACCAGGGTGCGGGGAGTGGACTTGGACGCGCGCTACCGCATTCCGGCGGCAGCGGCCGGCACTTTCACCATCGGCATGAATGGCACGTACATTCATAAGTTCAAGGTTCAGAATCCGGACGGTAGCTTCAGCAGCATCAACGGCATGGTGAATCCGATCGTCAACGGCGCCGGCGGGGTGATCCCGAGGTGGCGGCACTATCTATTCCTGGACTGGAAGCGCGCGCCCTGGAATTTCACGCTCGCGCAGCAATACCAGAGCGGGTATAAGGATTTGCTGGGGACATTCGACGACACCGACCCGACGAGCCCCACCTTCACGGGCGTAAACGGAGCGCATCCGCGGGTATCGTCCTACCAGCTGTTCCACGTGTACGGGTCGTACACGGGGCTTGCCAACAACAAGAACTTGAAGCTCACGTTCGGCATCAGGAACCTGTTCGACAAGGACCCGCCCTATACGAACGCTGGCGGCCAGAACTACTTCCAGTCGGGTTATGATCCGGGCTACGCCGACCCGCGCGGCCGCACGTTCATCCTGAGCGCGACTTACAAATTCATGTAGGCCGCTGGCCGAAACGGAGGCGGTTCATTGCAAAGGGGCTGTGCAGCAGCCCCTTTGCTTTATCATGCGGGCCCTCTGCATTGCCGAAATATTTTCCCGGGTAAGCTTCGGCTCCGGATCGCACGATGAGTTATGCGCAACCCAGATCCTCTAGCAGGCGGCTGACCGCGCTTGTCGCGGTCGGCGTGTTCCATGTGCTTCTCGTATACGCCCTGATCCACGGCCTAGCGCGCAAGATCGTCGAAGTGGTGCGGCCGCCGCTCGAGACGAAGCTCATCGAGGAGATCAAGCGGCCGCCGCCCGAGCAGCCCCCGCCGCCTCCACCGCCGCCCAAGCTGGCAACACCGCCGCCGCCGTTCATTCCTCCGCCCGAAGTGCAGGTGCAAGTGCCGGTGCAGCTTCCACCGACGATCACCGCGGTGGTGACGACGCCGCCATCCGTGCCGGTGCCGCCTCCGGGGGTGCCGGCGCCGGCGCCGGCAAGAACCCCGGCCGTGGTGGACGCGAGAGGCTGCCCGAAGCCTTCCTACCCGCCGGCGTCGATACGCGCCAACGAAACCGGCGTGGTGACTTTGAACTTCCTCATCGACATCGACGGCAAGGTGCTGGAAAGCAAGGTCGAGCGCTCATCCGGCCACCGGCGGCTCGACGACGCCGCAAGAGCCGGGCTGGCGACATGCAAGTTCAAGCCGGCTACCGTGGACGGAAGACCCGAGCGCGCATGGGCGCGTATCCAGTACGACTGGAAACTGGAGTGACTTGAATAGGGACACTATGAAGAAACGATGGTTGGACGTGAGGATCCTGCTCGCGGTCGTGCTCGCCGGACTGTCTATCGTTGCGATGGCGCAGGCGCCGCAGGGCGCGCCGCCCGCGGTGGAGGTCAAGCCGGCGCCTCAGGTAGTCGAGGTGGTGAAACCGGCGCCGCCGACTATTGCGGCGCCGGCGACCGAAGTCATCGAGAACCCCTACGGCTTCGAAGCGCTGTGGAAGCAGGGCGATTTCGTGGCGAGGGGGACGCTGATCGTGCTCATCATCATGTCGATCGGCTCCTGGTATATCGGCGTGGTCAAGCTGATCGAGCAGGCACGAGTCATGAAGGACGCGAGGGAAGCCGATGAGAAGTTCTGGAAGGCCAAGTCGGTGAAGGACGCCGTCGTCGCTCTGCGCGAGGACAGCGCGTTTCGCTTCGTCGCCGAGAAAGCTGCGTTCGCGGCCGAGCATCACGGCAACGTGCCAGGCCAGCGGCTCGACATGAACAGCTGGGTCTCTATGACTACGCAACGGGCGATGGACGTCGTAGCCAACCGCCTGCAGCGCGGCCTCGCGTTCCTCGCCACCGTGGGCTCGACCGCGCCGTTCGTCGGATTGTTCGGCACGGTGTGGGGGATCTACCACGCCTTGACTGCGATCGGCATCGCCGGCCAGGCATCGATCGACAAGGTGGCGGGGCCGGTGGGCGAAGCGCTGATCATGACCGCGCTCGGCCTGGCGGTCGCAGTGCCCGCGGTGCTCGGCTACAACTGGCTGGTCCGGCGCAACAAGGTTGCAATGGAGCTGGTGCGCCATTTCGGCGGCGGCGTGCACATGACGCTGCTCGGTCCGGGCGCGCGCAGGGGGAGCTGACCATGTCGATGAACCTCGGCAATGTCGAAGGCGACGACGATTTCGTCTCCGACATCAACACCACGCCGCTCGTCGACGTGATGCTCGTGCTGCTGATCATCTTCCTCATCACCATTCCGGTGGTCATCCGATCGATTCCCGTGCAGCTGCCGAAGGAAAGAAATCTGCCGACGCAGACCAAGCCCGAGAACATCGTCATCGCCGTCGACAAGGATGGGGACGTGTTCTGGAACAATCAGCCGGTCGATGAGCGCAGGCTGCTCGACCGGCTGAAGGAAATCGCAGTGAAGATTCCCCAGCCGGAGGTCCACATCCGTGGCGACAAGGATGGGCGCTACGAGTTCGTCGGCAGGGTCGTGTATGCGTGCCAGCGCGCCGGCATTCTGAAGATCGGCTTCATCACGGAACCGCCGGCGCGAGAAGCGCGGCGCGAGAGGTAAGCGAATCATGGCGATGAATCTCGGCGCAGGCGGCGAGCGGGAGCCGGATGTCATGGTGGACATCAATACGACTCCGCTCATCGACGTGATGCTGGTGCTGCTCATCATGCTCATCATCACCATTCCGGTCCAGACGCACGCCGTCAAGCTCAACATGCCGGTCGGCACGCCGCCGCCGACCGAGGTTCAGCCGCAGGTAGTGACCATCGAAGTCGATTTCGACGGCACCATGATCTGGAACGGGGAAGTGTTGCGCGATCGCGCGGATCTGGAGGCGCGCCTGCGCGGCGCGGCCGCCATGGCTGTACAGCCCGAAGTACATCTGCGGCCGAACAAGCTCGTGAAGTACGAGAGCGTGGCGATGCTGATGGCTTCCGCGCAACGGCTGGGCCTGACAAAAATCGGGCTGATCGGCAACGAGCAGTTCATCCGCTGAACGGCGCGCCGCGTGAGCCTGCGTCATCTTCTTTTCGCCTTTGGCCTGGGAATTTTCGCGTCGCTGGCAGCGGCGCAAGAGGGCCAGACGGTTCGACCCGAGGTCGGCAAGCCCCTGCAAAGCGCCATCGATCTGTTGAAAGGCAAGAAGGCGAAGGAGGCGCTCGCCAGGGCGCGTGAAGCGCAATCGGTGCCTAACAAGACGCCTTACGAAAGCTATCTCGCCACGCGCGTGGTCGCCCAGGCCGCCGCCGCGGCCGGCGAACCCGGCGTCGCAGCGAAGGCATTCGAGGAGGTTGCCGGCTCCGCCTCTGCCGCCGATGCTGAGCGGCGCCAGTTCGCCGCCGCCGCGGCCGGGCAGTACTACGTCGCTAAGGAGTATGCCAAAGCGGCGGAGCTTGCGGCGCGCTATATCAAGCTTGGCGGTACGGACAAATCGGTGCACACGATCTACGTGCAGGCGCTGTACCTCGGCAACAATTTCGCGGCGGCTGCGAAGGCGATCTCGGCCGATGTCGAAGCCGAGGAAGACGCGGGCAAGACGCCCGCGGAAGAGCAGCTGCAGCTATTGGCGAACGCCTACCTGCAACAGCGCGACACGGCCGGTTACGCGAAAGCGTTGGAAAAGCTGGTCACCTACTATCCCAAGCGCGATTACTGGCTGAATCTCGTTCACGGCATTGCGACGCGCCCGGGATTCTCGGAGCGTCTCGCCCTCGACGTCGCCCGCCTCAAGATCGAAACCGGGACCATGCGCACCGGCAACGAATACCTCGAGGCGGCGCAGCTCTCGCTCATCGACGGTTTCCCGGTCGAGGCCGCGCGCATCATCGACAAGGGCTACGCTGCCGGCCTCCTGGGCACCGGCCCCGAAGCCGGGCGGCACAAGCGCCTGAAGGACATGGCGGCGAAAAGCCTCGCCGAGGACAAGAAAAGCCTGGATGCCGATGCGGCTGCGGCAAAGGAGGCGAAGGCGCTTTTCAACGAGGGTTTCAATCTGGTGCTGCACGGCAAGTCCGAGCAGGGCCTGCAAATGATGGAGAGCGCGCTGCGGCAGGGAATCGCTGGCAAGCGTCCCGATCACGTCAGGCTGCAGCTCGCTTATGCCTATCACCTCGCAGGCCAGAACCAGAAGGCGGTGCAGATTTTCCGCACGGTGCAGGGCACGGATGGCTCCGGCGCCCTGGCCCGCGCATGGGCCATCCGCTTGAGCCGCGCATCCTGAGCCGCCGCATCTGAACCGCATTACCGTCGAGGATCTTTGGAGGATCAGACGCCCGGCCGGCGTCTCGCTCGCGCCGGATGGCATGCGCGCGGTCTGCTCGCTGACCACCTACTCGATGCAGGAAAACAAGGGCACGGCGAGCCTGTGGCTCCTGTCGACCGATGGGGGACGCCCGCGGCTGCTCACGACCTCCGGCGAAAAGGACGGGCAGCCGGCGTGGTCGCCGGAGGGCAGCCTGGTCGCGTTCGTCGCGAAGCGCGAGTGGCGGGGCAAGAAGGACGACGAGCCGCAGATCTACGTCATCGATCCCGACGGCGGCGAAGCGCGCCGGCTGACGCAGCTTGCGAGCGGCGTCTCGGCAATCAAGTGGTTTCCTGACGGCAAGCGGATCGCTTTCATTTCGTGGGTGTGGCCCGACCTGCGCGGCGAAACGGCACAGGCCCGCCGGCTGAAGCAGCGCAAGGAAGACAAGGTGAAAGCGCATCGCGTCGAGCATGCCACTTACCGCTTCTGGGACCACTGGCTTTCGGATGGCCGTGTGCCGCACCTCTTCGTCGCCGATCTGCGCGGCCGCTGCCGCGACTTGTTCGAGGCCACGCCTTACGAGCTGGTGCGTGCCGATCCCGACCAGCACTGCTACGACATTTCCCCCGACGGCCGCTTTGTCGCCTTCGGCGACGACCCGGCGGAGGAAAAGAAGCTGGACGACGAGTTCGACATCGTCGAGCTCGACCTGAAGAGCCGGCGCTTCCGCAACCTCACGCCGGGCGCGCCGCACCGCGACTACCACCACCCGCGCTACGCGCCGAACGGCGCGCGCCTCGCCTGCCTCTCGAGCAATGTGCGGGCGAGCCCGGTTGCGCCGAACGAAATCACCTTGATCGACCGCAGAAAAGGCGCGATCGCTGTCGTATCGAAGCGCTGGGATCGCGGCGTCGAAGCGCCGCTGCGCTGGACCGCGGACGGCTCCGCCATCCTGTGCGCCGTCCAGGACCGCGCGCGCCAGCACCTGTTCCGCTTCGATCTGGCATCGCGAACGCCTGCTGTAGTGGTGCACGGCGGCATGGTGACTGAATTCGACCTTGCCGCGGACAGCATTGCGTTCATTCGTGACGACATGAACAAACCGCCGTCGGTTTACGCCAAGCGCGGCGACGGCGCGGAGCGCAAGGCGGAGTCGTTCAACGACGCGCTATTGCAGCGCTTTCAGTTCGGTGCGTCGGAAGAGGTCAGCTTTCGCGGCTGGGGCGGCGAAACGGTGCAGATGTGGCTGGTGTTCCCGCCGCGCTTCGACCCGAAGAAGAAGTACCCGGTGCTGCATTCCATCCACGGCGGGCCGCACGCGATTTCGGCCGACTCCTGGCACTTCCGCTGGAATAACCACGTCTTCGCGGCGCGGGGCTACATCGTTGCCGACGTGAACTATCACGGCTCGTCCTCGTTCGGGCAGAAGTTTCTCGAGTCGATCCGGCATGAATTCGGCAAGCGCGAGCTGGCGGATATCGAGGCGGCCACCTCGCTCCTCGCTCGGCGCCGCTACGTCGATGCGAAGCGCATATTCGCGGCAGGCGGCAGCTACGGCGGCTATCTCGTCGCCTGGATGAACGGCCACGTGCCGCAGGGCAGATACCGCGCCTACGTATGCCACGCCGGCTGCTTCGACTGGGTCGCGATGTTCGCCGACGACTCGTATCCTTTCTTTGCGAAGGACTTCGGCGCCTGGTACTGGGAGGATTTCGCCCGGGTGGAGGCGCAGAACCCGCGCGCGGCGGTGAAGCGCATGGCGACGCCCACGCTCGTCATCCACGGCGGGCTCGACTACCGCGTACCGGATGCGCAAGCGCTGCAGTACTACAACACGCTGAAGGCGAAGAAGGTGCCTGCCCGGCTGCTGCATTTCCCGGACGAGAACCACTGGATCCTCAAGCCGCAGAACTCGCGCCTGTGGTACCGCGAGTTCTTCGCCTGGCTCAGGCGCTTCGATGCTGCTTCGCGCGGTGGCGCCGCACCTTCATGAGGTTGCCGCAGCTCGCCATCTCGCACCAGCGGCGGCTGCAGTTCTTCGTCTCGTCGAGGAACAACCAGTAGCAGGTCGAATTTCCGCAGCGGCGCAGCCGCGCGAGCCTGCTCGAGGTGAGCAGCCCGACCGCGGATTCGACGACGGGCCGCAGGGCCGCATCGAGCGCGGAGGCCGCCGGATCGAGCGACCACGCAAAGCCGTCCGCGGTCGATGAAAGCCGGGCGAACGGTGCCGTGCGGCCGTATTCGGCGTCAATGACTCTGAGGTCTTCGCTGGCCGTTGCACGCCCTTCAGTCCGCGCCAGGAGCACGCGAGCCAATGCCTCGCGCAACTCGATCGCCCGCGCCCAGAACTGCTGTGCCGTTTGCGGCGATCGCGCAGCGGCGGCGCGCAGCTTGGCCGCCTGCGCTTTGCTCACGGCGCCGGCGGCCTCGAGCCAGTCGATCAGGTCCGCAAAGCCGGTGATCCACTCCTCCCGCCGGGCTCGGGCCCCCTGACCGGAATTGCAGAAGTCGAGGCACAGGGCGCCCCCCGGGCAGCGAAAGGTCTCGGCATAGCGCTTGCCCTTCGTCCGCGCGTACGCAGCCTGCATCGCATTCCCTTCACGCATGCATAGACTCAGGATTTACCGTTTGAAGACAGGGCCCGTAACCAGTAAATTACTCTTGACAGGTTACATGATGCCAGATTATCCTGTAACCGTCTATATCGCTTTCACTAGTTACGAGAGGGATGACATGAAATCCGTCAGTGGAACGCAGCGGCTTGCTGCGATCGCCGTCGCGATCAGCGTAACTTTTTCGATGGTTTGGAGTGTGGCGAGCCTGGGCTATCCGGCCAGCTCCTCGGCAACGCTTTCGGTTTGCCGCGGTTCCTGAGCCTGGTCGAGCGTACGCAGGCGCAAAAGCGGAGAGGCCCAGGCGACGAGAGGTACCAGCGCGATCGCGCCAAGACCCGCTAGGAGCAACGTCGCCCGCAATCCCGCATGCTCGGCGATCCAGCCGCCGGCCAAGCCGCCGAAAGGCGCGGTTGCCACCGTGAGGCAGATCATCGTCGCCGTCACGCGCCCGAGCAGCGGATCCGGCGTCACTGCCTGACGCAGCGTCAGATAGTTGATGAAGAACACCATGCCGCCGAAGTCGAGCACGAACAGCCCAAGTCCGAACAGGGCCGAGACGGCGAGCTCGCCTCCCGAGGCAGCGGCAAGGAGCAGCCATCCGACGCCCGTCCCGAGCATCCCGGCCAGCATGGTGGGACCGAAGCCGAGGCGGCGGTTGAGGCGCCCGATGACAGCCGTGGCGCTGAGCGAGCCGATGCCGGCGAGCATCCATAGCGCGCCGACATGCCCGGCGCTGAAGCCGAGCTCGCGCGCCGCGTACAGCACCACGATCGCCAGTGATGCATGCCGGAAAATCTGCCATACGGCGATCGCCCAGGCGAGCGCACGCAGCACGGCGTTGCGCCAGATCGCGGACAATCCTTCGCGAATCTCCGCGCCGATGCTCGAGGCGCGCATCTTCGGCGCGTCGTTGGGCCCGGAACGGATGCCGCGCAGGATCCAGGCCGAAAGCAAGAACGACAGCGCGTCGAGCAGTATCGCGAACGGCGCCGTGAGCCACTGGATCAGCGCACCGGCGATTCCGGGACCGATGAGCTGCGCGGCGGAGTCGCTTACGCCGATCTTGGCGTTGGCCTCGACGAGATTGTTGCGCCCGACCCGTTCGGTCATGAAGACCTGGTAAGCCGGCCAACCGGAAACGGCTCCAAGGCCGACGAGGAACCCGACCGCATACAGCACCCCCATGGAGAGCACGCCGAGCCACGCGCAAAGCGGCACCGCAAGCAAGGCCAGGGCGCGCGCGATGTCCGACCATACGATGATCGGAAGCTTGGGCGCGCGGTCCACCAGCACGCCCGCGAGCAACCCGAAGAGGGCAAACGGCAGCGCCTCGAGCGCCGTAAGTACGCCCATCTCAAAAGGCGTCGCATCGAGCAGCAGGGCGCCGGTGAGCGGCAGCGCGAGGAAGGTGATCTGCCCGCCGAAATGGGTGATGGTGAGCGAGCTCCACAGCCGCACAAAATCGCCGTGGCGCCACAGCCCGTTGAACGCTCGGGCAGGATTCAGTCGTTTAAACAGAGTCGCCATTTCTTTTCCGTCGCGCGTTGCGCGAGGCGGAAACGACTCTGGCTGGTCGGCCGATTCGTCCCGCCTCGAACCCGGCGGGCAATCGGCCCGCGGGTCAGTCTTTGCCGCTGATGAGCGGCAGGCCGGCGTAACGCACGTGGTCCATGGGTTCGTTCGTCGAATGCGGGTTAATTCGGCGCGAAGTATACCGGAGACACTCCGGCTCGGCATCCGTCGCTTGAATATGGGATGCCAATCGCACTAGCACGTTCCGGGGATACCGTTGCGCGGCTGGAGCGTGAACAATCTGCCTGACCGCGAAGGCGCGGTTGAGAAAGGGGATGCCATGCGAAGCGTGATTGAACCACCCGGGAAGCGCTGCCCGTTCGTCGGCCAGGAAACCGTTTCGGTCGCGTGCGCGGGCGTTTCGTCGCATGCCCGTTGTCACGAGGGCGGCGGGGTCGCTAATGTGCACGCGTCAATGCAGGAGAGGTTTGCGATGAAACGGGGAATTCGTCTGATGGCGTTGGGCATCGCGATCGCCGTGAACGGCGTGGCCCTGGTGGCGGTGAACGTCTCAATGGTCGATGGCGCCGAGCGGGAGCTGTTGTCGCAGCAGCAGCCCGAGCGCATCGTCATCACCGCGCCGAGGCAAGAGCTGCCCGAACAACAGATGCTGGTCACTCAGAATTGCCCAGGCCGCAAGGCGCTCTGAAGCATTGCGATGCGCTACACCTGGAAGCGGCGGCGTGAGAACATAGACACGCCGACGACGTGCCCAGACCACGCGCCATCATCGCCGAGGACGAGCCGTTGCTGCGCGAGGAGCTCGCGGAGCTGCTTGGCTCGCTTTGGCCGGAGCTCGACATCGTCGCGCAGACCGGCGACGGCATCGCGACGCTGCGGGAGGTCGAAGCGCATGCGCCCGACGTGCTGTTCCTCGACATCCAGATGCCAGGGCTTACCGGTCTCGAGGTGGCTCGGCAGGTAAGCGGCCGCTGCCATATCGTGTTCGTGACGGCGTACGACCAGCACACGCTTGCCGCGTTCGAGCAGGGAGCCGCGGACTACGTGCTCAAGCCGGCCAATGCGGCCCGGCTCGCCACGACCGTGGCGCGCCTCAAGGAGCGCGTCGGCCGGCCCGCGCCGGCGATCGAAGGGCTGCTGCGCGAGCTCGGCACGCCGCAGCGCGGCTTCCTGCGCTGGATCAACGCGTCGCAGGGCCAGGCGGTTCGCGTCATCACCGTGGACGACGTGTGTTACTTCCAGGCCGACAGCAAGTACACGCGTGTCGTCACCGCAGCGGAGGAATCGTTGATCCGCAAGCCCATCAAGGAGCTTTGCGACGAGCTGGATCCTTCCTCGTTCTGGCAGATTCATCGTTCGACCATCGTCAATGTCCACGCCATCGCCGGCGTGGTGCGCGACCTGCGCGGCCGCACCCAGGTGCGCCTGAAGCGCCGGGACGAGCTGCTGGTCGTCAGTGACGCCTATGCCCATCGCTTCCGCCAAATGTAGGCAGACTCCCGCGCTGATCGACGGGCTCTCCTGGAGCGCGTTGGCTCTCGTGCTGGCGTTTTGCACCCTGGCCTCGCTGGAGGCGATTCTGGCTCCCTCAGCGGGAATCGTCGGCAGCGGCGGCGGCGACCTGATTCTCGCCTGGCTGAGCCGCACCGCGATTTTCATGGTGAACGGGATCACGGTGCTGATCACCGCGCTCGTGGTCCTGAATGCGGCAGGGCGCGCCGGCAGGCTGAGACCAGCCCTCGCGGTTGCTGCGGCAGTGGCGGGCTGCCTGGTCGCCTCCGTCACCCGATATGTCATCGGTGCGACGCCTGTCGCGGACGGACCGGTATTCATGGTGAACGCGTTCATCTCCTGGTTCGCTCCGGCGGCGGTGCTGGTCGCGGGCTACGTCTTTTACCTGCACACCCGCGCGGTGCGCGAGCAGGCCAACGCCGCCGAGCTGCAGCGCACCGCGCTCGAGAAGCAGCAGCTCGAGACGCGGCTGCGCCTCTTGCAGGCCCAGATCGAGCCGCATTTCCTGTTCAACACCCTTTCCAACGTGCGACGTCTGTGCCAGAGCGACGCCGGCGCCGGGCGCGCCATGCTCGCGCAGCTGGCACGTTACCTGCGCGCCGCGCTGCCGAGGATGCGCGACCACGACGCTTCTCTCGCCGACGAGATCGAGCTCGTTTCGGCTTTCCTGGGCGTACAGAAGATCCGCATGGGGGCGCGCCTCGAGAGCTTGATCGACGTGCCTGCGGCGCTCCTGCACGCTCGCGTTCCGTCCATGATGCTCGCGACGCTCGTCGAGAACGCGATCAAGCATGGCGTCGGTCCGCTCGCCGAAGGCGGCGCGATCCATGTCGCAGCCGCGCGCGAAGGCGAAACGCTCGTGCTCTCTGTCGCCGACACTGGCCATGGATTCGCCGCCGCTTCCGGCTCGGGCGTCGGATTAGCCAACATACGCGCCAGGCTCGCCGCGCTGTACGGCGAGCGTGCAGCGCTGCGGCTCGAGGCCAACTCGCCGCGCGGCGTGGTAGCGACCGTCACGCTGCCGTGGGCGCGCGGCGAAGGGCGACCATGAGCCGCGGCTGGTTCAGCGGGTTCGGCAGGCGCCACCTGGCCATCGTTATGGCGTTCAGCGCCGCGGTCCCCCTCACCGACGCGCTGTCAAGCTCGCTGTGGATCCCGCATCGCCACGGCGCCGTGGTTGTCGAGGGCATCGCCTGTTTTGTAATCAGCCTGGCGGCGATGCTCAGCATCATCGCTACCGAGAACCGGCTCGCCGGTGTTCTCGGCCCGGCGCCGCGCATGGCAATCGCGGTGCTCGCAGCGGCGATCGTAGGCACGGCGCTGATGGAACCAGCGACGTATCTCGTGATCCGGCCGCTCGGCCTGCCGATCGAGGGGATGGAGACGACCCTCTATGGCATCGCCCGCCGTTTGGCCAGCGCCGCGACCTGGGCGCTGATGCTGATCGCGCTCTATGTGATGTTCGAAGCCAAGCGCCGCGCGACCGAGGAGCTGCACGCGGTGCGCGTCGTGGCGCTCGCCGCCGAGCGCGCTCTCATAGAGGGCAATCTACGTGCGATGCAGGCACGGGTCGACCCTGACCTGTTGTTCGATGCGCTGGTCGCGGTCGACCATGCCTATGCGAAGAGCGTCCGCGCCGGAGAGCAGGCCCTCGACGCGCTGATCGGCTTTCTGCGCGCCGCGCTGCCGGCCGAAGCGGTAGCAACGTCAAGCGTAGGGAGCGAGTTGCAACACGTCGACGCTTATCTGGCGGTGATGGAGCTGCTGACCGCGTCGCGACCCGACGCGGAGCTGAGCGCGGAGCCGGCTGCGCGGGAGGCGCCGATGCCGGCGATGCTGTTGCTGCCCCTGGTGCGATGGGCGCTCGACGGACGCCGGGCGGGCCGCCTGCAGGTCACGGTGCGCCGGCGCGACGGCAGCCTGAACATCGCGGTGCAGAGCGATCGCGCGGAAAAATCGGCTTCACCAGCTGGCGACCCGGCCGGCGTGCGCGATCGCCTGAAGCATCTCTACCAGGAACGCGGACGCCTCGACGTGAGCATGGAGGCGGGCAAGCGGCGCGCAGTCATGGAGATTCCGCTCTAGCCAGGCCGCGCGGGATAGCGGCGAGAAGTTTCCTCGTGTACTCGTGCTGCGGATCGCGGTAGATCGCCTCGGGCGCGCCGCGCTCGACCACCTCGCCTTCGCGCATGACCAGGACCTCGTCCGACATGTATTTCACCACTGCGAGGTCGTGAGAAATGAACAGGTAGGCAAGTCCGCGCTCTTCCTGCAGGTCGAGCAGCAGGTTGAGCACGGTCGCCTGCACCGAGACGTCGAGCGCGGACACGGGCTCGTCGCAGATCAGCACTTCCGGCTCGACCGCCAGCGCGCGGGCGATCGCGATGCGCTGGCGCTGGCCGCCGGAGAATTCATGCGGGTACCTGTGCATCGCGTCCTGCGGCAGCCCGACGCGCTGCAGGAGCCGCCGAGCCTGCTCGACGCGCTCGGCATCGTCCGCGCCGAGCCGGTGAATGCGCATCGGCTCCATGAGCGAGCGGCCGATGCTCAAGCGCGGGTTGAGACTGGCGTACGGATTCTGGAACACGATCTGGATGCGCCTGCGGAACGCCATCATCTGCGCCGGCGACAGGCGCAGCAGGTCGGTGTCTTCGAGGCGCGCCTCGCCGCCGCTTGCCTCGAGGAGCCGCATGACGAGCATCGCGACGGTGGTCTTTCCCGAGCCGGACTCGCCGACCAGGCCGACCGTTCGCCCGCGGGAAATGCCGAACGAGACGTCGCGCACCGCGTGCAGGGATCGCGAGGCGAACCAGCCGATCCTCAGGCGGAATTCCTTGCGCAGGTGCTTCGCTTCGATGAGGTTCGCCGACGCGGGAGGGCGCTCGAGCGTTGTGCCGGTCGTCGCGCCTCCGCGCATGAAATCGTCGATCACCGGCAGGCGCCTGGGCCGCGCGTCGAGTCGCGGGCGGCAGGCGAGCAGCGCGCGCGTATACGGGTCCTGCGGCGCGCTGAATATGCGCTCCGTCGGTCCGCTTTCGCGCACCTCGCCCTCGCGCATCACCACCACGTCGTCGGCGATCTCGCCGACCAGGCCCAGGTCGTGGCTGATGAAGAGCACGCTCATGCGGTGTCGTTCGCGCAGCCGCGCGATCAGCTCGAGGACCTGCCGCTGCACGGTTACGTCGAGCGCCGTGGTCGGCTCGTCGGCGATCAGCAGTTTCGGCTCGTTCGCGATTGCCATGGCGATCATCACGCGCTGCTGCTGGCCGCCCGAGAGCTCGTGCGGATAGGCGCGCAGGCGCGCCCGCGGCTCGGGAATTCCCACCTCGGCGAGAAGCTCCGCGGCTCGCTCGAGCGCCTGGCGCGGCGCCATTCTGCGATGCAGCCGCAGCACCTCGGCGACCTGCTCGCCAACGGTGAGCACCGGGTTGAGCGAGCTCATCGGCTCCTGGAACACCGCGCTGATCTCGCGGCCGCGCAGTGCGCGCAGCCGTCCGGGAGGCGCGGCGAGCAGGTTTTCCCCGCCGTATACGATGCGGCTGGCCGGATCGACGATGGCGTTCTCGGGCAGCAGGCGCAGGATCGACATCGCCGACACGGTCTTGCCGCTGCCGGACTCGCCGACCAGGGCGAGCGTCGCGTCCTGCCGGATGTCGAAGCTCACGCCGCGCACCGCCTCGAGCGTTCGCTCTCGCCCGAGGCGGAACGAGACCCGGAGGTTCGCCACCGCGACGAGCGGGGTCATCGCAACTTGGGATCGAGCGCGTCGCGCAGGCTGTCGGTCAGCATCGAGAACGCCGTGAGGAAGACCGCCATGAATACGGTCGCCGCCGCGAGCTGCCACCACTTGCCGATGACGAGCTCCGTCTGGGCTTCGGAGAGCATCGTCCCCCACGACACCATGTCCACCGGGACGCCCAGGCCGAGGAAGGACAGGATCACCTCGACCTTGATGAAGGCCACGACGAGGAGCGAGAGCTGCACCAGGATCACGTGGCCGACGTTGGGCAGGATGTGCACGAACATGCGCGAGCCCGCGGAGGCGCCGATTGCCTGCGCGGCGAGCACGTACTCGCGCGAGCGATGCTTCATGTACTCCGCGCGCACCAGCCGGTACATGCCGGTCCAGCCGGTCACGGCGAGGATGATCACCACCATCCAGATGCCGCTCGCGAACACCTTGCTGAGCCCGCCGCTGCGCAGCACGGCGGCAAGCGCGAATACGAGCAGGATGCCGGGCACCGAAGTGAACACGTTGTAGAGCCACTCGAGAAAGTCGTTGGTCTTGCCGCCGTAGAAGCCGGCGAAGGCGCCGAGCAGCGTACCGATCAGCGTCGCGAACAGAGCGGCGGCGACTCCCACCGCGATCGAGACTTGCGAGCCTTTGACGGCCTTGTCGAGCACGTCGCGCCCCCAGCGGTCGCCGCCCCACGGCAGCGTCGCGGAGCGCTCCGGTTCGCTGACCTCAAGCTCGGCAGTGCGCCGCGCCCACTCGGCATACTTGGGCGCAAGCGGATCGACCGCGCTCAGATCGGGACTCGTGCCGCGCGGGCGCGCGGCGCCGGCAGGAAGCGCCGCCTCAAGGCTCGGCTGAACGCCCAAAAGAGAGGGCGTGGCATAGGGCAGACCGACCTCGCGGTTCCAGCCGGCGCTGACCAAACCGAGCGCCGCGGCGAGAATCAAGGCGAGGTAGGCTAGCACGATGCCCAGCGAGATCGTGCCGATCCGGTCCTGCCGCAACCGGCTCCAGAGCGTCTCCACCTAACCGAGCTGAACGCGCGGATCGACGAGCCGGTACAGCACGTCTGCCGCGAGATTGACGAACATGGTGAGCACTGCGAGATAGATCGTGAATGCCTGGATCACCGGATAGTCGCTGCGGTTCACCGCCAGAAAGATCTCGCGGCCGAGGCCCGGGATCGAAAAGAAAATCTCCAGCAGGAAGCTGCCGGCGAACACTCCGGGGAGCAGCAGCGCAACGTTGGTGAGCACCGGGATCATGGCGTTGCGCAGCACGTGCCTGAACAGGATGCGCGGCTCCGACAGGCCCTTGGCGCGCGCCGTGCGCACGTAGTCGTTCTTGGTCTCGTCGAGAAAGAAAGAACGGTACAGGCGGGTCTGCGGCGCGAGGCTGACGAGCGTAGCCAGCAGCACCGGCAGCGGCGCATACTTGAGAAGGTTGTTCCAGAACCCATCGCTCCAGCCTTGCACCGGGAACAATCCCCACTGGAAGGCGAGCAGGTACTGGCCGACGATGATGTAGACGAGGAAGGACACCGACATCGCCGCAACGCAGACCGCCATCACGATGCGGTCGAGAAGCGTGCCGCGGAAGTAGGCGACGAGCATCGCGACCGGGATGGCGAGCAGGACCTCGAGCAGCAGGATCGGGATGGTGATCGTCAGCGTGGCGGGCAGGCGCGTCATGAAGATCTCCGACACCGGCTCGCGGGTCATCCAGCTCTTGCCGAAGTCGAAGGTCAGCACCTCGCGCGCGAAGATCCCGAGTTGCGCGATCCAGGGGCGGTCGAGCCCCAGCTCGCGGCGGATGGCGTCGATCTGTTCCGCGCTGGCGACCTGCCCGGCGAGGATCTCGGCCGGGTCGCCGCCGAAGAACTTGAACAGCACGAAGACCAGCACGAGCACCCCGGCGAGCGTCGGCATCATCTGCCAGAGTCTGCGTAAGATGTAGGCTGTCATGATCTTGCTGCGCGCTGCGATTCTAGCGTGCACCCTGCTGGCGGCGCCCGCCGCGGCCGAGAAGGTGCTGCGCTACGCGATGCCGGTCGCCGAGACGGGGCTGGATCCGGTGCAGATCGGCGACCTGTATTCCAGCATCCTGCTTTCGCACATCTTCGATCCACCGCTTACCTATGATTTCCTGGCGCTGCCGGTGAAGGTAAGGCCGAACACCACGGCCGCGCTGCCGGACGTGTCGCGCGACGGGCGTGTCTGGACGATCCGCATTCGCCCCGGCATCTACTTCGCCGACGATCCCGCGTTCCGCGGCAAGAAGCGCGAGCTCACTGCGCAGGACTACGTCTACTCGATCAAGCGCCACTGGGACCCGAAGAGCAAGTCGCCGAACCTATACATCATCGACAAGCGCGTGGTCGGCATGAGCGCGCTGCGCGAGCAAGCGCTTGCCGGTGGCAAGTTCGACTACGACCGCGAGGTCGAGGGCCTGCGCGCGCTGGACCGCTATACCTTCCGCATCACGCTGTCCGAGCCGACGCCGAACATGCTGCATTACCTCACCTACTGCAACCTGGTATGCGCGGTGGCGCGCGAGGTGGTCGAGGCGTATGGCGACAAGATCATGGAGAAGCCGGTCGGCACGAACGCCTATCGGCTCGCGCAGTGGAAGCGCTCCTCGCGCATCGTGCTGGAGCGCAATCCCGGCTACCGCGAGCACGTGTATGACGAGGAGGCGCCTGCCGACGATGCCGAGGCGCAGGCGATCGCCGCAGCGATGCGCGGCAAGCGCCTGCCGCAGATCGACCGCGTCGAGGTGTATATCGTGGAGGAGGCGCAGCCGCGCTGGCTCGCCTTCCTCAACCGCGAGCACGACGTGATCACCGGGGTGCCGGCGGAATTCGTCCACCTTGCGGTGCCGGAAGGCCGCCTTGCGCCCAACCTGCAGAAGCAGAAGATCCAGATGCACCGCACGACCGAGCTCGATCTCGCCTTCGTGTATTTCGGCATGGATCATCCGGTGGTCGGCGGCTACTCCGCGGAGAAGGTCGCCTTGCGTCGCGCGATCGCGCTCGCCTTTGACGCCGACGAGTCGATCCGCGCCCTCTATCGCGGCCAGGCAATCCCTGCGCAATCCACCGTACCCCCTGGAGTGTTCGGCTTCAAGCCGGGACTGGTGGGAACCCTGGCCGAGTTCAATCCGGCCAAGGCGAAGGCGCTGTTGGATATCTACGGCTACGTGGACAGGGACGGCGACGGCTATCGCGAAGCCCCGGACGGTTCGAAGCTGGTGCTCGAGCTTGCCACCACGCCCGACAGCAACGGCAAGCAGCAAGAAGAGCTGTGGCGCAAGTTCATGGATCGCGTCGGGCTCAGGATCGAGTTTAGGAAGGGGCGCTGGCCCGAGCTACTGCGCGATTCGCGCGCCGGCAAGCTCATGATGTGGAACCTGGGCTGGAGCGCGGCGATTCCGGATGCCGACACCTTCTACGCGATCCTCTATGGGCAAAACGCCGGACAATCCAATCTGTCGCGCTTCAACCAGCCGCAATGGAACGCGCTTTACGACCGGGCGAAGCTACTGCCCGATGGCGCGGAGCGCGAGCGGCTGTATTCGGAAATGGACAAGATCTTCTTTGCCTACGCGCCGCTGCGGCCCATCGCGCACCGCATCACCACCGGCCTGATGCATCCCTGGGTCATCGGCTATCGGCACCACCCGGTGCTGCGGGAATGGTGGAAGTACGTCGATATGCAGGATCGAGCTGCTCCATGACCGCTTGCTCGAGCAGCTTCGGCGGCAGCAGCCCCTGCGCGATCACGGCGTCGTGGAAGCGGCGCTGCTCGAAACGCGGACCCAGCGCGACCTCGGCCTTCAGCCGCAATTCACGCAGACGCGCGTAGCCGTAGAGATAGGAGACGGCCTGCCCCGGCCACGCGAACGCGTAACGGTCTGCCTCCTGTTGCGCCATCGGCTCGGACAGGACCACTTCGCTCATGAGGAATTCCTTCGCCTCGGCGGGCGTCATCCTGCCGAGGTTGACCATCGGGTCGAGAAACGCGCGGGCAGCCCGCAGCAGGCGCAGCTGCAGCGCGAACAGCTGCCCGTCAGCGGGGAAGTACGGGATCATGACGCTCTCCGCGTAGAGCCCCCAGCCCTCGACGTTGGTGCTGTTGAACGCGAATGCGGCGCGGGCGATCGACACGCCGCGCTCGAGCATCGCGGTGAACTGCAGCTCGTGGCCGGGCCGTGCCTCGTGCGCGGTCATGGTCCAAGCCGCGGCCTCGGCGGTGAAGTCATCCGCAGGACCGGACGATTTCGCGTTCGGATTGCGCAGCGGCAGCACGAATTCTCCGAGTTCGCCCTTATTGCCGATGAGGCGCGGCGGATTCATGTACGGCGCCGGAATGGCTGCCGATTCGGCCTCGCTCGCGAGCCGGATCGATGCGCCGCGCTGCGGCAGGGTAATGATCTGCTCGCGCACGACGATGTCTTCGATCTGCTTGAGCCGCTCTCGATAGAGCGCCAGGATCCGCTCGGGCGGCACCTGCTGGCGCTTCAGCTCGCGCAGGACTTGCCGGTAGTCGCCCGAGTCGAGCTTGCGCTCGCGCGCGATCTGCGCCGCGAGGCGCGAGATCTCCTCGCGCAGCTCGGCAAACGCCAGCATGCCGAGCGAAATGGCCTGCTCCGGCGTAATGTCGACGCCGACTGATTTCAACCGGTCGGCATACAGCTCGCGCGGCAGCGTGTGGTCCTTTCGCGCCCTGGGAAGAACCACGTCGCGTACCCACTCGCAATGCGCGCGCAGCTGGGTCGCGAGCCGCTCATGGGCCGGCTGCCAGTCGCGCACCTCGCTCGCTTGAAACAACTCCGCGATGCCGGCGATGTAGCGCTCGCAGTTCTCGAGGTGCTGGCGCACTTCGGCTTCGTAGGGCCAGACGAGTCCAGCGATGGCGAAGCGCTCGCTCGCGCGTGCACGCGCGAGCTCGGCGAAGGGTGTGACGCCAGGCTCCAGGCCGGCGTAGACGCGCATGCGCTGCAGGGCGTTGCGGCGCCGCGACTCGCCGTTGCGCGCATCGAGGAGCACCTGCAGCCCCTCGAACACGTGCTTCGGGAGATCGGAGTACGGAACGAGAAGCCGGCGCTCGAGCGCGCGCGTGTGCCGCATCCTCGCAACTGCATCGATCAGGATGTCGAGGTCCTGGCGGACCCGCAGGTCCGTTTCCCGCGCTCTGAGGCCCGACAGCCGCTCCAGCAACCGGCCCGCTGCAGAGTCAAAGCGCTTCGCGTTGCCGGGCTTGTTGTCCAGCACCGCGCTATCGAAACTCTCGGCACCCAGGGACGACGCGTGCTCCGGGTGGAACGGGCCGAGCGTCTCTATTACCATCGCTGAATGGCGGTCGCTGCGCTCCAGCCACGATGCGTCTGCGGCCGCGGCCGCGACCGCCACGGCGAGCATAGCGGGGAGCGAGATCAAGGAATGGAGCGATGGCAGGCGCGGCATCATGTTCGGCGGTCTCGCTTCCTGACGGGAAAGCAGCCATGGTAGCGCCACCGCTCATCGTGCGGATGGGAAGCCCCCGCCAGCCCGACGTGCTGCGGCTGCTCTCGGCGCTCGACGCCTATCTCGAGTCGCTATACCCACCGGAAAGCAACCACATCCTCGATGTGGAGTCGCTTTGCGCGCCGAACATCCGCTTTTTCGTCGCGCGTCGCGGCGCCGATCCGGTCGGCTGCGGCGCCCTGCGCGTCGAAGCGGGATACGGGGAAGTGAAGCGCATGTTCGTCGCTCCGGAGGCGCGCGGCCAAAACGTCGGGCGCGCCATTCTGCGTTGCATCGAGGACCAGGCTGCGCGCGAAGGTCTTACGCTGATGCGCCTCGAGACGGGGATTCACCAGGCGGCGGCGCACGCGCTGTACCGCAGCGGCGGCTATGCCGAGTGCGCCCCTTTCGGCGAGTACCGGCTGGACCCGCTGAGCGTATTCATGGAGAAGCGATTGTGACGGCCGCGGGTGGTCGGCGTGTAATAAACCGGCTGGCGGTTACACGCTAAGGGGTTCCTCGTCCATCGCGGCGATCTGCTCCCGCAGCTCGAGAATCCGGTCCTGCCAGTAGCGTTGCGTGCCGAACCAGGGGAAGGCGGCGGGAAACGCCGGATCGTCCCAGCGGCGCGCGAGCCACGCCGAGTAGTGGATCAGCCGCAGCGTGCGAAGAGCTTCGAGCAAGTGCAGCTCGCGCCGCTCGAAGGGCATGAAGTCCTCGTAGCCGGCCAGCACGTCGGAAAGCTGTCGCGTCATCGCGCTTCGATCGCCCGAGAGCAGCATCCACAGGTCCTGCAGCGCGGGGCCCATGCGCGAGTCGTCGAGATCGACGAAGTGCGGTCCGGCGTCGGTCCACAGGATGTTGCCGGCGTGGCAATCGCCGTGCAGCCGGATCGAGCGCACCTCGCCGGCGCGCTCGTAGCACCGCGCCACGCAAGCGAGGGCCTGTTCGGTCACCGCTTTCCACGCGTCCAGCAAATCGGCCGGGATCAAGGCATGCTCGAGCAGCCAGGCGCGCGGCTCGCGTCCGAAGCTTTTTGCAGTCAGTGATTCTCTCGCCTTGAATTGCCTGGTTGCGCCGACGGCATGGATGCGTCCGATGAAGCGTCCGATCCATTCGAGCGTCTTGCGGTCTTCCAGCTCGGGGCTGCGCCCGCCGCGGCGCGGGTAGACCGCAAAGCTGAAACCGCCATGCTCGCCGGTAAAGGTTGGCGCGACGGCCGGTATTTCATGCTCCGCCAGTTCCCTGGCAAAGGCATGTTCTTCGGCGATCTGCGGCGCGCTCCAGCGGCCCGGACGGTAGAACTTCAGCACCACTGCAGCGCCGTCTTCCAGCCAGACCTGGTAGACGCGGTTCTCGTAGCTGTTCAGCGTGAGCAGCCTGCCGTCGGCGCGAAAGCCGGCGCTGTCGCAGGCGTCGAGCACGACGTCGGGCGTGAGCGCCGCGTAGGGATGCGGCATGGCGTATAGTAAACCGATGGCGGAAAAAGTCGTCGCAGTCGAGGATCTGCACTTCAGCTACGGCGAGCTGTCGATCTTCCGCGGCCTGTCGCTCGACATCCGCCGCGGCCAGATAGTCTCGATTCTCGGCGGCAGCGGCTGCGGCAAGTCGACGCTGCTCAAGCTGATCGGCGGACAATTGCTGCCGCGGCAGGGCTCCATCAAGGTCGAGGGCAAGCAGGTGCACGAGCTCGAGTCGGACGAGCTTTATGCGCTGCGCCTCAAGATGGGGATGATGTTCCAGAACTCGGGCCTGTTCAGCGACATGACGGTGTTCGAGAACGTCGCGTTTCCCCTGCGCGAGAACTTCGAGCTGCCCGAGCAACTTCTGCGCCGCATCGTGCTGATGAAGCTGCACGCGGTCGGCCTGCGCGGCGCGCGCGACATGATGCCTGCCGACCTGTCAGGCGGCATGACGCGCCGCGTGGCGCTGGCGCGCGGCATCGCCACCGACCCCAAGCTGATGATGTACGACGAGCCCTTCGCCGGGCTGGACCCGATTTCGCTCAGCCATGTGGTCGAGCTCATCCGCCAGCTGAACCAGGCGCTGGGGCTCACCTCGATCGTGGTGACCTACGACGTGAAGGAGGCGCTGAAGGTCGCCAGCTACGTTTACATGATCTGCGACGGCGTGGTGCTCGGCAAGGGCAACCCGCAGGAGATCGAGGCCTCGGAAGATCCGTACGTCAAGCAGTTCCTCCACGCGCTGCCTGACGGCCCGGTGCGCTTCCACTTCCCGGCGCCGCCGCTCGAGGAGGAGCTGAAGCTCGCGAGCTGACAAGGAGGAGACCATGACCGAGAACCGCGAACCTTCCGGCGACACCATCACGCAGGCGGCGAGCAAAGTGGTCAGCGAGGGGGACGATGTGCGCAGGCGGGTGCGCGAGCTGACCCTCGAGGCGCTGAAGAACAGGCGCTTCGACCGCGATGCGATCCGCGAAGTGGTGCGCGCGGTGAGCGAGGGCGTGAGCCTGGGGGCGCCGTCGAGCCGCGTCGGGCTGCGCCAGGCGCTGGCCGAGGCTTTCCGCGGCATGGACCAGGCGCTCACCAAGTCGGTCGAGGCGGGCCACGAGGCGATCCGCCAGCTGGTGGCCACCGGCCGCGGCATCTCCGAGCGCGAGCTGAAGCAGGCGCTCGCCGGGCTGGAGAAAATCGAGGAGGACTTCGTCGCGACCGTCAGCCAGGTCGCGGAGAGCGCGAGCGAGCGCGTGCGTCCCGAGATGCGCGAGCTCGCCGCCCAGGCGACGCGCGCCGGCACGCAGACCGGGCGCCAGACCGCGGCCATGATGACCGAGCTCGCGCGGCGCATGGCCAGCAGCTCGATCGAGATCACGCTCTCGGGAATCGAGCTGGCGGGCGAGTTCGGGGTGCGCTTCGCGCAGCTCGCGGGCGGCGTGCTCGCCGGGATGGCGGACGCGCTCGACAAGTCCGAGGGCGGCACGAAGAAAAGCTCCTAGGCGCGGATGCTGCGGCAGACCCTCGGCATGATGCGGGAGCTGCCGCGCCTGCACGAGATCACCTCGGTCTTCATCCGGCACGGCCTCGGCGATTTCGTGCAGCGCATCGGCCTGGCCGGCGTGCTCGAGCGCGCCGGCCAGATCCTGCGCTGGGGCGAGGCGGTCGAGGCAGTCAAGCTCGAGCCGGCGCAGCGCATGCGCATGGCGCTCGAGGAGCTCGGCCCCACTTTCGTCAAGCTCGGGCAGGTCATGGCGACGCGCGTGGACCTCTTCCCGCCGAGCTGGATCGCCGAGTTCGAGAAGCTGCACGCCGAGGTTCCGCCGGTGCCGTTCGACGAGCTGCTGCCGGAGCTCGAGCGCTCGCTCGGCCGCTCGCCTTTCGAGGTGTTCCGCGACATCGAGACCACCGCCTGCGCCGCGGCCTCGATAGCGCAGGTGCACCGCGCGAAGCTGCAGGACGGCACCCCGGTGGTGCTCAAGGTGCGGCGGCCGGGGGTGCGCGCCAAGATCGAGGCCGACCTGCGCCTGCTCAGGCGCGTGGCCGAGCTGATCGAGAGCGAGATGCCCGAGGCGCGGCGCTACCGGCCCGCCGAGATCGCGGCGCAGTTCGCGCGCTCGCTCGAGCGCGAGGTCGACTTCGCCACCGAGACGCGCAACGTCCAGCGCTTCGCGCAGAATTTCGCCGGCGACCCGCACATCGTCATCCCGAAGGTTTATCCCGAGTTCACCAGCGACACGCTGCTGGTGCAGGAGCGCGTCGAGGGCATTCCGGCGACCGACCCGGCCGCGGTCGACGCGGCGGGCCTGGACCGCAAGACGCTCGCGGCGCGCGGCACGCAGGCCTTCCTCAAGCAGATCCTGATCCACGGCTTCTTCCACGCCGACCCGCACCCCGGCAATGTGATCTACCTGCCGGACCACCGCCTGGTGATCATCGACTTCGGCATGGTGGGGCGGCTCTCGCCGCAGCGGCGCAAGCAGGTGACCGACCTGCTCGCGGGGCTCGCGCGCATGGAAGAGGAGCCGATGCTCGACGTGCTGCTCGACTGGGCGGGCGACGCGTACGTGGACGAGGCGAAGCTCGCCGCCGACGTGAACGAGATGGTGTTCGAATTCGAGGACGTGCCGCTGAAGAGCATCCGCATCGGCAACGTCATCCGGCAGTTTTCCGCGATCGTGCGCGAGCACTCGATCGTGCTGCCCTCCGACCTGTCGATGATGTTCAAGGCGCTGATCACGCTGGAGGGCCTGGGCCGCCAGTACGACCCGGAGGTCCACATCATCGACCACCTGGCGCCGCTCCTGCGCAACGCGCTCGGCGAGCGCTACCAGCCCGCCGAGCTCGCGCGGCGCGGGCGCGCCGCGATGAGCGGCTTCCTCAATCTGGTAGGCAGTGTGCCGCGCGACTTCGCGCGGCTGCTGCGCGAGGCGCGGCGCGGCAAGACCCGCATCGACCTCGACCTCAAGCGGCTCGACAGCTTCGGGCGCCAGCTCGACCGCACGCTGGACCGGGTGACTATGGGCATCATGACCGCCTCGCTGGTCATCGGCTCGGCGATCGTGCTGACGGTGCAGGAAGGCCCGAGCTTCCTCGGCGTTCCGGTGCTGCCGGCGCTGGGCCTCGCCGGCTACGTGGTGGCGTTTCTCAACAGCGTCTGGATCATCTACGGCATCTGGCGCTCGGGCCGCAGCTGAAGTCCTTTCAAGCCTTGCCGCCTTCCTTCGCGATGAAGCGCAGCGCCACGCCGTTGTTGCACCAGCGCTGGCCGGTCGGCGGCGGGCCGTCGTCGAACAGGTGGCCGTGGTGGCCGCCGCAGCGGATGCAGTGATACTCGGTGCGCGGGTAGATCAGGAAGTAGTCCTTCTTGGTCTCGAGCGCGCCCGGGATGCTGGTGAAGAAGCTCGGCCAGCCGGTGCCCGACTCGTACTTCATTTCCGAGGTGAAGAGCGCCAGGCCGCAACCGGCGCAGACGAACGCGCCGGGGCGCTTCTCCTCGTTGAGCGCGCTGGTGCCGGCGCGCTCGGTGCTTTCCTCGCGCAGCACGCGGAATGCGTCCGCGGGCAGGCGCTTGCGCCACTCGTCCTTCGACAGCTTGAGCGGCTCGCCGGGCGAGGGCACCGTAGCGCCGGCGGGCAGGAAAGTCTTCCAGTTTTTCTGCAGCTCTTCGATGCCTTTCATGTTGGCAGGGGGCCCGGCGAACGCGGCCGGGGAGGCAAAAGCCGCCGCCACGGCCTTGAGCAAAGTGCGCCGATCCATCCCTTGTCTCCTTTCAATCTGGCAGGTTCGGCCGGTTAGTCGCGCCAGCCGGCCGTGCCTGACAGATCTTACAGGAGCAAGCTGCTGCTACCGGCTCAGTTCGTGCGCGATGACGCCGCCGAGGACTGCACCGACGACGATGCCGACTCCGGTATTCACGTCGACACCGGCATGGTAGGCGGGATACGCGGGGTAAGGCGGGTATACCGGGACCGCTCTCTGAACGACGACCACTCGCGGCGCCGGGCGGTAATACGGCTGGTAGTAGTAGTGGCGATACGCCGGCCGTACGACGTAGTGCGGTGCATTGTGGTCCCCGCGGTACCCGTGCGCCGGCGCCCAGCGCGGCGGATCGGCAAATGCGGTGGCTGAAACGGCGAGCGCAGCGGCGGCGAGAGTCAGTTTCTTCATCAACATGGCAACCTCCTTTTGGGTGGGCCTCGCCATTTGACGCGGATCGACTCTCGCAGGTAACCGATAAAGTGCAACATCTGTAACAGCGTGTTAATTTCGCGCCCCTAGGAGGGGTTGATGCCGAGAATTCTGGTTGGATTCTTTCTCGCCTTATGCGCCGCGGGTGCGCCGGCGCAGGATGCATATCCGTCCAAGCCGATCACGATGGTGGTGCCGTTTCCTCCCGGCGGCGTCGCCGACATCGTCGGGCGTCCGCTTGCGGCGGGGATGCACAATGTGCTCAAGCAGCCGGTTGTCGTCATCAACCGCACCGGCGCGGGGGGAGCCGTGGGCATGGCCTCCGTGGCGAAAGCGCCTCCGGACGGCTACACCATCCTGATGAGCCTGTCTTCCATCTCCATCTTTCCAGTGTCCGATCGCATCAACGGCAAACAGCCGCCGTACGAGCTGAAGGACTTCGCGCCGATCGCGCTGGTGACAGCCGACCCCACCGTGCTGGTGGTGCGCGCCGATAGCAAATACGGGACGCTCAAGGATTTCGTCGACGCGGCGAAGGCGAACCCGGGCAAGATCAATTACTCGTCCTCCGGCGTGTACGGCACGCTGCACGTGGCGATGGAGATCTTCGCCAACGCCGCCGGCATCAAGCTGTTCCATGTGCCCTATCAGGGCGGCGGACCGGCGGTGACTGCGCTGCTCGGCGGCCAGGTCGAGGCTCTCGCCTCGGGCCCGGCGGCGGCGATCGGCCAGATCAAGGGCGGCAAGATGCGCGCGCTCGCGAGCTGGAGCACCGAGCGGCTCAAGCTCCTGCCCGAGATCCCGACCTTCAAGGAGCTCGGCTACGACGCCGAGTTCTACATCTGGTCCGGGGTATTCGTGCCGGCGGCGACGCCGGCGCCGATCGTCACCAAACTGCGCGAGGCGATGCGGGAAGTCGCGACCTCGCCCGAATTCAAATCGGCGATGGAGAGGGTTGAGACGCCGGTCAACTACCTCGACGCGCCGGAGTTCCAGAAGTACTGGGAGCGCGATGCCGCGCGGCTCAAGCTGGCGCTGGAAAAAATCGGCAAGGTCGAGGAGAAGTAAGAAATCGGGGTCAGACCCCGATTTTATTTTTTCCGCTTCTTCTTCAATCGCGCCAGCTTCTCGAGCAGCGCGCGCGGACGCCGGTACTGCATCAGCACGCCGACCCGGCGCTCGAACGGGTCCCGCCGCGCCACCGCCTTCAGGTGATGGCCGTTGAGCAGCGGAAAGTGGCGGATCGTGTCGAGCTCCTCGGCGACCGGCCACGCGTTCTTCTCGCCGGAAATCCACAGCTTCGGATCGACGCGCCGCAGGTCGAACGGCACGGAATATTGGCGCAGCGTCTTGTGATCGCGCCGGTTGTAGTATTCGTGAAAGTACGACATCGCGAGCTCGCGCAAGCTGCGATAGACCGGGTCGCGCCAGCGCAGGCCGATACCGTTGGTCTTCGAGATCGCACCCCAGAGGCCGCGTCGCCTGAAGAGCGCCACCACATGGTCGAAGTCGCGCACCGCGCGCATATCGAGGAGCAGCGGCGGCTCGCCTTGTATCCACAACGCGCAGGCGGCCAGCATGGCACCCTCGATGCAGTGCGCGCTTTCGGTGCGCAGGACCGCGCGCACCGGGCGGCAGGTGTCGCCGCCGACTTCGAAGTTCTGCTTTAAACCATAGAGATAGGCCTGGATCTTGCGCGGCGAGTCGAGGCGCCTAAGAAGCGCGAACTCGGCCGGCGTCAGGCCGAGGTCCTCGCGCCGCGCGTAGCGGTTTCTGGGCATGGCTGCGGCAAAATATAACGCCACGCTGCGGCCGGCAATCGGCGTCGCAACCCCCTGATTTGTCGGGCGTCACGCGCGCCCCTTGCGCCTAACCGCACAGGGCTGTATTATTCACATATGAACAAACGCCGCGCGCCGCGCCGCCGCAGCTCCGCCCCAGCCGCGGACGACGTCATGTGGTCGCTGATGCACGCGGCGCATGCGGTCGAGAGCCAGATCGAGGAGGCCTTGGCGCAGGTGGAGCTGTCGGGTGCCAAGCTCGCGGCTCTGACCCAGCTCGTCGAGGCCGATGAGCCGGTGACACTTGGCGAGCTGGCCGCGAAATGCGCGTGCGTGCGCTCCAATATCACCCAGCTCGTGGATCGCCTCGAGGCCGACAAGCTGGTCCGGCGCGTGGACGACGCCGCGGACCGGCGCAGCCTGCGGGCCGCGATCACGCCCCTCGGCCGCGAACGCCAGGCCGCGGGAGCGAAGAAAGTAGACGAGGTGCGCAGAAAGCTCGGCAAGGCGCTGAGTGCGATTGACCACGCTGCCTTGAAGCGCGCGCTGTCCGATCTGGATTGAATTTTTTTCGACAAATCATGCATATATGCACTATTCATCATAGAAAGGATCACCTATGAACATCCTCTTCGTGGTGTGCATGATGTTTATGATGCCGCTCGCCATTGCGCAGGAGATTGCCCCTGACGTTCTGATACGGGGAATCTCCGAGGAGGTCACCGCGGCGATCAGGCAGGACAAGCGCCTCCAGGCCGGCGATGCCGGGAAGATCGCCGAGCTCGTCGAGGCGAAGATCCTGCCGCACTTCGATTTCAGGCGCACCACCCAGATCGCGATGGGCGCCAACTGGCGGCGCGCGACGCCCGAGCAGCAGGAGCAGCTGGTGCGGGAATTCAGGACGCTGCTGGTGCGCACCTATTCCGGAGCGCTCGGGAGCTACCGCGACCAGGTGATCGAGTTCAGGCCGTTGCGCGCCCAGCCCGGCGACTCCGAGGTAACAGTCCGCTCCCAGGTCAAACAGCCGGGCGCAGTGCCGGTGGCGATCGAATACGACATGGAGAGGACCGGATCAGCGTGGAAGGTGTTCGATGTCCGGGTGAGCGGCATCAGCCTCGTCGCCACCTACCGCAGCGCTTTCGCCGAGGAGGTGCGCAACCACGGCATCGATGGGCTGATCAGTTTGCTTTCAAGCAAGAACCGTGGCGCTGTGAAGCCCGTGTCGGTCAAGACTTGATCCTGTGTTTCAAACGCCCCATTTGTGCTGGGACGGCGGTAGCACAGCCCTCTTATCAACGCGAGTAGAATCGCTCTCCTTTCGCCGCAAGAATCCTCCGCTCCCGATGACCGATCTCTTTTTGCGCGCCAGTTTCCCTGCAGGCCTTGCTCTCGCGCTCGCGGCATGCAGCCCGTCGAACGGTGCACCCGACAAAGGCGGCCACAAGGGCGGCCCGGGCGCTGGCATGCCGCCGCCGGAAGTCACGGTGATGGCGGTGGCGCCGCAGGCGCTGGCGGTGAGCTTCGAATATGTCGGCCAGACCGCCGGCTCGCGCGAGGTGGAGGTGCGCGCCCGCGTCGCGGGGATTCTGCTCAAGCGCAACTTCACCGAGGGCGCGCCGGTCAGGCAGGGCCAGTCGCTCTACACCATCGATCCGGCGCCGTTCGAGGCGGCGCTCGCGCGCGCCGAGGCGGATGTCGGCGCCGCCGAAGCGCGCTTCGAGCAGGCGCGCAAGAACGCCGCGCGGTTGAAACCGCTCTACGCGGAGAAAGCGGTGAGCCAGAAAGAGTACGACGACACCGTGTCGGCCGAGGCGATCGGCGCGGCCGACGTCAAGGCGGCGCGGGCCCGGCTCACCGAGGCAAAGTTGAATTTGAGTTATACGAAAGTGGAATCTCCCGTCCCGGGAATCACCGGGCGGTCGATGCGCCAGGAAGGCTCGCTCATTTCCGGCCCGGATGCGCTGCTCACCACGATCACCCAGGTCGACCCGATCTGGGTCAACTTCGGCATCCCCGACAACGAGGAGGCGCAGATCCAGAAGGAAGTGCAGGCCGGGCAGCTCGCGCTGCCGAAGGGCGGCAACTTCGAGGTGGCGCTGCGGCTTGCCGACGGCTCGACGTACGCGAAGACCGGGCGGCTCAACTTTACCGACGTGCGCGTGTCGGCCGCCACTGGCACGCGCGAGACGCGCGCCGAGATTCCCAACCCGGGCGGCGCGCTCAAGCCCGGCGAGTTCGTGCGCGTGATCCTGCGCGGCGCGACGCGGCCCAACGCGGTCACCGTGCCGCAGCGCGCCGTGCTCGAGGGGCCGCAAGGAAAATTCGTCTATGTCGTGAATGAGAAGAGCCAGGCCGAGCCGCGCCCGGTCGAAGTCGGCGAATGGGCCGGCCAGTCCTGGATCATCACCAGCGGGCTCAAGCCGGGCGAGCGGGTGATCGTCGACGGCGTGATGCGCCTCGGGCCTGGAGCGCCAGTCCGGATCGCCGAAGCCAAGCCTGCAGCTGAATCCAAACCTGTAGCCAAGAAGTAATTCATGTTCTCTCGGTTCTTCATTGATCGGCCCATTTTTGCGGCCGTCGTCTCCATCTTCATCGTGCTCGCCGGGCTCGCGGCGATGCGCAACCTGCCGATTGCGCAGTACCCCGAGATCGCGCCGCCGGTGGTCACGGTGCAGGCGGTGTATCCGGGCGCCTCGGCCGAAGTGCTCGAGCAGACCGTCGCGGCGCCGCTCGAGAACCAGATCACCGGGGTCGAGAAGATGATCTTCATGAGCTCGACCTCGGGCTCGAACGGCATCGTGCAGATCCAGGTCACCTTCGACATCGGCGCGGACGCCGACCAGGCGGCGCTCAACGTCAATAACCGTGTCAAGCAGGCCGAGCCGCGCCTGCCCGAGGAAGTGCGCCGCCAGGGCGTGACGGTGCAGAAGGGCTCGTCCGCCTTCCTGCAGGTGCTGGCGTTCTATTCGCCCGACGGCCGCTACGACAACCTCGCCATCAGCAATTTCGTGACGCTGAACGTGCTCGACGCGCTGAAGCGCGTGCCCGGCACCACCAACGTGCAGATCTTCGGCGCGAAGGACTACGCGATGCGCATCTGGGTCAAACCGGATCGGCTGTCACAGCTGCGGCTCACGCCCACCGATCTCATCCGCGCGCTGAACGAGCAGAACGCGCAGTTCGCCGCCGGCAAGGTGGGCCAGTCGCCGAGCGGCAGCCCGCAGGAGCTCGTGTACACGATCACCACCAAGGGCCGCCTCGCCGATCCGCGCGAGTTCGAGAACATCATCGTGCGCGCTAACCCCGACGGCTCGAACCTGCGCCTGAAGGACGTGGCGCGCGTCGAGCTCGCCTCCAAGGACTACGAGTTCATCGGCCGCATCAACGGCCAGCAGGCGACGCTCGTCGGCGTGTTCCTCCTGCCCGGCGCCAACGCGCTCGAAGTCGCCGACAACGTGGTGAAGACGGTGAACGAGATCGTGCCGCGCTTCCCCCAGGGCATGACCTATTCGGTGCCCTACGACACCACGCGCTTCGTTCGGGTGTCGATCCGCGAGGTGCTGTTGACGCTCGGCGAAGCGATGCTGCTTGTCCTGCTGGTGGTGTTCCTCTTCCTGCAGAACTGGCGCGCGACACTGATCCCGATCGCCGCGGTGCCGGTGTCCTTGATCGGCTGCTTCGCCGGCCTGTACATGCTCGGCTACTCGATCAACACGCTCACGCTCTTCGGCATGGTGCTCGCGATCGGCATCGTGGTCGACGATGCCATCGTGGTGCTCGAGAACATCGAGCGCATCATGCACGAGGAGCACCTCGCCGCGCGCGAGGCGGCGGTCAAGGCGATGCGCGAGGTGAGCGGGCCGGTGGTCGCGATCGTGCTGGTGCTCTGCTCGGTGTTCGTGCCGATCGCCTTCCTCGGCGGGCTTGCTGGCGAGCTCTACCGCCAGTTCGCGGTGACCATCACCATCGCGGTGGTGATCTCGGGCATCGTCGCGCTCACGCTCACGCCGTCGCTCTGCGTGCTGATCCTCAGGCGCGAGCACAAGCTGCCCATGCGCTTCTTCCAGTGGTTCAACGACTGGTTCCAGCGCGTCACCGCTCGCTATTCCAACGGCGTTGCCTGGATGATCCGCCGCGCCGCGATCGGCCTGGTGGTGTTCGCCGGCATGGTGGTGATCGCCGCCGGCCTGTGGCGCTTCACGCCCGGCAGCCTGGTCCCCGACGAGGACCAGGGCTACTACATCAGCGCGGTGATCCTGCCCGACGGCGCGACGCTCGAGCGCACCGACAAGGTGGTCGCGCAGGTGCTGCAGGCGATCAAGTCGAACCCGAACAACAAGGATGCCATTGCCTTCACCGGCTTCGATTTCCTCGGCGGCTACTTCCGCAACAATGCCGCCACCATCTTCGTTACGCAGAAGCCTTGGGACGAGCGCAGGGCGACTACCAAGGATGTGGTCGGCGATCTCTTCATGAAGACCGGCGGCATCAAGGAAGGCCTCGTGCTCGCCTTCGGCCCGCCGCCGATCTTCGGCCTCGGGCAGGCGGGCGGCTTCGAGCTCTATCTGCAGAACCGCGGCGAGGGCGGTGCCCGGCGCATGGCCGAGGTGACGGGCCAGTTCATGAAGCAGACCGGGAGCGATCCCAAGTTCGCCTTCGTGCAGACGCTCTGGCGCGCCGCGGCGCCCCAGCTCTATGTCGATGTCGACCGCGAGAAGGCGAAGGCGCTCGGCGTGCCGCTCAACGAGCTCTACGGCGCGCTCGCCGCCACCCTCGGCAACTACTACGTCAACGACTTCAACAAGTTCGGCCGCACCTGGCAGGTGCTGATGTCGGCGGAGCCCGAGTACCGCAAGAGCCCGGACTCGGTGGGCGACATCTACGTGCGCTCCGACAAGGGCGAGATGATCCCGCTGCGCTCGCTCGCCAACGTGCGCTACGCCTCCGGCCCGGACTCGCTCACGCGGTTCAACAACCTTCCCGCAGTGAAGCTGTTCGGCGCGGCCGCGCCGGGCATCTCGTCCGGCCAGGCGATCGAAGAGGTCGAGCGCATCGCGCGCGAGACGCTGCCGCCGGACTTCAGCTTCGACTGGGGCGGCGCCTCCTACCAGGAGAAGAAGTCGGGCGGCACCTCGGTGCTCGCGCTCGGGCTGGCGGTCATCATGGTGTTCCTGATACTCGCCGCGCAGTACGAGCGCTGGTCGCTGCCGCTCTCGGTGCTGCTCGCGCTGCCCTTCGGCACGTTCGGCGCCCTGGCTGCGGTCTACTTGCGCGGGTACAGCAATGACGTGTACTTCCAGATCGGGCTGGTGACGCTGCTCGGCCTCGCGGCGAAGAACGCGATCCTGATCGTGCAGTTCGCCGAACTGAAGGAGCGCGAGGGCCTGTCGGCCGCAGCCGCTGCGCTGGAGGCGGCGCGGCTGCGCTTCCGTCCGATCCTGATGACCTCGCTCGCCTTCATCTTCGGCGTGCTGCCGCTCGCGATCTCGAGCGGCGCCGGCGCCGGCGCACGCCGCTCGGTCGGCACCGGCGTCATGGGCGGAATGATGGCGGCGACCTTCCTCGCCATCTTCTTCGTGCCGATGTTCTTCAAGCTGCTCACCGACCGACGACTGCACGAACGCCGCAGCACCGCCGAGATCAAGGACGAAGTCGAACGCGCGCGAGCGGTTACGCACGCGCAGGTTCAGGACCCGCATCACGCTCCACATTCGGAAGAAGGCAATGCGTAAGTCCCTTCTGCTTGGGGTTCTGGTCCTGGTTGCCTGCAGCACGCAACCTCCCTATGAGCGGCCGGCCGTCGAGCTCCCCGCCGCCTGGAAGGAAACGGCGCCGCGCTACGCCGAAGGCGGGCGCTGGTGGCGCATTTACGACGACCAGGGCCTCGAGAAGATCGTCGACGAAGCGCTTGCCGGCAACGCCGATCTGCTCGTCGCCGTGGCGCGGGTCGACGAGGCGCGCGCGCTGCTTGGCGAAGCGCAGGCCGGTTTCTATCCCCAGGTGGACGCGCGTGGCAGCGCCTCGCGCCAGCAGAACTCGAAGAGCACCGCGACTTTCTTTCCCGGTATTCCGACCCGATACAACGACTATCGAGCGACGCTGAACGTGTCGTACGAGGCCGATCTGTTCGGGCGGCTGCGCTCCGGGGCGCAGGCGGCGCGCGCTGAGCTGCAGGCGAACGAGGCGTCGCGTGACGCGGTGCGCCTTGCGCTCGCCGCGGAAGTCGCCAAGTCGTACTTCACGCTGCGTGCGCTCGATGAGCAGGTCGATCTGACGAGAAAAACCGTTTCGCTTCGCGAAGAGGCTCTTGCGCTGCAGAAAAAACGCTTCCAGGGCGGCGTGATCTCGGAGTTCGAGCTGCGCCAGCTCGAGGCCGAGGCGGCCGCGGTGCGTGCGCAGCTCCCGCCGCTCGAGCGCGACCGCGAGCGCGAAGAGGCTGCTCTTTCAGTTCTCCTGGGACGGACGCCGCGGGCGATTTTCGAAGAGAAGGTGATCCGCAGGGTCGCGGAAGACGAGTCGCCGGCGGCTCCGGTGGTGCCGTCGGGTCTTCCTTCCGAGCTGCTGCTGCGCCGTCCCGACCTCGTCGAGGCCGAGCGGCGCCTCGCCGCAGCCAACGCGCGCATCGGCGTGGCGCGCGCCGAGATGTTCCCGTCAATCACGCTCACCACAGCGCTCGGCAGCGAGAGCGCGGCGCTTTCCAATCTGTTCACCGGGCCCGCCGGCCTATGGGTGCTCGGCGCCGCGGTGGCGCAGCCGATCTTCGCCGGCGGGCGGTATGAAGCGCGCACCGCCGCCGCCGAGGCGCGCGAGCGGCAGGCGCTCGGCCAGTACCAGAAATCGATCCAGAACGCGTTCAGCGAGGTGCGCGCCGCGCTCGCCGCTCAGACCCGCGCTCGCGAGAGCTACGAAGCCGAATCCACCCGCGCCCAGGCGCTCAGCGACACACTGCGCCTCGCGCGCCTTCGCTACGAGAACGGCGTCGCGAGCCAGCTCGATGTGATCGACGCCGAGCGCGGCCTTCTCGCCGCGCGCAGCGCGCGCATCGAGGCCCTGCGCGCCCACCGCGCCGCGCTCGCAGACCTCTTCAGAGCCCTCGGCGGCTAAGCCGCGGCGGTGACGCCCGCTTTCAGTTAAAAACGTACGCGTCCATCGCCAGCACGCCGCTCTCGATGCCGTTGTAGACGCGCTCGGGCTTGCCTTTTTCCGGCGCGGCGCCTAGCGCGAAAAATAGCGGCAGGAAATGCTCGTCGGTGGGATGCGCACGTGCGCCGTGCGGAGCGAGCGTGCGGTAATCAGCAAGGCTGTCGTAGTCCCGGCTTTCGATCTTGTTGTGGACCCACTGCTGGAACTCGCGCGCGTAGGGCTCGGGCTTGCCGCCGCCGCGCGCCCAGTCCCGCAGATTGTGGGTCATGTGACCCGAGCCGATCAGCAGCACATTTTCGTCGGCAAGCGGCCGCAGCACGCGTCCTACCCCAAGGTGATGACGCGTGCCTAATGCGGGCTGCACCGAGATCTGCACCACCGGGACGTTCGCGTCCGGATAGACGTAGAGAAGCGGCGCCCACGCGCCGTGATCCAGCCCCCGGCAGCCGTCGATGGCGGCGGTGAAGCCGCCAGCCTTCAGCAGCGACTGCGCGCGCTGCGCCACCTCGGGCGCGCCGGGCGCGGCGTAACGGATCCGATAGAGCGGCTCCGGAAAGCCGGAGAAATCGTGAATCGTCTGCGGCTTGGCGGCTCCGGTGAGCATCGGCAGGTTGGTCTCCCAGTGCGCCGAGGCGATCACCACCGCGCGCGGCTTGGGCAGGCGCCGGCCGAGCGAGCGCCACGCCTCGCCGGCCGGGCCCGGATCGAGCGCGTGCATCGGCGAGCCGTGGGAGATGAAGACGCTCGGCAGGGAGGCCATTACGCCGCTTGCTTCAGGAGACCTTCAGTCCTCAGTGCCTCCTGGACCTTGGGGCGAGCGCCGACGCGGGCCAGGTACGCCGTGACGTTGGGCCACCTGGAGAGATCGAACTGCAGCGGCTTGCTCCAGCTGAGCACCGTGAACGCGTAAGCATCCGCGACGCTGAAGTTCTTGCCCATCAGGTAATCCTTGCCTTCGAGCTGCTTGTCCAGCCACTCGATGCGGATGCCCAGGTTCTCCCTTGCGATGCGCTTGTACTCGTCGGGCGTGTTGGGCTTGAACAGCGGCGAGAATCCCTTGTGCAGCTCCGAGGTGATGAAGTTGAGCCACTCCTGCAGCTGATAGCGCTCGAAGCTGCCGTTTCTGGGGGCGAGGCGCGAGTCGGGCTTCTGGTCGGCGAGGTATTGGACGATCGCGGGCCCTTCGGTGAGCACCTGGCCGCTATCGAGCTGCAGCGCCGGGACGTAGCCCTTGCTGTTGATTTTCAGATAGTCGCCGCCGCCGTCGTACTTCTTGGCTTTGAGATCCACCTTGACGAGCTCGACCGGCAGGCCAGCCTCGCGCGACACGATGTGGGGGGACAGCGAGCAGGCTCCAGGGGCATAAAACAGCTTCATGAGTGACTCCTCTTTCTATGACAACACTTGGGCCACTGCAGGCGGGATGCAAACCGGCGCGGCGGAGGCCGTGGCGATTTGAACGGCGGCGAGCGTGGTGCTGGCAAGCAACGCGAGCAATACCGCGGTGATTACGTGCTTCATGAATGGGCCTCGTGCAATTTATGGACGCCAAACGCGTTTGCAAGATTATGAGCATCCCAACTTGAGGGATAAAGTAGACAACAAGGTATTAGTCGTCCCTAAAATTGGGATAATATCCATCGCGTGGACCGTCTCGCCGCTATCCAGGTCTTCTCGCAAGTCGTTGAATCGGGAAGCTTTGCCAGCGCCGCAGGCCGGCTGGGACTCTCCACCTCTGCGGCTTCGCGTCACGTCGCGGAGCTCGAGGCGCATCTGCAAGCCCGTCTTCTCAACCGCACTACGCGGCGCGTCAGCCTCACCGAGAGCGGGCGCGCCTTTTACGAGCGCTGCGTGCAGCTGCTGGCGGATCTGGAGGAAGCGGAGCAGGAGGCGGCGCGCGCTGCGGTGGTGCCGCGCGGCACGATCAAGCTCACCACGTCGGTGAATTTCGGCGTGCGCCACATCGCTCCCGCCATCGCCGCGTTTCTTGCGCAGCATCGCGAAGTCAGGTTCGACGTCTCGCTGTCCGATCGCGTCGTCGACCTGGTCGAGGAAGGCTTCGATCTCGGCGTTCGCATCGGCGCCGTCGGCTCGGACAACATCGTCGCGCGCAAGCTCGGCGAGACGCGGCTGGTCCCCTGCGCGTCGCCCGGGTACATTGAGGCGCACGGCGCGCCGCAGGCGCCCGAGGAGCTGGAGAAGCACAACTGCTTCACGTACGAATACGTCACGCCGCGCAACCTGTGGCGGTTCCGCGATCCGTCCGGGCAGGAGCGCGCGGTGCGCGTTCGCGGCAATCTGCATTCGAACAACGGCGACCTGCTTGCCGAGGCGGCGGCGCGCGGCGCCGGGATCGTCTTCGAGCCGGCCTTCATCGTCGGGCCGGAAGTGCGCGCCGGGCGATTGGTGCCGCTGCTGCAGGACTTCGTGCCGCCGCCGGTGCCGATCTACGCGGTCTACCCGAGCCGCAAGCACCTGTCGGCGAAGGTGCGGCTGTTCGTCGATTTCCTGGTCGCGCGTTTCGCCGAGGCGCAGGACTGGAGCGCGCCCTGAGACGCCTTGCCGCGGTGTTGAGCGCACTGGCGGTATTTCATGTCTTCGCTGCCGACCCCGGCGAGCTGCCCGACTGGGTCATCGCCTCGGCCGACTCGCGCGCGGTCGCCGGCCGGCCTTTCGAGATCCTGCTGGTGAGCCTCAGCGCAGAGCCGCTGCCCGACGAGATCAGCGTGCGGCTGAAGGGCGATATCGACGAGCGGATCCTCACCATGCAAGCGGTCGGGCCGGCGCTCGGCAAGCAGCGCGCCTATTCGGCCATCATGCCGCCAGGCATGTCAGGACCGGTCGCGCTCGACCTCGTCGGCCAGGTGTCGAGCGTGCTCGTCCTGCGCGTGGCGTCGAAGCCTGACGTGATAGGAACGCTGACCGGCAAGCGCGCGCCGGAAGAGGAGTACGAGCCGCCGCTGTCCGAGAACGATCCGATGTACTTCGTGCTCGGCGCGCGCAGCGGATGGACCGCGCGTTTCCAGCTCTCGTTCAAGTACCGGCTGTTCGACCCGTCGGTGGGCTTCGGCCAGCAACAGCCGTGGCTTTCCGGCCTTTACTTCGGCTATACGCAGAACTCGATCTGGGACTTGTCCTCCGAGTCCAAGGCCTTCCGCGACACCAGCTACCGGCCGTCGCTGTTCTGGAAATGGGAGCGTACCGACGACAAAACATGGATCGACGCGGCGCGCTCCGGCATCGAGCACGAGTCGAACGGCAAAGACGGGGACCGCTCGCGCTCGATCAACATGCTTTTCTTCCGGCCGGAGTGGCACTGGCGAACGCGCAACGGTGGCGTGTTCCAGTTCACGCCGCACATTCACACCTATTTCAGGAAGGACGAGAACCCGGACATTGCAGCCTATCGCGGCTACGTCGACTGGCGGGCGCGCTACGACGCGAGCGGCGAGTGGATCGCCACCGGCGTGGCGCGGATCGGTACCTCGGGCAAGGGCAGCCTGCTGATCGATTTCTCGAAGCGCACGCGCGACATGCGCTTCGGCCCGGTCGGCGGATATCTACACGTGCAGTACTTCAACGGCTACGGCGAGGACATCCTCGACTACAACGTGCGGCGCAAGCCGCAACTGCGCATCGGCGTGGCTATAGTTCCTTAGGTATCCTCGGTACGGGGCGGGCGCCAGGTATAAGGCACCGGCCCCGGCGCACGCAGCACGCGCAGCATGCGCAGCGCGCCTTCCTTGCGGCCCTCGCCGCTGCGGTAGTAGCCGGGGACCAGAACCGTCTCGTAAAAACCCATCGCGCGATAGAAGCGCCGCGCTGCATCATTGCCGGTGCGCAGCTCGAGGTGGATGCTCGCCATGCCGGCGCAGCGTGCCGACTCGAGCAGCCATTCCAGCAGGCGCTGGCCGATGCCGAGGCGCCGGTGGGAGGGCCGCACCGCGAGCAGCATGAGGTGCGCGCGCTCGTCGCCGAACTCCATGATCGCGAAGCCGGTGACTGCGCCGCGCGTCGCGCCGCTCTTGCCGCTCTCGCAGGCCACCACGGCGAGCGTCTCGCGGTCGCGAATGGCGCGCAGCACGCGCGCCGCGTCGTATTTCCATCCCAGACCGGCCTCGATGAACTCGCGCGACATCATCCCGATGGCCTGGGCATCGCGCGGCTCGGCGAGCCGGATGGTAATTGCGCGCGGCGTCATGATCGAATTGTGCCATGTTCGCGCGCAGCCGGGAGCGGCGCCATGCCCTGAGAGAACTACGGTATCTTCCGTTCAGGCGCAGCTGCGAAAAGAACTCAGAAAGCTGGTTGCAGACGCCGTCGGTCTCTGACGAAGGGAGTGCGCATGGAGCTGGTCGACCGTCCCACCATCCAGGCCTCGGCCGCCGATCTCGCGACCGAGCTCAAGTCGCGGTCCGCGCCTGACGCGGCCGCCGAGCTGGCGAGCTACAGCGGGCCGGAGATCGCCGCCGCGCTGATGCGCTTGAGCCCGGGCTTCGCGCAGGACGTGCTCGCCGCGCTGCCCGACGAGGCGCGCGAGCGCGTGTTCGCCGCCGCGCCGCCCGAGGTCGCGCGCCAGTGGCAGCGCAACGCGCTCTATGAGCCCGACGCCATCGGCCGGATGATGGAGCCGGTCGTTGCCGCGTTCCCGCCGCAGCAGAGCGTGGGCGAGACCGTCGAGCAGCTGCGCGAGATGGTGAAGAGCGCGTTCATCACCTACGTCTATGTCGTCGATTCCGCCGAGCATCTGCTCGGTATCGTCACCATGCGCGATCTGCTTTTCAGCGAGCACGCCCTGCCGCTGAGCGAGGTCATGTTTCGAGACGTGTTCGCGCTGCACGCCGCGATGCCGCTGAAGGAGGCGATGAAGCTGGTGCTCGATCGCCACTACCCGGTCTATCCGGTGGTGGACGCCGAGCGGCGGCTGCTCGGCCTGGTGCGCGGCCAGAGCATGTTCGAAGCGCAGGCGATCGAGATCACCCTGCAGGCCGGCAGCATGGTCGGCGTAGAGAAGGAAGAGCGGCTCGCCACGGCCTGGCTCACCAGCCTGAAGCTGCGTCATCCGTGGCTGCAGCTCAACCTGCTTACCGCGTTCCTCGCGGCGGCGGTCGTCGGCATCTTCCAGGACACCATCGACCGCCTCGTGATCCTGGCGCTGTTCCTGCCGGTGCTCGCCGGCCAGTCGGGCAACACCGGCTGCCAGGCGCTGGCTGTCACGCTGCGCGGCCTCACGCTGGGCGAGCTCAAGCCCGGCGCCGAGCGTGCCCTGGTCAGCAAGGAAGCCTGGCTCGGCGGCCTCAACGGCGCCGGCGTCGGACTCTTCGCTGGGCTAGGCATGTACATCACGGCCACGGGCCAGGAATCGACACACCCGGTCATGCTTGCTTTCGTGGTGTTCCTCGCCATGGTCGGCTCCTGCATCGCGAGCGGCATCTCGGGCGCGATGGTGCCGCTGACGCTGAAGCGCTTCGGTTTCGATCCGGCGACCGCCTCGAGCATCTTCCTCACCACCGCCACCGATGTGGTGAGCATGGGGATGCTGCTCGGCCTGGCGACGGTCATGGTGCGCTAGTCGACGTAGATCATCTCGCCGCGGGTGATCAGGGCCACCTTTTGCGCCATAGCCGAAAAGAGTATTCTCCAAACAGGAGGAGATCCACCATGCAAGTGAAAGAGATCCTCAGGGTCAAGGGCAATCGCCTGGTCAGCGCCGAGCCCGCAGGCCGCGCGGTGGAGGCGGTCAACACCATGGCGAAAGAGAACCTCGGCTCGCTGGTGGTGATGAACCAGGGCCGCATGGTGGGCATGCTGACGTTCCACGAGCTGCTGCGCGCGCTCGCCTCGCGCGGCGGCGCGCTCGGCGAGCTCAAGGTCGGCGACATAATGGTGCACGATCCGGTCACCGCCGCACCCGAGATGGAGGTCAACGACCTGCGCCGCACCATGCTGGAGAGCGGCGCGCGCTACCTGCCGGTGATGCAGGACGGGAGGCTGCTCGGCGTGATCTCGTTCCGCGACGTCGCCAAGGCGGTGCTCGAGGAGCAGGACTTCGAGAACAAGATGCTGAAGGGTTACATCAAGAATTGGCCCGCGTAGGAAGTTCCTCCTAGCTTCACTCGGTGTTGCTGCCGCCGCCGGCGGCGCAGCGGCCTGGCGTTTCTGGCCGGAACAGGGTTTCTGGAATCCCTGTTATGCGCGCCTGCCGCGGCGCCTCGCGCAGCATGAGCTCGTGCGCGCCGCCTGGGACGGCCTCGACGCCGCGAAAGTGTGGGACAGCCACGCGCACCTGCTCGGCACCGGCGATTCAGGCAGCGGCGTCTTCGTCAACCCGGGCATGGACAGCCTGTTCAATCCGGCGCAGTACGCGCGGCGGTTGTTCTTTCTGAACGCGGGTTGCGTGCACGATGCGCGGGGCAGCATCGATCAGGCGTACGTCGAGCGCATGCACAACCTGCTCGAAGGCATGCGGCCCGGCGTAAAGCTGCTGCTCTACGCCTTCGAACGCGCGCACGACGAGCGCGGCGCTCCCGACATGGAGCGAACCGCGTTTTATGTTCCCGATGCCTATGCGCGCGACATCGCGAGACGGCACCCGGCGTATTTCGAATGGGCGGCATCGATTCATCCTTACCGGCGCGATGCCGTGGAAGCGCTGCAAAAAGCGAAGGACGAAGGCGCGCGCGCGGTGAAGTGGCTCCCCGCGGCCATGGGAATCGATCCCGCCTCGCCGCGTTGCGAACGGTTCTATCAGGCCATGAGGAAGCTGGAGATGCCCCTCATCTCGCACGGCGGCGAGGAGCGCGCGGTCCTCGGGCATGAGAAGCACGATTACGGCAATCCGCTGCGGCTGCGTCGCGCTCTCGACGCCGGCATGCGCGTGGTGGTGGCGCACTGCGCCTCGCTCGGACAGGACCGCGACCTGGATCGCGGCCCGAACGGGCCGTACGTCGAGAGTTTTTCGCTTTTCACGCGGATGTTTGAAAATCCTTCGTATGAAAAGCAGCTGTTCGGCGACATTTCCGCGATGACGCAGCTCAACCGCGCGGGGCCGGCGCTCGCGCGCGTCATCGAAAACGAGGCCTGGCATGCGCGGCTGCTGAACGGCTCGGACTATCCGCTGCCGGGCGTGATGCCGATCTTCTCGGTGGATTACCTGGTTTCTCTCGGATTGCTCTCCGAGCACGCCGCGCCGCTGCTGAAGGAAATACGCTCCCATAACCCGCTGCTGTTCGATTTCGTCTGCAAGCGCCACCTGCGCGCGAATGGCAAGGCGCTCTCCGCGCGCGTGTTCGAGACGCGGGGCTTCTTCGAGAGCGCCGTGTAAAATGCTCGGTTCATGTCGGGAAACAGCTTCGGTACGCTTTATTGCGTGACCTCTTTCGGCGAGTCGCACGGCCCGGCCTACGGCGGGGTGGTGGACGGATGCCCGCCGGGCTTGGCGCTGTCTGCCAATGATATTCAAAAAGAATTGGACAGGAGAAAACCGGGCTCGTCGCGCCACGTCACGCAGCGGCGCGAGTCCGACACGGTCGAAATTCTCTCGGGCGTGTACGAGGGCCGCACCACCGGCACCGCGATCGGCTTTCTCGTGCGCAACGAGGACTCGCGCTCGAAAGACTACTCCGCCATTGCAGAGAAGTTTCGGCCCGGGCACGCCGATTACACCTATTGGCAGAAATACGCCATCCGTGATGCGCGCGGTGGCGGCCGCGCTTCGGCGCGCGAGACCGTGGTGCGCGTCGCCGCCGGCGCGATCGCGAAGAAGTGGCTGCGCGAGCGCTACGGCACGCTCATCCGCGGCTACCTGGCGCAACTGGGGCCGCAGAAGATTGCCTTCAAAAATTGGGAAGCGGTCGACGCGAACCCGTTTTTTTCACCCGACGCCTCCGTGGTGCCTCAACTTGAAAAATTCATGGACGATCTGCGCGCGAGCGGCGATTCGTGCGGCGCGCGCGTGAACGTCGTCGCCGAGAACGTGCCGGTCGGCTGGGGCGAGCCGGTGTACGGGCGCCTCGACGCCGACATCGCCTGGGCCATGATGTCGATCAATGCCGTCAAAGGCGTGGAAATAGGCGCAGGCTTCGATTCCATCACCCAGAAGGGAAGCGAGCACGGCGACGAGATGACGCCGCAAGGCTTTGTTTCCAACAACAATGGCGGCGTGCTGGGCGGCATCTCGACCGGGCAGGACGTCACCGTGTCGCTCGCCCTGAAGCCGACCTCGAGCATCCGGCTGCCGCGGCGGACCATCAATACCCGCGGCGAGGCGGTGACTATCGAGACCACGGGACGGCACGATCCCTGCGTGGGAATCCGTGCAACGCCGATCGCCGAAGCCATGCTGGCTTGTATCCTGATGGATCACGCGCTGCGCCATCGCGCGCAATGCGCCGACGTCACGCCGCCCACCAAGCTAGAAAAGCCTAGGAAAATCAATTAGAGTATGGCTATAAAACTCGCTATAAAACCTCCAAGAGAGAACAATATGAGCAACAAAGGGCAGTTGCTACAAGACCCGTTTCTGAACACGCTCCGCAAGGAGCACGTACCGGTGTCGATCTACCTGGTGAACGGGATCAAGCTGCAGGGGCAGATCGAGTCGTTCGATCAGTACGTGGTGCTGCTGCGCAACTCGGTGACGCAAATGGTGTACAAGCACGCTATTTCCACGGTCGTGCCGTCGCGCCCGATCAATCTCGGCGCCGAGAAGGAACAACCCGCCTGACGCTCGGGCTTCTTCACTTTTGCTAGACCGCCCCGCCGCAGCCGCAGATCCGCAGGCGGCCATCCTCGTTTGCCTGGACTTCGGCGACCCCGGATACGAAGAGGGCGCCGAGGAGGTCGTGCGCCTGGTGCAAAGCGCCGGCGTGACGCGCCACCAGCTCGTGCGCGGCGGCCGCAGCCGGCCCGATCCGAAGTTCTACGCCGGCACGGGAAAGGTGGCCGAGATCGCGCGCGCGGCCGCCGAACTGAATGCCGCAACCGTCGTGTTCAACCACGAGCTGTCGCCGGCGCAGGAACGCAATCTGGAAAAGGCACTGCAGCGCCGGGTCATCGACCGCACCGAGCTGATCCTGGAGATCTTCGCGCAGCGCGCCCAGACCACCGAAGGCAAGCTGCAGGTGGAGCTCGCGCAGTTGGAGCACCTGTCCACGCGCCTGGTGCGGGGATGGACGCACCTCGAGCGCCAGCGTGGCGGCCTGGGCAAGACTGGCGGTCCGGGTGAAAAGCAGCTCGAACTCGACCGGCGCTACATTGCGCGCCGCGTGCGGGTCCTGAAGGAAAAACTGGAAGGCTTGCAGAACCGCAGGCAAGTGCAGAGGCGCGCCCGCGTGCGCGGCGACGTGCTCTCGGTTTCGATCGTTGGCTACACCAACGCCGGCAAGTCGACGCTGTTCAATGCGCTCGCGCACGCCAAGGCCTACGAGGCGGATCAGCTGTTCGCGACCCTCGACACCACCACGCGGCGCATCTGGCTGCCCCAGACGGGAAGCGTAGTCATTTCCGACACCGTCGGCTTCATCCGCAACCTGCCGCACGGCCTGGTCGCCGCATTCCGCGCCACGCTGGAGGAAACCGTGCGCGCCGACTTGCTGCTGCACATGGTGGACGCGGCCTCCCCGGCGCGCACCGAGCAGGCGGCGGAGGTGGACAAAGTGCTGCGCGAGATCGACGCCGACGCGGTGCCGCAGATCGCGGTCTGGAACAAGATCGATTGCGCGCATCTGGAGCCGGCAGTCGAGCGCGACCAGTATGATAAGATTTCCCGCGTTCTCGTGAGCGCGCGCACCCGCGCAGGATTGGAGGGGTTGCGCGGCGCCATCGCCGAGTTCGCGCGCGACCGAGCAGCGGCGCGCGGCGCGGCGCCTTCCGAACCGCTGTCTCACCACACGCACTAGCTGGCCGTCCATGTCATTGAACGACCCTAATTGGGGGCGCGGCGGTTCCCGCGGCCCGCAGGGCCCGGGCGGCGGCAATCAGGGTCCGCCCGACCTGGACGAGCTCTGGCGCAACTTCAACCGCAGGCTGAACGAGTTGTTCGGACGTCGTCGGCGCGGTGGCGCCGACGAGCCCCCTACGCCGCCCTCCTCGTGGCGCTTCGGCGGCGGCGCCGGCGTGCTGGTGGCGCTGGTGCTCGCAGTGTGGCTCGCGAGCGGGTTCTACATCGTCGTCGAGGGCCAGCGCGGAGTCGTCCTCACCTTCGGCAGCTTTTCGCAGGAGACCAACGCGGGCCTGCGCTGGCGCCTGCCCTGGCCCATCCAGTCGCACGAGATCGTCAACCTGCAGCAGGTGCGCACGCTCGAGATCGGATACCGCAACAACGTGCGCACCAAGGTGCTGAAGGAAGCGCTGATGCTCACCGACGACGAGAACATCGTCGACCTGCAGTTCGCGGTGCAATACGTCGTCAAGGACGCGCGCGACTTCATCTTCAACGTGCGCCGCCCCGACGAGTCGGCGATGCAGATCGCCGAGACCGCGATGCGCGAGGTGATCGGCAAGAACCGCATGGACGCGATCCTGTACGAGACGCAGGTCGACATCGCCAACAAGACGCGCGACCTGATGCAGGTGATCCACGACCGCTACGGCACCGGCATCCAGATCAGCGCTGTCACCGTCCAGAACGCGCAGCCGCCCGAGCAGGTGCAGGCGGCGTTCGACGACGCGGTGAAGGCCGGCCAGGACCGCGAGCGCCAGAAGAACGAAGGCCAGGCGTACGCGAACGACGTCATCCCGCGCTCGCGCGGAGCGGCGTCCCGGCTGCTGCAGGAGGCTGACGGATACAAGCAGCGCGTCATCGCCAACGCCGAGGGCGAGGCGTCGCGCTTCAAGCAGGTGCTCGCCGAGTACTCCAAGGCGCCCGCGGTGACGCGCGAGCGCATCTACATCGAGACGATGCAGCAGATCCTCGCCTCGACCAGCAAGGTGATGATGGACTTCCGCGGCGCCGGCAATCTGCTGTACCTGCCGCTCGACAAGCTGATGCAGCAAGGCGGCGCGGCCGCGCTGTCGGAGTCGCAAGCCTCGCAGCGCAATGCGCCGGAGCCCGCACCGCCGGAGGCGGGACCGCGCAACCGCGAGACGCTCAGGAACCGCGAGCGGGGAGAGCGCTGATGAGAGCCCTGGGCCCCATCGCCGCCGTCCTCGTCGTCATCGCGCTCCTCGCCTCGAGCGCGATGTACACGGTCGACCAGCGCCAGAACGCGATCGTCTTCCAGCTCGGCGAGGTGAAGGAAGTGGTGAAGGAGCCCGGCCTGCACTTCAAGTGGCCGCTGCTGCAGAACGTGCGCCTGTTCGACATGCGCATCCTTACCTTCGACGACGCGGAGCCGCTGCGCTTCCTGACGCAGGGCAACAAGCCGGTGCTGGTCGATTCCTTCGTGAAATGGCGCGTCGCCGACGTGCGGCAGTACTACGTCAGCGTGCAGGGCGACGAGTTCCGCGCCCAGACGCGGATCAAGCAGACCGTCGCCGGCAGCCTGCGCGACGAGTTCGGCCTGCGCACGGTCCACGACGTGGTCTCCGGCGAGCGCGATCACATCATGAACAGCGTGCGCGAGAAGGTCGACCAGGATCTCAGGCGCATCGGCGTCGGCATCATCGACGTGCGCCTGAAGCGCGTCGACCTGCCGCCGGACGTGAGCGAGTCGGTCTACCGCCGCATGGAGGCGGAGCGCAAGCGCATCGCCAACGAGCTGCGCTCGACCGGCGCTGCCGAGGCCGAGCGCATCCGCGCCGACGCCGAGCGCCAGCGCGAGGTGATTCTCGCCGAGGCCTACCGGGACGCGCAGCGCGTGCGCGGCGAGGGCGACGCCAGGGCGGCCAACATCTACGCTGCGGCGTTCTCGCAGAACCCCGAGTTCTTCTCGTTCTATCGCAGCATGGAAGCCTACCGCTCGACCTTCCGCGGCAGGAACGACCTGATGCTGCTCGAGCCGAACTCGGACTTCTTCCGCTACCTCAAGGACGCTTTCGGCCGCCAGTCCACCAGAAAATGAGCGATGGGCACCACCTTTCTCATGGCGCTCGCGCTGATGCTCATCCTGGAGGGCGTGCTGCCGTTCATCGCGCCTAATCTCTGGCGCGAAACGTTTCGCCGCATCACGCAGATGACCGACGGGCAGCTCCGCTTCATCGGGCTGAGCTCGATGCTCGTCGGGCTGCTCCTCCTGCTCTGGGCAAGAAGTTGATGCGCTGGCTGCTTCCAGAGTACATCGAGGATATTCTTCCGGCAGAAGCATCGCGCATCGAGCAGCTGAGAAGGAAGATCCTGGATCTGTTCTTCAAGCATGACTACGAGCTGGTGATGCCGCCGCTGCTCGAGTACATGGATTCGCTGCTCACGGGCACCGGTCACGACCTGGAGCTGCGCACCTTCAAGGTGGTCGACCAGCTCTCGGGCAGGATGATGGGCCTGCGCGCCGACATCACGCCGCAAGTGGCCCGCATCGACGCGCACCTGCTCAACCGCAAGGGCGTGACGCGGCTGTGCTATTGCGGCAGTGTGCTGCACACGCGGCCGGCAAGCCCGGGCGCGACGCGCGAACCGATCCAGATCGGCGCCGAGCTCTTCGGCGATGCCGGAGTCGAGGGCGATCTCGAGATCCTGCGGCTGCTGTGCGACGCGCTTGGCGTGGCCAAGGTGCGCAACGCGCGCATCGCCATCGGCCACGTCGCGGTATTCCGCTCGCTTGCGCACGCGGCCGAGGCCGCGCCCGAGCTCGAGGCGCAGCTTTTCGAAGCGCTGCAGAAAAAGGACGTTCCTTCATTGAGGGAGCTCACCAGGAAATTGAACCCGCGCACGCGCGAGGCTTTGATGCTGCTGCCGCAGCTGTACGGCGGAGCCGAGGTTCTCGACGTGGCCGGGAAGAAACTGCCGAAAATTGCCGAGCTCACCCGGGCGCTCGCGACGCTGAAGAAGCTCGTCAAGGCGTGCAAGCTGCCGGTGAGCCTCGATCTCGCGGAGTTGCGCGGCTATCACTACCATTCGGGCGTGGTGTTCGACGCCTATTGCGATGCAGTCGCCGGTGCTGTCGCTCGCGGCGGCCGTTACGACGAGGTTGGCAAGGCATTCGGGCGCGCGCGGCCCGCTACCGGGTTTTCCATCGATTTGCGAAGCCTTGCCGGCGCAAGGCCATGAGCGCGCGCAACGTCGTGGTGATCGGCACGCAGTGGGGCGACGAGGGCAAGGGCAAGATCGTCGACTGGCTCACCGACCGCGCGCAGGGCGTGGTGCGCTTCCAGGGCGGGCACAACGCCGGGCATACGCTGGTCATCGCCGGCAAGAAGACCGTGCTGCACCTGATCCCGTCGGGCATCCTGCGCGGCAGCGTGCATTGCTACATCGGCAACGGCGTCGTGCTCTCGCCGCAGGCGCTGGTGCAGGAGATGGACGAGCTCGAGAGCGCAGGCGTAGAGGTGGCGAAGCGGCTCAGCATCTCGGAGGCCTGCCCGCTGATCCTCGCCTACCACGGCGCGCTCGACCAGGCGCGCGAAGCCGCGCAGGGCGCCAACAAGATCGGCACCACCGGACGCGGCATCGGCCCGGCGTATGAGGACAAAGTGGCGCGGCGCGCGATCCGGCTGCAGGACCTGTTCAAGCCGGTGCGCTTCGCCGAGAAGCTGCAAGGGGTGCTCGACTTCCACAATTTCGTTCTCAAGAACTACTTCCACCAGCCCGAGGTGAGTTACAACCAGGTGATGGAAGAAACTCTCGCGCTCGCGCCGCGCCTGGCGTCGCTGGTGGCAGACGTGCCGCGCGCGCTGTATGACGCAAACCGCGCCGGCAAGAACCTGCTGTTCGAGGGCGCGCAAGGCAGCCTGCTCGACATCGACCACGGCACTTACCCGTTCGTCACCTCGTCGAACTGCGTCGCAGGCGCCGCGGCGGCAGGCGCCGGCATCGGGCCGCATCACCTGCATTACGTGCTCGGCATCACCAAGGCGTACACCACGCGCGTCGGCGGCGGGCCGTTCCCCACCGAGCTCTCCGACGGCGTCGGCGAGCTGCTGCGCCAGCGCGGCCATGAGTTCGGTGCGACGACCGGGCGGCCGCGCCGTACCGGCTGGTTCGACGCTGCCGCGCTCAAGCGCTCGATCCAGATCAACAGCGTGTCCGGTCTTTGCATCACCAAGCTCGACGTGCTCGACGGCGTCGAGGCAGTGAAGATCTGCGTCGGCTACGAGGTCGAGGGACGCATGAGCGACATCCTGCCGGTCGGGGCCGAGGAGCTCGAGCGCTGCGTGCCGGTGTACGAGGAGCTGCCGGGCTGGATGGCGAGCACCGTCGGCGTCAAGACCTACAAGGGGCTGCCCAAAGCCGCGCGCAACTACCTGCAGAGGATCGAGGAGCTCTGCGCGGTGCCGGTCGACCTGATCTCGACCGGCGCCGAGCGCGACGAGACGATCGCCATGCGCCACCCCTTCGACCCGGCCTGAGGGCTTTCTGCTAGACTGACCAGTCTAGTCTAGTCCCGGGCCTCCAATGCCAGCAGAAAATCGCGCGCGCGTGCTGCGCGCGGCGAGCGAGTCCTTCCTCCGCCACGGCTACCACACCAGCGTGGACGAGATCGCGCGCCGCGCCGGAGTCGCCAAGCAGACGCTGTACCACCATTTTCCGAGCAAGGACGAGCTCTTCAAGGAGGTCGCCTGCGACCTCGCCAAGCGCATCCTGGTGGGGCTCGAGGCTGACCCGGCCGACCTGCGCGAGGGCCTCATGCGCTTCAGCCTCGCCTATCGCAGACGGGTGCTGTGCCCCGAGGGGCTGGCGATGTTCCGCACGCTGACCGCGGAAGTGCCGCGCTTCAAGGGGTTGGCCAAGGCGATCTACGCCGGCGGCGCCGGCGAGATGGTGCGCCGCCTCTCCGCCTACCTGCGCAAGGCGATGAGCGCGGGCATTCTGCGGCGCGGCGACCCGGTGTTCGCCGCCGAGTTGCTTCTCAGCATGCTTGCCGGACAGGAGCGGGTGCGGCGCCTCTACGGCATCGCCAACGGCGCCGAGGCCGAGGCGCCGCGCGTCGGACGCATCGTCGATTGCTTTCTGCGCGCTTTTGGCGCGGGAGAACGCTCATGACCCGGGCTTTGTGCGTCATTTCATTGTTCTTCTTCCTTTCCGGCTGCACGCAAGGCGATGCGCAACAATCCGCTGCCGCGCCGCAAGCTGTCCCGGTGAGCGCGGTGGAGCTCGCGCCCAAGGCGGTGCCGATCGTCTTCGAAGCGGTGGCCCGCACCGAGGGCTCGAAGGAAGTGCAAGTCCGGGCGCGCGTGTCCGGGATCCTCGAGCGGCAGCTCTACACGGAGGGTGATGCGGTCAAGGCAGGCGCGCGGCTGTTCCTCATCGACCGCGCGCCGCTCGAGATCGACTTGCAGCAGGCGCGCGCCGCGGCTGCGCAGGAGCGCGCGCGCGAGGAGCAGGCGCAGCAGGACCTCGAGCGCCTGAAGGGCCTCGCCGACCGCCGCGCGATCAGCCAGAGGGAAGCCGACCAGGCGGCCACCGGCCTCAAGCAGGCGGCGGCCGCGGTGCAGCTCGCCCAGGCGCGCGTGCGCCAGGCCGAGCTCAATCTGTCCTACGCTTCGGTGAGCGCGCCGATCGGCGGCATCACCGGCCGCGCGCAGCAGTCGATCGGCAGCCTGGTGGCGCCCGGCGCCGAATCGGGCCTGCTCACCACCCTCACGCAAGCCGACCCGATCTGGGTGCGCTTCGCGCTCTCCGAGGCCGAGTATGCGCGACTGCGCGGTTTCGGCGTCAAGAACACCGAAATCAAGGTCGAGCTGCAGGACGGCAGCGCTTACCCCGAGCCGGGCAGGCTGAATTTCTCCAGCTCGACTGTCGATCCGAGCCTGGGCACGGTGCAGATGCGCGCCGAGCTGCCCAATCCGAAGCTGCAGCTGCTGCCCGGGCAGTACGTGCGCGTGCAGGTGGTCGCCGGAACGCAGCAGGCGCTGGTCGTGCCGCAGAGCGCGGTGATGCAGGACCAAGGCGGGCGCTTCGTCTGGATCGTCGGCGCCGAAGGCAAGGCGGCGCAGCGCCAGATCAAGGTCGGCAACTGGGTCGGCGACGAATGGGTGGTGCTCGACGGCCTGAAGCCCGGCGACACGGTGATCGTCGATAACCTCCTGCGGCTGCGGCCCGGCACGCCGGTCAAGCTGCAGGGGAAGGGTTAATAGGAAGAGACCTTAGAGGTAGGAACAGACCTTAGAGGCAGCCATGTCGCGCTTCTTCATCCATCGGCCGGTTTTCGCCGGCGTCATCGCCATCGTCATCGTGCTGGCGGGCCTGGTCGCCTCCAAGCTCCTCGCCGTCGCGCAATACCCCGAGATCGCGCCGCCTACGGTTCTCATCACGACAACGTACCCCGGCGCCAGCGCCGAGACGCTGGCGAAGACGGTCGCCGCGCCGATCGAGGAGCAGCTCTCCGGCGTCGAGCGGCTGAGCTACTTCAGCTCGTCGTCGTCCTCCAACGGCTCGCTCAGTATCACGGTGACCTTCGAGCCCGGCACCAACGTCGACCAGGCGGTCTTTAACGTCAACAACCGCGTGCAGATCGCGCTGCCGCGGCTGCCCGACGAAGTACGCAGAAACGGCGTCATCGTGCAGAAGCGCTCGTTCGACATCCTGCTGGTGGTGTCGCTCATCTCGCCGACCAACCAGCGCGACACGCTGTTTCTATCCAACTTCGCCTCGCTCAACGTAGTGGACGAGCTCAAGCGCCTGCCGGGCCTCGCCGACGTCACCATCTTCGGCGCCCGCGACTATTCGATGCGCGTCTGGCTGCAGCCCGACAAAATGGCCCGCCTCGGCGTTACGCCCTCGGACGTGGCCGCCGCCTTGCGCGGGCAGAACGCCCAATACGCTGCCGGCAAGATCGGCGCCGAGCCGGCGCCGCCGGGGCAGACTATCGTCTACACCGTCACCGCGACGGGGCGCCTGGTCGACCCCGAGCAGTTCGGCGAGATCGTGGTGCGCGCGGGCGGCCCGAACGGGGTGCTGCGGCTGAAGGACATGGCGCGCATCGAGCTGGGGGCGCTCAACTACGATACCTATAACACGCTCGACGGCAAGCAGACGATCGGCATGGCGACCTATCTGCAGCCGGGCGCCAATGCACTCGAGGTGGCGCAGCTGGTGCGCAACCGCATGGCGGAGCTCAAGACCGCGTTCCCCGAGGGCGTCGACTACACCATCCCGTTCGACACCACGCGCTTCGTCGACGCCTCGATCAAGGAGGTCACGATCACGATTTTCGAGGCGGCGGCTCTGGTGCTCGGCGTGGTGTTCCTGTTCCTGCAGACCTGGCGCGCGACGCTGATCCCGATGATCGCGGTGCCGGTGTCGCTGATCGGCGCCTTCGCCGGCCTGTGGCTGGCGGGATTCTCGATCAACACGCTGACGCTGTTCGCGCTGGTGCTCGCCATCGGCATCGTGGTGGACGACGCCATCGTGGTGCTGGAGAACGTCGAGCGCCTGATGCGCGAGCAGAGCATGCCGCCGTTCGAGGCGGCGCTCGAGGCGATGCGCGAGGTGTCGGGGGCGGTGATCGCCATCGTGCTGGTGCTGTGCGCGGTGTTCGTGCCGGTGGCTTTCCTCGGCGGCATCGCCGGCCAGCTCTACCGGCAGTTCGCGGTCACGCTGACCGTCGCGGTGTTGATCTCGGGTTTCATGGCGTTGACGCTGACCCCGGCGCTGTGCGCCCTCCTGATGAAGAAGGGCGACCACCACTCGCGCGTGTTCGAGCCGTTCAACCGCGGCTTCGCCTGGGTGACCCGCAGGTTCCTCGACATGGTCGAGGCTGCGCTCAAGCACCGCGTGGTGTCGGTCCTCGCCTTCCTCGGCGTGGTGGGCCTCGCGGCGGGCCTGTTCCTGCGCGTGCCGGGAAGCTTCGTGCCGCCCGAGGACCAGGGCTATCTGTTCGCGACCGTGCAGCTGCCTGACGGCGCGACGCTCGAGCGCACGCGAAAAATGAGCGCCGACCTCAGCAAGCTCATCGGCGAGCAGCCGGCGGTGCAGAACGTGCTCGCCATCGCCGGCTTCGACCTGATCGGCGGCGGCAACAGGACCAACGCGGCGACGATGTTCGTGCCGCTCAAGCACTGGGACGAGCGCAAGGACAACACCGCGCCGGTCGTCGCGCGCAGCATCATCGGCAAGGCGAGCGGTCTACGCGAAGGAATGGCGCTCGCGTTCAACCCGGCGGCGATCCGCGGTCTGGGCACCGCCGGAGGGCTGGAGGTGTATCTGCAGGCGCGCGGCGATTCCGACCCGGCGCGCCTCTACGAGGTGACGCGCGCCTTCATGGGCTCGCTGGCCGAGCATCCGCTGCTTGGCGCTGTGAACTCGTTCTATCGGCCAACCGTGCCGCAGCTCAAGGTCGAGGTCGACCGCGAGAAGGCGATGTCGCTCGGCGTGCCGGTGCAGGACGTGTTCGACGCCCTGCAAAGCACCATGTCGTCGCTGTACGTGAACGACTTCAACAAGTTCGGGCGCACTTACCGCGTGCAGATGCAGGCCGAGGCGCCGTTCCGCGCGCAGCCCGAGGACCTCGGCGCGGTGTATGTGCGTTCGAGCCTGTCGCGCGAGATGATTCCGCTCAAGGCGCTGATCCGCACCAGCAACGTCGTCGGCCCGGAGCAGCTCGAGCGCTTCAACGGTTTTCTCGCGGCAAAAATCCTGGGCGGCGGCAAGCCGGGCATTTCCTCGGGCGAAGCGATCAAGGCGGTCGAGGACGTCGCCGCCAGCACGCTGCCGGAGGGCTACCAGATCGCCTGGACAGGCCAGGCGTTCCAGGAAAAACGCACCGGCCGCGCCTCGGCGATCGCCTTCAGCCTCGCCATCGTGATGGTGTTCCTGATTCTCGCCGCGCTCTACGAACGCTGGCTGCTGCCGTTCGCCGTGGTGCTCGCGGTGCCGTTCGCGGTGGCGGGTGCTCTCGCCTTCGTGTCGCTGCGCGGCCTGGAGAACGACATCTACTTCCAGATCGGCCTGGTGGTGCTGATCGGCCTGGCGGCGAAGAACGCGATCCTGATCGTCGAATTCGCGCAGCAGGCCTTCCTCGAGGGCAAGACGCCGGTCGAGGCGGCGCTGCATGCCGCGCGCCTTCGCTTCCGGCCGATCATCATGACCTCGCTCGCCTTCGTGCTCGGCGTGATGCCGCTGATGGTGTCCACGGGAGCCGGCGCCGCGGCGCGCCGCTCGATGGGGACCGGCGTAGTCGGGGGGATGCTCGCCGCGACCTTCATCGCCACGATCTTCGTTCCGCTATTCTTCGTGCTGGCGGCGAGGCGGCCGACGACGCGTCGCGTGGAGGCACCCGCTTGAAACGGCTTTATCTATTCACGCTTTTCGTTCTCACTGGTTGCACCGTAGGACCCGATTACGAGCGGCCGGCGATCGACTTGCCGGCGCAGTACCCCATCAAGACCGTCGAGGGTGACGCCGCGGTCGCGGCCGAATGGTGGACGCTTTACCGCGATCCGACGCTCGAGGACCTGGTAGCTGCGACACGCGCAAATAACGCGGATATCCGCATCGCTGCCGCGCAGGTGGAGGAGGCCGAGGCGCTGCTGCGGCAGGCGCGCGCGGCGCTCTTTCCCGAGATCACCGGCGGGCTGCAGCGCAGCCGCACGCGCGTGAGCGCGCTCACCGCGCCGCCGCCCATTGGCGGCTTTCCGCTGGTGCGCCCCGACACGCGGCTTTTCGCCTCTACCAATTTCGAGCTCGACTTCTGGGGCCGCCTGGGCCGGGCCGGCGAGGCGGCGCGCGCCGGCCTGCTCGGCAGCCGCTACGCAAAGGAGGTCGTCACGCTGACGCTCGGCAGCCTGACGGCGCAGACCTACTTCGGCTTGCGCTCGCTCGATGCGCAGCTCGCCGTGCTCGAGCAAACCATCCGCACGCGGCGTGAATCGGTCGAGCTCGCTCGCGCGCGGCTTGACGCGGGGCTCGCTTCCGAGCTCGACCTCTATCAAGCACAGGCCGCGCTGTCCGACGCGCTGGTGCAAAGACGCGATACCGAGCGCTCGCGCGCACTGCTGGAGCACGAGCTCGGCCAGCTCACCGGCAGGCCGGACCTGAAGCTCGCCGCGGGAGATCTTTTCACGCTGCCGGTACCGCCTACGCCGCCGGTGGGCCTGCCTTCGACACTGCTCGAGCGGCGTCCGGATATCCGCGCCGCGGAGCAGACGATGATCGCGGCCAACGCGCAGATCGGCATCGCGCGCGCGGCGATGTTCCCGGCGATTTCGCTCACCGGCCTGGTCGGGGCGCAGAGCGCGGCGTTCTCGGACCTTCTTGCGAGCGGCAGCAGCATCTGGTCGCTCGGCTTTGCGCTTGCGCTGCCGATCTTCGACGCCGGCCGGCGCGAAGCGCTCGTCGAGCAGACCGAAGCCCGGCGCAGGCAGGCGCTCGCCTCCTACCAGAGATCGATCGAGTCGGCGTTCCGCGAAGTCTCCGACGCGCTCGTGAACCTGGAGCAGACCGGCGCCTCGGAAGCCGACTTGCGCGAGCAGCTGCAGGCGGCGCGCAACGTGCTGCAGCTCTCCAGCGAGCGCTACGAGGCCGGCTACTCGCCCTATCTCGAAGTGCTCGACGCCCAGCGCACCGCGAACGAGGCCGAGCTCGCATTCGTGCGCAATCGCCAGGCGCGGCTCGCCTTCAGCGTCGACCTGATGAAAGCCCTGGGAGGCGGCTGGCGCGCGGAGTAGCGGTTCGCTATCGGGCGTCGGGCGTGGTCGGCGGCTTCTTCTTGCCGCGCCGGCAGAACACCTGATAAGGCTTGAGCGGCGGCAGCACCGGCGGCCTCTCGAGGAAGCGGCAATCGGATTCGGTCGGCACGCTGGCGAATGAGCCGATCGGCTTGCCGCGCAGGAGCACGGTGTAGCGCAACATGTGCCCGGAGCCGGGGATGGGGCGCGCGACGACGTCGTACTTGCCGACTTTGAATTGCCTGCGCTCGGCGGTGGGGATGCTCATGGGTTCTTATACTGCATTTCAGAAGCGCTCGGGAAGGGCAGACTAGAATGACCGCTTGGAAGCTGGTGCCGAGGAAGGGACTCGAACCCCCACAGTGTTGCCACCGCTAGGACCTGAACCTAGTGCGTCTACCAATTCCGCCACCTCGGCGCCGGCGGGATTTTAGAGTCTGCACCCTACAGTGTCAAAGAAAAAGCCTGTAAGAACCGCACTTCGGCGGCGCTCTCGCGCGGAACGCATCGTACCTCGCGATCACCACCGAAACGAAATTCTCGATTCACTGAACAGCGCCGGCGCGCCGCTCACCGCGGACGAGCTCGCTGCGCGTCTCGACATCCAGCGGCGCGCGCGCAATGCCTTCGACATCGCGCTCGCCGCGCTCGAGCGGGCGGGCGAGGTAGTGCAGAACCGCGCCGGCGCCCTGCTGGTCGCGAAGCGCATCGCCCTGGTCGCAGGGCGCATCGAAGGCCATCCCGACGGCCACGGCTTCCTCGTGCCCGACGACGGCGGCCCGCGCGTGTTCCTGCCGCCCGCGGAAATGCGCGAAGTCATTCACGGCGACCGCGCGGTGGTGCGCGTGAGCGGCCGCGACTCGCGCGGCCGAGCGCAGGGCGCGATCGTCGAAGTGATCGAGCGCGGCAATCGCCGCATCGTCGGCCGGCTGCACGCGGAGCACGGCGTGCTGTTCCTCGTGCCCGAGGACCGCCGCATCGCGCACGACATCCTGGTGCCACCGAACGAGGTGAATGGCGCCAAGGCCGGCCAAGTGGTCACCGTCGACCTGGTCGCGCAGCCAAGCCGCCATGCCCAGCCGATGGGGCGGGTGGCCGAAGTGCTTGGGCATTACGCCGATCCGGGGATGGAGATCGAGATCGCGGTGCGCAAGTTCGACCTGCCGCACGAGTTCTCGAAGAAAGCGCTCGCCGCGGCGCGCGCGCTCCCGGATTCTGTTCAACTGGAAGATAGCGACAAGCGGCGCGACCTTCGCAGCCTGGAGTTCGTCACCATCGACGGCGAGACGGCGAAGGACTTCGACGACGCGGTGTTATGCAAGCGCGAAGGCAAGGGTTTTCGCCTGTGGGTGGCGATCGCCGACGTCAGCCACTACGTACGCCATGGCGATGCGCTCGACCTCGAGGCGCGTGAGCGCGGCACTTCGGTGTACTTCCCGCGGCGCGTGATCCCGATGCTGCCGGAGAAGCTTTCCAACGGCCTGTGCTCGCTCAATCCCAACGTCGATCGCCTGGCGATGGCCTGCGAGATGGAGATCACGGCGCGCGGCGAGGTTTCCGGCTACCGGTTCTACCCGGCGGTGATCCGTTCGCAGGCGCGGCTCACGTATACCGAGGTTTGGGAAAAAATTTCAAATAAGACGGCAAAAGAAAATTTGCTCGTTCTCTATGATGTCTTCAAAGTGCTGCTCGAGCAGCGCGAGCGCCGCGGCGCGATCGACTTCGAGACCGTCGAGACGCGCATGGTGTTCGATGCGCGCGGCAAGATCGAGAAAATCGTTGCCGAGCCGCGCAACGACGCGCACCGCGTGATCGAGGAATGCATGCTGGCGGCGAACGTCTGCGCCGGCAATTTCGTTGCCGAGCACGGGCACCCGGTGCTGTACCGCGTGCATGACGTGCCGGCGGCCGAGAAGGTAAGCGCGCTGCGCGCCTTTCTCGCCGAGCTCGGCCTGCAGCTGCCCGGCGGCGAGATCCCGCGGCCGGCGGACTATGCGCAGCTCCTCGTGCGCATCCGCAAGCGCCCGGACTTCGCCCTGCTGCAGACGATCCTGCTGCGCTCGCTCAAGCAGGCGGTATACAGTCCCACCAACGCCGGCCACTTCGGCCTCGCGTTCGACGCCTACGTGCACTTCACCTCGCCGATCCGGCGCTACCCGGACCTGCTGGTGCACCGCGCGATCAAGGCCATCCTGGCGCGAAAACGCTATGACGGCGGCTCCTCCGGCGTCGATTGGGAAGGCCTGGGCCGGCATTGCTCGGAGACCGAGCGCCGCGCAGACGACGCGAGCCGCGACGTCGAGAACTGGCTCAAGTGCTACTACATGCGCGACCACGTGGGCGGTACCTTCTCGGGGACCATTACCGGTGTGGTGCCGTTCGGCCTGTTCGTGACCCTCGACGACTACTTCGTCGACGGCCTGGTGCACATCTCCGAGCTCGGCAGGGATTACTTCCAGTACGACGATGCGCGCCACATGTTGCTCGGCGAGCGCACCGGCATGCGCTACCGGCTCGCCGACCGCATGACGGTGAAGCTGGTGCGGGTAGATATCGAGCAGCGCAAGATCGATCTCGTACCCGCATGAAGCGCAGCCGCGAGCCGCGGGTGGTTTTCGGCTTCCATGCAGTGCTGGCCCGGTTGCGCGCCGACCCGGGTTCGGTGCTCGAGATTTTTCTCGACGAGACGCGCAATGACGCGCGCGGCAAGGACCTGGTTGCCGCCGCGCAGCGCGCCAAGGTTCGCCTGATGCGCGTGCCGACCAAGCGCCTCGACGGCTTCTACGGCGGCGGGCGACACCAGGGGGTAGTCGCGCGCGTGGAGGTGAAGAGCCTTGCCGACAGTCTGGATGACTTGTTGGACGAGTTGCAGGAGCAGCCGCTGCTGCTCGTGCTCGACGGCGTCACCGACCCGCACAATCTGGGTGCCTGCCTGCGCGTGGCAAACGCCGCGGGCGCGCACGCCGTGATCGCGCCGAAGGACCGCGCCGCAGGCATTACCCCGTCGGTCTCCAAGGTAGCGAGCGGCGCCGCCGAAGCGACGCCTTACCTGATGGTCACCAATCTCGCGCGCACGCTTGCGGAATTGAAAGAGAGAAACATCTGGATCGTCGGCGCCGACGAGCGCGCCGAGAAAACGCTCTACGAGAGCAACATTCCCGAAGCGGTCGCCTGGGTGCTGGGTGCCGAGGGGGAAGGCATGCGGCGCCTGACGCGTGAGAGCTGCGACCTGCTCGTGCGCATCCCGATGCGCGGCGAGGTCGAAAGCCTCAATGTATCGGTCGCTGCGGGCGTCGTTCTCTTCGAATCGGCCAGGCGGCGGGCTGCATGAAAGAGCGCGCCCTGCTCGCCGCGCTGTTCCTCGTCACGCTCGCCACCGTGATGTTCGAGGTGCTGCTCACACGCGTGTTCTCCGTCACGATGTGGTATCACTTTGCGTTCATGGCCATTTCGATGGCCATGTTCGGCATGACGCTCGGCGCGCTGCTCGTTTTCCTGCGTCCGGCCGCCTGGTCCGAAGGAACGCTGCTGCCGGCGATGGGGCGCTGCGCGCTGCTCTTCGCGCTTTCCATGGTGGCGGTGATCTTCCTGCATATCTCCTTTTATCTGCCCAGCCCCAGCCAGGACGTGTGGCCCGTAGTTTGGACGTTTGCCGGGGCGGCGGTGCCGTTTGTTTTCAGCGGCATCTTCGTCTGTCTCGCGCTGACGCGGTTCCCCGCGCGCATTGCGCGGCTGTACGCGGTCGACCTGGCTGGTGCCGCGATCGGCTGCCTTTGCGTCATCGCAGCGCTCCACTGGCTGGACGGAGTGTCAGCGGTGATCTGCTGCGCGGCGCTTGCCGCCCTCGCCGCGGTGCCGCTGCTGCGCGGCAGGGAGAAGGCCGTGGCCATTTCGGTCACGGCGCTCTTCGCTGGGACGTCGATCTGGGCGGGGTTTTACCTCGCCCGCCACGAGCTCGCCGCTTTCCGCATCCAGCACATGAAGGGCCTGGAGCAAGCCGAAATCGACTACGAGCGCTGGAATTCCTTCTCGCGCATCGCCGTGCTCCGCGCGAGCGACCGGACACCGGCGGCGTGGAGCCTGAGCCGGGCGTTCAAGGGCCCGCTGGAGGTCCCGAGCCGCTGGCTGCAGATCGACGCCGCCGCGGGCACGCAGCTGATCAGGTTCGACGGCGACCTGGGCAAGCTCGAGTTCCTGCGCTGGGATCTCACCAATTTCGTTCATCACCTGCGCCGCGACGCCCGCATTGCCATCGTCGGCGCCGGCGGCGGGCGCGACGTTCTGGCGGCCAGGCTGTTCGGACAGAAGCGGATCGTGGCCGTGGAGATCAACCCCAACATCGTCAAGGTGGTCAACGGCCGCTTCGGCGACTACACCGGGCATCTGGACCGCGATCCGAAAGTGAGCTTCGTCATCGACGAAGCACGCAGCTACCTCGCACGCCAGAAGCAACGCTTCGACATCGTCGAGCTGACCTTCATCGACACCTGGGCGGCGACGGCGGCGGGGGCCTACGTGCTCACCGAGAACTCGCTCTACACGGTCGACGGATGGAAGATCTTCCTCGAGCGTCTGGACGACGACGGCCTGCTTTCCGTGACGCGGGGCGTGACCGCCGAGCTGTGGCGGCTGGTTGCGCTTGGGCGCGAGGCATTGCGCGCGATCGGGGCGGCGCAGCCCGAACGCCACATGGTGGTGCTCACCAATCGGCGGCCGTTGCCGGCTCACTCGTGGGGCCCGATGGGGCTGCTGCTGGTCCGCAAGACGCCGTTCCCTGAAGCAGAGCTGGCGCAGATCCGCGAACTCGCGGAGCGGATGCAGTTCGAAATCGAATTCCAGCCCGGTTGGGGAAAGACGCGACTCGTTTCCGCGCTTGCCACCGGGCACGGCATGGAAGAGGAGCTCCTGCAGGGTGCGACGAATTTCGACGCGCCGACCGATGATCAGCCGTTCTTCTTCAACATGGTGCGTCCTTCCAAGTGGATGTTCATGCGCGGGCTCGACAGTCCGTTGAGCCATCAATCCGTGGTGGTGCTGATGGACCTGCTGCTCGGCGTCCTGGCGCTGGCGCTGCTGTGTATCGCGCTGCCCCTGGTTTTCGCGCGCGTCGCACTGGCTCGCACCGACACCGCGTTGTTGTGCTTCTTCGCCGCGATCGGCATGGGCTTCATGCTGATCGAGATCTCGATGCTGCAGCGCCTCATCGTCTTCCTGGGACACCCTATCTACAGCCTGAGCGTCATCCTGTTCGTCCTGCTCCTGGCCGGCGGCATCGGCAGCCGGTTGTCGGCCCGCATACCGGACGATCGGTTGCGGGCTTCCGGGCTCGGTTTTCTTGCGCTGCTGACGGCAGTCCTCGTGGCGGCCGGTCTCGCCATGGTCCCGCTCGTCAGGGCTTTCCAGGGGTCGGAAACGCCGTTGCGCATCGCAATCGCCGGCGCGCTTCTGGCCGTGATGGGGATTTTCATGGGGATGGCGTTCCCGCTGGGAATGCGGCTCGCCATGGCCTCGCGGCGCAGCCTCGGTCCTTGGCTCTGGGGGGTCAACGGCGCCATGTCGGTGCTCGCTTCAGTCCTGGCGGTGGTGATCGCCATGGCGTTCGGAATTTCCGTCAGTTTCTGGGCCGGTGTTGCCAGCTATCTATTGGCATTGGGCGCGTTCGCCTTCGCGGCGCCGCGCCGCGCCGCCTAGGGCGCGAGGAGTTTGCTGATATGCGGGCGTAATAATTGTGAGGGATGTATCCGTAGCCCTGTGTTACTCCAACGGGGAGCCGGGTGTTCTTTGCCTACACATCCGCCTATACTTGTTTATCGAGCCGGGCCCCGACTGCGTTTCCTGCGGCCGGGTTTTTCTCAGGCAACACGGAGATTAGGGAGGGGGCTGGTTATGAAACATTTTATTCGTTTGTTTGCGAGTCTTCTGGTCCCTGCTTTCATCCTGGCAGGAGTAGTTGCGAGTCCGGCAATGGCGCAGGACAAGGCGCAAGCGGCGAAAGCCGAAAAAGGGAAAGTCACATTAAAGGTGCTGCACGAAGACGACAAGGTGCGGGTGTTCGAGGCTACGTTCAAGCCTGGCGACGAAGGCGCGAATGTTGCACGCCCGCTCCGCGTCATACGCCCTTTGAAGGGCGGAACGATTCAGCGCACCTACCCCGACGGCAAGACGGATAAACTTGAGTTCAAAACCGGCGAGGTGAAAGTCCTGCCGCCGGCAGCGCCGTATACGCCCAAGAACGTAGGGAAATCCGACGTTGTGCTTTATGTGGTGTATGTGAAAGAGCCGAAAAAATAATGTAGGCACGGTTGGAGGCGGAACCGGAAAGCTCGACATTGCTCCGGGTCCGTTCGGCGACTCACTCAAACCCCTCTCTGCAGGGGTTTCTTTTTTTCAAGCACGCGCAGCCCGTTCAACCCAATGCTCAGATTTGCCCCTCGTAGGGTGATGACCATGGAAGACAGTAACTCCCCTTCGAAACCCGAAGCACCGAAGAGAGGCCTCGGCAGGCCATTCAAGGAAATGACGCCGAAGCAAAAGTTTGTGTTCGTGTCGAAAGTGGCGGTCTGCGCTATTACCTTTGGTTTGGTGTTTCGGATGTGATGAGCGATTGACTCTACGTTCTGGGGCGGAATGACCTCTTTTTGATCGAGCCCCATGATCGCTTACCACGCAGACCACGTCGGCAGCTTGCTTCGCTCCTCCGACCTACTTACGGCGCGGGAAGACGCCGCCGCGGGCCGGATCTCGCGGGCCCGGTTCAAGGCCATCGAAGACCGGGCCGTGGAGGATGCGATCAGGCTTCAGGAGCGCGTGGGCCTGCCAGTGATCACCGACGGCGAGCAGCGCCGGCTCTCCTTCCAGAGCCGATTCGCCGAATCCGTGAGCGGCTTGGGCGATTGGGACCTGAATGCGTTTCTGTGGGGCCATTGGCGCGGAGATTCTACCGTCGGCGATCCGACGATTGAGCGCCCCGCAGGGCTCGGGGTCGTGGAGAAGCTTCGACGCAGTCGTTATCTGTCGGTCGAGGATTTCGTGTTTCTGCGCGCGCACACGAGCTGCACCCCGAAGATCGCGCTGCCGAGCCCGAGCCTGTGGGCGAACTTCTGGTCTGCGCAGAGCTCCCGCGCCGCCTATTCCACCTTGGAAAGCTTTCTCGCCGACGTAGTGGGCATCCTGCGCGAGGAGGTCGCGGAACTGGTGCGGATCGGCGCGACCTATATCCAGCTCGACGCGCCCCACTATGCGCTGCTGCTCGATCCGGCGACGCGCAGCTTCTACGAATCCCGAGGCTGGAGCGCGGAGCGATACCTGGAACGCGGCATCGAGATGGACAACGCCGTGATGGGGGATTTTCCCGGCGTCACCTTCGGCTTTCACCTGTGCCGGGGAAACCAGGGCAGCCGCTGGCTTGCGAGTGGCGGGTACGAGCGGATCGCGCGGAGCGTCTTCCGGCGCGTCCGGGCGCAGCGGCTCCTGCTCGAATACGACGATGCGCGTTCGGGATCGTTCGAGCCGCTCAAGGAGGTGCCGGAAGACAAGTGGGTGGTGCTCGGGCTGATCACCACCAAGCGTCCTCACCTCGAGCCGATCGACGAGCTCGAAAGCCGTATCCGCGAAGCGAGCCGCTTCATGCCCCTGGAGCACTTGGCGATAAGCCCGCAATGCGGCTTTTCCAGCTCGGTGATTGGAAATGCCCTCACCCCGGCAGATCAGGAACGAAAGCTCAGGCTGGTCGTGGAGACTGCGCAGCGGGTTTGGGGCGAGGCGACCCGGACGGCCACGAACTGAGGTTTGCGAAACCCCTGGTAGGGTTGGCGCGCGGGATCTGGTGCAAAGTCTTCACGACCCTACATGGCAAGTGGTTTGAACAGGTCCTGCGCGGCATGCGCAAGGTCATATCGGCTTTCGGAGCGCGCGCGCATACTTGACACATGGCGCGCATGGTCAAGTGCATCAAGCTCGGGCGCGAGGCCGAAGCGCTCGATTTTCCGCCGTATCCCGGCGAGCTCGGCAAGCGCATCTTCGATAACGTGTCGAAGGAAGCGTGGCAGCAGTGGCTCGAGCACCAGAAGATGCTGGTGAACGAGAACCGGCTCAACCTCGCCGACAAGAAAGCGCGCGACTACCTCGCGCAGCAGATGGAGAATCATTTCTTCGGCAGCGGCGCCGACGTTGCCTCCGGCTATGTCCCGCCGCAGCAAAAGTAGGCATGGAAGGCAAACCGCCGCAACCTACTGAAATCAAGCTGCGCCAGAAGTCGCGGCTGATGGAACTCGTGTTCTCGGACGGCAGCCAGTTCGAGTTGAGCTACGAACTGCTGCGCGTGTATTCGCCTTCCGCCGAAGTGCGCGGTCACGGACCCGGCCAGGAGGTGCTGCAGGTCGGCAAGTGCGACGTGGATATCTCGACGCTCGAACCAAGCGGCAGCTACGCAGTGCAGCCGACATTCTCCGACGGGCACAGCACCGGCATCTATTCCTGGGACTACCTGTACTGGCTGGGCAAGAACCGCGATACGCTGTGGCGGCAATACCTCGAGCGCCTCGAAAAGGCCGGGGCGAGCCGCGAGCCGGGCCCGGCGCCGTTCGAGGAGCGGCCGAAATCAAAATAGCTGACCGTTTTAAAGTCGTCCTCATTAATCCCTACGAGTTGGGGCGGCAGCCGTTTGCCCTAGCGGAGCCTGCCGCGTTGCTCAAGCGCGAGGGCTTCGCGGTGACCTGTCTCGATCTTTCGCTGCAGAAGCTCGATCCCGAAATCCTGGAGGATGCGGGCCTGGTGGCTCTTTATGTGGGCATGCATACCGCCACCCGGATCGCGGTGAAGGCTCTGCCCCGCATCAAACGGCTCGCCCCGAAGGCCCACCTCTGCGTCTACGGGCTCTACGCCCCCATGAATGAGGCGTTGCTTCGCAGACTGGGCGTGGGCACCGTGCTGGGCGGGGAGCTGGAGCCCGCGCTGGTTTCCCTTTGCGAGCGACTGCGGGCCAATGGAACGGCGACCGGAACGCAAATGAGCCAGAGCGAACCGGTCATCAGTCTGGGCAGGGTCCCGTTCGTGGTGCCGGACCGCAGCGGCTTGCCCAAACTCTCCCGCTACGCCCACCTGGTGCTGCCGGACGGATCTACCCGCGTAGCCGGGTTTGCCGAGGGCAGCCGGGGCTGCAAGCACCTGTGCCGGCACTGCCCCGTGGTCCCGGTGTACCAGGGTAAATTCCGCATCGTTCCGGTAGACGTGGTGATGGAAGACATCCGGCAGCAGGTGAAAGAAGGGGCAACCCATATTTCCTTCGGCGACCCGGACTTCTTCAACGGTCCGACCCATGGCCTCAGGCTGGCGCGCGCCTTGCACGCAGCATTCCCCCACGTCACGTTCGACGCGACCATCAAGATCCAGCACATCATCGATCACGCCGAACTGCTTCCCGAGTTGCGGCGCAGCGGTTGCCTGTCCATCACCTCTGCAGTGGAAGCTGTAGACGACGATATCCTGCGCCTTCTCGCCAAGAACCATACCAGCCGGGACTTTGACCGGGCGGTGGCGCTCACCCGCGAAGCCGGCATTGCGCTCGCCCCGACCTTTGTTGCCTTCACCCCCTGGACGACATTGGAAGGCTACATCGCCCTGCTGGAGCGGCTCGTGGAACTGCAAATCGTGGAGAGCGTGCCCCCGGTGCAGCTCACCATTCGGCTGCTCGTTCCCGAAGGCTCCTATCTTCTGCAGCTCTCCGGCTTCAAGGAAAAGCTGATGGCCTTCGACGCCGAGCTCCTGGGCTATCCCTGGAGCCATCCCGATTCCCGCGTGGACCGTCTGCAGCGGGATCTGCAGGCCCGGGTGGCGCGATGTGAACAGGAGGGTGTTCCGCGCCGCGAAGTGTTCGCCGCCATTTGGGGCATGGCCCACGAGGCTGCAGGGCGCCCGGCGCTAAACCTCGCTGGGAACCTAGGATCTCCGATCCCCCGTCTGTCGGAACCGTGGTACTGCTGCGCCGAGCCCACCGACCACCAGCTCCAGTCTTTCTGATTCAGCCGATCCATGAAGCGCGTCCTGCTGCTTCTGCCCACCACCGGCTACCGCAACAACGATTTTCTTGCGGCCGCGAAAAAGCTTGGCGTGGAGATCGTGACTGCGGCCAACTACTGCCACCAACTGGCCCCATCCTGGGGCCTGGCTCCCATCATGGCGCTTCACTTCGACCGGCCAGAGCAGGCGGCGGACACCGTTCTGCGGGAGATCGGCGGCAACCTGGATGCCGTACTGGCGGTGGACGATTCGGGAGTCGAGCTTGCCGCACTGCTTTCGGAGCGTCTTGGCCTGCCGGGAAATCCCGCCCACGCGGTGCGCCGGGTGCGTGACAAGCTGGCGTTCCGCCGGCTGCTCCGGGAACGGGAATTCCTGTGTCCCGAATTCCATCACCTGCCGACAGGCGAAGACCCCCGGAAACTGTTTCCCAAGTTGAAGTTTCCTGTGGTGGTGAAGGCCCGGCGTTTGTCGGGGAGCCGCGGCGTGATCCGTGCCGATAATTCCGAAGAGCTGATGCGGGCCGTGAACTGGGTGCGGGCGATCCAGTCCCGGGCCGACCGGGACGCCCAGGACCTGGGCCTCATCATGGAGAACTTCATTCCGGGATCGGAGTACGCTCTGGAAGGCAGCTTGGAACGGGGAGAGCTCACTACCCTCGCCTTGTTTGACAAGCCCGATCCCATGGACGGGCCCTACTTCGAAGAAACGCTCTACATCACACCGTCGCGGCTGCCGGAGGCGCTCCAGGACTGCATCCATGAGGACGTCGCCCGGGCCTGCCGCTTGGCCGGGCTCGCGGCTGGGCCGGTCCACGCCGAAGTGCGGGTCAATGACCAGGGTGTCTGGATTCTGGAGGTCGCGGCCCGCTCCATCGGGGGCTTATGCGGGCGGGTGCTCACCCATTCCCTGGGCATGAGCCTGGAGGAGCTGATTTTGCGCCAGGTGGTGGCAGAGGAACCGCTCGCCATTGCCGGCGAGGGCGGCGCCGCGGGAGTCATGATGATCCCGATTCCACGGCGCGGCATTTACCATGGGCTCGAAGGCCTGGCCGCCGCGCAGTCGGTACCTGGCGTCACCGGGGTGAGCATTACGGCGGAGCCCGGCCAGATCATTGCGCCGCCTCCCGACGGGGCGAGCTACCTGGGGTTCATCTTCGCCCGAGCGGCGAGCCCCGCGGATGCGGAAATGGTGCTGCGCATCGCCCATCGACGGCTGCACTTCGATATCCGCCCCGAGTATCCGGCGACGGTAGCGCCTGCCGCGGAGAGGCCGTGAGACTGAATCCGCAAGACCTGGGAAAAAATCGCCGACCTCACGCTCGAACACTACAACCGGCGTGCCGAAGATTTCTGGGAAGGCACGCGCGATCACGACGTCAGCCAGAACATCGCAGCGCTGCTGCGATACATCGAGGTGACCCGCCGTTCGCGATACTCGATTTTGGCTGCGGGCCGGGACGTGACCTCAAGGCGTTCGCCGAACTCGGTCACATCGCGGTACGGCCCATTGGCGCAACGCTTAAGCGGTCGCGGATGCCTTGCGCATCAAGCCTATCAACGCCATCGCGGCCCCGACCACAAATATCAAGGTTCCCACGTATATAGGTCCAAGATGGCTTACCCAATCGTGCTCGAAAGCTCCCGTGTAGTGCATCGGGAGGGCAACCACCAAACCCACGACCGGGGAAATCACTGCGGTTATCCACGCCCACCACGCGCCGGCGCGCACTCCATACCATGTTAGTCCGATCACTGCGATGGCGGTTGCCGCGATGAATCCAGCGGTGGCCAGATGGAGGTGCGTGATGTAACCCACGATAGCCGGGTTCAGTTGATTGAGCTGCGCCTGGGTCACGCCATTTAGCGTTGCGACCCCTATCTCGAACCCGGCGCTCGAGAAGGCCCGGAAGAAAAACACGATCGCGTAGATAAGGAAAATTGCCGCTCCTACAACCATCGTCGCGGCGCCGCGGTGCAGCAGAGAGTTTTGCGCTTGCATGGCAGTTCCTCCTCTCGGTGTACTGCTTATCAGTTTTATTCTACTCGCGCCATGTGGAGCGAGCGGAAGCTTGATCGCGTCCGGCTTGCACCCTTGAGCTGCATCGTGCTGGCCGCCGAGGAGGCGCCGCGCGTCTAGCTTCGCGCCCGGGCCATGATTGCAGACCCCTCGTACCCGTCACGCGTTCAGGAAAACGTGAACATAGCCAGTCCAATGCTTGAATTCTCGCACCTACTCAAGTAGAATCCGCGCCCTTTCCTTGCCACACCGCTACGCATGGCGGGTGGCTCACCCATAAGGAGAACCATCGCATGCGGCATTACGAGATCGTTTTCATCGTCCATCCCGACCAGAGCGAGCAGGTGCCCGCCATGGTCGAGCGCTACAAGGGCGTCATCGCGGGCCGCAGCGGCACGGTGCATCGCCTCGAAGACTGGGGCCGGCGCCAGCTCACCTACCCGATCCAGAAGGTGCACAAGGCGCACTACGTGCTCATGAACATCGAGTGCGACAACGAGACGCTGGCCGAGCTCGAGCATTCGTTCAAGTTCAGCGACGCGGTGCTGCGCCACCTGATCGTGCAGATGCCCAAAGCGGTGACTTCCCCCTCGCCGATGATGAAGGAGGAGAAGTCCAAGTCGCTGATGGAGCGCGGCGCCGAGGGCCGCCCCGCGGATATCCCGGACCTGAGCGCTCGCGCGAACGTAAATTAACCGGCTAGACATCCGTGGAAAGATCTTCGAGCTAGGTGCTCTGCGCTACACCCCGGCAGGTGTGCCTGCAGTGGAGTTCCGCATCCAGCACGAATCGGAACAGGACGAGGCCGGCGCGCAGCGAAAAATCAAGGCCGAACTGCCCGCAATCGCATTTGAAACGCAAGCCCGACTGATTGCACAGGCCAAGTTGAATTGCGCAGTGAGACTGCAGGGTTTCCTGGCGGCAAAGAGCAAGCGGTCGAAGAAACTGGTGCTGCACGTAACCCACATCGAATTCATTGAAGGAGATTGAAGATGCCCCCGCCGCGCAGAGGTAAAGGCAAAGGCAAAGGGAAGTTCGGCAAGGACAAGAAGGACAAGGGGCAGCGGGCGCTGTTCCGCCGCCGCAAGTTCTGCCGCTTCACTGCCGAGAAGGTCGAGTGGATCGACTACAAGGACGTCGAGGTGCTGAAGGATTTCGTCAACGAGACGGGCAAGATCATCCCGGCGCGCATCACCGGCACCGCGGCCCACTATCAGCGCCAGCTGTCCACGGCGATCAAGCGCGCGCGCTTCCTCGCGCTGCTGCCCTACACCGACCTGCATTGAGGAGCACAGCATGCAAGTGATCCTCATGGAAAAGGTCGCGAACCTCGGCAATCTGGGCGACGTGGTGAAGGTGAAGGACGGCTACGCGCGCAACTACCTGATTCCGCATGGCAAGGCCAAGCGCGCGACGCAGGAGAACCTGAAGGCCTTCGAGTCGAAGCGCGCCGAGCTGGAGAAGGCGCAGGGCGAGCAGCTCGCCAAGTCGCAGGAGCGCGGCGCGAAGCTCGACGGCTTCAAGCTGCAGATCGCGCAGAAGGCCGGTGTCGACGGGCGCCTGTTCGGCTCGGTGACCAATTACGACATCGTCGAGGGGCTGCAGAAGCAGGGCCACGAGGTCGAGCGCTCGCAGATCAGGATGCCGCAGGGGCCGCTGAAGCAGGTCGGCGACTACCCGATCCAGATCGCGCTCCACACCGACGTCACGGTGACGATCACCGTCTCGGTGCAAGGCGAAAGCTAACAGCCTTTTCACAGCTTAATCACAAGTAATTCACAGGGTCCGTTTTGACAAGCCGAGCGGTGCGGGCCATGATGTCGCGCGCTTCATCGACCACGAAGAAATGGCACTCGCACAGCAGACAGCACGTCAAGAGAGCGCCGATCCGCAACTGCTCGCGCTCAAGGTTCCGCCGCACTCGGTAGAGGCGGAGCAGTCGCTGCTCGGCGCGCTGCTCCTTGACAACCAGGCCTTCGACCGCGTCGCCGACCTCGTCGGCGCCGACGATTTCTACCGCGACGATCACCGCCGCATCTGGCGTCACATCGCGAAGCTGATCGAGGCCGCCAGGCCCGCCGACGTGGTCACCGTCTCCGAGTCGATCGAGGCGAGCGAGGACAAGGACCGCACCGGCGGACCGGCCTACCTCGGCGCGCTGGCGCAGAACACGCCGAGCGCGCTCAATATCCGGCGCTACGCGGAGCTGGTGCGCGAGCGCGCCGTGCAGCGCCGCCTGGCCCAGGTGGCCACCGAGATCGCCGAGAACGCGCTCAATCCGAGCGGCAAGGAAGTCGGCACGCTGCTCGACGAGGCCGAATCGAAGATCTTCCAGATCGCCGAGTCGGGCGCCCGCGTGGGGCAGGGTTTGCTCGAGATCAAGCCGGTGCTGGCGCGCGTCTTCGAGCGCATCGATCACCTTTACCACCGCGACAACCCGTCGGACGTCACGGGGGTGCCGACCGGGTTCATCGACCTCGACCGCATGACCGCCGGCCTGCAGCCGGGGGACCTGATCATCATCGCCGGCCGCCCCAGCATGGGCAAGACTTCGCTTGCGCTCAACATCGCCGAGCACGTGGCGGTGGATAACGGCCTGCCGGTCGCCATCTTCAGCATGGAGATGAGCAGCACGCAGCTCGCCATGCGCATGCTCGGCTCCATCTCGCGCGTCGACCAGCACAAGATGCGCACCGGGCGCCTGAACGATAAAGAGTGGGCCGATCTCTCGGAAGCGATGGGCAAGCTCCACGAGACGCCGATCTACATCGACGAGGCCGGCGCGCTCACCGCCCTCGAAGTACGGGCGCGCGCGCGGCGCTTGAAGCGCCAGTACTCGAAGCTCGGGCTGATCGTCATCGACTACCTGCAGCTGATGGCGGCCACCGCGCAAGGCGAAAACCGCGCCACCGAGATCTCCGAGATCTCGCGCTCGCTGAAGGCGATGGCGAAGGAGCTCGACGTGCCGGTGGTCGCGCTATCGCAGCTCAACCGCGCCGTCGATTCGCGCCCCGACCGGCGCCCCGTGATGTCGGACCTGCGCGAATCGGGCGCCATCGAGCAGGACGCCGACGTAATCATGTTCGTCTACCGCGAGGTGGTGTACAAGCCCGACCTGCCGGAAGAGCAGCGCGGCATGGCGGAAGTAGTGGTGGGCAAGCAGCGCAACGGCCCGATCGGCACCATCAAGCTGACCTTCCGCGGCCAACACACTCGCTTCGAGAACTACCAGGAACCCGGCTCGTACTCATAGCAGGGAGGACGCGATGGCGGATCCGATGGTCGCGCAAAAATCACCGTACGCCGTGGAGCTCGCCCCGGGGGATTATTGGTGGTGCGCCTGCGGACGCTCCAGGCGGCAGCCCTTCTGCGACGGCTCGCACAAGGGCTCCGAGTTCTCGCCGACCAAGTTCACCCTCAGCGAAGCGCAGAAGATGTGGCTTTGCGGCTGCAAGCAAAGCGCCAACAAGCCGTTCTGCGACGGCTCGCACAAGAAGCTCTAGCTATTTCTTGGTTGCGGTCCAGCGCCCTTCCTGACCTTTCTCGTCCCGCAAGGAGCCTTCCATGCGGTTGCCGCTCACCCGCCCGCTGAAGTCGCGGCGCACGCCGCCGGCGTCGACGTAGGCGAAGGAGATATTGGCGCCGCGCAGCTTGGGGTCGCGCAGACCGCCAAGTACCGCCCCGAGCGCGACCGTGCCGCTGATCTTCTGGAAGGTCTGCTCGAGCGTCAGGTCGGTCCTCTGGCCGTTGGTCTCCAGCGTCCAGCTGCCCATCACGTTCGCCGGCACCAGCCAGAAATAGGCGCGCCGCCCGTCCACGCTGGAGATCTCGTCGGCTTCCCAGTCCTCCATGGTGAACGAGTGCGACACCACGCGCGTGCCGGGGCGCATCGACAGGATCTGCGGCCGCAGCTTCATGTTGAGGCCGGGGAGCAGGTACATGGTGATGACTGTGGCCTGGCTGAAGTCGGTGGCGAAGATGTCGGCGTTGCGAAAGCTCGCCTTGCCGGCGACGCCCGCCGCCAGCGCGTTGTTCTGCGACAGCTTCACCATGTCCGGGTTGTACTCGACGCCCAGCGCCCGCGCGCCGAACTTGCGGGCGGCGTGGATCGCGATCTTGCCGTCGCCGGAGCCCAGGTCGACGACGAAGTCGTTGGGCGTCACCTGCGCCATCGTCAGCATGCGGTCGACGACATCGTCGGGCGTCGGCACCCAGATGACGTCCTTGCCGGCCTGGCCGACCTGCGGCTCGAATTTCTGCTGTTGTGCTGCGACACCGAAGCACACGAGAAGCGCCGCCAATACGGCGGTACCACGAACTAAAGGGGTCATCGGGTTTCCCGGAAAAAGAGGGGCAGAAGCCTAACAGAAAAAAAGCTGAATTATTCCTTACAAGGCATCCGCCGCGTGATCCGCCAGCCGCGAGCGCTCGCCGCGCGCCAGTGTCACATGACCGGCGTGCGTCCAGTCCTTCATCCGGTCGACCACGTAGGTGAGGCCCGAGCTGCCCTCGGTCAGGTACGGCGTGTCGATCTGGGCGATGTTGCCGAGGCACACCACCTTGGTGCCGGGGCCGGCGCGGGTCACCAGCGTCTTCATCTGCTTCGGCGTCAGGTTCTGCGCCTCGTCGATGATCAGCCACTTGTTGACGAAGGTGCGGCCGCGCATGAAGTTGAGCGACTTGATGCGGATGCGCGAGCGCACCAGGTCGCGCGTCGCCGCGCGGCCCCATTCGCCGCCCGATTCTTCGGAGGCATTCAGCACATCGAGGTTGTCCTCCAATGCGCCCATCCAGGGCTGCATCTTCTCCTCCTCGGTGCCCGGCAGGAAGCCGATGTCCTCGCCAAGGGGCACCGTGACGCGCGTCATGATGATCTCGGAGTAGCGCTTTTCGTCGAGCACCTGGGTGAGGCCCGCGGCGAGGGCGAGCAGCGTCTTGCCGGTGCCGGCCTGGCCGAGCAGGGTGACGAAGTCGACCGCCGGGTTCATCAGCAGGTTGAGCGCGAAGTTCTGCTCGCGGTTGCGCGCGTTGATGCCCCACACGGAATTCTTGGTGTGCGTGTAGTCGCGCAGCGTCTCGAGCACCGCCATGCGGCCCGAGGCCTCCTTGACCAGGGCATAGAGCGGCTTGTCGCCCGACTCGTCGAATACGAACTCGTTGACGTGCAGCTTCGGCACCAGCGGGCCGCGCACGCGGTAATAGGTGTGGCCTTCCTTCTTCCACGACTCGACGTCGCGGCCGTGCGTGTCCCAGAAGTCCTTCGGCAGCCGGCGTACGCCGGTATAGAGGAGGTCGGCGTCCTCCAGCACTTTGTCGTTGAAGTAGTCCTCGGCGGCGAGCCCGAGGGCGCGCGCCTTGATGCGCATGTTGATGTCCTTCGACACCAACACCACTTCGCGGCCCGGCTCGCGTCCCTGCAGCGTGCGCACCACCGAGAGGATCTGATTGTCGGTCCTGCCCGAGGCGAGCGTCGCCGGCAGCTCGCCGTTCATCGCCTCCGTCTGCAGGAACAGGCGGCCCTTGGACTGCTGCCCGTCCTTGATCTTGATCGGCAGGCCGCGCTTGATGTCTTCGAGCTCTCCCGCAACGATTTCGTCCAGGAAGCGGCTCGCCTGCCGGGCATTGCGCGAGACGTCCGACAGCCCGCGCTTGTGCTGGTCGAGCTCCTCCAGTGTGGCGATCGGCAGGTACAGGTCGTGCTCATCGAAGCGGAACAGGCTCGTCGGGTCGTGCATCAGCACGTTGGTGTCGAGGACGAACAGCTTCTTCACTTTCGGCTTGCGGGGAGGGCGGGGATGCTTCGGGGTCACGACGGTGGAGAAGGAAGGCGATTCTGCTTGGGCGGCCTGCTCGACATCATAGGGCTTTAACAAAGTTCGATACCTCCTCTGGCGTGGGAATGAAACGACCACGGCATGGCCGCCGCGGATGCTGAAATGGCTGCGTGTGAGCGCCGGTCGAGAGAAGACAGAAGGCGTCGGGGACCGGCTTACCGTGCATTTCCTGAGGTTCTTAAGACCCTTCTTAGCAATGCGCTGTAACGCCTTCATTGAACATGTTTTTTGTCGCGGCCGCAAGCACGATGTAGGAGACTGAAATCAAAGGCCTTTCAGAAACCTGCGCAGCTCGGCGAGCAACTGCGCGGGCTTTTCCTCGGGGATGAAGTGGCCGCACGCCAAGGCGTGGCCGCGCACATCGCGCGCCACTTCGCGCCAGTCGGCGAGGCAGTCGAAGAGCGCCTCGATGACGCCCTGTTTTCCCCAGAGCGCGAGCAGCGGCATCTTCAGCTTCTTCCGCAAATCCTGTTTGTCGTGAATCAGGTCGATGGTCGCCGCGGCGCGATAGTCCTCGCAGGTGGCGTGGAGGGTGCGCGGGTTTTTGAAGGCGCGCACGTACTCGGCCATCGCTTTCTTCGAGAAGTACTTGAGGCCGCTCTTGCCGCGGCCCAGGCGCTTCAGGAGGTAGAACGGCGCCTGGCCTTCGAGCATGCGCTCGGGGATCGGCGCCTCCTGGATCAGGAAGAACCAGTGGTAGTACGCCTTGGCGAACTGCATGTTGGTGCTCTCGTACATCTTGAGCGTCGGCGAGATGTCGAGCACGGTGAGGCTCTGCACGCGCTTGCCGTGATCGCGCGCCAGGCGATGGCCGACGCGGCCGCCGCGATCGTGCCCGACGACGTGAAAGCGGTCATGGCCGAGCGCCGTCATGACTTGCGCCATGTCGAGCGCCATGGCGCGTTTCGAATAATTCGAATGGTCGGGCAGGCCCCTCGGTTTGGACGAGTCGCCGTAGCCGCGCAGATCGGGGCACACCACCGTGTAGTCGCGCGCAAGCTGCGGCGCGACCTTGTGCCACATCGCGTGCGTCTCGGGATAGCCGTGCAGCAGCAGCACCGGCGGACCTTTGCCGCTCGCCACTAGGTTGATGCTCGCGCCGCTCGTTTTGATCTTTCTTCTCGAGAACCCGTCGAACATCATGCGATCTCCTTTCCCTGCACGGCGAGGGTTCCCGAGCGTCCGGCGACCTCGCCGTAGACCACTTCGTGGCGCGGCAGCGCGGCTACGTCGATCGAGCTGTAGAGCGAATCCAGGCTCACCACCTCGTAGCGCCGTGACCTCCATCCCGCCAGCAGCGACTCGAACATCCCCAACAGCTTTCCGCCTTCCAATTCCGCGTGCGCCGTGAACACATGATCCTTTGCGGGAGAGCTCAGGAGCTGAGACACGGGATCGGCTGCCAATCCCATCAGCTCGTCGAGAGTCGGCAGCGTGGTGGGAAATTGCGGGCAGCCGAGGCGTTCCCCGTTCCAGAGCGGCAGGAAGGGTCGGGTGCCGCGCGTGTCGGAGGCATAGGCGAAGCCGGCCTGGTCCTGGAAACGCGCCGCGTGCACGTTGGTTTGCCAGCCCGCCGCGCCCCAGGTTCTCGGTATTTCCTGAAACACCGATTCGAAACGCTCGCAGGCGAGCTTCATCTCACGCTCGGTCCAGGCCGCATCGCGGCTCGCGACGTTGTCCTGCCAGCGCACGTGGTCCCAGCAGTGGATGCCGACCTCGAAGCCCGCATCGCGCGTGGCGCGCATCGTGTCGGCGCATTCGCGCCCGATGTCAGGCCCCGGAAGCAGCGTGCCGTAGAGGAGGGTGCGAATCCCGTAGTGTTCGAGCACCGATGTTCGCCGGACTTTTGAAAGAAAGTTTTTTTTGAATACGCGGCGCAATGCGCGGCCGGTATGGTCCGGCCCGAGGCTGAACAGAAAGGTCGCCCCCGCCTTGTAGCGCTTGAGCAGGTCAACCAGGCGCGGCACCCCTTCACGCGTACCGCGCAGGGTATCGGCGTCTACCTTCAGCGCAAGCTTCACTTAACGAGATGGCGCGCTTCGGCGACGTGCGTGCGGTACGCGTCGTAGATGTTGCGCAGGGCATCCTTCATTCCGACGCGCGGGCGCCAACCGAGGTCGCGCTTGGTGGCGGCGATGTTCGGCACGCGGTTCTGCATGTCCTGGTAGCCGCGGCCGTAGTAGCGCTCCGCGCTGGTGCGCACGATGCGCACCTTGCGCGCGGCATCGCGATACTCGGGGTATTCGAGCGCGAGGTCGACCATCGTCTTGGCGAGCTCGCGCACCGACAGGTTGTTGCGCGGATTGCCGATGTTGTAGATCTTCCCCGAGGCGATGCCGCCGCGGTTGGCGATGATCGTCATCAGCGCGTCGATGCCGTCCTCGACGTAGGTAAAGGCGCGCTTCTGCCTGCCGCCGTCGACCAGCTGGATGCGCTCGCCGCGCACGATGTGGCCGAAAAACTGCGTGACGACGCGCGAGCTGCCCTCCTTCGCCGTGCCGATCGAGTCGAGGCCGGCGCCGATCCAGTTGAACGGCCGGAACAGCGTGAAATCGAGCGCCTCCTGCTGGCCGTAGGCCCAGATGACGCGGTCCATCAGCTGCTTCGAGCAGGCGTAGATCCAGCGCTGCCGGTGGATCGGGCCGTACACCAGCGGCGAGGACTCCGGGTCGAAGTCCCGGTCGGGCGACATGCCGTACACCTCGGAAGTGGACGGGAACACCAGGCGTTTGCCGTGGCGCACGCAGGCGCGCACGATCGGCAGGTTGGCCTCGAAGTCGAGCTCGAATACCCGCAGCGGCTCCTTCACGTAGGTCGCCGGCGTGGCGATGGCGACCAGCGGCACCACGGTGTCGCACTTGCGAATGTGGTACTCGATCCACTCCTTGTTGATGGTGATGTCGCCTTCGAAGAAGTGGAAGCGCCGCTCGCCGAGCAGGTCCTCGATGCGGTCGGCCTGCATGTCCATGCCGTACACGTCCCAGTCGGTCGCGGCGAGGACGCGCTTGGAGAGGTGATGGCCGATGAAGCCGTTGACGCCGAGAATAAGGATGCGATTCATAAAGGCAGGATCTTTTTCATTCTTTGGGCTCGACCTCGAGGAGGCGCAGGACTTTACCATCGCCGCACACCGCGAACCATTCGTCGCCCTCCCGGTAGGGCCCGGTTTTGCCATGAGGGGCCTTTCGATTCTCGACGCGGGTGCGAAAGACTTTCATCTTGTCCGTGAAAGCGCCGGGGTAGGGAGGCGCGACGGCGCGCACCAGGTTGTGGATCTCGAGCGCTCCTTTCGACCAGTCGATGCGCCCGTCCTCGGGCTTGCGTCCGCCGAAATAGCTGCCGCGCGAAAGGTCCTGGGGACGCAGTACGGCCGTGCCGGAAAGAAGCCTGGGAAGACTGCGTATCAGCACTGTTTCGGCAGCGTCGGTCACCTTGCGGAAGACCTCGAGCGCGATCTCGTCGGGGCCGATCGGCACGCGCTCCTGGTCGACGATGCGGCCGGCGTCAGGCTTGGCGACCATTTCATGCAGGGTGGCGCCGGTCTCGGTCTCGCCTTTCAGGAGCGCCCAGTTCACGGGCGCGCGGCCGCGGTACTTTGGAAGCAGCGAGCCGTGCATGTTGAATGCCCCCTTCTTCGCAGCCGAGAGCATCTCGAGCGGCAGCATGCGGCGGTAATAGAACGAAAAGATGAAGTCCGGGGCGATGGCGCGCAGCCTGTCCCTCACCGCACCAGGATCGTCCGGGGTTAGCGTTTCGATGGCATTACCTTGTGCCAGGCGGGCGACGCTTTCGAACCAGATGCGCTCACCCGGCTCGTCGCGGTGTGTGACCACGAGCGGCACCTCGACCCCGGCATCGAGCAGCACGCGCAGGCAGCGCACGCCTACGTCGTGGTAGCCGAAGACGACGGCTTGGACTGGCCGATCTTTTCCCATTGAGACTGAGCTGGCTGCTGGCGCTCGAGGACCGCGTCCACCAGGTAACGGGGGCGTTGACGGACCTGCTGGTAGATGCGCCCGACGTACTCGCCCACCAGGCCGACGCCGAAGAGAACGATGCCGGTGAGGAAGAACTGCAGGATGTCGCGGTCCCAGAAGACGATGAGATACGGCTCGCCCGCCAACAGGCGCTTGATCATGACGACGAGGTAGACCAGCACCGAGCCGATGGAAATCGCGATGCCGAACAGCGAGAACAGCTGCAGCGGCATCACCGAGAACCCGGTCACGAGATCGAAGTTCAGGCGCACCAGCTGGTAGTACGAGTATTTCGAAATCCCGGCAGCGCGTTCCTCGTGCGCCACCTCGATCTCCGCCGGATTCTTGGCGAAGGTGTAGGCGAGCGCCGGGATGAAGGTGTTCATCTCGCGGCAGTCGTTGATCGCCTGCACGATGTCGCGGCTGTAAGCGCGCAGCATGCACCCCTGGTCGGTCATGCGGATGCGCGTGATGCGCTCGCGCACGCTGTTCATGGCGTGCGATAGCATGCGGCGCAACGCCGGGTCCTGGCGCGCCTGCCGCACGCCGCCGACATAGTCGTAGCCCTCGTCCATCTTGGCGAGCAGCTTGCCGATCTCCTCGGGCGGGTTCTGCAGGTCAGCATCCAGGGTGACGACGCGCTCGCCGCGGCAGCGCTCGAACCCCGCCATGATCGCCATGTGCTGGCCGAAATTGCCGTTGAGAAGCACGACGCGCGTGACCTCGGGGCGCCTTGCGAACTGCTCGCGCAGCAGCGCCGCCGAGCGGTCGCGGCTACCGTCGTTGACGAAGATGACCTCGTAGGCGATGCCGAGCGCGTCGAGCGCCGGGTAGAGACGGGCGAACAATGCCGCGAGCCCGGCTTCCTCGTTGTACACGGGAATGACGACAGAGAGTTTCATGAGAGCGCTTTCCGCGCCGCTTCGCACACACGCGAAACGTCGGCCTCGGTCATTGCAGGGTAGAGCGGCAGCGTGGCGATGGAGCGGCCGATCCGCTCGGCGTGCGGGAACTGGCCCGCCCGCCAGCCCAGCGCGCGGTAGAGGGCGAACAGGTGCATCGCCGGGTAATGCACGCCGACTCCGATGCCCTGTTCGCGCATCGCGGCGATGAAGCGCGCGCGGTCGGCGCGCTTCGACAGCACGACCTGGAACATGTGCCAGTTGGAATTCTCGAAGTCCTCGGCCGGCAGCTCGCAGTCGAGCGAGCTGTCCCAGCGCTCGAAATAGCGCCTGGCAAGGTCTCGCCTTCTGTCCGTAAATTCTTGCAAATGAGGAAGCTGGCCTAGGCCGAGGCGTGCCGCAACGTCGGTGAGGTTCCATTTGCCGCCGAGCACGTCGACCTCCATGCCGTCCTCGCCGAAGCGCGCGACGCCCTGCAGGCGAAGTTTTTCGCACAGCGAAATGAGATTGTCCTCAGGTAGAACCAAAGCGCCGCCTTCGGCGGTGGTGATGTTCTTGTTGGCATGGAAGCTGAAGGCGATCAGGTCGCCGAAAGTGCCCAGCGCGCGTCCCCGCCAGCGGGCGCCGAATGATTGGGCGGCGTCTTCGATCACCCTGAGGTTATTCTGCCTGGAAATCGCATAGAGCCGGTCGCGATCCACCGGCAGCCCGGCGAGATCGACGGGGATCAAGGCACGCGTCGCCGGCGTGATTGCCGCTTGGATTTTGTCGAGGTCGATGTTGCGCGTACGCGGGTCGACATCGACGAATACCGGCCGCGCGCCGACCTCGAGCACCACATTGGCCGTGGCGACCCAGGAAAGGGGTGTTGTGATCACCTCATGCCCGGCACCGATGCCGGCGAGCCGCAAGCCGACCTCCAGGGCGGCGGTGCCCGACGAAAAGCTGCGCACCGCACGCCCGCCGCAGAGCCGCGAAAGCGCCGCCTCGAATGCCTTCACCTGCGGGCCGGAGGTGATCCAGCCCGAACGCAGGACTTCGGCGACGCCGGCGATCGTTTCCTCGTCGATCAAAGGACGGGCGAAGGGCAGGTAATCGGTCATGAACGGGCCACGATGAACACGCCGAGGACGATGATACCGATTCCTGCCATGCGCATCGGCGTCACCGCCTCGCCGAGCAGGTACCACGCGGCGACCGCGTTCACCACGTAGCCGATGGAGAGCATGGGGTAGGCGATGCTCACCGGCACGCGGGAGAGCGCGACGATCCAGACGACGACGCTCACTACGTAGCAGGCGAGGCCGGCGAGGATGTGCGGCTCGATCGCGAGCCGCAGGCCGAGCGGCATGGCGTTGGTGCCGGCCTTCAGCAGCAACTGGGCGGCGGCGTTCAGGAGCACGCCGACGAGGATCAGCGAAAAACTGGGTAGCGTCATGGCTTCCTCACGATGACGTAACGCGGTCCACGGGCGGCGACCTGCATGGGCAGGGCGAGTTCGGCGCGCAGACGGTCGAAGTCGCGCGCCGCGAAGAAAGCGTAGGCCTCGGGCGCCGCGCTCCAAGCACGGGCGAATCCGGGCAAGTCGGGGATGTACTTCTGCGGCTCCCAGCGGACCGCCTCGGCCAGCTCATCCTTGTAGCCCACCATGGTGACCGTGCGGCGCAGCGCCCAGGGAATCGTATGATCGTACGCGTCAACGGTAAACACGCTTACGCCGGCCGGCGGAGGCGCGGGCAAGCGCGCGACAGTGGGCGCGACGGTGAATTCGGGCGCAAGCGTGCGGTGCCCGACAAGGGCGATTTGCGTGCAGGCGAACCCGCCGAACGCGAGCAGGCCAGTGGCCACTGCAAGCCGGCTCTGCCACACCATGGCCAGCGCGCCTAAGGACGCCATCGTGATGACGATTCCCGCTGCGACCAGCCAGGGGACATAACCGGCATCGCCGGCAAGCAGGCGAGGCGCAAGCACGGCCATGGCGAGTCCCGCTGCGGCGAGCAGAGCGCTCTGGGCAACGAGCACGCTGCGCGGTTCGCGCGTGGCAATCCATCGGCCGACGAGCAGGGCGAGCGGCGGGAACATCGGCAGGATGTACGAAGGCAGCTTCGATCCCGAAGCGGAGAAAAAGACGAACACGACGAGCGCCCACAGCCCGAGGAACAGCGTCGCATCGAACCCTTCGGTCTTCTCCTTGAATGAGGAATACAAGGCGCGGCCGAGCGGCAGCAGCCACGGCAGGATGCCGGCGGCCAGGATCGGCAGGAAATACCACACCGGCTGGTAGCGGCCATGAATCCTCGAGGTGAAGCGTTGAAAATGCTCCTGGATAAAAAAGAAGCGCAGGAATTCGTCGTTGGCGATCGAAACGGCGACGAACCACGGTGCCGCAATCAATAAGAAGAGGATAACCCCTGGAACGATGCGCATCCGGCGGATCAGGCCCCAATCCCGCTTGATCAAGATGTAAAGAGCAATGGCTGCGAGCGGCAGGACGATCCCGACCAGTCCTTTGCTCAGCACGGCGAGCGCGCACGCCGCCCAGAAGAGAAGCATGTGGCCGAGCGCGAAGGCGAACACCGCGGCAGACAGGAAAAAGGTGAGGCCCATGTCGAGCGTATTGACCTGCCCCAGCATGACGTAGAGCGGGCTGCCCGCAAGCACCGCCGCGGCGTAGACGCCCGCGGGCGCGCCGAAAAGACGCCTTCCTGCAAATAACACCATGAAAATTCCTGCAAAGCCGGCGAGCGCAGTCCAAAGCCGCGCCGACCAGTCCGCGACTTCAAAAACCTTGAAGAAGCCAGCGGTGGCCCAGTATTGCAGCGGCGGCTTCTCGAAGTACTTGAAGCCGTTCAGGCGCGGCGTGATCCAGTCGCCGCTCGCCACCATCTCGCGCGGAATCTCGGCGTAGCGGCTCTCGTCGGCCTTGTAGAGCGGCCGTACCCCCAGCGTGCCGAACCAGGCGAGCGCCAGCACCGCCAGCAACACACGCACGGTCACGCGAACAGCAGCGCGGCGGCGACCTTGCGCTCCTCGGCGACCAGGATGTTGTAAGTGCGGCAGGCGGCCTTCAGGTCCATCACCTCGAGGCCGATGCCCGCTCGAGCGAGCGATGCAGTCAGCCGCGGATGGGGGAAGCGCTGCCGCGGCCCGGTGCCCAGCAGGATGATTTCCACTCCAAGAGTTTGCAGGAAGGAGAAGTCTTCCTCCCTGAGCGCCGAGAAACCTTTGGCTTCCCAGGGCAGCACCCGATCGGCAGTGACGATGACGCTCGAGTCGCGGCGCTGCCCGTTCACCAGCACGTGGTCGTCGCCGTAGCCGGTGATGGTGTTGGCGGCGCTCGGGCCGGCAGCGTGAAGTTTCACGCTAGAATTCTACAATGCGTGAGTTTTCAAGGATTAAGCGCCTCCCGCCGTACGTCTTCAACATCACCAACGAGTTGAAGATGGCGGCGCGCCGGCGCGGCGACGACATCATCGACCTGTCGATGGGCAATCCCGACGGGCCGACGCCGAAGCACATCGTCGACAAGCTGGTCGAAGCCACGCAGCGCCAGGACACGCACGGCTATTCGGTGTCGAAGGGCATCCCGCGGCTGCGCAAGGCGATCTGCGACTGGTACCGCCGCCGCTACGGGGTCGAGCTGGATATGGACGCCGAGGCCATCGTCACCATCGGCTCCAAAGAAGGCCTCGCCCACTTGATGCTCGCCTGCCTGGAGCGCGGCGATACGGTGCTGGTGCCCAATCCTTCGTATCCGATCCACATTTACGGCGCGATCATTGCCGGCGCGGACATCCGCTCGGTGCGCATGACGCCCGGCGTCGACTTCATCGCCGAGCTGGAGCGCGCGATCCGCGAGCTGATCCCGAAGCCCAAGATGCTGGTGATCGGCTTCCCGTCGAACCCGACGGCGCACTGCGTGGACTTGGCTTTCTTCGAGCGCGTGATCGCGCTCGCGCGCGAGCACGACATCCTCGTAGTGCACGACTTGGCGTACGCGGACATAGTTTTTGATTCTTATAAAGCTCCATCCATCATGCAGGTGCCCGGTGCTCGGGACATCGCGGTCGAGTTCTTCACCATGTCGAAGAGCTACAATATGGCCGGCTGGCGCATCGGCTTCATGGTCGGCAACAAGGACCTGGTGCACGCGCTCGCGCGCATCAAGAGCTACCACGACTACGGCAGCTTCACGCCGATCCAGGTGGCCTCGATCGTGGCGCTGGAAGGGCCCCAGGATTGCGTTCTTGAAATAAAAAATACATATGAAAAAAGACGCAATATCATGGTCAAGGGGCTGCACGACATCGGCTGGATGGTGGAAAACCCGAAGGCCTCGATGTACGTCTGGGCGAAGATCCCCGAGTTCTACGCCCGCCTGGGCTCGATCGAGTTCACCAAGCGCCTGGTCGAGGAAGCGAAGATCGCGGTGGCGCCCGGCGTCGGCTTCGGCGACTACGGCGATGATCACGTGCGTATCGCGCTGATCGAGAACGAGCACCGCCTGCGCCAGGCGGTGAGGGGAATCCGCGACATGTTCCGCAAGGACGGGCTCCTCCGGGGCGCGGCTTGATCAGGCCGGTCCCCGTCACCCTCGAAGGTCACGGCGTAAGGCTCGAACCTCTTTCGCCCGCGCACCGCGAAGGATTGGCACGCGCCGCCGCCGACGGAAAACTATGGGAACTGTGGTTCACCTCCGTGCCCGAGCCCGAGCAGACGGGCGCCTACATCGAAAGGGCACTCGAGGGACAAGAAAAAGGCGACATGCTGCCCTGGGCGGTGCGCGAGCAGAAGAGCGGCGCGATCGCAGGCAGCACGCGCTACCACGACATCATCGCCGAAGCCGATCGCGTCGAAATCGGCTACACCTGGTACGCGAAGCGCTGGCAGCGCAGCTACGTCAACACCGCCTGCAAGCTCTTGCTGTTTGCCCATGGATTTGAAACCCTGGGATGCAAGGTGATCGGCTTGCGCACCGACAACTTCAATTTCGCCTCGCAGCGCGCGATCGAGAGTCTGGGCGCGAAGAAAGACGGCGTGATCCGGCATCACTGGCCGCGGCGCGATGGCACGATCCGCGATACGGTCATGTACAGCGTCCTGGCCCACGAGTGGCCGGACGTCAAGCATCACCTTCAATTCCGCCTGAAACGAAATGAAGCCAATTAATGTAGGGCTGCTGGGCATCGGCACCGTGGGCCGCGGCACCTGGGACGTGCTCAACCGCAACGCCGACGAGATCCGGCGCCGCGCCGGGCGCGCGATCCAGATTACGCAGGTGGCGGACAAGGCCGTGCGGCGAGCCAGGAAAATCACCGGGAAAAGAGCAAAAGTCATCGCCGACGCGTTCAAGCTGGTGCGCGATCCGGACATCGACATCATCGTCGAGCTGATCGGCGGCTACACCGTGGCAAAGGAGCTGGTGCTCGCGGCCATCCGCAACGGGAAGCATGTCGTCACCGCGAACAAGGCGCTGCTCGCCACCCACGGCACCGAGATCTTCGCCGCCGCGCAGAAGAAGGGCGTGATGGTGGCCTTCGAAGGCTCGGTCGGCGGCGGCATCCCGATCATCAAGGCGCTGCGCGAAGGGCTCGCCGCGAACCGCATCGAGTGGATCGCCGGCATCATCAACGGCACGTCGAACTTCATCCTGTCGGAGATGCGCGACAAGGGCCTGGATTTCTCGGCGGCCCTGCATGACGCGCAGCGCCATGGCTACGCCGAAGCCGATCCGACGTTCGACATCGAGGGCATCGACGCCGCCCACAAGCTCACCATCCTTTCGGCGCTCGCCTTCGGCATCCCCATGCAGTTTAAGAAATGTTTTAAGGAAGGAATTCAAAAGCTGACGCGGGCGGACATCGGCTACGCCGAGGAGCTCGGCTACCGCATCAAGCTGCTCGGCATCACGCGGCGCGCGCCGCGCGGCATCGAGCTGCGGGTGCATCCGACGCTGGTGCCTGAGCGCCGCCTCATCGCCAACGTGGAAGGCGTGATGAACGCCATCCTCGTGAAGGGCGACGCGGTGGGCGCGACCATGTACTACGGCGCCGGGGCGGGCAGCCAGCCCACCGCGAGCGCCGTGGTGGCCGACCTGGTGGACGTCACACGCCTGATCACCGCCGACCCCGAGCACCGCGTCCCCCATCTCGCGTTCCAGCCCGATCAGCTGTCCGATGTGCCGATCCTGCCCATGGACGCGGTGGAGACGTCGTACTACCTGCGCATGCGGGTGCTCGACAAGCCGGGCGTGCTCGCCAACATCACGCGCATCCTGGCCGTCTCAAAAATCTCGATCGGTGCCATGGTGCAGAAGGAGCCCGGCGAAGGCGAAAGCCGCGTCGACATCGTCATGCTCACGCACCGGGCGGTGGAGAAGAACGTCAACCGGGCGATGGCGAAGATCGAGAAGCTCCCCGTCTTGGCAGGCAAGGTCACGCGCATCCGGCTGGAAGAGCTTCTGTAGTGCTTTACGTCTCGACCCGCGGCAACGCGCCGCCGCGCCGCTTCACCGAAATCCTGCTCGAAGGGCTCGCTGCCGACGGCGGGCTTTACGTGCCCGAGAATTATCCAAAAGCGGACTTGAAGTCCTGGAGATCCCTGTCTTACCCCGATCTTGCGCATGCCATCTTGTCGCAATTCATGGACGACGTTCCCGATCTGAAACGCATCGTCGAGGCGACGTATACAAGGCAGGTCTTTGGCTCGGAAGAGATCACCCCGCTGAGGACCCTGGAGCCCGGCTTTCATCTTCTTGGCCTGTCGAACGGGCCGACGCTCGCCTTCAAGGACATTGCCATGCAGCTGCTCGGCAATCTCTTTGAAGCGATTCTTAAAAAAGAAAACACGACTCTCAACATCCTAGGCGCGACCTCCGGCGACACGGGTCCGGCCGCGGAGCACGCGATGCGCGGCAAGCGCGGCCTTCGCGTCTTCATGCTCTCGCCCCACGGCCGCATGAGCCCCTTTCAGCGCGCGCAGATGTATGCGCTGCAGGACCCGAACATCCACAACCTCGCGGTCAACGGCGTATTCGACGACTGCCAGGACCTGGTCAAGCAGGTCAACGCGGACCGGGCCTTCAAGGCGAAGCAGCGCATCGGCGCGGTTAATTCGATCAACTGGGCCAGAGTCGCCGCGCAAGTCGTTTATTACTTCAAGGGTTATTTTGCTGCTACGAAAGGCAACCATGAAGAGATCGCGTTCGCCGTGCCCTCGGGCAATTTCGGCAACATCTATGCGGGGTATGTAGCCCGCAGCATGGGTCTGCCCATCCGGAAATTGATTCTGGCGAGCAACGAGAACGATGTGCTCGATGAGTTTTTCAAGTCGGGTCGTTATAGAACCAGGAAATCCGCTGTTGCGACATCGAGTCCGTCGATGGACATCTCCAGGGCGTCGAACTTCGAGCGCTACGCGTTCGACCTCGTGGGGCGCGACGGCGCGCGCGTGAAGGAGCTTTACCGGCGGCTCGACGCGCAGGGCGAATTCGATCTGTCCGGTTCGGCTTTGTTCCGCAATACGGGTTTCGTTTCCGGCCGCAGCACTCACGCCGACCGTCTCAGGACCATCAAGCAGATTTTCGAGAAATTCGGCGTGATGATCGATCCGCACACGGCGGACGGCGTGAAGGTGGGTCTCGAACATCGCGAGCCGGGGATTGCACTCGTGTGCCTCGAGACCGCGCTGCCGGCGAAGTTCGCCGCGACGCTGCGCGAGGCGCTCGGCCGCGAACCGCAGCGGCCGAGCGGTTTCGAGAACCTGGAGAAGCTGCCGCAGCGCTTCACGGTCATGGAGCCCGACGCCGCGGCCGTCAAGCGGTATATAGAGCAGCATGGCGCAACCTGAAAAGAACGTTCTCGGCGGCGAGCTGCGGGCCTGCAGCTATTCGCCGCTGACCGGCTACTTCCGCGACGGCTGCTGCGCGACCCACGACCAGGACGGCGTCGCGCACCTGGTGTGCGTTCATGTGACCGACGAGTTCCTCGAGTTCAGCGTGGCGAAGGGCAATGATCTCGTCACGCCGCGTCCCGACCTGCGCTTCCGCGGCCTGAAGCACAACGACCGCTGGTGCCTGCACGTGCTGCGCTGGATCGAGGCCTGGGAGGCGGGACGCGCGCCGCGCGTGATCCTCGAGTCGACGCACGAGAACGTGCTCAATTACGTGCCGCTCTCGGCGCTCAAGCGCTACGCGCTGGACCTTCAGTAGCCGGCTTTCGTTGACGCCGATTAACGGCGGGCGTGGATAGCGCTTGACCTGGATCAACACCGGCCGTGAGGCTTGGCGAACCGGGCTGGCATTCTTCGAGGGAGGAAGCGCCATGGTGTGGAGCCAAGTCTACGATCCGTTCGGCAACATGCTGCTATCGACATTGGTGGCGGCGGTTCCGATAGTGGTATTGCTCGGCGCGCTCGCCTTCTTCAAGATCAAGGCGCACTGGGCCGCGATCCTCGGCCTGATCAGCGCTTTCATCGTCGCGATCGTGGCCTTCGGCATGCCGGCGAAGGCGGCCGGAATGTCGGCCCTGTACGGCGCCCTCTTCGGGCTGCTGCCGATCGGCTGGATCGTCCTGAACATCATCTTCCTGTACCGCCTGACCGAAAAAAGCGGCCATTTCAAGGTGCTGCAGGATTCCATCGCGCGCATCACCGACGACCGGCGCCTGCAGCTGCTGCTGATCGCCTTCTGCTTCGGCGCGTTCTTCGAAGGCGCCGCGGGCTTCGGCACGCCGGTCGCCGTGACCGCAGCCATCCTGATCGGCCTGGGCTTCTCGCCGCTTGCCGCGTCGGGCCTTTCGCTGATTGCGAACACGGCCCCGGTCGCCTACGGCGCGCTCGGCTCGCCGGTCATCGCGCTCGCGGCGGTCACCGGCCTGGACCTGATGCAGCTCTCCGCGATGGTCGGCCGGCAGCTGCCTTTCTTCTCGCTTCTGGTGCCGTTCTGGCTGGTCTGGGCCTTTGCCGGCTGGCGCGGCATGCTGGAGATCTGGCCGGCGATCCTGGTGGCGGGCGTGAGCTTCGCCATTCCGCAGTTCCTGGTCTCCAATTACCACGGACCATGGCTGGTGGACGTGGTGGCGGCGATGGTGTCGATGGCCTGTCTCACCCTATTTCTGCGCGTATGGCGACCGGGCAGGACCTGGACCTCGCCGGCGCTCAAGGGCCTCGAGGCACGCTCCGGGCAGCTCGAGCCGGCTTCGATCGGCGGGCCGAACGGCCAGCCAGGCTACCGCAGCCGGACGGTCCTGCTCGCGTGGACGCCGTGGATGATCCTCACGGTGTTCGTGTTCCTGTGGGGCATTCCGGAAGTGAGGAAGTTCGTCGACGGCCTATCGGTGTTCCGCTTCCCGATGGAGGGCCTGCACAATCTGGTCGAGAAGGTGCCGCCGGTGGTGGAGAAGCCGCACAAGGAAGCGGCCGTGTACGTGCTGAACTGGCTTTCGGCCACCGGCACCGGGATTCTCCTCGCGGCGATCATCTCCGGTTTCGTCATGAAGTATTCGCCGTGGCGGCTGCTGCAGGCGTATTGGCGCACCATCGTGCGCGTGCGCTATTCGCTGCTGACGATCTCGGCCATGCTCGCGCTCGGCTTCCTCACGCGCTATTCCGGCACCGATGCGACGCTCGGGCTCGCATTCGCGTTCACCGGCGCGTTCTACCCGTTCTTCGGCGCGATGCTCGGCTGGCTGGGCGTTGCGCTGACCGGGTCGGACACCGCGTCCAACGTGCTGTTCGGCGGGCTGCAGAAAGTCACCGCGGAGCAGCTCGGCCTGTCGCCCTTGCTGATGGCCGCCGCGAACAGCTCGGGCGGCGTCATGGGCAAGATGATCGATGCGCAAAGCATCGTCGTCGCCTCCACGGCGACGCAGTGGTTCGGGCACGAGGGCGAGATTCTGCGCTACGTGTTCTTCCACAGCGTCGCGCTTGCCGCGCTGGTAGGGGTGCTGATCACGCTGCAGGCCTATGTGGCGCCGTTCACTCTAATGGTGGTCGGGCGTTGAAAGTAGGGCTGTTCATTCCTTGCTATGTAGACGCATTTTTCCCCGAGGTGGGCGTTGCGACGCTGGAGCTGCTCGAGCGCCTCGGCGTGGAGGTGCGCTATCCGCTCGACCAGACCTGCTGCGGGCAGCCGATGGCAAACAGCGGCTGCGAGGACGATGCGGCAGGAGCAGAAAAGCTGTTCGTGCGCAATTTCGCGGGCTTCGACTACACCGTCACGCCCTCGGGCAGCTGCGCGCATCATGTGCGCGAGCACCTGACCGCCGTCCCGCAAAGCGCCAAGGCGAAGAAGGTACGAAAGCACACCTACGAGCTGGTGGAATTCATCCACGACGTGCTCCTGGTGCGTGAGTTTCCCTGGGCGAAATTTCCGCACAAGGTCGGCCTGCACATAGGCTGCGCGACGCTGCGCGGGCTGCACGCCGCCGTGCCCTCGGAGCTGGGAGGCGGAGGCCATAACAAGCCGCTCGCGCTGCTTTCCAAGGTGAAGGGCATCAAGTTCGCCGCGCCGGCGCGTCCCGACGAGTGCTGCGGCTTCGGCGGCACCTTCTCGGTGTTCGAGGAGCCGGTCTCGGCGAAGATGGGCTACGACAAGGTCACCGACCACAAGAACGCGGGCGCCGAGTACATCGTCTCGCAGGACATGTCCTGCCTGATGCACCAGAAAGGCTGCGCGGAGCGGCTCGGCCTGGGGCTCAAGTTCATCCATATCGCGCAGGTCCTGAATGGAGCACGTGCGTGAAGCGGGTCGACCACGCCGAGGCCTCGTCGAAATTCATCGCGGCGAAGGAGCACATCGAGTTCCACGACATGCGCCTGTGGGACCTGCGCCTGAAGCGCGACCGCGAGGCGAACGCGTTGCCGGAATGGGAGCAGCTGCGCTCGCTTGCGTCGGCGGTCAAGGAGCACACGCTGTCCCACCTCGCCGACTACCTCGAGCAGTTCGAGTCCCGGGCCACGGCGAACGGCATGCGCGTGCACTGGGCGCGGGACGGCGCCGAGCACAACCAGATCGTGTTCGATCTCCTCAGCAGCCACGGCGCGAGGACGCTGGTGAAAAGCAAATCGATGCTCACCGACGAATGCGCCATGGGTCCATTCCTCGAGCAACGCGGCGTCGAGGTCATCGAGACCGACCTGGGCGAGCGCATCCAGCAGCTCGACAAGGAGCCGCCCAGCCATATCGTCGTGCCCGCGGTGCACAAGCTGCGCGGCGACGTCGCGCAGGTGTTCTCGCGGACCATTGGCACCGATCCGAAGAACAGCGACGTCGCCTACCTGGCGGAAAGCCAGCGCCGCCACACGCGTCCGTACTACCTCAGCGCCGGCGCCGGCATGACCGGGGCCAACTTCGCGGTCGCGGAAACCGGGACCTTCGTGGTATGCACCAACGAGGGCAACGCCGACTTGAGCGCGAACCTGCCCAAGCTGCACATCGCCTCGATCGGCATCGAGAAGATGATTCCCCGCATCGAGGATCTCGGCGTGTTCGTGCGCATGCTGTCGCGCAGCGCGCTCGGCTCGCCCATCACGCAGATCACGTCCCACTTCCGCGGGCCGCGCGAGGGCGCCGAGATGCACGTGATCCTGGTCGACAACGGCCGTTCGGAGCGCCTGGGCATGGCCGACTTCTGGTACTCGCTCAAATGCATCCGCTGCGGCGCCTGCATGAACACCTGCCCGGTATACCGGCGCAGCGGCGGCCTGAGCTACGGCGCCACCTATTCCGGCCCGATCGGCGTGATCATCGACCCGGCGTTCGACCTGCGCAAATACAGCTCGCTGCCTTTCGCCTCGACGCTGAACGGCAGCTGCACCAACGTGTGCCCGGTGAAGATCAACATCCACGAGCAGATCTACAAGTGGCGCCAGATCATCAACGAGCGCAACATGCTTCCCATGGCCAAGAAGCAGGCCATGCGGGTGGCGGGCAAGGTGCTGGCCAGCCCGAAGATATATCGCGCGGCGCTGCAGGCCGCGAATGCCGGCATCGAATACCTGCCACGCTTCATGCTCTACAACCCGCTCAACGCGTGGGGGCGGCAGCGCGAAGTGCCCAAGGGACGCAAATCCAGCTTCCGCGACTGGTATCTCAAGAATCGGGGCAAGAAATGAGCAGCCGCGACGAGATCCTGGCGCGCGTGCGCGGCAATCAGCCCTCGTCGCGCCCGCTTCCGGCGGTGCCGACGTTCGACCGTGCGTTGCCGTCCCTCGTCGATGCCTTCAAAGGCAATCTGGAGCGGATGGGCGGCGCCTTCCTCGAGGCTGCCGCCGGCACAGACCTCGACGCGCTGATCCGGAAAACGTTTCCCAAGGCGAAGGTGGTGTGCTCGGCGACGCCCGAAGTGGCCGGGAACCGCGCGCTTCAATCGGTGAAGGCGCCCGCCGAGCTCGAAGACGTCGACGTGGGCGTGGTGCGCGGGCGCTTCGGCGTCGCGGAAACCGGCTCGGTATGGCTGAGCCAGGCAGAGTTCAAGGTGAACGTGCTGGGCTTCCTCTCGCAGCACCTGGTGGTCTTGCTGGACAGCCGGGAGATCGTGCCGAACCTGCACCACGCCTATCGCCAGCGCGGCTTCTTCGAGACGAACTACTGCGTGCTGATGACGGGCCCGTCGGCGACCGCGGACATCGAGGGTGTGCTAATTCACGGCGCGCAGGGTATCCGCAGCCTCACCGTCATCGCCGTTCCCCGCCCCGGCGTCTGAGCCGTTGCCGCGCGCTGCTTCGGCAAGGCGGCCACGGTCGAGAATCGCGATTTTGCGCTGCGAAACCGTGATCACGCCGTCGTCGGCAAACTGGCGAAACAATCGCGATAGCGTTTCTTTTTTCACGCCCAGCCTTGCCGCAACCAGCGTCTTGCTCACCGGCAGTTGCACGGCGCAGGAGCCCGCCGCAGTGGCGGGTTCGGCAAGGGA
>DATNMK010000061.1:0-25884 GCA_035602335.1 Burkholderiales bacterium
CATCGAGCTTGCGGAGCTGCCGAATCACAAGGCGCTCGGCGTCGCGCATTTCCCGCGCTTCCACGAAGCGATGAATGCGGCGCAGCACATCGTGAAGCTCGGGCCGTGCGCGGTAGAGCTCGTCGACCGCACCATGCTCGACCTCGCGCGGGCCAACCCCGCGTTCGAGCCGACGGTGAAGGCCTTCCTCAAGGGCGAGCCCGATGCGGTGCTGCTGGTCGAGTTCGCGGGCGCCGAGCGCGATCCGCAGCTCCAAGGCGTCAAGCGTCTCGCCGAATTGATGTCGGATCTGGGCTTTCCCGGCGCCGTGGTGGAGATTCTCGATGCGAACCGGCAGAAAGCGGTATGGGACGTTCGCAAGGCGGGCCTCAACATCATGATGTCGATGAAGGGCGACGGCAAGCCGGTGTCCTTCATCGAGGATTGCGCGGTGCCGCTCGAGCACCTCGCCGAATACACCGAGCGCCTGACGCGCGTGTTCGAGAAGCACGGCACGCGCGGCACCTGGTACGCCCACGCCTCGGTCGGCACGCTGCATGTGCGGCCGGTGCTCGACATGCGGCGCGACGGCGCCGAAAAAATGCGCGCCATCGCCGAGGAAGCCTGCGCGATGGTGAAGCAGTTCAAGGGCGCGTACTCGGGCGAGCACGGCGACGGCCTGGTGCGCTCGGAGTGGATCGCGCCGTTCTTCGGCCCGCGCCTCACGGCCTGTCTCGGCGAGATCAAGGGCTGGCTCGACCCCCGCGGCCTGATGAACCCCGGCAAGATCGTCAATCCGCCGCGCATGGACGACAAGTCCCTGTTCCGCTTCAAGCCTGGCTATAGCACGCAGGTGCCGGCCGCAGCCCTCGACTGGAGCGAGTGGGGTGGCTACGACAAGGCGGTCGAGATGTGCAACAACAACGGCCACTGCCGTAAGTTCGACGCCGGAACCATGTGTCCGTCGTTTCGCGCTACCGGCGACGAGATGCACTTGACGCGCGGCCGCGCCAACACGCTGCGCCTGGCGCTTTCAGGTCAGTTGGGCGACGCGGGAGAAGACGCGGTCAAAAGCGCGCTGGATCTCTGCGTCTCGTGCAAGGGCTGCAAGCGCGAGTGCCCCACCGGCGTCGACATGGCGCGCATGAAGATCGAGTTCCTCGCCGGCTATCGCCGCCGCCACCGCCTGACGCTGCGCGAGCGGGCGGTCGCCTACCTGCCGCGCTACGCGCCCTGGGCAGGGCGCATGGCGCCGCTTGCCAATTCCGCTTCCTCGCTGCTGAGATCTGCGCTCGGCTTCTCGGCCAAGCGCGAGCTGCCGGAGTGGCGCGGGGATTACTTCGCCGACCGCACCCGGGCCAGCCGCGGGGGAGGCCGCGAGGTCGCCCTGTTCGTCGACACCTTCAACCGCTGGTTCGAGCCGCACAATGCGCGCGCCGCGATTCGGGTGCTGCAGGCGGCCGGCTACCGGGTGCATGCTGCGCAGCCCCTCACGGTCGGCCGTCCGCTGTGCTGCGGCCGGACGTTCCTTACGGCCGGGCTGGTGGAGGAGGCCAAGGTGGAGGCGCGTCGCACGCTGCAGGCGCTCAAGCCCTGGGCCGAGCGCGGAGTGCCGGTAATCGGGCTCGAGCCTTCGTGCCTGTTGACCTTCCGCGACGAATTCAGCGTCATGCTGCCGGGCGGCGACGTACTCGCGCGCAATTCGTTTCTGTTCGAGGAATTTCTCGCGCGCGAGCTCGACGCAGGCCATTTCTCGGCGAGCTTCACGCCGATGGCGAAAACTGCCTTGCTGCACGGCCATTGCCATCAGAAAGCGTTCGACGCGATGCCCGCGGTAACGCGCGTGCTCGGGCTGATCCCGCAGCTGAAGGTCGAGGCGGTCGCATCGAGCTGCTGCGGGATGGCGGGCAGCTTCGGCTACGAGGCCGAGCACTACGATGTCTCGATGAAGATGGCCGAGATGAGCCTTTTGCCTGCGGTGAGGAATTCAAGAGACGCCTTGGTGATCGCCGACGGCACGAGCTGCAGGCAGCAGATCGCGCACGGCACCGGTCGCGAGGCTTGGCACGTGGCGCGCGTGCTGGAGCAGGCCCTCGCCTAGCGTCGACTCCACGCGAACAGCCAGAGCCCGCCGACGATCATCGGCAGGCACAGCCACTGGCCCATCGTCAGGCCGAAGGCGAGATAGCCGAGAAAGCTGTCGGGCTCGCGGCCGAACTCGGCGATGAAGCGGAACGCGCCATAGCCGACGAGGAACAGCGCCGACACCTGACCGCGCGGGCGCGGCTTGGAGGAGAACCACCACAGCAGCACGAAGAGCGCGAGCCCCTCGAGAGCGAATTCGTAGAGCTGAGACGGATGACGCGGCGCGTCGCCCGCGCCGCGAAATACCATCCCCCACGGCAGGTCCGTGACGCGTCCGTAGAGCTCGCCATTGATGAAGTTCCCCATCCGGCCGGAGCCGATGCCGAGCGGGCAGAGCGGCGCGACGAAATCCATCAGCCGCAGGAAGTCCACCTTGTGGCGGCGCGCCGCAAACGCCATGGCGAGGATTACGCCCAGCAGGCCGCCATGGAATGACATCCCGCCCTGCCATACCGCGAAGATCTCGAGCGGGTGCGAGAAGTAGTAGCCCGGCTTGTAAAACAACACGTAGCCCAGCCGCCCGCCGAGGATCACGCCCAGAACCGCCATGAACAGCAGATCGTCGAATTGCTGCCGCGTCACCGGAGCCATCCCTTTTGCGATGCGCCTCAGCCCCAGCCACCAGCCGGCGGCGAAGCCGACCAGGTACATGAGGCCGTACCAGCGCACGGCGAGCGGGCCGATGGAAAACGCGACCGGGTCGATGTTGGGGTGCACGAGCACGCGAGGGCCTAGCCCGCGCCGCGGCGCGCGAGCGCAAGAAAGTCGCGGGCCGCCCCACCGAGCGTGCCGCGCGGCCAGGCGAGCCATAAATCCAGCCGCGGATGATGGTCGGCCAGCTCCCGATATACGACCCCGCGCCTGCCCAGGTTGGCGACCGAACCCGGCACGATCGCGGCGCCCAGCCCGCTCGACACCAGGCTCACTACCGTCTGCATCTGTATTGCCTCCTGCGCCACGTTGAAGGAAATGCCGGCGCGCGCGGCCAGTCCCGTCACGATATCGTACAAGCCGGGGGCGATGTCGCGCGGCACCATCACGAAGGGCTCCCCGGCCAGCGCGCTCATCGCCAGCTTGCCGCGTCCGCCTGCAAGGCGATGCCGGGACGGAAGGGCGGCGACAAAACGTTCGCGCTGCACGGTGATGTGCTCGAGCCCCGCCTCCTCGGAGACCGGCGGCAGGAGCAGGCCAAAATCGAGCTCGCCGGCAGCGAGGGCGCCCGACTGCTCGGGTGAGAGCATCTCGCGCAATGCAAGCGTCACGCCGGGCCGCGCGGACTTATAGGCCTTCAGCAGTCCGGGCAGCACGCCGTAATCGGCGAGCGACACGAAGCCGATGCGCAGCCGGCCCTGCTCGCCGGAGGCAATGCCGCGCAGTTCCAGCACCGCGCGCTCCAGCTGCCCGATCATGCGCCGCGCCTCGTCCAGCAGGCGCTCGCCCTCGGGCGTGAGCTCGACGCGCCGCCGCGTGCGCGCGAACAGCGCGACGCCGAGCCGCTCTTCGAGCGCGCGAATCGCGCGCGACAGCGGCGGCTGCGAAATATGCAGCGCTTCGGCCGCACGCCCGAAGTGCAGCCGTTCGGCCACTGCGATGAAATACCGCAATTGCCATAATTCCGGCAGATTCATACCTATAGAGTATTACAGCAGGACTGCTATTGCATTGGATATAAGAGCGGCGGGAGCGCAGAATCCCCGCGCACAGGAGGAAATCATGGCGTCCACACCCCCCAACCGCCGCTCAAGACTCATTACCCATGGCGTCGCGCGCTCGCCGAACCGGGCGATGCTGCGCGCCGTCGGCTTCGGCGACGGCGACTTCGACAAGCCGATCGTCGGCGTGGCCAACGGCCACTCGACCATGAATCCCTGCAACGCCGGCATCCAGCCGCTCGTCGATCGCGCCATGGCCGCCCTGGAGCAGGCCGGGGTCAAGCCGCAGGTATTTGGCTTTCCCACCGTCACCGACGGCATCGGCATGGGCACCGAGGGGATGAAATATTCTCTGGTGTCGCGAGAAGTGATCGCCGATTCGATCGAGACCGCGGTGAACGGGCAGCTCATGGACGGGATCCTGTGTGTCGGTGGCTGTGACAAGAACATGCCGGGCAGCATGATGGCGATGGCGCGCGTCAATGTGCCGGGCATGTTTGTCTACGCCGGAACTATCAAGCCAGGCTTCTGGAAAGGCCAGAAGCTGACCATCGTCAGCCCGTTCGAGGCGGTAGGCGCGTTCACTGCCGGAAAGATGTCGCGGGAGGACTTGGAAGGCATCGAAAGGAACGCCTGTCCCAGCGTTGGCGCCTGCGGCGGCCAGTACACCGCGAATACCATGAGCTCGTCGTTCGAGGCGCTGGGCATGAGCCTGCTCGGATCCTCGCAAATGGCCTCGCCCGATCCGGAGAAGGCAGACTCGGCCGCGCTCTCGGCCAGGGTGCTGGCCGAGGCGGTGAAGAACAATCTGCGCCCCCGCGACATCATCACGCGCAAGTCCATCGAGAATGCAATCGCCATTGTCATGGCGACGGGCGGCTCGACCAATGCGGTGCTGCACTATCTCGCCATCGCCAGCGCCGCGGGCGTGAGATGGACGATCGATGATTTCGAGCGCGTGCGCAGGAAGGTCCCGGTGCTCTGCGCGCTCAAGCCCTCCGGCCCGTATGTCGCCACCGACTTTCATGCGGCGGGCGGCGTCCCCCAGGTACTGAAGATGCTGCTCGAAGCGGGCTTGGTGCACGGCGAGTGCGTCACCATCACCGGCAAAACGCTCGCTGAGGAGTTGAAGGACACACCCCGCACGCCGCGCGCAGACCAGGACGTGATCCGTGCCCTCGACAAGCCGCTCTATCGCCAGGGTCATCTCACGATCCTGAAGGGCAACCTCGCCACCGAGGGGTGCGTGGCGAAGATTACCGGCTTGAAGAGCACTTCGATTACCGGGCCGGCGCGAGTATTCGATTCCGAGAACGCCTGCATGAAGGCGATCATGGCCAAACGCATCAGGCCGGGCGACGTGGTGGTGATCCGTTACGAAGGCCCAAAGGGCGGCCCGGGCATGCAGGAGATGCTCGCGCCCACCTCCGCGCTCATCGGCCAGGGGCTGGGCGAATCGGTCGGCCTGTTGACCGACGGCCGCTTCTCGGGCGGCACCTGGGGCATGGTCGTCGGGCACGTGGCCCCCGAGGCCTATGTCGGCGGCACCATCGCGCTGGTGCGGGAGGGCGATTCCATCACCATCGATGCGAAGAAGCGCCGGGTTCATCTCGACGTCTCCGCCGGGGAGCTGGCTGCGCGCCGCAAGAAGTGGAAACCGCCGCAACCTCGTTATACGAAGGGGCTGCTCGCCAAGTACCGCAAGCTCGTTTCCACCGCCTCGGAAGGCGCCGTTACCGACGCGAACCTCTGATGGCGCAAGAGGCAACTAGAAGCCCGAGCCGGGCTGTTTCAGAAATTCAATCTCTTCCGGCGTGCTGGCACGCCCGAGCGCCGCATTGCGGTGGGGAAAACGCCCGAAGCGCTGGATGATGTCGCGATGTAGCAGCGCGTAGCGGTGCGTGTCCGCGGTTTCGGCAAATGCCGCGAGCGGCGCGGTGAGCTCGCAGGCCTTCAGCTGGTCCTCGAGCGACTCGCTGTGCTCGAAGGGCAGGTAGGCGAACATGCGCTCGACCGGCAGCATGTTGAGATCGTATCCGCGCGCGACGGCCTGGCGCGCCGCCTCAAGCGCGAGCGCATCGGCCGCGAACGCGCGCGGCGAGCCGCGGAAAATATGGCGCGGGAACTGGTCGAGCGCAACGATGCGCGCGAGGCAGTCGGCGCGCTGCTTCAGCCATTCCCGCCCACCCCCGGCGGCGAGCTCTTCGTAAAGCAGAAGAAATCGCTCGCGCACCTCGGCATCGAAAGACGCGTTCTTCTCGAACCAGCGCTTGTGCCGCTTGCCGTATTCCTCGCCGTCGCCGAACCAGAAGCGCAGGACGCCCGATGGCAGGTGGTCGCTCATTGCCCCGGATGTTAAGCTCGCATTCGCCTTCAACCCCAGTTGGGAGACATGATGAACAAGATGCGTCGATTCATTGTCAGCGTGCTCGTGATTTCGATCGCCGGGCTCGGACTGCCGCTGCCTTCTCAAGCCGCCATCGTCGGGACGGATGCCGCGCTTGCCGCCGCGCAAGGCGACCGCGTTGCGACCCTGCTCGATCGCGCGGACGTGCGCGCGCAACTCGAGGCGCATGGCGTGCGCCCGGCGGATGTCAAGGCGCGCATTGCCGCGCTGACCGACGAAGAGGCGGCGCAGCTCGCGGGCCAGATCGACAGCCTGCCTGCCGGCGGCGAAGGCATCATCGGTGCCCTCCTGATCATTTTCCTCGTGCTCCTCATCACCGATCTGCTCGGCCTGACGAAAGTCTTTTCATTCACCCGCCCGGTACGCTAACCTAGCTGCACTGAGGGGTTTTGCTTTGTGCCATGGCAAATCGTCTCGCGAATCAAACTTCCCCGTATCTCCAGCAACACGCCGCAAACCCCGTGGACTGGTATCCCTGGGGGCCTGAGGCGCTCGAGCGCGCGCGGCGCGAGGACAAGCCGATCCTGCTGTCGGTCGGTTACTCAGCCTGTCATTGGTGCCACGTCATGGCGCACGAGAGCTTCGAAGACCCCGAGGTGGCGGCGGTGATGAACCGTCTGTTCGTCAACGTCAAGGTCGATCGCGAGGAGCGCCCCGACCTCGACCAGATCTACCAGACGGCACACCAGATGCTCGCGCAGCGCCCGGGCGGCTGGCCGCTCACCATGTTTCTGTCGCCCGACGGCACGCCTTTCTTCGGCGGGACTTATTTTCCCAAGGCGGCGCGCCTCGGGCTGCCCGGCTTCCCCGACCTGTGCGAGCGCATCGCCGCGATCTGGCGCGACAGGCAGCCCCACATCGCCACCCAGAACAGCGAAGTGCAGAAGGCGCTCGCGGGCACGCTGCCGCGGCGCGCCGCTCACCTCTCCGAGTTCTCGCCGGGGGTGGTGCGCGCGGTGCTCGACAACCTGCGCACCAATTTCGACGCGCGCTACGGCGGCTTCGGCAGCGCGCCGAAGTTTCCGCATCCCGGAGATCTCGAGCTGTGCCTGCGCAAAGGCGAGACCGACATGGCGAGCACCACGCTCAAGCGCATGTGCGAGGGCGGCATCTACGACCAGCTCGGCGGCGGCTTCAGCCGCTACAGCGTCGATGCGCAGTGGATGATTCCGCACTTCGAGAAGATGCTCTACGACAACGGCCCGCTGCTCGCGCTGCTCGCCGACAGCTGGCTGGTGACCGGGGATCCGCTGTACGCGCGCTGCGCGGCGGAGACCGCCGGCTGGATGATGCGCGAGATGCAGTCGCCCGAGGGCGGCTACTACTCCTCGCTCGACGCCGACAGCGAGCACGAGGAGGGCAAGTTCTACGTCTGGAGCCGCGAGGAAGCGCAATCGCTGCTCACCGACGAAGAGTACGCCGCCGTCGCTTCCCACTTCGGCCTGGACCAGCCGCCGAATTTCGAGAATCGGCACTGGCATCTGCACATCGCGCGCCCTATCGAGCAGGACAGGGAAAAGCTGGTCGAAAAAGCAAAGCAAAAGCTGTTCGCGGCGCGCGAGAAGCGCGTGCGCCCGGGGCGCGACGAAAAGGTGCTGGTGTCGTGGAACGCGCTCGCGATCCGCGGCATGGCGCGCGCCGGACGCGTCTTCGGCCGCGAGCAGTGGGTCGCCTCGGCGCGGCGCGCGCTCGACTTCATCCGCATCCGCATGTGGCGCGACGGCAGGCTGCTTGCCACCTACAAGGACGGTCACGCGCATCTTGCCGCCTACCTCGACGATTACGCGTTCCTGATGGCGGCGCTGCTCGAGCTCCTGCAAAGCGAGTTTTCTCTGCAAGACCTGGAGTTCGCCGGGCAGCTCGCCGAAGTCCTGCTCGAGCAGTTCGAGGACAGCGAGGGCGGCGGTTTTTTCTTCACTGCGCGCGATCACGAGCAGCTGATTCACCGTCCGAAGCCGGGTTACGACAATGCCACGCCCTCGGGCAACGCGCTCGCCGCCTGGGCACTCGGCCGGCTCGCGGCGCTGACCGGCGAGCAGCGCTATGCCGCCGCCGCCGAGCGCACCCTGCAGCTGTTTTACCCGATGATGCGCGACTATCCGGCCGGGTACGGCGCGATGACGATCGCGCTCGACGAGCATCTGGCGCCGCCCGGCGTGCTGGTGCTGCGCGGCAAGTCCGAGGCGCTCGGCGCCTGGCAGACTGGGCTCGCGCGCGAGTTTCTGCCGGACACCACGGTGCTGGCCATTCCGGACGGCGCGCGCGGCCTCCCCCCCGCCCTGGACAAGCCGGCACGGCCCGAACCGGTCAACGGCTGGCTATGCCGGGGCGTTAATTGTCTGCTGCCCATCAGCGATCTTGTAAACTTGAAGAGAACATTCAAGGAGAAGTCATGAAACGTGCCGCATTCCTGATTGGCGTCGCGGCGCTGGTTGCAGCGCTGCCGGTGCGCGCGAACGAGGAGCTTGCCAAGAAGCACGGCTGCCTTGCCTGTCACACCGTCGACAAGAAGCTGGTCGGTCCCTCCTACAAGGAGGTCGCCGCCAAGTACCGCGGCGACAAGGCGGCCGAAGCCAAGCTGATCGACAAGGTGAAAAAAGGCGGGCAGGGCGTGTGGGGACAGATTCCGATGCCGCCCAACTCCAACGTTCCCGATGCCGACGTCAGGGCCTTGGTGAAGTGGATCCTGTCGCAGTAGTAATCTGCGTAACCGCCCGGGGGTTATGATATCGCCCCGCTGCAGTAACTCCCGGGAGGACCCATGAATATGGCCAAGGCCAGCATTCCCCTTTTGGCTGCCGCCCTCGCGCTCATCGGCTGCGGTGAACAGAAACCGCCGGCCGGCGCGGAGGTCCGCATCGGCCATGTCGGGCCGCTCACCGGCGGCATCGCCCACCTCGGCAAGGACAATGAGAACGGCGCGCGCCTCGCGGTCGAGGAGGCGAACGCCGCCAAGATCAAGATCGACGGCAAGGAAGTGAAATTCACGCTCGTTGCCGAGGACGACCAGGCCGATCCGAAGACCGGCACCACGGTGGCGCAGAAGCTGGTGGACGCCAAGGTCGCCGGCGTCGTCGGACATCTGAACTCGGGCACTTCGATTCCAGCCTCACCGATCTACGCGCAGGCCGGCATCCCGGTGATTTCCGGCTCGGCCACCAACCCGAAGCTCACCGAGCAGGGATTCAAGTCGCAGTTCCGCGTCGTCGGGCGCGACGACCAGCAGGGGCCGGCGATCGCCAGCTATCTGGCGACGACCAAGAAGCCCAAGCTGGTCGCGGTGATCGACGACGCGACGGCGTACGGCGAGGGCATCGCCAACGAGGTGGAAAAGACGCTCAAGGCGGCGAACGTCAAGGTGCTGCCGCGCGAGAAGGGCACCGACAAGACTACCGACTGGAAGGCGGTGCTCACCAAGCTGCGCGGCCGCAGCCCGGATGCGGTGTTCTACGGCGGCATGGACGCGACCGGCGGGCCGCTTCTCAAGCAGGGGCGCGAGCTCGGCATCAAGGCCGTCTTCTCCTTCGGCGACGGCGCGTGCACCGACAAGATGAGGGAGCTCGCGGGCGATGCGGCCGAGGGACTGCTGTGCTCGCAGGCCGGCATCCCGCCGCAGGCAGCCGACAAGAAATTCCTCGAGGCGTACAAGAAGAAGTTCAACATGGACCCGATCCTGTACGCGCCCTTCACCTATGACGCCGCGAACCTGCTGATCTCGGCGATGCAGAAGGCGAATTCCAGCGACCCGAAGAAGTACCTGCCCGAGCTGCAGAAGATCGATTTCACCGGCGCCACCGGCAAGATCGCTTTCGACGAGAAGGGCGACCGCAAGGACGCCGAGATGACTATCTTCATTATGAAGGGTGGCAAGCTCGACCCGATCGCCATCGTCAAGGGCGGCAAGACGATGACCTATGAGGAGTTCATCAAGGGCACGAAGTAGCAGCTTTCAGCTAAGGAGTCGGACAAACGGCACCTGCGGGTGCCGTTTATGTTTCTGCTAGGCTTGCGCCGGCGTGGATACCTTCCTGCAGCAGCTGGTGAACGGGCTCACTGCGGGAAGCGTTTACGCCGTGGTCGCGCTCGGCTACACCATGGTGTACGGCATCATCCAGCTGATCAACTTTGCCCATGGCGAAGTGGTCATGATCGGCGCCATGGTGGCCTTCACCGTCATCAACGCGCTCGCGCCGGCGGGGCTGCCGCCGCTCGCCGTGGTGCTCGTGGGCACCGCGTGCGCGATCCCGGTGTGCATGCTGGTCGGCTACTCGATGGAGCGGCTCGCGTACCGGCCGCTGCGCGGCGCGCCGCGCCTGGCGCCGCTCATCACCGCGATCGGCGTATCGATCATCCTGCAGCACCTCGCGATGCTGGTCTGGAGCCGCAACGTGCTGGCGTTCCCGCAGATCATCAGGACCACGACCTATACGCTCGGCGGCGCGTCGATCACGAACGTGCAGATCGCGATCATCGCGGTGTGCGTCGCGTTGATGGGCGCGCTCGCCCTGCTGGTGTATCGCACGCAGCTTGGCACCGCGATGCGCGCCACCGCGCAAAACCCGCACGTCGCGGGGCTGATGGGGGTCGATGTCAACCGCGTCATCGCCGCCACCTTCGTCATCGGCGCCGCGCTCGGCGCTGTCGCCGGCGTGCTGTTCGGCACCTACTACGGCGTCGCCCAGTACACCATGGGCTCGATCCTCGGCCTGAAGGCTTTTTCCGCCGCGGTGCTCGGCGGCATCGGCAACATCCCGGGCGCCATGCTCGGCGGCGTGCTGCTCGGCGTGGTCGAGGCGCTCGGCGCCGGCTACATCGGTGACCTGTCGGACCTGTGCGTTTACGGCTGGATTGCCGACTTCCTCGGCGAGCACTGCGCTGGAGGAGAGCACTTCATCCTCTTCGGCTCGAACTACCAGGATGTGTTCGCGTTTCTCGTGCTCATCCTGGTGCTGGTGTTCCGCCCCTCGGGTCTGCTCGGCGAGCGGGTGGGAGATCGGGCATGAAGTTTCCCGGCAGAGTCTGGATCGGCACGCTGCTGGTGGCAGGGGCTCTGGTTGCGCTTCCCTTCGCGCTGGCTTACGCCGGCACGGCGTGGGTGCGCATCGCCAATTTCGCCATCCTCTACATCCTGCTCGCCCTCGGCTTGAACATCGTCGTCGGCTTCGCTGGGCTGCTGGATCTGGGCTACATCGCCTTCTACGCGGTCGGTGCCTACACGTACGCGCTGCTCGCGAGCCCGCATTTCAATCTTCATCTGCCGTTCTGGGTGGTCCTGCCGATCGGCGCGGCGCTCGCCGCGCTCTTCGGTCTGCTGCTCGGCGCGCCGACGCTCAAGCTGCGTGGCGACTACTTGGCCATCGTCACCCTAGGCTTCGGCGAGATCGTGCGCATTTTCCTCAACAACCTGTCGCGGCCGGTGAACATCACCAACGGCCCGCAAGGGGTCGCGCGCATCGATCCGTTCCGCATCGACGGCTTCGATTTCTCGCAGTACCAGACGCTCCTCGGCCTCGAGTTCAGCGGACCGATCAAGTATTACTACCTGCTCCTCGCGGTGCTGGTCGCCGTGATCGTGATCAACCTGCGGCTGCAGAACTCGCGCATCGGCCGCGCCTGGGAAGCGATCCGCGAGGACGAGATCGCCGCCAGCGCCATGGGGATCAACACGCGCAATGTGAAGTTGCTCGCGTTCGCCATGGGCGCGAGCTTCGGCGGGCTGGCAGGCGGCATGTTTTCCGCCATGCAGGCCTTTGTCTCGCCGGAGAGTTTCGTGCTGGTCGAGTCGATCATGGTGGTCTCGATGGTCGTGCTGGGCGGCATGGGCAACATCTGGGGCGTGATCCTCGGGGCGCTGCTGCTGTCCTTCGTGCCCGAGATCCTGCGCTGGACCGTCCAGCCGCTGCAGGACGCGCTGTTCGGGCGCCAGCTGATCGATCCCGAGGTGATCCGCATGCTGATCTTCGGGCTCGCGCTGGTGCTGGTCATGCTCTTCCGCCCGGCGGGATTGCTGCCCTCGGCGGTCAGGAAGCGCGAGCTCACGGGGCAAGCCGCGTGACGCTGTTGCAAGCCGATCGCATCACGAAGCGCTTCGGCGGCGTGCAGGCGCTTTCCGAAGTCTCGTTTTCCATCAGCGGCGGCGAAATTTTCGGGCTGATCGGCCCGAACGGCGCCGGCAAGACGACGCTCTTCAACGTGCTGACGGGGCTTTATGCGCCCGACGGCGGCGCGTTCCTGTTCGACGGGCGCGACCTCACGGGCCTCAAGCCTCATGAGGTCGCCGCTGCAGGCATCGCGCGCACCTTCCAGAACATCCGCCTCTTCGCCAACCTGTCGGCGCTCGAGAACGTGATGATCGGCCGGCACGTGCGCAGCCGTGCCGGGGTGCTCGGCGCCGTGCTGAGAGACAGAAAGACGGTAGAAGAAGAAAGACTGATCGAACGGCGCGCGGCCGAGCTGCTCGACTACGTCGGCATCCGCGGCCGCGCGAACGACCCCGCGGGCAGCCTGCCGTACGGCGACCAGCGGCGCCTCGAGATCGCGCGCGCGCTCGCCACCGAGCCGAAGCTGCTCGCGCTCGACGAGCCGGCGGCGGGCATGAACGCCGCGGAGAGCCTCGCGCTTCGCAAGCTGATCCAGGCCGTTCGCGATCGCGGCATCACCGTGCTGCTCATCGAGCACGACGTGCGCCTGGTGATGAATGTCTGCGACCGCGTGCTGGTGCTGGATTACGGCGAGAAGATCGCTGAAGGGCGTCCCGCGGAAGTGCAGCGCGATCCCAAAGTCATCGAGGCCTACCTGGGTACGCCGCATGCTGCTTGAGGTGCGCGGCCTGGAGGTGCACTACGGCGGCATCCGTGCGGTCAAGGGAATCGACCTCACGGTCGAGGAAGGCGAGCTGGTTTGCCTGATCGGCGCCAACGGCGCCGGCAAGACCTCGACTCTGAAGGCGCTCTGCCGGCTGATCCCTTCGCGCGCCGGCACGCTGCGTTATCGCGGCGCAGACATCGCGGCGTCGCCCGTACACGCGCTGCCGCGCAATGGGCTGGTGATGGTGCCCGAGGGGCGCGGCATTTTCCGCCAGCTCACCGTGGAAGAGAACCTCGCCATGGGCGCCTACGCGCTCGGCGGCGGCGACCCCGAGCCGCAGTACGCAAGCTTTCCGCGCCTGAGGGAGCGCCGCAAGCAGATCGCCGGCACCCTTTCCGGCGGCGAGCAGCAGATGCTCGCCATTGCGCGCGCGCTGATGACGCGGCCGAAGCTGCTTCTGCTGGATGAGCCCTCGATGGGCCTCGCGCCCTTGATGGTGGCGAAGATCTTCGACATCGTGCGCGAGATCGCGCGGCAGGGCGTGACGATCCTGCTGGTGGAGCAGAACGCGCGGCTCGCGCTCGAGCTCGCTCGCCGCGGCTATGTGATGGAGTCTGGCGCAATCACTCTGGCGGGCGATGCCCGCAGCCTGCTCGCCGAGCCGAAGGTGCGCGAGGCCTACCTGGGAGAAGGCGTCGCGTGACGCTGCGCATCTGATTTGTCGCGCTGTCTGATTCTGTCGCGCGGCCCCGACAGTCGGGCATGCGGCGTTGGAGAAATTCTTCCTTGTCGTATTTTTTTTCTGGCGCCGATAATCGAACCGACATCGGCAAAGAAAACGATGCGTAGCTAAGAAATACATGTTCTCCGCCTCTGAGTGCTGGCATTTCCTTCAGCGCTCACCGCGTTGCCGGTTGGGGGAAAGGGAGAATGCCTGTGAAAACCAGGTTTGCGCTGCCGCTGTTGCTCGCATCCGCAGCTGCTGTTTCCTTCCTGTTCCAAGTCGAAACCGCTTCCTCGCTGGATCCCGTTGCCAGCGATCCGGGGGTGCGCTTCGGGCCGCCGGACGCTGGTGATCCGATCGCGGGCCTGAGCCCCGGCGAGCTCGCGTTCTTCGAGGCCGGCAAAGTGGATTTCGAAGAAGCCGACGGCGTCGGCGAGGGCCTCGGGCCGACGATGAACCTGGACAGTTGCGCCGCTTGCCATGCGCAGCCGGCGGTCGGCGGAACGAGTCCCTTCGCGAATCCTCAGGTGGCGTTCGCGAACAAGAACGGCGCGACCAACCGCATTCCGCCGTTCATCCGCGCGGACGGGCCCGTGCGCGAAGCGAGGTTCGTCAGGAACCCGGACGGAACGCCGGACGGCGGAGTCCACGCTCTGTTCACGCTTGCCGGCCGGTCGGATGCGCCGGGATGCGCGCTGGAGCAGCCCGACTTCGACGCTCAGCTCGCGCGCCGCAACGTGATCTTCCGGATTCCCACTCCGGTGTTTGGCGCGGGCCTGATCGAGCAGATTCCGGACAAGGTGATTCTCGCGAACCAGGCGAGCAACGCAAGCCAGAAAAGCGCGCTTGGCATTCTTGGCCGGCCGAACATCGTCCTGCCCTTCGGCACGATCTCCGGGCAGGCGAACAAGAACGGCAACGACGGCACGGTCGCGCGGTTCGGGTGGAAGGCGCAGAACAAGTCGCTCCTCCTATTCTCCGGCGAGGCCTACAACGTCGAAATGGGAATCACCAACGAGCTGTTCCAGACCGAGCGCAATGAGACTGCGTCGTGCCAGTTCGCGCGGGTCCCCAATAGCGTGACCAACGTCGATGCCACAACGCCGCTGCAGGCGATCAGCGCGATCGAGAAGTTCGCCTTCTTCCAGCGTTTCCTCGCTCCGCCGACGCCTTCCCCCGATACGCCGGGAGGCGCCATCTCCATTGCGAACGGCAAGAGCTTGTTCGTGGGCGTCGGCTGCGCGCTGTGCCACACCCCCGCGCTCCATACGGGCCGCGCCAGCGTCGCGGCGCTGCGGCGTCAGCAGGTCAACCTGTTTTCTGACCTGCTGCTGCACGACATGGGCGTGGGGCTGGCCGATGGCATATCGCAGGGACAAGCCGGCCCGAGGGAATTCCGCACCGCACCGCTGTGGGGACTGGGAAAGCGCATCTTCTTCCTGCATGACGGGCGGACGTCCGACCTGATGGTGGCGATCCATGCCCACCGCAGCTACGGCTCCGAAGCGAATGCCGTGGTGAGAAACTTCAACTACCTCGGGGAGAGCCAGAAGCAGGACGTTCTCAACTTCCTGCGTTCGCTATAGCTATCCGGCAGCCAAGTCGGCCTGAGTCGTGAAGCTGTCCGCGTAGAACTCGTCTTCCGGCAGCCTGCACTGTGCGGTGAAGTCGCGCTGCGCCGCGTCGACCATCACGGGGACGCCGCAGGCATAGACCTGGCAGCCCGATAGGTCGGGGAAGTCTTCCATCACTGCGCTGTGGACGAAGCCGGTACGCCCGCTCCATTGGTCCTCGGGCAGCGCTTCCGAGATCACCGGGATGTAGCGAAAGCCCGGGTGCGCGGCGGACCATCCGAGCGGCAGCGGGTTCATGTAGAGATCCTTCGGGCGCCGACCGCCCCAGTACAGCACTATCGGTCGCGTCACGCCCTTGTGGAAGGCGTGCTCGATGATCGACTTGATGGGAGCGAATCCGGTACCCGAGGCGACAAACACGATCGGCTTCTGCGATTCCTCGCGCAGGAAGAAGGTGCCGAGCGGCCCTTCAAAGCGCAGGATGTCGCGCTCCTTCATCTTGCCGAACACGTGGTCGGTGAACGGGCCGCCGGCCACGCGCCGTACGTGCAGCTGGATCAGCTCGTCGTCGTGCGGCGCGTGGCCCATCGAGAAGCTGCGGCGCGAGCCGTCCTTGAGCAGGAACTCGATGTACTGTCCGGCGAGAAACTGCAGCCGCTCGTTCGCCGGCAGCTTCAAATAGATCACCATGACATCGTCGGCGAGCCGCTCCATTTTCTGCACGCGGCAGGGCAGCGTCTTGATCGCGATGTCTTTGGCCGCGCCGATGGTGCGCGCCTCGATCACCACGTCGGTGAGCGGCTTCGCCTGGCAGAAGAGCGCCTTGCCCTGCGCCTTCTCGGCGTCGGGCAGCGCCTTCTTCTGGTACACGCCGTAGTCGATCTCGCCTTCGAGCAGCTTTCCCTTGCAGCTGCCGCAGGCGCCGTTCCTGCAGCCGTAGGGCAGGACGAAATGCTGGCGCAGCGCCGCGGTGAGGATAGCCTCGCCTTCCTCGACGTCGAATTGGTGACCGCTCGGCTGGAGCGTGACCCTGCGTGCACTCAATGCATCCTCGCTAAAATAGACCCATGAAGCGCTTGATGATCGCGGGTTTCGGCGACGTCGCGCGCCGCGCCTTGCCTCGGCTCGAGGATCGTTTCGAGGTGCTGCGCATCGCCCGCCGCTATGGATCCGACCTCGACCGGCCCTCAAGCCTGGCGCTCGAAGGGGTTCACGCGCTGCTTCACTGCGCGCCGCCGCCCGGCGCGGGCGAGTCGGACACGCGCACCGCGAACCTGCTTGCGGCGCTCGAGAAGGGCCGCATTCTACCGGCACGCGTGGTCTACGTCAGCACGAGCGGCGTCTACGGCGACTGCGCCGGCGCGCGGGTCGACGAGTCGCGGTCGATCGCGCCGCAGACGCCGCGCGCAAGGCGACGGGGCGATGCCGAGCGGAGGCTCGGGCTCTGGTGCGAGTGGCGCGGCATCGCGCTCATCGTCCTGCGCGCGCCCGGCATCTACGCCGCCGACCGCCTGCCGCTCGAGCGCCTGCGCGCTGGGACACCCGTGCTGCGTGCCGAGGACGACGTCTACACCAGTCATATCCACGCCGACGACCTCGCCGCAGCCGCGGTGCGTGCGCTGGCCGACGATGCGCCGGCCGGGGCCTACAACATCGCAGACGACACCGAAATGAAAATGGCGGATTGGTTGGACCTCGTCGCAGAGCATGCCGGTCTGCCGCGTCCACCGCGAATTTCCCGGGAAGAAGCGCGTTGGCGCATTCCTCCGCAGCTTCTGTCCTTCATGACCGAATCGCGCCGGCTGGACAACCGCCGCATGAAGCAGGTGCTCGGCGTGCGCTTGCGCTACCCAACCGTCCACGAAGGATTGAGGCATGAGCACGCTCTTGGTGTTGACTAACCTGCCGGAGCGGGCCGCTGCCGAGCGGCTCGCGGATATGCTGATCGAAAAGCAGCTCGCCGCCTGCGTCAACATCCTCGCGCCGTGCCGCTCCGTGTATCGCTGGAAGGGCGCGGTGCAGCACGACGAGGAGCATCCGATGCTCATCAAGACCACGGCCGAGCGCTATCCGGCCCTCGAGCAGGCGCTGCGCGCCGCGCATCCGTATGAACTCCCCGAGATCATCGCGGTCCCAATCGAGCGCGGACTGCCGGCCTATCTGCAATGGGTGGCCGCGGAAACCAGGGCGTGAACCGACTTCTCTCGATGGTTGTCGCATTGCTGCTTTGCGCGCCGGCGGCGGCGCAGCTGAAGCTCGGGGGTAATACCGACAACCTGCTCGAGCCCGAAAAGGCCTTCCGCTTCTCCGCGCGCGCGCTGGACGCCTCGACGATTGAAGTGCATTTCGCAATCGCCGACGGCTATTACCTTTACCGTGAGCGGTTCCGCTTCAGCGCCGAGGGCAACCCCGCCGTCCGGCTCGGCGCGCCGCAGCTGCCGCGCGGCATCAGGCACAAGGACGAGTTCTTCGGCGAGGTCGAGACCTATCGCAAGGAAGTGCGCGTGCGCATCCCAGCGGAGGGCGACGGGCGCTTCGATCTGAAGGTCGTCTCGCAGGGCTGCGCCGACGCCGGCGTGTGCTACGTGCCGATGGAGTCCAAGGTGTCGCTGCGCCTCGCGGCATTGAGCAAGGGATCGAACGATGTCTCGATTTTTTCCAGCGACAGCGACATTGCGCGGCTGTTTGAAGGCAGCTTTGCACTGGTCATCGCGAGCTTTCTTGGCTTCGGGCTGCTGCTGGCGTTTACGCCCTGCGTGCTGCCGATGATCCCGATCCTCTCCGGGATCATCGCCGGGGAAGGCGCGGAGCTGAACAAACTGCGTGCGCTCGCGCTTTCGCTTTGCTACGTGCTGGGAATGGCGATCGCCTACGCTGCGGCCGGCATCGCCGCAGCGTTCTCGGGCTCGCTGATCGCCGCGGCGCTACAAAACGCGTGGGTGCTCGGCAGCTTTGCGCTGGTCTTCGTGGTTCTCGCGCTGTCGATGTTCGGCTTCTACGATTTGCGTCTGCCCGGCTTTCTGCATCATCGGCTGCACCACGCCCACCGGCGCCTGCAGGGCGGACGCATGGCGTCGGTTGCGGCGATGGGCGTGCTCTCCGCAGTGATCGTCAGTCCCTGCGTCGCTGCGCCGCTTGCCGGCGCGCTGCTCTATATCTCGCAGACGCGCGACGTGGCGCTCGGCGGTGCGGCGCTGTTCGCAATGGCACTGGGCATGGGCGTCCCACTTGTCGCGGTCGGCGTCTCCGAGGGCGCGCTTCTCCCGAAGGCCGGACCGTGGATGAGCGGGGTGAAGAAGTTCTTCGGCGTGCTGCTCCTCGCGGTGGCGCTCTGGATCGTCTCGCCGGTGATCCCGACTGCAGCCCAGATGATCGTCTGGGCGGCACTGTTCATCGGCTCGGGGATCTTCTTGCGCGCCATCGATCCGCTGCCGCCTGCGGCATCGGGCTGGTGGCGGCTCTGGAAAGGCGTCGGCATCGTCGCACTCGTCGCGGGCGTCGCGCTGCTGGTCGGCGCGCTCGCCGGAAGCCGCGATGCGCTGCGCCCGCTTGCCGGCCTCGCAAGCCGCAGCGCGCCCGCCGTTTCGCCGCTGCCGTGGACGCGCGTCGCGTCGCTCGGCGAGCTGGAAGAGCGGCTGCGCCTGGCAGGCAAGCCGGCGATGCTCGACTTCTATGCCGATTGGTGCGTGTCCTGCAAGGAGATGGAGGCGTTCACGTTCTCGGATCCGCGCGTTCGCGCCACGCTCGACGGCATGGTCCTTTTGCAAGCTGACGTCACCGCGAACAACGAAGCTCACCGCGCGCTCCTCAAGCGCTTCTCGCTCTTCGGGCCGCCGGGGATCATCTTCTTCGACGCCCAGGGACGCGAGATCAAGGGCCTGCGCGTCATCGGCTATCAGGACGCCGAGCGCTTTCTCAAGACGCTGTCGCGCGCCACCGCCCCTTGATGAAGGGGATCAGCGGCATCGACCACGCGGTCGTCGTGGTGCGCGACCTGGATCGTGCGGCTCAGACGTTCACCGGCCTCGGCTTCACGCTTACGCCGCGCGGCTATCACAGCTTCGGCTCGCAGAACCACTGCATCATGTTCGGAAGCGATTACATCGAGCTGCTCGCAGTGCCCAAGCCGCATCCCTGGCTCGAGTACTATCGAGAGTTTCTGGCACGGGGCGAAGGGCTCGCCGCGCTGGCGCTGGCGACGCCAGACGCGGATGCAGCCCGCGCCGAGCTTGTAGCTGCCGGAATCGCGGCCGACCCGCCGCTCGCGCTTTCCCGTCCAGTGGAGCGTGGCGAGGCGCGTTTTCGCATCGTTCAACTGAAGGCAGGCGGCCTGTTCCTGTGCCAACACCTCACTCCGGAGCTGGTGTGGAGGCCCGAGTGGCAGTCGCACGCCAATGGAGCCAGCGGACTGGCTGCCGTCGCACTCGCTGAGCCTCGGCCGTTCGAGGGACTGCCTGAATCGATCCGTTGGCAATCGGCTCCGGCGCTTTACATCAGGTCGGGAAAACCTTCCTCAAGAAAAATTCACGGCGTTGAACTGGTGTTCGTCTAGCCGCGCCTCAGGACTTGCCCGGGCCGCGCGCCGGTCGCCTTGCCGCTTCGCCAGACGATCGCGCCGTTGACGATCACGGTATCGATGCCTTTCGCCGGCTGGATCGGCCGGGCGAAGGTGGCCGCCTCATCCACCGGTCTAGCGTCAAACACGGCGATGTCGGCGTGCGCGCCCTTCTTCAGCACGCCGCGATCCTTCAGGCCGAAGGTTTTCGCCGTGAGGCCGGTCATCTTGTAGACGGCGGTCTCGAGCGGGAAAAGATTCAGCCTGCGCGCGTAATGGCCCAGCACGCGCGGAAAGCTGCCCCACAAGCGCGGATGCGGGGACGCGTCGTGTGGCAAGCCGTCCGAGCCGATCATGGTGTGCTCGAAGGCGAGGATGCGCTGCACGTCCGCCTCGTCCATGGAGAAGTAGATCGCGCCCGCAGGAAGCAGCCGCCCAACGGCCTCTTCTACCGAAACATGCATCGTTTTTGCGACCTCCCCGAGCTCCATTCCGGCGTACTGCGGATGCGGCTTGGACCAGGTGATGAGCACCTTGGAGGCGATCGCCGCGCGGCTGGCGGAAAGAATGGTGGAGGAGGCGCAGTAGGGATAGCAGTCGAGGCCGATCGCCTGGCTGCGCATGCGCTCCTCGATCAACGGCAGCGTTTCTTTCGAGCGGCCGTGGTTGGGCGTTCCCGCCACCTTGTGATGCGAGATCACCACCGGAACGCCCAGCTCGCGGCCGATGCGGAACGTCTCTTCGAGCGAATCGATGATTTTGTCGCCCTCGTCGCGCATGTGCGTGCAGTAGATGCCCCGGTGCTTCGGCAATGGCGCGCAGACCTCGATCACTTCTTCGGTCGAGGCGGCGCACGCCGGCTCGTAGTAAAGGCCGGTCGAGACGCCGATCGCCCCCGCGCCGAGCGCCTCGTCGGCGAGGCTGCGCATGCGTGCTATCTCGGTAGCGCTTGCCGGTCTCTCTACGTCATCCATGGTTGCGACGCGCAGCGTCGTGTGGCCCACCAGCAGCGCGCAGTTCGTCGCTGCGGGCTGGCTGCGCAACTCCTCGACGAAAGCGCCGAACGAAGGAAAGCGGAACCAGCCTCCCTCATCGTCGAGGAGGTCGAGGGGGGGAATCACCGGCCTGCGCATGCCGTGCGGCACCGGCGCGAGCGATACGCCGCAGTTGCCGGCCACCACCGTGGTCACGCCCTGGCTCACCTTGGGGGTCATCTCGGGCGCCGAAAGCATCAGGCGGTCGTCATGCGTGTGCGCGTCGATGAAACCCGGCGCGACGATGCGGCCGGACGCATCCAGCTCGACATCGGCCTGCGCGTCGCCCAGCCTGCCGATGGCGGCGATGCGATCGCCGCGCACCGCGACGTCGGCCGAATAACGCGGCGCATGCGTTCCGTCGACCACCGTTGCTTCGCGCAGGATGAGATCGTAGCGCTCGGCCATGCCTAGGCTTTTTGCAGGGTCCTCGCTGCGTCCATGGCGAAATAGGTGAGGATGCCGTCGGCGCCGGCGCGTTTGAATGCGAGCAGCGCTTCCATCACGCACGATTCCGGCAGCCAACCGTTGGCGATCGCGGCGCGCAGCATCGAATACTCGCCCGACACCTGGTAGACGAAAGTCGGCGCCTTGAACTCGTCCTTCACCCGCCGCAGGATGTCGAGGTAGGGCAAGCCAGGCTTCACCATCACCATGTCGGCGCCTTCGGCGAGATCGAGCCCGACTTCCCACAGCGCCTCGTCGGAATTGGCCGGATCCATCTGGTAGGTTTTCTTGTCGCCCTTGCCCAGGTTCTTCGCCGAGCCGACGGCGTCGCGGAACGGGCCATAGAAACCGGAGGCGTATTTCGCCGAGTACGCCATGATCCTGGTATGGATATGGCCGGCTTTTTCCAGCGCGGCGCGGATGCGGCCGATGCGCCCGTCCATCATGTCCGAAGGCGCGACGATGTCCACGCCCGCCTCGGCCTGCGCCAGCGCCTGCTCGACGAGGATGTCGAGCGTTACGTCGTTGAGTATGTAGCCGGTCTCGTCGATGACGCCGTCCTGGCCGTGCGAAGTGTACGGATCGAGCGCGACGTCGGTCATGAGGCCGAGCTCCGGAAAGCGCTTCTTCAGAGCTGCGACCGCGCGCGGCACAAGGCCCTTGGGATTGAGCGCCTCGCGGCCGTCGGCGGATTTGAGGCGCTGCTCGACCACGGGAAAGAGCGCCAGCACCGGAATGCGCAGCTTGAGGCACTGCTCTGCGACGGGCGGCAGCTTGTCGACGCTGATGCGCTCGACGCCCGGCATGGAAGCCACTTTTTCAGTGCGGGATTTGCCGTCGAGAATGAAAACCGGGTAGATCAGGTCGTCGGCCGTCAGCACGTGTTCGCGCATCAGCCGCCGCGAAAACTCGTCGCGCCGCATGCGCCGCATGCGCACGCCGGGGAACTCTCCATAGATCTTCATGCGGCTGATTTTTCTCGGGCTTTCAAGCTGGGAACTTTTCGAGGCCGAGGCGCATCTTACCTTCAGACGAGTCAATCGTCTCCCGCTTCTCCTCCCTGAGCGGGTGCCTTAATTCTCAAGGTTAAGGCGTTTCGCCCCCGGTTTATATCCCCTTTACCGGGGGCTTTTTATTTCCGCGGCCTGCTTGCAGCCAGCCTGCAAGCAGATCGCGACATTCGTCGACACCCTGTCGCGTAGCGCTCGAAAAGAGTCGTACCTCGGCTTGTAGCAGAGAACCTACTTTCTTTAGGGTTGCTGCCTGTTGCGCGCGCGTCAGCTTGTCAGCCTTGGCGAGCAGGACCAGCAACGGTACGTCGCCGAGCCATTCGAGCAATTGCAAGTCGAGCGCCGTCAACGGGTGGCGCGCATCCATCACTACAACCACCGCGACGAGCGTGCTGCGAGCGCGCAGATAGGCGCCGACAAGTTCCTCCCAGTGCGCGCGCAATGGCTGCGGCACACGCGCGTAGCCGTAGCCGGGAAGATCGACGAGGCGCGCCGCTTCGCCGAGCTGGTAGAAGTTGATGGTTTGCGTGCGGCCTGGCGTCTTGCTTGTATAGGCTAGGCGTTTTCTGCCGAGCAGCGCATTGATCGCGCTTGACTTGCCGACATTGGAGCGGCCGGCAAAGGCCACTTCGGGGGGGCCCTGCCGCGGCAGATCGGCGGCGCGGCCCGCAGCCGCAAGAAACGTCGCCTCTGAGAAGGTTTTCATGGCTGCCGGGAAATTCTAATAAAATCGGGCCTTTTCGGTCGGGGACCCCTAGCGATGATTCGTCTCCTGGCGCTCGGCGCCGGTCTGGCAGCATGCTGTGCCGGGCAGGCGCTCGCGCAGCAACCCGCGAAGCCCGATCTTGCGAAAGCACAGAGCATCGCGGCGCAGGTATGCGCCGCGTGCCACGCCCCCGACGGCAACAGCACCGCCCCGGCCAATCCGAAGATCGCCGGCCAGTTTCCCGAATACCTCAACAAGCAGCTTGCGGATTTCAAGCCGAAGGACGGCAAGAAGCCGGCGCGCGAAAGCCCGGTAATGATGGGCATGGTGGCGAATCTTTCCGACGCCGACATGAAGAGCCTCGCCGCCTATTACGCCGTCCAGCAGCCAAAGTCAGCGGCGGCCGCCGACAAAGAGCTCGCGACGCTGGGCCAGAAGCTGTGGCGCGGCGGCAATCCCGCCAACAACGTTCCGGGGTGCACAGGCTGCCACGGGCCGGCAGGCGCCGGCATCCCCTCACAGTATCCACGGCTCGCCGGGCAGTACGCCGAATACCTTGCCGCCCAGCTAAAGGCATTTCGCGAAGGCGCCCGCACCAATGACTCGAACAGCATCATGCGCGGCGTCGCCGCACGCATGAACGACCGGGAAATCCGGGCGGTCTCCGAGTACGCCGCGGGGTTGCGCTGATACAATCCGGAATAACCCCCGCCCGAGTGGTGTTTACGGCCACGTGTCACCTTCCCGAGGAGAGAGAACGATGAAGCGCAAGCTTTTGGCCGCAATCCTTGTCACGTCCGTCGGTGCCGCATTCGTCGTAGAGGCGCTGGCGCAGGTGAAGCCCGAGATTCTGGTGAAACAGCGGCAGGCCGCGATGACGCTTCAGGGCAAGTACTTCGGCCCGCTAGGGGCCATGGCGCAGGGCAAGGCGCCCTACGACGCAAACATCGTTCAGCGCAATGCCGGCTTCCTCGACGCGTTGAGCAAGATGCCCTGGGACGGCTTTCACGAGAGCACGAAGAATGTGAGCGTGAAGACCGCCGCCCTGCCTGCGATCTGGAACGAGCCGGCCAAGTTCAAGGAGGCCGCAGAACGGTTGCAGAGTGAAATCGGTAAGCTCGCATCGGTGAGCAAAGGCGGTGACGAGGCGGCGGTGAAGGCACAGATTGGCGCGGTGGGCAAGGCCTGCGGCAGCTGCCACGAGAACTTCCGCGAGAAGCAGTAAGGCAACACGCTTCCATGAGATTCGAGGGGTGGCAACACCCCTTTTTTGTTTTGTGGATGCTTGCGCTCGCGGCGAGCACCGTGCACGCGCAGCCGCGGGGCGACGCCAAGCGCGGCTTGTATGTGTCGCAGGCCGCCGGCTGTGTCGGTTGCCACACCGAGGCGAAGCCGAATGCCCAGCCGTACGCCGGAGGGCGCGCGCTCAACACGCCCTTCGGTGCGTTTTTCGGCCCGAACATCACGCCGCACCCGCAAGCCGGGATCGGCCGCTGGAGCGAACAGGATTTCATCAAGGCGATGCGGCTCGGCGTGCGGCCCGACAGCGCACATTACTACCCGGCATTTCCCTACGCGTCGTTCACCAAGATCGCCGACGCAGATCTCAAGGACTTGTGGGCTTACCTGCGCAGCCTGCCGCCGAGCAGCCGCGCCAGCCAGCCGCACGACCTGAAGTTCTATGTCCGCTGGCGCTTTCTTCTCTGGGGCTGGAAGCGGCTGTTCTTTTCAGCCGGTCCCTTGGTGCCGGATCCGGCGCGCGATGCCACTCTGAATCGCGGCGCCTACCTGGTCCAGGCGCTGGGTCATTGCGGCGAATGCCATACGCCGCGCAACTGGCTGGGCGCTCCGAAGAAGGACCGTTTCCTCGCCGGCGCGAAGCTCGGGGAGAAAACCACGGCGCCGAACCTGACGCCGACGCGGCTCAAGAAATTGAGCGATGCCGAAATCAAGGACATCCTGCGGTCCGGCATGACCGCCGAGGGCGACGTGCTCTCCGAAGCGATGGCCGAGGTGGTGCAGAACACCACCAGCCAGCTTACGCCGCAGGACCTCAATGCGCTGATCGCCTATCTGCGCTCGTTGCCGCCCTTGCCGGAGGAGCCGCGCTGACAAAGTTTGGCGGACGGCGGCGTTTTTTGGTGGAATAGCGGTCGATACCCCCTTGTTCCCCTCCATGAACGAAGCCGAGCGCCTGGTCGAGCTGATTCCGCGGTTGCGCCGCTACGCCCGAGCCCTCGTCGGCGACCGGGCTTCCGCCGACGATCTGGTGCAGGACACCCTCGAGCGAGCGTGGGCGAAGCTGCATCTGTACCGCCGCGGCACCGATCTGCGCGCCTGGCTGTTCACGGTGATGCACAACGTACACGTCAACAAAGTGCGCGCAACGCGCGTCACGGACACGCTCGAGGACGAGCTCCCCGAGCTGGCGCAGCGCGCCTCGCAAGGCGACGCGCTGCTGGTGCGCGACCTCGATCGCGCGATCGCGCGCCTGCCCTCCGAGCAGCGCGCGGTGCTGCTGCTCGTCACGCTCGAGGAAATGAGCTACGAGGATGTGGCGAGCACCCTCGGCATTCCGATCGGCACGGTGATGTCGCGTCTGTCGCGCGCCCGCGAGAAGCTGCGCATGATGATGCTCGGCCAGGGCGCCGCGGCCAAGCTGAAGGTCGTGAAGTGAGCACGGAACCCACGATCACGGACGCCGAGTTGCAGGCATACGCCGACGGGCGACTCGGCGCGGAACGCAGGGCGGAGGTCGAGGCCTGGCTCGCCGCGCGCCCCGAAGAGGCGGAGCGCGTCGCCTCCTACCGCCGTCTCGGCGACGCATTGCGCGGTGCTTACGAT
>DATNMK010000062.1:0-13939 GCA_035602335.1 Burkholderiales bacterium
CGCCCGACGGCACGGTGGTGCGCATGGGCGTGCAGATCCAGCTCTCCGGCGGCCGCGGGCCCGATGGCATGGCGATGGACGAGGCCGAGGGCCTCGCCGTCGCCCATCCCGACATGGGCGCGGTGTGGATCTTCAACCATCGCGGCGAGCCGCTCTACCGCGTGCAGTCCTGCGGCAGCGACCTCGTCACCAACGTCGCCTACGGCGGGCCGGAGCGCAGCACGCTCTACATTACCGATTCGGGCATGGGCCTGATCCTCATCGCCCGCGTGCCGACTGCAGGGCGCGTTCTTTTCTCCCATTCATGAAAAATCTTCTTTTGGCTTTGTTACTGCTGGCGGGGGCGGCGCATGCCTTTCCCACCAAACCCGTCAAAATCATCGTCGCCTTCCCGCCGGGCGGCGGCACCGACATCGTCGCGCGCGTCGTCGGGCAGAAGCTCGGCGAGCTGTGGGGCCAGCCGGTCGTGGTCGAGAACCGCGCCGGCGCGAGCGGCACGATCGGCACCGAGATCGCGGCCCGCGCCGAGCCCGATGGCCACACGCTGTTCATGGCGACGATGGGCAACATGACCGCCAACCAGCATCTGTACCCGAAAATGGCGGTTGATCCGCTGCGCGCCTTTGCGCCGATCACCAAGGTGGTGGACGTCCACTTCGTGTTTCTCGCCAACCCTTCCCTCGCCGCGAACAGCGTGGGCGAGCTGATCGAACTGGCAAGAAAGCGTCCGGGCGAGATTGCGTACAGCTCCTCGGGCCCGGGCGGCGCACCGCACCTGGCGATGGAGCTCTTCAAACGCCAGGCGAATATCGATCTCATCCATATTCCGTACAAGGGCAGCTCGCCGAGCATCAACGACCTGATCGGCGGGCGCGTGATGCTCACCATGGACAGCCTGGTGCAGTCCTTCCCCCACATCAAGTCGGGGCGGCTGAAAGCGCTCGCCGTGCTCGGGCCGAAACGCACTGCCCTCATGCCGGAGGTGCCGACGATCGCCGAGTCCGGGCTGCCCGGGTATGCCCTCACGAACTGGTTCGGCCTGCTCGCGCCGGCCGCGACGCCGAAGGAAACGGTTTCCAGGATTTACACCGATGTGAGCCGGGTCCTGAAGGATTCTGAAGTAAGAAAACGCATTACCGATCTGGGAGCCGACGTCGTCGGCAACTCGCCCGAGGAGTTCGGCGCTGCGATGCGCGCGGAATCCGCGCAGTGGGCCGAGATCATCAAGGCGGCCAACATCCGCGCCGAAGAATGAACGTTCCCGCAATGAAAATTTATATCCTCGACGCGTTCCACAAGGCGGGCGTCGATTACGCCGCGAAACATGCCGAGGTGGTGCGCTGGGACGATCCGCGCGTGAAGAACTGGGTCGAGGACGCCGACGCCGTCATGGTGCGCATGACGCCGCTCCGCGCAGCCGATATCGCGCGCGCGAAGAAGCTGAAGATCATCTGCAAGCAGGGCGTCGGCGTCGACACCATCGATCTCGAGGCGGCCAAGGCGAAGGGCATCCCCGTGTCCCGCACGCCCGGCGTCAACAGCGAGGCGGTCGCCGAGCTGGCGCTCGCGCTCGGTCTTGCCGCCACGCGGCGCGTCGGCGAGTTGGACCGGCTAGTACGAGCCGGCGCGAAGATCGAGCGGCCGAAGTTCCTCGGCATCGAGATGCTCGAGAAAACGGTTGGCGTGGTGGGCTTCGGCAACATCGGCTCGCGCGTGGCGCACAAGTGGCGCAGCGCCTTCAATGCCCGCATCGTCGCTTATGACCCATACAAGTCGGATCTGCCTTGCCAGCAGTTTTCACAGCTCGAAAAAATGCTTCCGGAAGTTGACCTCCTGACCCTGCATACGCCGCTGACTGCGGAAACCCGCCATATGATCGGCAAGCGCGAGCTTGCACTGATGAAGCCTACGGCCGTCGTGGTGAATGCCTCCCGCGGCGGCGTCATCGACGAAGCGGCGCTTTACGACGCGCTGAAATCGGGGCGCCTGTTCGGCGCAGGGCTCGACGTGTGGGAAGTCGAGCCGCCGCCGAAGGACCATCCGCTGCTGCAGCTGCCCAACGTGGTGGCGACCCCGCACGCCGCGGGCGGCACCTTCGACACGCAGGAGCGCAGCTCGCTGCAGGTGGCGCAGCAGGTAGTCGAAGTATTACAGGGCAAGGCGGCGCGGAACCGGGTTGCCTGATCGTCAAACCTTTACGAAGAGCGTGATGAGCGCGCTTTCGCCGCGCTGCGCGCTCCAGTGGCCGTGGACTTTGGGATCGAACGTAGCGCCTTCGGGCAGCACGTCGGCTGAATAGAAATGCTCGCCCGGCCTGAACAGGCGCGAGCTGCCGTCCTGCAGGCCGATCTCCATCTCGCCGCCCAGGATGAACACCCACTGCGGCTTGGGCGTGCAGTGCCACTGGCTGCGGAAGCCGACCGGGCTGTGGCGCAGCTGGTAGCCCGACGAGGGGAACACCGCGGAGAGCATGGCCTGCGGCGTGCCTTCGGTTAGCGGCAGCTCTTCCTCGCGCCATTTCGCGCGGCCGTCGCGATCGGTGTAGAGCACAAGCTTCCTGAACGTTGCCATGGCGAACTCCGGGGAAGATACTGAGCGGGGAGGAGGCGACATGAAAGCATATCTTGGCGCGTTCGCGGCGGCCCTGCTTTCGCTTGGCACGACGGCGTTGGCGCAAGATGGGCCGCGGTTCAGGCAGCTGTCCGTCGGCGAGCTGAACGACGCGCAGCGCAAGGTCTACGAGGATATCGCAGGCGGTCCGCGCGGCGGCGTGCGGGGACCGTTCAACGCATTGCTGCGCAGCCCGGAGCTCACTGACCGCGTGCAGCGGATGGGCGAGTACATCCGCTTCAACAGCTCGCTGCCGCCGCGCCTGAACGAATTCGCGATTCTCATCACGGCGCGCCACTGGAGCTCGCAGTACGAGTGGTACGCGCATCACGCGCTGGCGCTGAAGGCAGGCCTTGCGCCAGGCGTTGCGTCGGACCTTGCGCAGCGGCGCCGCCCGGCGGCCATGAAGGACGACGAGGCTGCCGTCTACGACTTCTGCACCGAGCTGCACGAAAGGAAGTTCGTGAGCGACGCCACCTACAAAGCGGTACTCGAGCGGTTTGGCGAGCGTGGCGTTCTCGACCTGATCGGCGTGTCGGGCTATTACACGCTGGTCTCCATGGTGCTCAACGTCGACCGCCATCCAGCGCCCGAGAACCTTCTCAAGTGAGGAACAGATGAAAATGCCAGCCATTGCCTGCGCGCTCGCAGCCATTGCCTCGTGCCCGGCTTTCGCCGATCCACCGAAAGAAGTGATGAACATCGTGCGCGAGGGCGACATCAAGTTCGCGCCCGCCCGCTATCCCGGGATCCAGAGCGCCCTCATTTCCGGCAACCTGGCCACGCCGGGACAGGCGTACGTGCAGCGCAACAAGTTTTCGCCCGGCACCTTCAGCCCGCCGCACTTCCATCCGGAGACGCGCTACATCGTCGTGCTGAAGGGCACGTGGTGGGTCGGCTCCGGGCCGAAGTGGGACAAGGACAACACCACGCCGGTACCTGCCGGCAGCTTCGTCGTGCACCACGCGAACCAGATCCACTACGACGGCGCGAAGGACGAGGAAGTCGTGCTGCAGATCATGGGCGTCGGCCCCAGCGCGACCATCCCCGTCGATGAAGCGGGGCAGCCCCTGAAATAGCTCACCTTGTGAGTCCGAGCACCGTCTTCACCGCCTTGAGCAGCACCTCCAGGTCGAAGGGCTTGGTGATGTAGCCGTCCGCGCCGAGGATCAGCCCCTTGAGGACGGCTTCGCGCGTCGTCATGGCCGTGAGCATGATGATCAGCACGCTCTTGAGAGCGTCGTGCTGGCGGATGCGCGCCAGCACCTCGAAGCCGTCGACGTCGGGCAGCATGACATCGAGCAGCACCAGATCCGGCTTCGGCGCCTGGCGCAATGCGGCGAGGATTTCGTCGCGGTTCGACGCGATGCGCGGCACGAGCCCTTCCATCGACAGCATCATGCGCAGCAGCTTGCCGAGCTGGGCATCGTCTTCGACCACCACCACGTGGATCTTCTCGCCCGCGGCAAGAGCGCGCGCGGTGGCCGCGCGGCGCGCGATGCGCACGTAGTAGCCGTTTCTCTGCAGCGACGACAGGCCGGCATCCGACTCGGAAGCGGCCTGCGGCGAGGCGCTGCCCGCGGCGGGCGCGGGCAGCGCCTTGGTGAAGAAATCGCCGGTGTCGATCGCGTCGATGGTGATGTCGGCCGCAGAAGCGATGTAGCCGTTGATGGCGAGCTTCTGCAGCGTTGCGACCACCGCCGCGGGCGTCAGCGAGCTTGCCGCTGGGATGATCTGCGCGACGCTCGCGCGGCCGTCGATCAGGACGAGAAGCTTGAGCTCGGCTGCAGAGAGCGAAGTGTCCGCCGCGAGAAGCTCTGCGCTTCCCTTCTGCGTGAGCGCGAAAACCCGCTGGTCCATCGTTCTGACTATATCGAAATCGCGCCGCGTCAGCTTACCGTCAGAAACCTCCGGAAGAAAAGAAATAACCTAGCGCAATTCTGCGCGCACGATGGCGGCGCCTTCGGCGAGGGCTTTCAACTTGCCGAACGCGGCCTCGCGCGACAGGTATTTCATGCCGCAGTCGGGCGCTGGCACCAGGCGCTCGACGGGGATGTGCTTGAGCGCCGCGCGGATGCGGCGCGCCACTTCGTCGGCGGTTTCGACTTTCTCGGTGCCCAGATCGATGACGCCGAGGACGACGGTCTTCGGCGCGAGCTCTTTCAGCACGCCCAGGTCGAGCCGCGGCTGCGCCGCCTCGATGGAAATCTGCGCTGCGCACGTATCGGCGAGCTGCGGCAGGAATGAGTAGCCGCTCGGCTTGTCGTGCACCGCCGCGGCGTAGCCGAAGCACAGGTGCACGATGGTGGGGCCCGGGATACCGGCGAGCGCACGGTTGATCGCTTTCACGCCGTAGCGCGCGGCGCGCTCGGGCCGCGCCTGGAGCCAGGGCTCGTCGAGCTGGATCACGTCGGCGCCGGCGGCCTTGAGCTCGCGCGCTTCGGCGTTCACCGCGTCGGCATAGGCGAGGGCAAGGGCCTCTTCGTCCTGGTAGTAGTCGTCCTGCGCCTGCTGCGCCAGGGTGAAGGGGCCGGGCAGCGTGATCTTGATCATGCGCCCGGTATTGCGGCGAAGGAATTGCACGTCGCGCACTTCGATCGCCCGGCTGCGCACGATGCGACCGGTGACTCGCGGCACCGTCGCGCGCGCTCCGCTGCGGTTGATTGTCGTGCCCGGGTTCATGATGTCGACGCCGTCGAGGGACGTCGCGAAGCGGTTCGAATAGCTTTCGCGGCGCATCTCGCCGTCGCTGATGATGTCGATTCCCGCGCGTTCCATGTCGCGAATTGCAAGCAGCGTGGCGTCGTCCTGTGCTTCCTCCAGGAAGGCCGCTTCGATCCTCCAGATCTCCGGGGCGCGCACCCGCGGCACCTTCGAGCCGAGTTTCTCGCGGTCGATCAGCCACCCGGGCTGTGGATAGCTGCCCACGACCGTGGTCGGCAGAATTTTGTTCATGTCATGGGGTGGGGCCGCGGCTAAGCGGCCCCGACCTCGACTCGCATCGAGCCGATGCGCTCGATCGATGCGACCATCACGTCGCCCGGCCGGACCGGCCCGACGCCTTGCGGCGTGCCGGTCAGCAGCACGTCCCCCGGGTACAGCGTGTAGAACGACGACCCCCAGGCGATGAGCTCGGGCACTTTGAGGATCAGGTCGCTCGTGTGAGCGTCCTGCCGGGTCTCCCCGTTCACCTTGATCGACAGCGCAAGCTGTCCCGGATCCGGGATTTCGTCCGCCGTGACCAGCCAGGGCCCCAGCACGCTGTATGAATCTGGCGATTTGCGCAGGCTGCGCTCCTCGGGCCCGCGGATCGTCATGTCGAGCCCGATGCAATAGCCCGCCACGCAGCCCATCGCGTCGGCGGCGGTAATGTTGCGCGCTTTCTTGCCGATCACCACGGCGAGCTCGACCTCGTGGTCGTTCCTGCGGTCGAGGTGGATGAGCTTCACGCCTTCGCCGGGCCCGACGAGCGAGCTCGGCGCCTTGAGGAACATCCCCGCCTTGTGAATCTCGCTTACCAGATTGCCGTGGTGGATGCCCTTGTTGGCGAGCGCCTCCTCGAGGTGCTTCTTGTAATTCACCGGCGCCGCGATGATCTTGCCGGGGTTGGCGACCGGGCTGAGCAGCTTCACGCTGTCGGCGGCAATCGGGCTCGCGCGCCGCGCGGCGGCGAGGAGCTCCGGCAGCAGATCGCGCAGCGCCGCGATGAACGGGTCGTGCCTCGGTAGCGGATAGATGACCGCGGGCAGGCTGTCGAGAACCGCCGTCACATCGCGGATGCCGTCGTTGAAGACGATGCCGACGCGATTGTCATTGAAGCGGCAGATCCGCATGACCCGTGTATTTTAGCGGCATGAAGACCTAATCTCGTCCAAACACCTCCGAGCATGTCCAGAAGTGGTCCGCGGCTTTTTCCAAAGTGTTGTTCCTGGTTGTACGAAAGAAGAAGATGCTCTGCTGCGCTTGTAACGCCGAGCATTGAAAGAAATTCCTCCGTTAGCCTCACTATGATTCGGTCGGCAGTGAGCGCCGCAATGGAGCTACTTCTTGTTGGAGGGCGCTGCCCGGCCGAACTACCTCAACGCGCGCTGCCCGTCGGGATGGGGCCCGGTCTGACTCGCCGCAGTTCCTCCGCCCCCTGGTCCGACATGGTACTTACTTCGCTGGGCATTGATGTCTTGCGTCTGGGTAGATTGCTGCCGGTCACATACTCATTGTCATCCCTAACTTGTGGCTTCCAATCTTTGTCGTCAACGCTCGCACATGCGGCGAGCGAGGAGAGAATAGCTACACTCAGGATGGTTTTTTTCATCGGTCAGCCGGCGTGCTTGAAGTGGTTGAGTGCACCGCAACGATCGCATGCGTCACCATTGGTCCCTCCCCTTTCGAGTAGCGTAACGCCGCCCGATAATCGGCGCTAGAGCGTGCTGTTAGCAAGACGAGTGACCGCCCGGATTGGCAAGCTGAGAAAACCTTTAGAATCATGCTGTTCAAAATTATGTTGACTTAGGCGGTATGAAGATTTGCGTATTCGGCGCCGGAGCGGTCGGCGGCCACATCGCTGCCAAGCTCGCGGCCTCGGGAAACGACGTATCGGTGGTCGCTCGGGGCCCTCATCTCCAGGCTGTTCAAAGAAGTGGATTAAAACTGCTTCACGGCGACGAGACCATCCTCGGGCGTGTCCGCGCAAGCGAGCGCGCGGCCGAGCTCGGGCCGCAGGACTGCGTCATCGTCACGCTGAAGGCCAACATGCTCGGCACGTTTGCTGAGCAGGCGGCGCCTCTCCTAGGCGCCGAAACCTCGGTCGTGTTCGCCCAGAACGGCATCCCCTGGTGGTACGCGGTCGGACTGGCAGCGCGACGGCCGAAGCCGCCCGATCTCTCGTCTCTCGACCCCGGTGGAAAGCTCAAAGGTGCGATAGCGCCCGAGCGCATCATCGGCGCGGTGGTCTATTCGGCGAACGAGGTGGTCGAGCCCGGCGTGATCCGCAATTTCGTGCCCGGGAGCAACATGCTGGTGGTGGGCGAGCCCAACGATTCTTCTACTGAACGAATAGGCCAGCTAAGAACGACCTTGGAAAAGTCTGGCATATCGTCCCCGCCGGCCCCGGACATCCGGCAGTCGGTGTGGAGCAAGCTTACGCAGAACCTCGGCAACTCGACGCTGTGCCTGCTGAGCGAAAGCAACGTCGGCACGGTGCGCAGCGACCCCGCGCTTTCCAAGCTGCTCGCCCGCATGCGCGAGGAGGCGCGCTCGATCATGCAGGCGCACGGCGTTCCCGCCGAGGGAGCTGTGGAGCGGCCCGGCGGCGGCCAGTCCTCGGGGATGATCGCCCACAAGCCGTCCATGCTGCAGGACTACGAGAAGGGCCGGCCGATGGAAATCGAGGCCCAGCTGATGGCGCCGCTCGCCTTCGGCAGGGCGGGCGGCGTGGCCACCCCGACGCTGGACGCCCTAATCCCCCTAGCTGCTTTCAAAGCCGCCGCCAAAGGCCTGTACACAATGAATTTTTTACACTGAGCGGCCCGGCGGGAAACCGGCGCGAGGATTAGAATCGCGCCAGGGAGGGCTATGCCCAAAACACGACAAGCCGAGAAGGCCAAGGGGGCCGAAGCGGGGATCAAAAGGGCCAAAGCCAGCAGCCCCGCACCGCTCGACGCCGCTCTGCACCTGATCGAGGCGCTGCCGGTGCCGATGTTCTTCAAGAGCCGCGACGGCAAGTATCTGGCCGTCAACAAGGCCTGGGAAGAATTCTTCGGCGTGTCGCGCGCGAGCTTCCTCGGCAAGGAGGTGAAGGACCTCTACCCGCAAAGTCCTTCGATCGCGGAAAAGCATATGGAGATGGACCGCCAGCTGTGGCGCAAGCCCGGCGGCCAGAGCTACGAGGCGGCCGTCACCACGCGCGACGGCCGGGTGCGCGACACGATCTACTACAAGGCGACCTTCACCAACGGCAGCGGCGAGGTCGCAGGCCTGCTCGGCGCGATCGTCGACATCACGGCTCGCAAGCAGGCCGAATCGGCGCTGCGCGAGAGCGAGTGGCGCTACCGGCGCACGTTCGAGCTGGCAGGGTCGGGGGTCGCGCACATCGGCATGGACCGGCGCTTTCTGCGGGTGAACCGGCGCTTGTGCGAAATCCTCGGCTACCCCGAGGACGAGCTCCTGCGCCTCACGGGCAGGCAGATCTCGCATCCGGACGACCTCGATGTCATCAATGCGCAGCGCCCCCGCCTCTATGCGGGGGAGATCGATTCGGTGCGCGTGGAAAAGCGCTATCTGCGCAGGGACCGCTCGGTCGTGTGGGTGGCGTTCACGATGGTGGTCGAGCGCGACGCCGCGGGCAAGCCGCAATACGAGATCGCGTTTTTCGACGAAATCACCCAGCGCAAGCAGGCCGAGGCGGCGCTGCGCGAAAGCGAAGAGCGCTTCCGCGCGGTGGTGGATTCTGCTAACGAGGGCATCCTGGCCTACGACCGCCACCTCAACGTCGTCGCCGGCAACCTCGCCGCCGAGCGCATCATCGGTCTGCCGCTCGCCGACATCATCGGCGCCGCGGGCTTCACGTCGCTGCTGCCGTGCGTGCACGCCGACGGCTCCCCGGTCCTGCCCGACGAGCGGCCGACGCGCCTCACCGTCAAAAGCGGCAAGCCGCTGACCGGGCAGATCGTCGGCATCTACCGCCCTGACGGCTCGATGACCTGGGTGTCGGTGAACACCGGGTTCCTCAGGCGCCCGGGCGAAACCGACTGGTACGGCGTCGTCTCCACCATCGGCGACATCACCAAGCAGCGCAATGCCGAGCTCGCGCTGCGCGACAGCGAGGCGCGCTATCGCCAGACTTTCGAGCTCGCCGCCACCGGCATCGCGCACGTCGACCTCACCGGCCGCTTCATGAAAGTGAACCGCAGCCTGTGCGACATCCTCGGCTACTCCGAGAAGGAGCTGATCGGCCGCTCGGTGAAGGAGGTCTCGCATCCGGAGGACCGCGACCTCACCGACGCGCAGCGCGTGCGCGTGCACGACGGCGAGCTCGACTCGGTGCGCTTCGAAAAGCGCTACATCAAGAACGGCGGCTCGATCGTGTGGGTCGACCTCGCGGTGGCCGTGGCCCGCGACGCGCACGGTCATCCGCAGTACGAGGTCGCGCTGTTCGACGACATCACGGCGCGCAAGCACGCCGAGGCGGCGCTGCGCGAAGCGCACGAGGAGCTGAAGCGCTCCAACGCCGAGCTCGAGCAGTTCGCCTACGTCGCCTCGCACGACCTGCAGGAGCCGCTGCGCATGGTGTCGAGCTACACCCAGCTGCTGATGCGCCGCTACGGCGACAAGCTCGACGGCGACGCGAAGGAGTTCACCGCGTTCATCATCGACGGCGCGACGCGCATGAAGCAGCTGATCGAGGACCTGCTTGCCTACTCGCGCGTGGGCACCCGCGACAAGAACTTCAAGCCGGTCGACGCCGAGTCACCCCTCAAGCGCGCGCTCACCAACCTGCGCGCCGCGATCCAGGACTCCGGCGCCGCGGTGACGCAGGACAAGCTGCCGACGATCCACTGCGACGAAGTGCAGCTCGCGCAGCTGTTCCAGAACCTGATCGGCAACGCGCTAAAGTTCCGCGCCCCGGACAAGGCGCCCGCCGTGCACGTCGGCGCCGCCGAGCGCGAACAGGAGTGGGAATTCACGGTGCGCGACAACGGCATCGGCATCGAGCCGCAGTACTTCGAGCGCATCTTCATGGTGTTCCAGCGCCTGCACAACAAGGGCGAGTACCCGGGAACGGGGATCGGCCTGGCGATCGTCAAGAAGGTGGTCGAGCGCCATGGCGGCCGCATCTGGGTGCAGTCCCAGCCCGGCGCCGGCACCACGTTTCATTTCACCATGCCAAAAGAGAGGGAAGCCGCGAATGGATGACGCAACCAAGGGTAGCCGGCCGGTCGAGATCCTGCTGGTCGAGGACAACCCCGGTGACGAGCGCCTGACGCGGGAGGCGCTCAAGGAGGGCAAGGTCTACAGCAACATGCACTGGGTGAAGGACGGCGTGGAAGCAATGCAGTTCCTGCGCCGCGAGGGCAAGTTCTCCGGCGCGGTGCGTCCCGACATCATCCTGCTCGACCTCAACCTGCCGAAGAAGGACGGGCGCGAAGTGCTCGAGGAGATCAAGAGCGACCCGCAGCTGAAATGCATTCCGGTCGTGGTGCTCACCACCTCGAAAGCCGAGGAGGACGTGCTCAAGACCTACGGCCTGCACGCCAACTGCTACGTCACCAAGCCGGTCGACCTCGAGAAGTTCATCGTGGTGGTGAAGTCGATCGATGCGTTCTGGCTGTCGGTGGTCACGCTGCCGCCGGGCCACTGCTGAGAGGGCATGCGAGGAAAACATGACAAGGTTGCTGGGGATTTGCCTTTTGCTTTTCACGAGTCAAGTTTTTTCTGAAGAAATTCGCGTGCTGTCAGGCGGTGCTGCGAGGGCTTTCGTGGAGCCCCTCGCCTCGAGCTTCCCGGGGCATACGGTGAAGCTCGAGTACCAGCCGATGGGAAAACTGGTGCAATCGCTCGCCGCCGGCCATGCGGCGGACATGGTGATCGTGACCGGCGAAGTGCTGCCGCAGCTGGAGAAGGACGGCAAGGTCGCGGCAGGCAGCGGCAGGCCGATCGCGCGCGTCGGCATCGGCGTCGCGGTGAACGAGAATGCGCCGCTGCCCGACATCTCCACGCCGGAAGCCTTCAAGCGCACGCTGCTCGCGGCAAAGTCGGTCGTCTATATCGACCCGAAGACCGGGACCAGCGGCAAGCATGTAGCCGAGGTTTTTGAAAGATTAGGAATTACTGCTGAAATGCGGGGCAAGAGCACATTGGGCCAAGGCGGTCATGTCACCGAGCCGGTCGGGCGCGGCGAGATCGAGCTCGGCATTCACCAGATCAGCGAGATCCTGCCGGTGAAGGGCGTGCGCCTGGTCGGCCCGCTGCCGCCCGAGCTGCAGAAGTACACCGTCTACGTCGCTGCTCCGGTTCTCAATAGCCAAAAAAAACCTGCAGTCGACGCCTTCATTGCGCACCTCAGCGCGCCGCAGGCGCGCGCGCGGCTCGCCGCGGCCGGATACAGCCCCCCAGAGTGAGCGCCGAGCGCCCGGTCATTCTTGTCGTCGACGATGCGAGCGATCTACTCGCCTTGACTGCGAAAATGCTTGCGGACGACTACCAGGTGCTCACTGCCGAGGACGCGGGAACTGCGCTCGAGCTCGCGGCCGGCACGCCGCGGCCGGACCTGATCCTGCTCGATGTCGAGATGCCCGGCGCTACGGGATTCGATGTGTGCCGCGTGCTGAAGTCGGAAGGCAACACCTCCGACATCCCGGTCATCTTCCTCACCAGCAAAACCGAAGAGGACGCCCAGCTCGAAGGGCTGGACATCGGCGCAGTGGATTACGTTCTCAAGCCGGCCAATGCCGCGGTGCTGAAGATGCGCATCGGCCTGCATCTGGGGCTCAGCAATCAGCGCCAGGTGCTCGAGCGCGCGGTGCACGAGCGCACCGTGCAGCTCGACAAGACGCGCACCGAGCTCATCCGGCGCCTGGCGCGCGCGATGGAGCTCCACGAAAGCTCCGCGGTGGGCAATCGCGTAATGCGCCTTTCGCAGTATGCCAAGCTGATCTCGCAGGCGGCGGGGGCGAAGCAGGGGGTCTGCGACATGATGATGAAGGCGGCGCCGCTACACGACATCGGCAAGCTCGGCGTGCCTTCGGAGATCCTGCGCAAGCGCGAGCGGCTCAGCGTCCCGGACTGGGTGCAAATGAAGCGCCACCCCAAGCTCGGCGCCGACATCATCGGCGAGCACGACGACCCACTGCTGCAGCTCGCGCGCCAGCTCGCGCTCACGCACCACGAGCATTGGGACGGCTCGGGCTATCCGGATCGCCTGCGGGGCAACGCCATCCCCTGGGGCGGTCGGGTGATGGCGATCGTCGACACCTTCGAGTCGATGACCACCACCCAGTTCTACCGCGATGCAATGCCGATCGAGAAGGCGGCTGCGGATATCATCTCGAACAGCGGCAAGAAATTCGACCCGACGCTGATCGAGGCTTTCAAGAAGGCGCTGCCCGTGATGACCAAAGTGCGGGAGACTTACTCCGATTCACTGGGCGACCTGATCAACCTGGACTTCTCGCCGGCGCGCGGTGCCGCAGCCGCGGAAAGGGCGAGGGCAAAGAGCAACAAATGAGCAAACTCTTCGACAAGCTGAAGAACGCGGAGCGCGAGCGCCATACGTCGGCGCGCGACCGCATCGAGACCGAACGCAGCGCCGGCCAGGCCGTGCAGGCAAAGCTCGGCGAGGAAAAGCGCGGGCTGGACATGGCGCGCGAGCGCCAGGCGGCGGAAGTCGAGCTGCGGCGCATCGCCAACGCGCGCGCCGAGGCCGAGGCGAAGGCGGCGCGCGTCATCGCCGAGCGCCAGCGCGCCGAGGCGCAGGCGGCTGCCGAGGCGAAAGCGCGCGAGGAGGCGGAGAAGAAGGCCGCGGCGCTCGCCGAGGGCCGCCGCCAGAAGGAGGAGGAAGCCGCGCAGCTCGCGCGCGAACGTGCCGAGTCTGAGGTTCAGGCGGCCGCGGCGATGCGCGAGCGCGCGGCGTCCGAAGACCTGGCGCGGCGCGCGGCGCGCGAGCGGCTGCAGGCCGAGCAGCGGGCGCTCGAGGCGGTGCGCGAGCGCAAGGCCGGGGAGGACAGGCTCAAGCGCGAGGGGGAAGCGCGCGTCGCGGCGGAAGCCGAAGCCGGGCGCCTCGCCAAGGAGCGCGGCGACATCGAGCGCGCGCACCTCGAGCAGCAGCAAGCGCGGCGCAAGGCCGAGAAGCAGGCCGAGAAGCAGGCCGAAGAGCGCCGCCAGCTGGAGACGGATGCCGCCCAGCTCGCCCGGGCGCGGGCCGACGCCGAGGAGCAGGCGCGCATCGCGGCCGAGGAAAGGATCGCCGCCGAGCGCAATGCCATGACCGCGGTGCGCGAGCGCGAAGGGCAGGACAGCCATGCCGCGCGGCGCGCGCAGGCGCGTGCCGATGCCGAGGCGGCCGCCATCGAGGTGGCGAAGGAGCGCCAGGCGGCGGAAGCGCGCGCGCTGGGAGAGGCGAACGGCCGCATCGAAGCGGAAAAGCGCGCAACCGCGCTCGCCGAAGAGCGCCGCGCGCTCGAGCTCGCGGCCGAGCAGAAGGCGCGCGAGCGCGCGAAGGCCGAGGCCCAGGCGCTCGAGGCGGCGAAGCAGCAGGCGGCGGCGGAGCACGCGGCGAAACACGCCGCCGACGTGCGTGCCCATGTCGAGACCGAGGCGGCGCGGCTTGCGCGCG
>DATNMK010000063.1:0-56311 GCA_035602335.1 Burkholderiales bacterium
GGGTGTTTTCCCGCCACTGGCCGGCGCTGAATGGGTCATCGGCGATGAGAAAGTGCTTGTCAACGTCCTGCTGCACGGAATCAATGGCGAAATCGAGGTCAAGGGCAACAAGTACAGCGGTGCCATGCCAGCATTCAATACCCTGAGTGACGACGAACTGGCTGCTGTCCTCAGCTACATCCGATCCGATTGGGGCAACCAGGCACTGGAAGTGAAGACTGAAACCGTGAAGACACTGCGTGAAGCGACTAAAGATCGCACCACGCCATTCAAGGGTGGACAAGAGCTTAAATCCATCTATTGATCCCACCGATCCGGCCGCGGGCCTGCTGCCGACGTTTGCGGCATGCCTGATCGCGCTGGTCGTGGGCTTCGGCTTTGTCTACAGCGCCACCGATCGCGGACGAGCCTTCACCACGGAGAACCTGCGGCGAAGTGAAGTTGCACGGCAGCCCGTCTCGATTCCGGACTTCACGGTCTTCGACGCCTCGGGCCGGAAGCAGTCCTTGCGCAATTTGCTCACTCACGAGAACCGCGTCTGGATCGTGGACTTCGTTTACACGCGATGCCAGACCGTCTGCTCTTCCCTTGGAACCATCTACCAGCAACTGCAGAGCGAGATCGTCGCCCGCGGTCTGGAAGGTCGGGTAGGGCTGCTCTCAATCAGCTTCGATCCCGCTAACGACAGGCCGGCGTCGCTGCGCGACTATGCCTTGCGCATGCGTATGCACCCCGACGCTTGGCAGATTGTCAGCCTGGACCAAACGCAGGATCGTCGTCGGCTGCTCGACACCTTCGGGATAATGGTCGTGCCGGCTCCGCTGGGCGAGTTCGAACACAACGCTGCGCTGCACATCACTGACCGCGAGGCGCGGCTGGTCCGCATCGTCGACTACACTGAGCCTGGCGCCGCACTTGAACTTGCTTTGTCCAGATAGTGGCTGACTGAGCTGCGCGTGCCCCAACTTCGACGGTGGCTGTCGGCAGTAGTGATGGTGGGCGGAGCAGCACTCTCCTTGCCGCCCTTGCGGCCACTCATTGAGCAAAGCATGGTGTGGTACATGCTGGTGCAGATGCCGCTCTTGGTGCTTGGTGGCTGGCTTGTGGCCGGGCACTGGTGGGCCCGGCAACCTCCAGCGTTGCTTGAACGGTTCAACCGTTTCGGATTAACGGGATTCATCGTGACCACGTTGATCGCCGGGTACTGGATGATCCCGTCTACGGTTGATCGTGCGGTGGTCATGCTCGGAACCGACATGGCGAAGATCATCACGCTCTGGCTTTGCGGCGCCGCACTGCGGCACTCAATGCAGCGGGCACCCATGCTCGTGCAGGTGTTCTTTCTTGGGTACACGCTGCCCATGATGGTGTGGCTCGGCTTGTACTTCGCGACCACCGACCTTCGGCTTTGCAACGCGTACTCGCTCGAAAGTCAGCTTGCAGCGGGTAAAGGTCTGGTTGTGTTGGGCAGTGCAGCCGGTGCGGTGTGGCTTGGCTGTTTGTGGCAGCGGCACAAACGCGAGGCAGGCTGACTGGACCATTGGGAACTTTTGGTGTTGTTCGGGTTCTACCGGTTACTTCGACCGCGTCACGAAGTAGTCGGCGGCGGACTCAGGATTTCCTCATTGAGCAGTCATGAACAAAACGTCTCTCAAATTCAGCATCATGATAACAAGCGTCGCGCTGGCCGCGATACTTGCCGGAGTATGGCTCGCTGACGTATATCGGGAACACGATTCGCGGGCCATGTTGCTGCCCGATCAGGTGGTCACATTGTTTCCTGATCCAAAGCCACTTGCGGCCTTTGCGCTCACCGATCATAAGAATCGGGTATTTGATCTTGCAAGCTTGAAGGGTAAATGGTCCTTTCTCTTTTTCGGCTTCACCCATTGCCCGGACGTCTGTCCGACGACCCTGGCGGTGCTGGCCCGCGTGCGTGACAACATCGCCAAGAATACGGTCGGCGCCGAAGATATCCAATTCGTCTTTGTCTCGGTAGATCCAAATCGCGATACCGCTGGCAAGCTCAGGCAATACGTGGAATATTTTGATACGACCTTTCTCGGCGTGACGGGAGACAACGCGCAGATCGGTAACCTGGCTGGTCAACTCGGCGCCGCGTATCAGGTTGCGATCACACCGGGTATGGAAAACTACCCCGTCTATCACACTGCGGCGGTATTTCTGGTGGATCCGCAAGCCCGATATCATGCCGTGTTCACGCCGCCCCATGATGCGGAGGCGATTGGTAAGCGTTTCAAAGTGGTGCGCGAGCTTGAAGCAGGCAATGCGACATGAGATGGCGAAATCCAGTTTTCGTCTGCCTGATATTGGCGCTCACCCCCGTCCCCGCTGCGAGTGAAGAGGCGGGCGTTTCCGTACGCGATGCCTGGGTCCGTGAAACGCCGCCCGGCATGACCATGATGGCGGGATACATGGAGTTGCGAAACAACACATCACGGCCACAAGTACTCGTGGCCGCACGCAGTTCCGGGTTCGAGAGCGTGATGATTCACCGCACCATCGTCAAGGACGGCATCGCGGGTATGGTGCACGCGTCGCAGATCGAGCTTGCAGCCAACGCGAGTTTGATCTTTGCGCCGGGAAGTTATCATTTGATGCTGATGAACCCAAAACGGACACTGCGCGCCGGCGACCCGGTTGTCATCAACCTGGAATTCCGCGACGGCCTTGTTTTACCCGTCACCTTCGAGGTCCGCAAGTGAGGCCCTGACCCCCGGCGTTGCTCTAGCGGCGGCTGGGCGGCGGCGCGGCCACCGCTTTTTTCACAGGCTCCTGCTGAGTTTCCGCCGAAGGGACGCTGACCTGGCCAGCGGGTTTGATCGGCTCGGCCACACTCGAACCGGCGCCCAGCAGCTCGCTGCGGTCCTGTCGGACCCGGTCGGAGATACCGCGGTGATGGGCCACCAGAGCGAATATAAACAGCATCAACACCACGCTGATCCCAAGAATGATCGAAACGTTCATCGCATAGCTTTTGGGGGTCATTGGCAGTTTTTGTAGTAAGGAACGGAGCCCGACAACAGATGGGCTCGCCGCAATTCAATCTCGTTGCGCTACAACAATCCCTTCAGGAAAAAGACACCGCGAGTGAAAAAAGTGTAGTCCGCTTCAAGTGCTCCAATGCCCAAAAGTACCATCAGCAACAGCGTCGGGACCAGAATCGCATACATCATGGCCAGCCGCTCCCAGAGCATGTGCATGAAGACGGCCACGATCAGTCCCGCTTTCATCAACATGAAGGTGATGATCAGAAACCACCTGAGGTAACCCTGAAAGTGGAAGTAGTCAACAAGATAAGACGCCGTGCTGAGAACAAACAGCAATGCCCAGATCTTGAGATAGATGCCGATCGGATGTTGCTGCCCCTCTACGTGCGCCACCATTTATTTCCCTCACCAAAGATAGAAAACTGCGAAGATGAATACCCACACCAGATCGACGAAGTGCCAATACAGGCCCATGATTTCGACGATCTCGTATTTTCCCTTCCTGCCGGTCAAAAAGCCCGGCCTCTCGTGATCCAGATCTCCCCGTATGACCTTTATGGCCACGATGATCAGGAAAATCACGCCGATCGACACGTGAGTGCCGTGGAAACCCGTGATCATGAAAAAGGCCGCGCCAAACTGCGCCGCGCCCAAGGGGTTGCCCCAGGGACGTATCCCCTCATCGACGATCAGCTTGGTCCACTCAAACGCCTGCATGCCGACAAATGTGGCCCCCAATGCCGCGGTGATCAGCAACAAGACAAAGGTTTTGACACGATCTTTTCGATAGCCGAAGTTGACGGCCATGGCCATCGTCCCGCTGCTGCTGATCAGGATGAAGGTCATGATGGCGATCAGGATGAGCGGGATTTTCTTGCCCCAGAGCGTCAAAGCGAAGACCTCACTGGGGTTGGGCCAAGGGTCCGTGGTGGACATTCGCACTGTCATGTACGAGATCAAAAAACTGCTGAAGATGAAGGTATCGCTGAGGAGGAAGATCCACATCATGGCCTTGCCCCAGGGGACGTTCTTAAACGCCCGCTGGTCCGAGGACCAGTCGGCGACGATGCCTTGCAAGCCTTCAGGCAGCGCAGGGGGCTCTACGGTATTTGTCGGAATGGCTTGTGTCATGTGCTTTGGGCCTGTTTACCTAATGCCACAGAGCTTCAACAAAATGTCCAAATTATTCCCTGAAAACAGCAGACCAAAAAGGACCACCCAAACCCCAAGCAGGAAGTGCCAGTAAAGAGTACACAGCTCGACGCTGTGCCTGATTTTCGCAACGTCAAAATCGCCCCACACTTTGGCGACGGTCCTGCCCCAAGCCACCAGACCGCCCAACAGATGCAGCCCATGCAAACCTGTGATCAGATAAAAAAACGCGATTGCGGGGTTCGTCATTTCGAAATAAACCATCGCGCCCAGCTGCCGCCAGGCCAAGACCTGCCCGAACAGAAAAACAACGGTGAAGGCGCCGGCAGCAAGCAGACCGACTCGCATGGCGTCCATCTGCCCACGACGCACTGAATACTGCGCCCACTGCAAGGCGACACTACTCAATATCAGCACAAACGTATTCGCCCATAACAGCTTTAGCTGAGGCGCGGGACGCCAGTCCTCATACGCCATCCGGCCTGCATAGGCGATAACCAAAAGCGTGAACAGGACCGCGACCACCGCAAGAAACACCCTCAGAGCGAGTTTCCTCGCAGCCCGAGAAGATGTGTCTCTATCGCCAAGATCTTCGACGATACCCTCAGCGGGCACCCAAGGCCTGACCATCAGCTGATGGAACCTACTCACGTCGTTGGATTCCTGGCCGCCTACGTCTTATTGCTAGTACGGGTGACCTCTCGCGGCGGGACGTTCTGCGGTATGAAGTCCTGGTCGACGCCCGGCACGCTGTAATCGTAAGCCCAGCGGTAGACCAGCGGCAGCGTCGGGCCAAAGTTGCCATGCCTCGGCGGGGTGTGAGGGGTTTGCCACTCCAATGTGGTGGCATTCCAAGGGTTGCTGCCCGACGGCTTGCCTTTGAAATAGCTCCATACGAGGTTGTACAGGAACACCAACTGGACGGCGCCCACGATCAAGGCCGCGATGGTGATCCACTCGTTCACGAAGTGGGCCGATGCGGGGATGAAGTCCGTCCCTCCAATTGCATAATACCGGCGCGGCACGCCCATCATTCCCAGGTAATGCATGGGATAGTAGATGAAATAGGTGCCGACGAAGGTGACCCAGAAGTGAAACTTCCCCAAGGTATCGTTCAGCATTCGGCCGGTGATCTTGGGGTACCAGTGGTAGATCGCCCCGAACACAACCAGGATCGGCGCCACGGCCATCACCATATGGAAATGCGCGACGACGAACATGGTGTCCGAAAGCGGAACGCTCACGGTCGCGTTGCCGAGGAATAGCCCCGTCAGCCCGCCGTTGATAAACGTGAAGATGAACCCGATGGCAAACAGCATCGGGACGGTGAGGTGGATGTTACCGCGCCACAGCGTCAGGACCCAGTTGTAGACCTTGATGGCCGTGGGAACGGCGATGATCAGCGTGGTGGTGGCGAAAAAGAAGCCGAAGTACGGGTTCATGCCGCTGACGTACATGTGGTGCGCCCACACCAGGAAACTGAGCGCGCCGATGGCCACAATCGCCCACACCATCATCCGATAGCCGAAGATGTTTTTTCTTGCATGCACGCTGAGCAAGTCGGAGACGATGCCGAAGGCCGGCAGGGCGACGATGTAGACCTCGGGATGACCGAAGAACCAGAACAGGTGTTGAAACAACAGCGGGTTGCCTCCCGCGTGGCCACTCTGCTGTCCCATCGAGACGAGGGCGGGCATAAAGAAACTCGTGCCCAGTGTCAGGTCCAAAATCATCATGATGGCGCTGACGAACAAGGCGGGAAAGGCCAACAGCGCCAGCACGGTGGCCATGAAAATGCCCCATACCGTCAAGGGCAGCCGCATCAGCGTCATCCCTCGCGTGCGCGCCTGCAACACCGTCACCACGTAGTTCAAACCGCCCATGGTGAATCCAATGATGAAGAAAGCCAGGGAAACGAGCATCAAAATAATTCCCCAACTCGCCCCCGGAGTGCCCTGGGAAATCGCCTGGGGCGGGTACAGGGTCCAGCCGGCGCCCGTGGGCCCGCCGGTCACGAAGAAGCTCGCGGTCAGTAGCAGCACGGCGAACAGATAGACCCAGTAACTCACCATGTTGACGTAGGGGAAAACCATATCGCGGGCGCCGACCATCAGCGGGATGAGGTAGTTGCCAAACCCCCCCAGGAACAGCGCGGTGAGCAGGTAGATGACCATGATCATGCCGTGCATGCTGACAAACTGAAGGTAGTTGCTCGGGTTGATAAAGGAGAAGCTGTTCGGGAACCCCAGTTGCAGCCTCATCACCCACGACAACACCAACGCCACCAACCCTATCCCGATCGCGGTGATCGCGTACTGGATGGCGATGATTTTGGCGTCCTGGCTCCAGATGTACTTCCCGACGAAAGTTTTCGGATGGTAAAGCTCTACCTCTTCGACTTCCGCAGGTGGGACAAAAAGGCTTGCGTCATGCGCGACGGAACTCATCAAAATCTCCTCATCGCCAATTCTTCATTAATGCTCTATTCGCTTGAGTCTCATCATTATAGTGTATGAATACCGGGCCGGTCATCGCAAGGTATTGATGTAGGCAACGAGGTCATCGGTTGCCTGGTCATCGGCCAGAATTGCGGCCATAGATGCCATCTGCGGACCGTACATGTCTTTTGGATGGGCGCCGCGAATACCCTGTTTGAAATTTTTCAATTGAGTGACCAGATACCAGTCACTCATACCCGCCAGCCGGGGGGCATTCGTTGCCTGCACGCCCCGCCCATCAGCACCGTGACAGGCCCCGCAGGTCACATAAATCTTTTGACCATGGGTCGCATTCTTCTTCACCGTGGGGGGGGCAGGATTATCCGGCAGCGTCCTGATATAAGCGACGACGTTATCGATGGCGGCGTCATCACCCAGCGTCGCCGCCATCGGCGCCATCATTTTACCGAACACATCCTTGTCGTGTGTGCCCCGAGCACCGTTCTTGAAATTTTTCAATTGCCGCTTCAGATACCAGTCTCCTTGCCCACTCAATTTCGGCGCGTTCAGCGCAGGGTTACCTTCCGCCTGCAAGCCATGGCAGGCGGCACACACTGCATAGAGCAGCTTGCCTGCTGCAGCATCGCCGGCTGCTTGCGCTGAAGTTTGCGCGAAAGTCGGATGGCTGCTTAACCACGCCTGAAACTCGCGCTCTTCTTCGACTACGACTTTGCCACGCATGACGAAGTGCCCGATGCCGCATAATTCGTTGCAGAGGAGGTCGAATTTCCCGGTCCGGGTGGGGGTGAACCAGATATAGGTGACCAGGCCCGGCACCAGATCCATCTTCGCCCGGAACTGTGGTACAGCGAAGTCGTGCAGGACGTCTATGGAGCGGAGCAGCGCCTTGACCGGCTTGCCGATGGGGAGATGTAGCTCGGGGCTTGCTACCAGGACATCGTCCTGTCCGTTGGGATCGTCGGGATTCATACCAAACGGGTTTTTATCGCTGACATACCGGACATCGACGATACCTAGCTTGCCGTCCTTCCCGGGGAAGCGAAAGCTCCAGTTCCACTGCTGGCCCACAGCCTCAAACACCGCCGCGTCTTTCGGGACGTCGACGAATTTCGCCCATACAAACAAGCCGGGGGCCAACATGGCGGCGACGCCCACCGTGGTCAATCCGGTGAGCCACGCTTCCAGCTTCTTGTTCTCGGGTTCGTAGTGCGCCCGTTTGCCCTTCCGGTAACGGTAGCGGATCACGGCATAGGCCATAAACAAATTGATGGCGACGAAGACAAACCCCGTGACCCAGAACGTGATGCTGATCGTGTCGTCCATCGCACTCCAATTGGAGGCGATCGGTGTGAAATACCACGGGCTCAGGAAGTGAAACAGGACAGAGCCAACGATCAATAATATCAATACGATTGCTACGACCATAGCGGTGGCCCCGGTTGATTGGACAGAATTTCGTGGGCGATAAGTGATGAACTGCTGGAAGGGTTGTCCACGGTACCGCGTGCGGCCCCTCTCAAGCCGCGGCGCCCGGCGCGGTGGTCAACGCGGTTCGTGCTCACGCTGCTTGCCTCATTTCGGTTTTTCCGAAGTACACCTCATCCGGCGTCAGGTCGCCAAGAGGATAAGGCTGAAGCCGCCGCCGGAACGCTAGCTCGCGCTGGGGAATCTCGGGGCTTGGCGTGCTCACGAAGCCGCGTAAATTACCACATATCAAGAACCTGCCTCAAGGAAGGCGCTTGAAAATGCCGATCGTTTTCAGCGTTGGTTCGCGGGCGGCGCGCGGCGCGCCGTTCCAGGCATGCCCATACACCACTTCGAACGTCGCCGAGGCCGATTTTTCCAGCGCCGCGCGCATCCGGCGCGCGAAGCCTTTGCCGGCGAGGCCGCGCCGCCGGTCGTCGCGCGCCGACGTCTGGCCGCTCGCGCGCAGGTCGGTCAGGAGCGCGTCGGCGTCGCGATAGGTCAAGGTCAGCATTTCCATGTCCATCACCGGCGCGGAGAAGCCGGCGGCGAGCAGCATGTCGCCGAGGTCATGCATGTCGATGAACGCATGCACGCGCTCGGCGCCGGCCGCCGCGCGCAGCTCCTTCAGCGTGTCGGGACCGAGCGTGCTGAACATCAGCAGCCCTTCGGGCGCGAGCACGCGCTTCCATTCGCGGAACGCGGCGAGCGGATCGTCCAGCCAATGCAGCGCCATGTTCGACCACACCAGGTCGATGCTTTTTTCCTCGAAAGGAATCCGCGTCAGATCGGCGCACACCGGCAATGGCGCGCGGCGCAGCAGGCGCCGGAAAAACCCCGCATGCGGCAGCATTGACAGCGCAAAATCGAGCGCGATCACCTGCGCGCGCCCATAGCGCGCCGCAAGCGCTCTGGCGTCGCGCGACGGCCCGCTGCCCGCATCCAGGATGCGCCGCGGAGCGATCTTCACGTATTGGAGCCGGTCGAGCATGCGCGCCGCGACCTCGCCTTCCAAGCGCGAAGCGCCAGCGTAGGTTTTTGCGGCGCGTTCGAACCGCCGGCGCGCGAGGCCCCGGTCAATTCCCCGCGATGGTTTTTTCAATGGCTGCCGCGACCGCGAGAATGCGTCGATCGGTGCCCGCAGTGCCGCACACCATCAGCCCGACCGGCGCGGCGCCGCGCGAATGGCAGGGCAGCGTCACGGCGCAGCCGTCGAAGAAATTGACCAGGCCGGTGTTGCGCATGATGCGGAAGTTCCAGCGGAAGTAGTCCTCGTCGCTGCGCTCGGCCTCGGCGATCGTCGGCGCCACGCACGGCGCGGTCGGCATGACGATGGCGTCGAAGGGCGCGGCAAGCGCCTCGATCTCGCGGATGAATGCAGCGCGCAGCTCGTTGATCAGGACGTAGTCCGGGCCCGTGATGTCCTTGCCGAACAGCACGCGCTTGCCGACGCGCGGATCGTACTCGGCAAGCCGCTCGAGGTACGGCCGGTGGATATGGTAGGCCTCGGCGCCGGCCAGGCCGCCGCCCTTGAAGTATTCCGCCTGCCGGTCGAAGGCCGGCACCCGAATTTCAGCCACCAGCATTCCCGCTTTGGAGAGCCGTGCCAACGCGTCCTCGAATGCCTTGGCCACCTGCGGATCCAGGTCTTCCAATGCGGAAGATCGCGGCAACAGCAGTCGAAGCCCCTGGGAAGCCAATTGCAAAAGCGGCGTGGGCGGCTCGCCGGCGAGGATCGCGTCGTACATCGCGCAGCAGGCCGCCGAGTTGGCGAGCGGTCCCACCGAATCGAGCGTGAAGGAAAGGGGAAACGCGCCTTCGCGCGGCACGCGGCGCGCCGTCGGCTTGAAGCCCGCGACGCCGCAGAGCGCGGCCGGCTGGCGGATCGAGCCGCGCGTGTCCGACCCCAGCGCCATCACGCACATGCCGTCGGCTTGCGCCACCGCGGCGCCGGAGGAAGAGCCTCCGGGAACGCGCCCCGTTTTTCTGTCGTACGGATTCCTTGGAGTGCCGAAATGCGGATTCAATCCGACGCCGCCGAAGGCGAATTCCACCATGTTGGTGCGGCCGAGGATCACCGCGCCCGCGGCGCGCAGCCGCGCCACGGCCGGCGCATCGACCCTGGCGGGCGGCGCATCGGCGCGGATCTTCGAGCCGGCGCGCGTCACGTCGCCCGCGACGTCGAACAGGTCCTTGAGCGACACGGGCAGGCCGTCCACCGGCGAGCGGCGAATGCCGGCGCGGCGTAGGCGATCCGAGAATTCGGCCTCTGCGCGCGCCATGTCGGCGTACACCTTGAGGAAGGCGCGCGCGCCCTCGCCCTCGGGCGCGGCGATGCGCGCCAGCGCCTGCTCCACCAGCTCTCGGCTGATAGTCTTGCCCGCCGCCAGATCGGCGGAAAGCTGCGCTACAGTCCACATCCCGAAACGATAGCATGCGCGAATTTCTCTCGAATCTGTTTTTCGGCGGCACCTGCTTCCTTTGCCGCGGCACGGCGCGCGGCATCCTGTGCCCGGCCTGCGATGCCGATCTGCCGCGGCTCGCCGTCGCGCTTTGCCCGCGCTGCGCGCTGCCCTCGCCCGGAGCCGCGGTGTGCGGGCGCTGTCTCGCCAATGCACCGCACTACGACGCGACCGTCGCCGCGCTGGCGTACCGCTTTCCGGCCGATGCGCTGGTTCACTCGCTCAAGTTTCGCGGCCAGCTCGCCCTCGCGCCGCTTCTGGGCGATCTTCTTGTCAAAAGAATTACGCAGGCTGTGCACTGCGTGATTCCCGTCCCGCTTTCCAGGGACCGGCTGCGGGAACGCGGCTACAACCAGGCCGCGGAAATCGCCCGCCATGTCGCGGCACAGCGCGGCGTACGGCTGGAATTCACCACGATTACCCGGGAAAGAAATACCCAGGCCCAGGCGGATCTGCCGTGGGCGGAGCGGGCGCGCAACGTACGCGGCGCCTTTCGCTGCGAGCGCTCGCTCGACGGCGCGGCGGTAGCCGTGGTCGACGATGTCATGACGACCGGCGCCACGCTCGATGAGCTCGCCGCGACGCTTAAGCGCGCCGGTGCGGCGCGCGTGGTCAACTTGGTCGTCGCCCGGACATTCCCGCCCGATGCTTGAGATCGTCCTCGTGCAGCCGGAGATCCCGCCCAACGCCGGCAACGTGATCCGGCTTGCGGCGAACACCGGCGCGCGGCTGCACCTGGTCGAGCCGCTCGGCTTTTCCATGGGCGACCGGCAGCTCAAGCGCGCCGGCCTCGACTACCATGAAATAGCCCAAGTGAAACTGCACAAGGAGTGGAACGCGTGTCGTGCTCACTTCGCCGGGCGACGCATGTTCGCATTCACTACAAAAGCGCGAAAACTTTATGCGGATGTGCGCTACGCGGCGGGTGACGTGCTCGTCTTCGGCGCTGAAACGGCAGGATTGCCCGAAAAAATTACTGAAGAATTCCCTGCCGACATGCGGCTGAAGCTGCCTATGCGGCCGGACAATCGCAGCCTGAATCTGTCGAACGCAGTGGCGGTGGTCGTGTACGAGGCCTGGCGCCAGCTCGGCTTTCCCGGCCGAGGGTAAACTGCTCCGATGAAGCAATCACCGGTGCGCGACACGCTGAGGCGAATCCAGGACCTCATCAGAGAGGAGCTGGGCGCGCCGCTGCGCGGCGCAGGGGAAAAGCGGTTGGAAAGCGTCCTTGCGAGCCTGGCCGGCGGCGGCCTCGCCAGGCCAGAGGACAACGATGTTTCGCACCGCGATGTCACCATCCTGCTCGCGGACCTGCGCGGATTCAGCGCCATCGCCTCGGCCTATCCCGCCGACCTGATGCTCCAGCTGCTCAACCGCTGCTTCGGGAAAATGGGCGAGGTGATCGACCACCATCAGGGGACCATCGACAAGTTCATGGGCGACGCCATCATGGTGGTTTTTTCCGGTGACGGCATGGCGGCCGGCGAAGATGCCAAGCAGGCGCTGCTGTGCGCCGTCGAAATGCAGATCGCCATGAACGAGCTCAGGCAGCGGCACAAGGAAGAAAACGTGCCCGAGATGTACATGGGAATCGGCATCAACACCGGCAAGGTGGTGGCCGGCATGGTGGGATCGGAGCTGCACAGGACCTACACGGTGATCGGCGAAACCGTCAACCTCGCCGCACGCATCGAGGCGTTCAGCCTGCGCGGACAGATCCTGGCCAGTCAGGCGACCCATGAGCGCTGCCCGGGGTTCGCGAGTGCGGGCGACCTGGTGACGATCCATGTCAAGGGAAAGGCGGATCGCCTTTGCATACGAGAGGTGTTGGCGATTCCATCGCACGGCAAAGTGGTGCCGCGCCAGGAGCGCCGCAGAAGTCCGCGGGTCGAGGTGAAGCTGCCGTTTTCCTATCAGGCCTTGCACAACAAGATCGTCATTCCCGGGGTGATGCGCGGCGTGGTTCACGATATCGGCTATCACGGCGTTCTCGCCGAAGTGAACCGCCCCCTGGCCTTGTATACCGAAATCAAGCTCGACCTCGAGCTGCCGCTGGTCGCGCACCGGGCGACCGATATCTACGCCCGGGTGGTCAAGGTCGCCGAAAAGGACTCGCGCCATCTCGTCGGGGTCGAATTCACATCGCTCAGCGGCGAAAGCACGAGCAGCATCCAGCAGCTTGTCCAGATGCTGATGTAGGGTCAGCGCTCTTGCTTCAGGTCGCGCGCGAGCAGTCGTTCGACGGCCGCGGCCGGCGGCAGTCGGCCTTCGAGTACGGCGTTGACGGCGTCGGTGACCGGCATCTCGACGCTGCGCGCCGCGGCGAGGCGTGAGACTTCCTTCGCCGAGCGCACGCCCTCGGCGACGTGACCGAGGCCGTCGAGGATTTCGCGCAATGAGCGCCCGCGCGCCAGCTCGAGCCCGACGCGGCGATTGCGCGACAGGTCGCCGGTGGCCGTCAGGATCAGGTCGCCCGCGCCGGCGAGCCCCATGAAGGTTTCGGGCGAGCCGCCGAGCGCGGTGCCCAGCCGCGTGATCTCGGCAAGGCCGCGCGTGATGAGCGCGGCGCGCGCGTTGTGGCCGAGCCCGAGGCCGTCGGAGATGCCGGCGGCGATCGCCATCACATTCTTCACCGCGCCGCCGATTTCGACGCCGACCAGGTCGGCGCTGTAATACACGCGCAGCCGGCCGCCATGCAGCAGGCCGGCGGCCTCGCGCGCGAACGCGGCATCGCGCGAGGCGAGCGTCAGGGCGCACGGCAGTCCGCGCGCCACTTCCTGCGCGAACGAAGGGCCCGACAGCGCGCCGCAGCGCGCGCCTTCGCCGAGCGTCTGCCCGGCGATCTGGTGGGGCAGCAAGCCGCTGCCTTCCTCAAAGCCCTTGCAGAGCAACACAAGCGGCAGCGCCGCGGGCAGGCTCTTGAGCAGCTCGCGCAGTCCCGCTACCGGGGTCGCGGCAAGGACGAGCTGGGTATCGGAAACGGCTTGTTCGAGTTTCGAGGTGACCTGGAGCGCGGACGGCAACGCAATGCCGGGCAAATAGCGCTCATTCTTCCGCGCCAGCGAAATCTCCTGGGCTTGGGCGTGGTCGCGAGCCCAGAGCGCGACCTCGAGCCGGCCGGAGAGCGTGCACGCGATCGCGGTGCCCCAGGCGCCTGCGCCGAGCACCGCGATGCGCGCCATGCCGCCTCAATTTCCCCAAACCAGCGTGTCGCGCAGATACCCGTCCGCGCCGTCGGCGTGGCGCACGTGCAGCCATCCCGCCGGCGCGGACTCGAGCAGCTCGAGCGCGACGTTCTGCGAGGCGACGAAGGCGATCGGCGCGTCGTCCTCGGGCCGCAGATGCGCATCCGCGCTGGTGGCGGTGACGAGCACGGTGCGCCGCTCGCCGAGCTGGCGCTTCTCGATCCAGTTGACGGCGCCGGCGTGGTCGCGCACCTTGGCCCAGGCGTCGAGCTCGACGATCACCTCGAGCGGATAGTCCCGCGACAGGACGTAGACCGGCGTCGCCTCCCGCGAGGGCGCGTCATAGAGCACCGCGCCGCTTTCCGCGACGGCGCGGAAATTGCCCGCAACTGCAGTGAAAGTTGCAAAAAATAAGATTGGTAGTAGAAGCAAATGCATCAATGCGCGACCTCGATGCGCGGTCCTTCGCCGCCCTGTTGCTGCTGCCGCTGCTGCAGACGCTGCACGTAGAGCGCCTCGAAGGAGATCGGGCTGAGCAGCACCGGCGGGAAGCCGCCGCGCGTGATGAGGTCCGAGATGGTCTCGCGCAGGTACGGGAACAGGATCGTCGGGCACGCCACCCCGAGGAGCGGGTCGAGCTCCTCGGCTGGCACGTTGCGCACCGAGAAGATGCCCGCCTGTACCGCCTCGGCGAGGAAGATCGTCTTGTCGTTGCCGCGCGCGGTGACGGTCGCCGTGACCGTCACCTCGTAATAGACGTCGGCGAACTTCGACGACGCGGTGTTGATTTGTACTTCGATCTGCGGCTGCACCTGCTGCACGAACACCTGGGGTGCGTTCGGAATCTCGAGAGAGAGATCCTTGACGTAGATCTTCTCGATCTGGAAGCTGGGTTGCTGCGGCTGCGGTTGTGGTGCAGGCTGCTGCAATTCGCTCATGGCGAGCCCTCGAGGAGTGGGTCGAGCTTGCCCTCGCGGTCGAGGGCGTACAGATCGTCGCAGCCGCCTACATGGCGCTCGCCGATCCAGATTTGCGGCACCGTGCGCCGGCCGCTCTTTTGCATCATCTCGGCGCGCCGCGCCGGCTCGAGGTCGACGCGTATTTTCTCGATGCGCACGCCCTTCTCGAGCAGCAGCCGCTCCGCCGACTGACAGAACGGGCAGGCCGCGGTGAGGTACATCAGCACCCGGGCCATCACTTTTCCACCGGCAGGCCGGCCTGCTGCCACGCCGCCAGGCCGCCGGAGAGGTTGACCACACGCGTGAAGCCGAGCTTCCTCAGCGAGGCGGCCGCCTTCGGCGTGCGATCGCCGGTGTCGCAGTACACGATTAGCGGCTTGTCCTTGCGCTTGGCGAGCTCGCCGCCGCGCTCGTCGATGTGGTCGAGCGGCCAGTTCTTCGCGCCCAGGATATGGCCGGCGCCGTACTCGCCGGGATCGCGCACGTCGACCACCAGTGCGTCCTCGCGGTTGATGAGCTGCGTCGCCTTGGAGGCGTCGACCCACGGCCCGCCCGTCGTGCGGCGCAGGTACGGCCAAACCAGCATCGCGCCGGAAACCAGCGCGACGACGATCAGCAGGAGGTTGTTTCGTACGAAATCCACTGGGGTCGGCCATTATAATTCAGCGTGATGCACAAGCTTGTCCTTTTGCGGCACGGCGAGTCCGACTGGAACCGCGAGAATCGCTTCACCGGCTGGACCGACGTCGACCTGTCGCAGAAAGGCATCGAGGAGGCCCGCGCCGCGGGCCGCCTGCTGAAGTCGGGCGGCTACGCCTTCGACCTCGCGTTCACCTCCGTGCTCAAGCGCGCGATCCGCACGCTGTGGATCGCGCTCGATGAGCTCGATCGCATGTGGCTGCCGCAAGTGAAGGACTGGCGGCTCAACGAGCGCCACTACGGCGCGCTGCAGGGCCTCAACAAGTCGGAAATGGCGGCTAAGTTCGGCGAGCAGCAGGTCCTCATCTGGCGCCGCAGCTACGACACGCCGCCCCCCGCGCTTGCACCGGAGGATCCGAGGAGCGAAGCCCGCGACCCGCGCTACGCCGGAATTGCCGTGCCGCGCACCGAATGCCTTAAGGACACGGTCGCAAGAGTGGTCCCTTACTGGGAAGCGGCGATTGCGCCCGCGCTGCGCGCCGGCAAGCGCGTGCTGGTCGCGGCGCACGGCAACTCGATGCGTGCCCTGGTCAAGCATTTGGATCACATTTCCGATGCAGCTATCGTGAATGTAAATATTCCCACCGGAATCCCGCTGGTCTACGAGCTGGATGACGGCCTGAAGCCGCGCAAGCACTACTACCTGGGCGACGCGGACGAAGTCGCGAAGCGCATCGCTGCGGTGTCGGCGCAAGGCAAGGTCAAAGCCTGACGCGATTTCTTCTTCTCGCACTCGCGCTTGCGGCGCTCGCCGCGCAAGGCGCTTCGCGGGAGGAAGATCTGCAGGTCCTTCGTTCCCGCATTGATTCGCTACAGCAGGAATTAGAAAACAAGGAAAGCGAAAGGCGCGAGGCGCGCGACGCGCTGCGCGATTCCGAGCTCGCGATCTCCAACGCCAACCGCACGCTCGCCGCTCTCGAGGCCGAGGGGCGGCGCCTGCGCGCCGACGTAATGAGGCTCGCGGAGCGCCGCCGCGCGCTCGAGCGAACGCTCGCCGAGCGCCAGTCGGCGATCGAGCGCATGCTCTCCGCCCGCTACGCCGGCGGCGGCCCCGACGCCCTGCGGGTCGCGCTCTCCGGGGATGACCCGGCGGCGCTCTCGCGCACGCTGCACTACCTCGGCTACGTCTCGCGCGCCGCGGCGTCGCTGATCGCCGCCCACCGCGCGGGCATCGCCGAGCTCGAGCGCCTCGCGCTGGAGGCCGACGCGAAGCGCGAACGGCTGCGCGCAGTCGAGCAGGCGAGCCGCGCCGACCGCGAGAAAATCCTCGCCGAGCGCCGCGAGCGGCGCCGCGTGCTCGAGCGCGTCGCCGGCGAAGTGCGCAAGAGCCGGAAGGAAATCAAGGTGCTACGCGCCGACGAGGCGCGGCTCGCGCGGCTGATCGAGCGCATCGGCCGCATCATCGTGGAAACCGTCCCCGAGCCCGGACCCGGCCGTGTGGCTTTTTCCACACTTCGCGGCCGGCTGAGGCTCCCGGTGCGCGGGGAACTGATCGGGCGCTTCGGCGCTCCAAGAGGAGCGGCGGGGTCGGAAGCCAAGGGCGTGTTCATCCGCGCCCCGGAGGGACAGCCGGTACGGGCAATTGCAGGCGGCCAAGTGGTCTATGCGGACTGGATGCGCGGTTTCGGCAACCTGCTCATCGTCGACCACGGCGAGGCCTACCTCTCGGTCTACGCCAACAACGAATCGCTGCTCAAGCAGGTGGGCGACAGCGTGGCGCTCGGCGACGCCATTGCGACTACCGGCGCGAGCGGTGGCAACGAGCAATCGGGTTTATACTTTGAACTGCGGCACCTTGGCCGCGCTTTTGACCCGCTGCGCTGGGTCAAGTTGAAATAAGCGATCCCTATGCACAACAAGTTTCGCAACATCGGACTGGTCTTCGTCGGCGTAGTCGCAGGCGTGCTGATCAGCCTCAATTTCCAGGCCGTCGCCGACCGCGCGACGCGCACCGTGCTGCCGATCGAGGAGCTGCGCGCGTTTACCGAGGTGTTCGGAGCGATCAAGGCCAACTACGTCGAGCCGGTCGAGGACAAGAAGCTGATCACGGAAGCGATCAACGGCATGCTGACGGGCCTGGACCCGCACTCGGCCTACCTGGACGCCGAGGCGTTCAAGGAGCTGCAGGTCGGCACGCAGGGCCAGTTCGGCGGCCTCGGCATCGAGGTCGGCATGGAAGACGGCTTCGTCAAGGTGATCTCGCCGATCGAGGACACCCCTGCCTTCAAGGCCGGCATCAAGCCCGGCGACCTGATCATCAAGCTCGACGAGGCGCCGGTGAAGGGCATGACGCTCAACGACGCCGTGAAGAAAATGCGCGGCAAGCCGAACACGCAGATCACGCTGACGATTTCGCGCAAGGGCGAAACCGCGCCAATAGTGGTGACGCTGACGCGCGCCATCATCCGCGTGCAGAGCGTGAAGTCGAAGCTCATCGAGCCGGGCTATGCCTGGGTGCGCGTGTCGCAGTTCCAGGAGGCGACCGCCGAGAACCTGGTGAAGCAGCTCGACGTCCTGTTCAAGTCGGGGCAGGTGAAAGGCCTGGTCCTCGACCTGAGGAACGATCCCGGCGGGCTGCTGCACGGCGCCGTGGCGATCACCTCGGCCTTCCTGCCGGCCAAGTCGCTCATCGTGTCGACCGACGGCCGCGCCGAGGACGCGAAGAAGAAGTTTTTCGCCACGCCGGACGACTACGCGCGCGGCAGCCGCGGCGACGACGTGCTGAAGAGCATCCCGTCGGCGGTAAAAACGGTGCCGATGGTGGTGCTGGTGAACGGCGGCTCGGCCTCCGCCTCCGAGATCGTCGCCGGCGCGCTGCAGGATCACAAGCGCGCCACGGTGATCGGCACGCAGACCTTCGGCAAGGGCTCGGTGCAGACCATCATGCCGCTCGGCAACAACACCGCGATCAAGCTCACCACCGCGCGCTACTACACGCCCGGCGGGCGCTCGATCCAGGCGCTCGGCATCACGCCCGACCTGATCGTCGAGGATCCGAGCGACACCGCCGCGGCAACCCGCGTGCGCGAGGCCGACCTGCAGCGCCACCTGGACAACGGTCAAGCCAGGAACGAGAAGGCCGAGCCGGCCGCACCGCGCGCGAAGCCGGCGGCCCCCGGCAACAACGTCGTGCCGGGCGAGCAGAAGCCGCCCGACTTCGGCGGCAAGGACGACTTCCAGCTGTTGCAGGCGATCGCCTTCCTCAAGGGCGAGCCGGTGAAGAGCCAGTCGCCGACGGTCGCCCAGACCAAGCCGTCTTCTAACTGAACGACGAGCAGCTCCTCCGCTATAGCCGGCACATCCTGCTCCCCGAGATCGGTGTCGAGGGGCAGGAACGGCTGCGGGCGGCGAGCGCGCTGATCGTCGGTGCCGGCGGCCTCGGCTGCCCCGCCGCGCTCTACCTCGCCGCCGCAGGGATCGGGCGGCTGACGCTGGCCGACTCCGACAAGGTCGACCTCACCAACCTGCAGCGCCAGATCCTCTACCGCACCGAGTCGGTCGGGGCGCGCAAAGTCGAAGCCGCGCGCGCCGCTCTCAACGCCGTCAACCCGGAAGTTGAGATCGTCGATGTCGCGGCCCGCGTCGAAGGCGATCAAGTCGAGAAGCTCATTTCAAAAAACGACGTCGTTCTCGACTGCTCGGACAACTTCGCCACGCGCCACGCGCTCAACCGCGGCTGCGTGCGGCATCGAAAGCCGCTCGTATCGGGAGCCGCGATGCGCTTCGACGGCCAGGTGGCTGTGTTCGACTTGGCGAAACCAGGTTCTCCTTGCTACGCCTGCTTGTTTCCCGAGGACGCCGAGGTCGAGGAAGTCCAGTGCTCGGTGATGGGCGTCTTCGCTCCGCTCACCGGCGTCGTCGGCGCGCTGCAGGCGATGGAAGCGATCAAGCTGCTGGCGCAGGTCGGCGAATCGCTCAACGGCCGGCTGCTGCTGCTCGACGCGAAAGGCGCCGACTGGCGCAGCGTCAAGGTCACAAAAGACCCTGGCTGCAAAGTCTGCAGCCAATAGCCAGGGACAGTCCACAGGGCTCTGACCCTGATTTTTCTAAAGCAGGAAGCGCCGCTGGGCGTTGAAGCTCTCGGTGGGCTTCTTCACGAAGCCACTCTTGGCGAACTGGTGCAGGCAGCCGATCGAGTAGCGCAATAGCGTCCCGGCCCGGCTGGCCGCCTCCCCGTCCCCCGTGGCGCGCAGCGACTGCTTGAGCGTGGCCTCGAAGCGGTCGAAGAACTGGTTCATCCGCGCCTGCAGCCGCTCGTGCTCGCCGACGAGCGCGTCGCCGGTCATGACGCGCACCATTCCGGGGTTCTTCTCGGCGAACGCGAGCAGCATCTCGACCAGCTTGTCGGCCTGACGGCGGCCGTCGGACTCGTCCTCGGCGATGCGGTTGGCGAGGGTAAACACCGAGCTCTCGATGAATTCGATCAGCCCTTCGTACATCTGCGCCTTGGAGGCGAAGTGGCGGTACAGCGCGGCCTCGGACACGTCGAGCTTCTCGGCCAGCGCCGCGGTGGTGATGCGCTCCCATTTGGGCGCCTCGAGCATGTGCGCGAGGGCTTTCAGGATCTCGAGCCTGCGTTCGCCTTTGGCGCGGGGCATGGGGAAAGGGACCGACCGGCGCAGATTCTAAGCCGAGCCTTATCGGAATACCAAGCGGGGAAGTTCGATCACCGAGCGCACGCGAAAGTCCACGAAGGGCGCGCGGCGGCGGTCGCGGCTGACCCACACGGTCGACATGCCCAGGCGGTGCGCGGTGCGCAGGTTGTCCAGCGCGTCGTCGATGAAGGCGCAGCGATGCGGGTCGAGGTCGTGGTTGCGCAGCAGCACGTGAAAGCCGTGCAGGGCCGGCTTGCCGAGGTAGCGCGCGTCTTCGATGGTATAGACCGCGTCGAAGAAGCGTCCGACGCCGATCGCCCGCAGCACCTGGTCGACGTAATGCCGCGGCGCATTGGAGAACACCAGCTTCCTGCCGCCGAGCCGGGCCAGGGCATGCCGCAGCGCGTTCTCGTGCACCACCATGTCTGCAAGCTCCGGAAACCTGTCCGTTTCGCGCAGGAAGTGGCCGGGATCGGTGCCGTGGTGGCGCATCAGGCCCTTGAGCGTCGTGCCGTAGCGCAGCCAGAAGCTGCGCCGCATCGCGTCCGCCCCGGCGTCGTCGACGCCGAAATGGCGCTTCAGGTAGGCGTTGATCTGCTCGTGCATCGACGGAAAGATGCGCGCCGCCGCATCGTGCAGCGTGTTGTCGAGGTCGAAAATCCATACCCGCCGGGACGGCGCTAAGCGTGCAACGCGCACCAACTCCTCCGGGCGATCCTCACGCCTTATTTGCTTCTTATGAGGGTACCAACGCCCTGGTCGGTGAGCACTTCGAGCAGCAGAGCGTGCGGCACGCGGCCGTCGATGATGTGCACGCTTTTCACGCCGCTGCGTGCGGCGTCGAGCGCCGAGCCGATCTTGGGCAGCATGCCGCCCGAGATCACGCCTTTTGCCACCAGGTCGTCGATCTTTTTCGGCGTCAGCCCCGTAAGCAGCTTGCCGTCCTTGTCGAGCACGCCCGGCGTATTGGTGAGCACCACCAGCTTCTCCGCGCGCAGCACTTCGGCGAGCTTGCCGGCGACCAGGTCGGCGTTGATGTTGTACGTGGTGCCATCCGCGCCGGTGCCGATCGGCGCCACCACCGGAATGAAGCCGCCGCCCTCGAGCGCCTGGATCACCGACGGGTCGATCGAGTCGACCTCGCCCACCTGGCCGATGTCGATGTGGCCGTTGCCCTTGGAGGGCAGCAGCATCTTGCGCGCGCGGATGAAGGCCCCGTCCTGCCCCGTCAGGCCCACCGCCTTGCCGCCCGACTGGTTGATGAGCTCGACGACTTCCTTGTTCACCTGGCCGCCGAGCACCATCTCGACCACGTCCATGGTCTCGCTGTCGGTGACGCGCATGCCCTGCACGAACTCGCCCTTCTTGCCCAGGCGCGCGAGCAGCTGCTCGATCTGCGGCCCGCCGCCGTGCACCACCACCGGGTTCATGCCGACCAGCTTCAGCAGCACGACATCGCGCGCGAAGCCGGCCTTCAGCTCCTCGTCGGTCATGGCGTTGCCGCCGAACTTCACCACGATCGTCTTGCCGTGGAAGCGCTGGATGTAGGGCAGCGCCTCGGCCAGGATGCGCGCCTTCTCCGCGGCCTGCGGGCTGTGGTTGAAAGGGGCGTTCATCCCGGGGCATTCTACAAAACAAAAGGGCCGGCGGTTGGCCGGCCCTCCGGGACTGCTGCTGGTAAGACTTACTGGATGCTGATCTGCTTGCGCGCAGCGGCCTGTTTCTTCGGCAGCGTCAGCTCGAGCACGCCGTCGTGGTACTTCGCCTCGGCCTTGGCCTCGTCCACTTCCTGCGGCAGCGTGAAGCTGCGCGTTGCCTTGCCGAACATGCGCTCGGTATGGAGCACGCGCTCGTCCTTCGAGACTTCCTTCTCCCGCTTCACCTCGGCGGACAGCGTGACCTGCGCGCCGTCGATAGTGACCTGGATGTCTTCCTTCTGGACGCCCGGCAGCTCGGCAGTAACGATGTAGGCGCCATTCTTCTCCGCCACGTCCACCTTCATGCGTGGCAGTTCGCCGCCACGCCCCTCGAGGGCGACGGGGCGTACCAGAAAGCCCTTGAACAAGTCATCCACCAGTTCGTTGAACGGGTCGAATCGCGTCAGATTGCTGCTCATCATATGCCTCTCCTTTGAGAATTCGGGTGGGGGACTAGCCCCGCAGCTTCAGATGTGAGGTCTGTCCGGCGGGTTTCAAGCCCCCCTAGAATTCAACCCGATGGAAGACTTCCGCTCCCAGGTAGAGGGGCAGCGCGCCTACCTGCTGCGCTATGCCGCGTTGCAGCTACGCGACCGGCATGCGGCCGAGGACGTGGTCCAGGAGACCCTGCTCGCTGCGCTGGCGGGGGAAGCGGGCTTTGGCGGACGCTCCAACCTGCGCACCTGGCTCACGGGGATCCTGAAGCACAAGATCGTCGACGCCATCCGCCGCGCCAGCCGGGAAGCGCCATCGGCCGACGAAGACCAGATGGAAGAACTATTTGATGAGAGTGGCCATTGGCGCGACATGCCCTCCGCCTGGCCCGACCCGGACGCCTCGCTCGAGCAAAAGGAGTTCTTCATGAAGCTGGAGGAATGCCTGTCGCGCCTGCCCGCCAAGACCTCGCAGGCGTTCATGATGCGCGAGCATCTCGGTTTCGAGACTGACGAGATCTGTAAGGAACTGGGCGTCACGCCGACGCACTGCTGGGTGCTGCTCTACCGCGCGCGGATGGCGCTGCGCCTGTGCCTGGAACAAAACTGGTTCGGAAAATGATGCTCTCTTGCAAGGAGGTTTCGCGCCTGGTGTCCCAGGGTCTCGATCGGCGTCTGGGCTTCGCCGAGCGCCTGCGGCTGCACGTGCACCTCGCGATCTGCGACGGCTGCACGAATTTCAAGAAGCAGATGGACTTTCTGCGCAAAGCGGTTTCAAAGAACGTAGCGGGCTAGGTCTTCATTCTTGGCGAGTTCGCCAAGCCGCGCATCGACGTACGCCGCGTCGATCGTCACCGTCGCCGGGCCGCGCTTGCCGGCGTCGAACGACACTTCCTCGAGCAGCTTTTCCAGCACCGTATACAGGCGCCGGGCACCGATGTTCTCGGTCTTCTCGTTCACCTGGAAGGCGATTTCGGCAAGGCGGCGGATGGCTTCGGGCCGGAACTCCACCTTGAGGCCCTCGGTTTCGAGCAGCGCCTGGTACTGCTTCACCTGGCTCGCATCGGTCGAGACGAGGATGCGCTCGAAATCCTCGACCGAGAGCGAGTCGAGCTCGACGCGGATCGGGAAGCGCCCCTGCAGCTCCGGGATCAGGTCCGAGGGCTTGGCGAGGTGAAACGCGCCCGAGGCGATGAACAGAATGTGGTCGGTCTTCACCATGCCGTAGCGGGTCGAGACGGTGGTGCCTTCGACCAGCGGCAGAAGGTCTCTCTGCACGCCCTGGCGCGAGACATCGGCGCCGCCGACGTCGCCGCGGCTCGTGATCTTGTCGATCTCGTCGAGGAACACGATGCCGTTCTGCTCGGCGTTGGCGAGCGCGCGCGACTTGAGCTCGTCGTCGTTGACGAGCCGCGCCGCCTCCTCCTCGGTGATCAGCTGGGCCGCCTCGCCGATCTTCATGCGGCGCAGCCGGCGCCGCCCGCCGCCCATGTTGGAAAGCATGCCCTGGATCTGCGAGGTGAGCTCCTCCATGCCCGGCGGCGCAAGGATCTCCATCTGCGGCTGGCTCGCCGCCACCTCGATGTCGATCTCCTTGTCGTCGAGCTCGCCTTCACGCAGCTTCTTCCTGAACTTCTGGCGCGTTGGATTCTCTTCGGTCTCGGTAGTTCTCGGGGAAGGCAGCAGCGCATCCAGGATCCTCTCTTCGGCCGCCTCCTGGGCGTGTGTGCGCACGCGGCGCGTCGCCTGCTCGCGAGTCTGCTTGACGCTGATCTCGACCAGGTCGCGCACGATGGTATCGACGTCGCGGCCGACGTAGCCGATCTCGGTGAACTTGGTGGCCTCGACCTTGATGAAAGGCGCGTCGGCGAGCCGCGCGAGCCGGCGCGCGATCTCCGTCTTGCCGACCCCGGTCGGCCCGATCATCAGGATGTTCTTCGGCGTGATCTCCTGGCGCAGGGGCTCGGCCACCTGCAGGCGCCGCCAGCGGTTGCGCAGCGCGATGGCGACCGCGCGCTTCGCCTTCCCTTGCCCGACGATGTACTTGTCGAGCTCGTGCACGATCTCCTGCGGCGTCATGCCGCTCATCCCAGCACCTCGATGGTGCGCTGGTGATTCGTATAGATGCAAAGATCGGCCGCGATGGCGAGCGACTTCTCCACGATGTCTTTGGCGGACAAGGAACTGTTTTCCAGCAAGGCCTTCGCGGCAGCCTGCGCGTAAGGGCCCCCCGAGCCGATGGCGACGATGCCGTGCTCGGGCTCGAGCACGTCGCCCGTGCCGGTGATGATGAGCGAATGCTCGCGGTCGGCGACCGCCAGCATCGCCTCCAGCCGCCGCAGGATGCGGTCGGTGCGCCAGTCCTTGGCGAGCTCGACCGCCGAGCGCATCAGGTTGCCCTGGTGCTTGTCGAGCTTGCCTTCGAAGCGCTCGAACAGCGTGAATGCGTCCGCCGTGCCGCCGGCGAAACCGGCGAGGATGCGGTCCTGGTACAGGCGCCTGACTTTTTTGGCGCCGCCTTTGACTACGACGTTGCCAAGGGTCACCTGGCCGTCGCCGCCGAGCGCCACGCTCGAGCCGCGGCGCACGGAAAGAATGGTAGTGCCGTGGAAGGATTCCATAGGGAAGGCGCTTTATCTGGGGAGGGAAAGTTGACCTTTCAAGCCTACTTGCAAACTACGCGCCATACAATGCGGGGTTAGAATTCCGACCATGCCGTCAAGACTCGCCCGCATCCTGATTACCCTCGCGCTGGCGCTTACCGTTCCTGTCCAGGGAGCAGCAGCCGCTACGGCGGGCCTTTGCATGGACCTGGGCCACCACGAGGCCGCCTTGGCAGGATCGCACGATCACGCAGCGGACCATGGAGCCGACCATGCGCATGATTCCGTTTCGGGCGCGGACCATGTCGGCAGCGCGCACTGTCCTCCATGCGTAGCCTGTTGCGCTGCCGCGACTATCTCTTCCCTCGCTCCGATTTACGTACCGGAACCGCCAACGGCTTCCGTCATCGCCGCATCCGAGCCTTTGTTCCCCGGCATCCAGCCGGATAACCTCGACCGTCCTCCGCTCGCTCTCTGATCGCTGACATCGCCGCGGCGCACCGATCGGTGCGCCGTGCTCGCGCGCGTTGCTGCGCGCACGTTCACATTGGAAGAGCCATGCATACGAAGCTGTTTATCCCATTTGCCTTTGCCGCAACGGTCGCCGCAAACGCTGCGCGCGGCGATGAGCCGCACCACGCGGACAAGGGCCATGATCATTCGCGAGCCGCCGAGACTGCGTTCGGCCGCGCCGCAGATCCGGTCAAGGCGCAAAGAACCATAGTCGTCGAAATGCGCGACTTCGAGTTCTCGCCCTCACAGATCACGGTGAAGGCCGGCGAAATCGTGCGGTTCGTTGTCGTGAATGCCGCCGAACGCCCGCACGAGATGGTCCTCGGGACGATGAAGGATCTAAAGGAACACAACGAGATGATGACGCAGGACCCGGGCATGCACCACGACGAGCCGCACATGGCGTATGTCGCGCCCGGGAAGTCGGGAGTGATCGGCTGGGAGTTCACCAAGCCCGGCGAGTTCTACTTCGGCTGCCTCATCGAGTACCACTTCGATGTAGGCATGATGGGCCGGATTCGCGTGACGGGTCAGCCGGTATCCGAAGAGGCAAGCCAGCCCATGGATCATTCCAAAATGGACCATGGCACGGCGCAGCAACACCCGGACGCCGAAATGCGAGGCATGTACGGCGGCTATCCGATGTCGCGCGAGTCCTCGGGCACGAGCTGGCAACCCGACGCTTCGCCCCACCAGGGCATCCACGCGATGTACGGCGATTGGTCGACGATGACCCATGGCTTCGCGAATCTGATCTACGACCGCCAGGGCGGACCGAGGGGTGACAGCAAGACCTTCAGCACCAGCATGCTCATGTTGATGGGCCAGCGGCCGGTCGGCGACGGGACGCTGGGGCTGCGCGGCATGGTGTCGGCAGACCCGCTGATGGGAAAAGGCGGCTACCCTTTATTGCTACAGACGGGCGAGTCCGCAAACGGCGCTCCGCTCATCGATCGGCAACATCCACACGATCTCTTCATGGAACTCGCCGCCACCTACAGCCACCCGATTTCTGAGCGAAGCTCGGTCTTCGCGTACATCGGGTTGCCGGGCGAGCCCGCGCTTGGCCCTCCCGCGTTCATGCACCGCTTCTCGGGCGAGGACAACCCAGAAGCACCGATCTCGCATCACTGGCTCGATTCCACGCATATTACTTACGGCGTAGTGACGCTGGGGTACGTGTACAACAAGATGAAGATCGAGGGATCGGTGTTTCGCGGCCGCGAGCCCGACGAGCATCGCTACAACATCGAAACCGGCCGGCTTGATTCCCCTTCGGTCCGTCTCTCGTACAACCCGACGAAGGACTGGGCGCTACAGGTCAGCCGGGGTCATATCAAGAGCCCGGAGGAACTTCATGCCGACGTCGATGTGGATCGCACCACCGCGTCAGCGATCTACCACCGGTCGTTCGGCGCCGCGAGCACACAAACGACGCTTGCCTGGGGCCGCAACGCGCCATCGCATGGCCAGGCGACGAACACGTTTCTGCTCGAATCCGCCATAAGAGTGGCGCGCACGCATACATTCTTCGCGCGCGCAGAGCGCGCTGAGAAGAACGAGCTCTTCCTGCCAGGAGACCCGCGTGCCGACGAGAAATTTCGCGTCGGCAAGTTGACGCTCGGCTATGTGTACGACTTTCCGCGCGACGGCCATTTCAAGATCGGCATCGGGGCTCTGGTCAGCAAGTATTCGCTGCCCAGTGAGCTGAATTCAACCTACGGCAGCAACCCGACGTCCTTCATGTTGTTTGCACGGGTAAAGATCATCTGATGTTTATGCCGACGAAGAATTGAGGCTCTAGTGGACCAACACGCGCATCACCATAGTCATCATCACGCCGCGGCACACCCGCCGGCAACGCCGGCGAGATCCGGCGCAAAGTACACCTGCCCGATGCATCCGCAGATCATGCGCGATGCGCCCGGCAGCTGCCCGATCTGCGGCATGGCGCTCGTGCCGATCGCCGGTACCGGCGAAGCCGACGACAGCGAGCTGCGCGACCTGACGCGCAGGCTGTGGGTCGGAATCGTTCTTTCGATTCCACTGGTGGTGCTCGCGATCGCGCCGATGGTCGGCATCGCGGATCCTTTCGGCATCGCGCCGCGCCCGCGCGGCTGGATCGAGTTCGTCCTGGGCACGCCGGTCGTGCTGTGGGTCGGCTGGCCGATCCTGCAGAAGTTCTGGCTTTCGTTACGTCACTGGGCGCTGAACATGTACTCGCTCATCGGCCTCGGCGTCGGGCTCGCGTACTTGTACAGCCTCGCTGCGCTCCTTTTCCCCGAGATCTTTCCAGCGGAATTCCGCGAGCACGACGGGGCGGTCGGCACCTACTTCGAAGCCGCTGCAGTCATCGTCACGCTGGTCACGCTGGGCGACGTGCTGCAGTTGCGCGCCATGGGCCAGACCAGCCAGGCGATCCGGCAATTGCTCGAGCTTGCGCCGGCTCTCGCCTGGCGGCTGCGCGCCGACGGCTCGGAGGAGCAGATATCACTCGAGCACGTGAAGGTGAGCGACCGGCTGCGCGTCAAGCCCGGCGAGAGAATTCCTGTGGACGGCGAGGTGCTCGAAGGCCATAGCTGGGTGGACGAGTCGATGATCACTGGCGAGCCCGTCCCGGTCGAGAAGCGCCCGGGTGACCGCGTCACGGGAGGCACGGTCAACAAGACGGGCTCCTTCGTGTTCGGGGCGGAACGGGTGGGATCGGACACGCTGCTCGCGCGCATCGTCCACATGGTGGCCGATGCGCAGCGCACGCGAGCGCCCATCCAGCGGATGGCGGACCTCATCGCGAAATATTTCGTCGAGGTGGTAGTGTCGATCGCCGTGCTCACTGCTCTGGTGTGGGGTTTATTCGGGCCCGAGCCGCGGCTTACCTATGCCCTTCTCAACGCGGTGGCGGTGCTGATCATCGCCTGCCCTTGCGCCGTCGGCCTTGCCACACCGATCTCGATGACGGTGGCGATGGGCCGGGGCGCGACGATGGGAATCCTCTTCCGTAATGCCGAGGCCATCGAGCGCATGCGTGAGATCGATCTCCTGGTGGTGGACAAGACCGGCACGCTGACGCTCGGCCGGCCGGCGCTCACCGATTTCGCCGTCGAGGGCATCGGTGAAAAGGAGGCGCTCGCCCTGATCGCAGGCGTGGAGCAGCTCTCGGAGCACCCCATCGCCGCCGCGATCGTCGAGGGAGCGAAGGTGCGCGGCGCCGCGCCGGCGCGGGCGGAGGGCTTCGAAGCAATGAGCGGCGAGGGCGTCGCGGCGCGCGTCGACGGGCGAAGCGTCCGCGTCGGGAGCCGCGAGTTCCTGATGCAGGCCGGGGCCGACACCCGCCGCTGGGATCAGAAGGCGGACGAGTGGCGCAGCCAGGCGAAGACGGTGGTTTTCTTCGCCGTCGGCGGCGTGACGCGCGGCATTGCGGCGGTCGCCGATCCAATCAGGGAAAGCACCACTGAGGCGATCGCGGCGCTCAAGCAACTCGGCGTCCGGATCGTCATGCTTACGGGCGATTCGCGGCGTACGGCGGAGGCAGTGGCGCGGCAGCTCGGCATCGAGGACGTCCTTGCCGAGGTACGGCCGGAAGACAAGGCGGCGCATGTAAAGCGCCTGCAGAGCGAGGGACACAAGGTGGCGATGGCCGGGGACGGCATCAACGACGCGCCGGCGCTCGCCCAGGCCGACGTCGGCATCGCGATGGGAACCGGCACCGATGTCGCCATGGAAAGCGCCGGCGTGACCCTGGTGAAAGGCGACTTGCGGGGCATCGCGCGCGCGATCCGACTTTCGCGCGCCACGATGCGCAACATCCGGCAGAACCTGGTGTTCGCGTTTGGCTACAACGCGCTCGGCATCCCGGTCGCGGCGGGGGTGCTCTACCCCATATTCGGCATGCTGCTCTCGCCGATTTTCGCGGGCGTTGCGATGGCGGCCAGCTCCGTATCGGTGGTGATGAACGCGCTCCGACTGAGGCGCAAGGCCTTGTGAACGCCATGCGCGCAAAGGTGCTTGCGCGGCATGACGAAAGCAGCGCGTTCGCCCTGGGCGGACCTTTCTTCATTGTGGGAGCCCCAGCGCACAAGACACCGCCTGAAATACGGAGTACGGTGCTTGGTAATGTCAGCGACCTACAAAGGTTTTAAGCGCAACTCGGACGGTTCTTGGACCTGTGTCGCGGACTCGACCATTCAGGGCCCCAGCGGACGAATAGAGGTGAAGCCGGGAAACACGTTCAATCCTGGCGCGAAGTTCATGGGCGTGGACTTGGCCACTTTGCTCGACACTCTCGCAGGGACAAAAAGCGTCAAGCCTTAGAGCACGCGGGCCGCGCTCCTTGTGAGGACATCGACTGCGCCGAAATCTGAAATCCTTGCGCTCTGGGTTTCATCGGGGCACGGCAGGACCCGGATCGAGCTAGAATTGAACCGGTAGTGATTTCAATGATCCAACCGTCGATGCGATCTATCGCTGTCCTGCTCGCGTTGGCCACGGTGCTGTCGCTAATGGGGCCTGCGGCTTATGCCGCCCCTGCGGCTTCGGGCGCTATGGCTTCCGCTTGCGAGCAGCCGTACGAGCACGAAGGCTGTGCGAGCGTTTGCCAGCCTGCGCCGCTCCTGCCGCAAGGTTTGGAGCGGTTGCCGGGCAACCCGGTAGCCGGATGGGCCGACGGCGGTATTCGCACCGCCGCGACGGAGGCCATCCGAACGCCAACCTGGTCGCCAGTCGGCATTACCGCTCTCGGCCCGCCTGCCTATCTGAATTTCCGCCACCTGCTCCTCTGATCGGCCCGCAAACGGGCCGAAAGAAGATTGGGTGCGCCCACGGCGCACCGCCTAGCCGCAGAAGCGGCTTTGGAGGGGCCAGAAATGAAGTTGGATCTGATGAACCGCCGGAATTTCCTGCGAACATCGCTCGCCGTTGCGGGCGCTGCCATGTTGCCCGCCGCACGGGCTGTCGAAGCGCCGCGCTTGATTCGTGCCCAGCCCTCGCGCGCGGCGCTGCTTGGGCCGGATTACCCGCGGACGGACGTATGGACCTATGAAGGCGGCGTGCCTGGCCCGGAGATCAGGCTCAGGCAGGGCGAGCGGCTGCGAATCGAGCTCGAGAACCTCCTTCCCGACGACACTACCGTCCATTGGCACGGCGTGCGCGTTCCGAACGCAATGGACGGCGTACCGCAGCTCACCCAGACGCCGATTCGCGCCAACGGCGGGCGCTTCGTGTACGAATTCGCGGTACCCGATGCCGGCACGTTCTGGTATCACCCGCATCTGGGCAGTCCCGAGCAGGTGGGGCGGGGTCTCTACGGCGCGCTGATCGTCGAGGAGCGCGACCCCCCGGACGTGGACCGCGACATCGTCTGGATGCTGGGCGACTGGCGGCTGGATCGCCGCGCACGCATCGTCGAGGACTTCGGCAACTTCATGGATGCGAGCCACGCCGGGCGCATCGGCAACAGCGTCACGGTCAACGGCGCGATCCGCGAATCGTTCGAATTGCGTTCCGGGGAGCGCGTGCGCCTGCGGCTCATCAACGCCGCCAACGCGCGCATCTTCGGCCTGAACTTCCGCGGCCACGACCCGCTCGTCATCGCGCTCGACGGCCAGCCCGTGAGGGCGCACCGGCCGGAACGCGGGCGCGTCGTGCTCGGGCCTTCGATGCGCGCCGACGTTCTCGTCGACGCAACCGGCGAGCCCGGCAGCACGCATTCCGTGATCGACGATTTCTACGAGCGCCGCGCTTACCAGCTACTCGATCTGAAATATTCGCCGGCGCGCGCGCGCGGTCGCGCCGGTACGCCGCCGCCGAAGCTTGCGCCGAACCCGCTTTCCGAACCCGACCTCGCGAGCGCGCAGCGGCACCGCGTGCGCTTCGAGGGCGGCATGATGGGACGCATGCCGGGCGGAATGATGGGCGGAATGATGGGCGGCAAACACCGCATGGCCTGGACCGTGAACGGCAAGGCGCTTGGCGAGCACGATCACGGCGGCGAGCCGCTCCTTACGCTCGCGCACCGGCGCTCGCACGTGATCGAGGTAGTCAACGACACGTCGTGGCACCACCCGACCCACCTGCACGGGCATGTGTTCCGCGTGCTGACGAGAAACGGCAAGCCGACGGCTCACCGCGAGTGGCTGGACACCGTCCTGCTCGATCCGGACAGCCGCGCGGAGATCGCGTTCGTCGCCGACAATCCCGGCGATTGGATGTTCCACTGCCACGTGCTGGAACACCAGGCGTCGGGATTGATGGCCGTGCTGCGGGTCGCCTGATGCGGCCCTGGCTTGCGCTGGCCGGAGCGATCCTTGTGCTTACCGCCTGCGACAAGACGCCCGCGCCGAGCCGCGAGGCGTGCGCCGAGCCGCGCAACGTGGAAGCGGTGAAGCTCGGCGAGCGCGTTTACGCCCAGAACTGCGCTGCCTGCCATGGCGCACAGCTCGAAGGCCAGCCTAACTGGCGCGAGCGGCTGCCGAACGGGCGGCTGCCCGCGCCGCCGCACGACGAAACCGGGCACACCTGGCACCACCCCGACGAAGCGCTATTCCGCATCACGAAGAACGGGCTTGTGCCGCCCTATGCGCCGCCGGGCTATGAAAGCGACATGCCGGCCTTCGCCGGCAAGCTCAGCGACGAGGAGATCTGGGCGGTGCTCGCCTACATCGAAAGCCACTGGACATCGCGCGACGTGCTCAAGGCGCGCGCCGAGATGACGCGCAACACGAGGCGGCAATGAGGCGAACGAGATCAAGGGGGTAATGGATGCGCATGATGCTGACGCTGTTCACGCTGCTCGCGACGAGCGGCGCGGCGATTGCCGCCGGCGAAGCGGAGCGCGGCGCGCGCGTGTTCCAGGCCTGCGCCGCCTGCCACTCGTTAGAGCCGGACCGCAACCTTACCGGCCCGAGTCTGTCGGGCCTGTGGGGTCGAAAGGCCGGAAGCCTGGCGAGTTTTTCCCGCTATTCGGACGCCCTCGGAAAATCGGGCATCGTATGGGACGAGAAGACGCTCGATGCCTGGGTGCGCAACCCCGAGGCCATGGTGCCGGGTAATCTGATGCCCTTCGAGGGCCTCAAGGAGGAACGCCTGCGCGCGGACTTGATCGCGTTCCTCAAGGCGGCGTCCCCGCCCGGCAGTCCGCTCGCCGGAAAACCGCGTCCATTGCCCAACCTCAAGGACGCGCCGCCAGGCGCCAGGGTTAGCGCGATTCGCCATTGCAAGGACACGTACTACGTGACCAGCGCCGCGGGCGACACGGTCCCGTATTGGGAATTCAACCTGCGCTTCAAGACCGACTCGAGCGCGAGCGGGCCAGCGTCAAAGGCCCCGGTGCTGGTCGGACAGGGGATGCAGGGCGACCGGGCGCAGCTCGTGTTCGCCAGCCCGGGCGAAATCTCGAGCCTCATCCGCGAGGAGTGCCGGAAATGAGCCGATGGATCCTGGCTGCGGCTTTGGTCGCGGTTGCCGCGGAAGCGGGCGCGGTGAATCCCGCCGAGCTGCTCGATCCGCAGGATGCGTTCCGGATCTCCGTGAGAGCGCTCGATGCGCACACTGCGGTGCTCGAGTTCCGCATCGCGACTGGCTACTACCTCTACCGCGACCGCTTCCGCTTCGAGACCGAGGCGGGAAAGATCATCGCGAATGCCGAGCTCCCGAGCGGGAAGGTCAAGGAAGACCCGTTCTTCGGCCGCACAGAGACCTACCGCGACTACGTTCGCATCAAGGTGCCGCTGAGCGATGCGAATCTCGCGCAGAAGCGCGTGAGGCTGAAAGTCATTTCGCAGGGCTGCGCGGACATCGGCGTCTGCTACATACCGCAGGAACAATGGGTGGAAGTGAAGCTTGACAATGCTTCGCGCAGAGGGTGGCCATGATCGTACGTCTAATGCTTGCCGGCGCGTTCTTCGCCACGGCGCTGTCAGCGCGCGCCGACGAAGCCGCGGTGCGCCGCATGTTTGAGGGAAAGCTCCGCGGCAGCGGAGCGATCGAAACAGTCCAGAAAGTCCCTTGGGGCGATCTCTACGAAGTCGTGATCCGCAGCCCCGACGGCCCGGTCATCTATTACGTCGACAGTGCGGCGAGCGTGCTCATCGTGGGCCAGGCGTTCGACGCGAAAACAGGCCGCAATTTCACCGAGGAGCGGCAGCGCAAGCTCACTGCGGTGAAGTGGGACTCGCTGCCCTTGCAATGGGCGATCACGAGCAAGCGCGGCAACGGCCGGCGCAAGATCGCCATCCTGTCCGATCCGAACTGCCCGTACTGCAAACGCTTCGAGGGAGACCTAGCGACGCTCGACGACATCACCGTGCACATCCTGCCGTATGCAGTGCTCGGTCCCAAATCAACCCAGCAGGCGAAGGCCGTGTGGTGCTCGAAAAACCGGGTGCAGGCCTGGAACGATCTCGTGCAGAGGCGGGTCGAACCCCAGGCAGCGCCCGACTGCGACACGCCGATCGACAAGCTGGCGGAGTACGGGCGCAGCCTCGGGGCGAACTCGACCCCAACGTGGTTTCTGGAATCGGGCGAGCGTTACAGCGGCGCGATGTCGCTCGACGAGGTACGGCCATTACTGGACCAGGCATCGCCTGCGAAACGCTAGGCAGAGGTGAAAATGCGAATATTCCTGACATTCCTCGTCGCGTTGGCTCTGGCCACTGCGGCGCACGCCCAGCAGCCGGTCACACTCGTTCATGTGCACGGCCTCGCGTACAGCGCCGACGGCAAGCGGCTCATGATTCCGAGCCACGTCGGGCTCGCGGTGTACGAGAACGGCAGGTGGTCGAAGGCGCCCGGCCCGCAACACGACTACATGGGTTTCTCGGCGACCGCCAACCAGCTCTATAGCAGCGGACATCCGGCGCCGGCCTCGGGCCTGATCAATCCGTTCGGCCTCCTGCGCAGCCGCGATGGGGGCAAGACCTGGGACAAGCTCGGTCTCGAAGGCGAAAGCGATTTTCACCTGCTCGCGACGAGCTGGAACGCGAACGCGATCTACGTCTGGAACGCGGCGCCCAACTCGCGCATGAAACGCTCCGGGCTGCACTACACCGTGAACGAGGGCTTTGCCTGGAAAGCGGCGGGCGCCGCAGGCCTTGACGGAGATCCGCGCGCGCTTGCCGTACATCCCGACGACGCGGGCACACTCGCCGTGGCGACCTCGAAAGGCGTGTATCTCTCGCGCGACTCCGGCGAGCGCTTCACGCCGCTCGCGGGTGATGCGGAGGGCCTCTCAGTGTTCTTCGATCTCGACGGCAAGCACCTTTGGTACGGAACATTCGACGGCCAGCCGCGCCTGGTGCGGGCGCCGCTCAAGGGCGGTTCGGCCGCTCAGGTGAAACTGCCGCCGCTCACCAAGGACGCCATCGCATATGTTGCCCAGAACCCCGTAGCGCGCGGCGAGTACGCGATCGCGACCTTCGGCCGCAGCGTGTACCTGTCGAAAGACGCAGGTCGCAGCTGGTCGCAGATCGCGGATCACGGTGAAGGGAAATGAAGTCTTTTCGACCAACTGAAGGAGAGAAACATGAATCGCAAAGCGGTTTCAGCGGTGATTGCAGCACTGGCGATGAGCGCGAGTGCTTGGACTTTGGCTGCGGAGCGTGACCCGAAAGCCCAAGGAATGCAGGGTACGCAATCGATGCAAGGCGGCCACGACATGATGGGGATGATGAGCGGCTGCCCGATGATGAGTCGCGGAATGCAGGGCGGCGGCATGGGCGGCGCCGGCATGATGCCGCAGCTTCCGGCGGGCAACGAAAAGCTGCAGTTGCAGATGTGGGGCGAGATGATGCAGAAGATGGGCGAGATCGCGAGCAAATATGCGGCGCAGGTGAAATAGCAGGCGCATGTCGGCCGGCGCGATGATGAACGGCGCAATGGGATCCGTGATGGGATGGATGATGGGCTTCGGGTGGCTCGCCGCCTTGCTCGTCATCATCCTTCTCGTGGTCGCAATCATCGCCCTGGTGCGCGGGATGACGCAAAGCCCGGTAGCCGAAAAACAAGGCGCCGGGAACATCGTCATGATGGTGTTTGCGGTAATCGGGGTACTGGTCCTGGTCGGCGCACTGGCAGTGTTTCTCATGCACGGCGGAATGACGGACTTCGGCGGTGTGACCTCGCAGCGGGGGGCTCCGGATACCGGCCGCGAGACCGGCGGCGGGTTCGCGTTGCGCTTGCGCAATCCTCCGACGCAGATCGCGGACTTCGCGTTCGAGGACGGCTCGGGCAACAAGCGCTCGCTCGCGAATTTTCGCGGGCGATACGTCCTGCTCAATGTCTGGGCGACGTGGTGCGTGCCGTGCCGAGAAGAGATGCCCGCGCTCGCGCGGCTGCAGCAGAAGCTCGGCGGGCCGGAGTTCGAAGTGGTTGCGCTGTCGGTCGACAGCGCGGGCGCGGACGCAGTGAGGCGCTTCTTCACCGAACTTGGAATCGATACGCTCAAGGTCTATGTCGACCGCTCGTTCCAGACCAACGCGGCCTTAAGCATCGTCGGGATCCCGACTACGGTTCTCATCGATCCACACGGCCGCGAGGTCGGCCGCGTGGTCGGTCCGGCCGTTTGGGATGGCGCCGAGGCACTTGACGCAATCCGGCGCCTTACCGCGGGGAATCAGCTTGACAGGAGAGTCGCGGATGGAAAAAGTACGTGAAGCGCTCGGCGGACGGGCCAGGCGACAAACCGCTTTGACGGTCCTCGCCGTGGCCGGTGGAGCTTCCGGCCTGATACTGGGGTGGGACTGGCTGGTGGCCGCCGGCGTGTCGACGTTCATCGTGGCCGTTCTTCCCTGCGTCGCCATGTGCGCGCTCGGACTCTGCGCGAGCCGCATGGGCGCGGGCGACAAGCAGCGTAAGGCGCCAGAGAGCGCCGAACCGCGCGACCCGCAGTCCGGGTGATCGAAGCAAACGCCGTCGGGCTTGCCGCTGCGTTCGCGGCAGGGCTCGTTTCCTTCATTTCGCCGTGCGTGCTGCCACTCGTGCCGGCCTACATGTCCTATGTCGCGGGACGGTCCTTAGAGAGCCGCGCGACGGAAGTAGACACGGACGAGCGGCTCGCCGCGCTCGGCATGAGCGCGCTGTTCGTTTTGGGGTTCGGCAGCGTGTTCATCGCCCTCGGCGCGAGCGCGACGGCGCTTGGCCGCCTGCTGCTGCAGCACCGGTACGAGGCGAACCTGATTGGCGGCGCGATCGTCATCCTGTTCGGCCTCCTGATGCTGGGTTTGGGAAACCGCCTGCCCTGGTTCCAGCGCGACCTGCGGTTTCAGCCGCGCGTGCGCGCCGGACGGCCGCTTACGCCATTCGTCCTGGGCGTTGCCTTCGGCTTCGGCTGGACGCCATGCATCGGCCCGGTGCTTGGCGCGATCCTCACGGTGAGCGCCGTGCAGAGCACGCCCTCGAGCGGCGTCGCCATGCTCGCGACATACGCCGTCGGGCTCGGCGTACCGTTCCTGATCACCGCATGGTTCACCCGCGAATTGGCAGGCCGCATGGCGCGGCTACGGCGGGCCGGCGCCGTGCTGAACGGCGTCGCCGGCGTCATTCTGGTATTAATGGGCGTGGGCATGATCAGCGGTCAGCTCAGTGCGCTCAGTTACTGGCTGCTGAGGACTTTCCCCGTGTTCGGCCGTATCGGATGAGAGCGCGCGACTCGGAGATCGCGGAACCCTATCGCCGACCGTGGTACCGCGATCGCCAAGCGCGCTCGCTGATCCTCTTTCGCTACCTGCCGTGGCTCGCCGTGCTGAGCCTTGGGTGGGAGATTGCCCAGCTGCCGCTCTATACATTATGGAAGCAGGCGACGCCGGCTTATATGGGCTTTGCCGTCGCGCATTGCACCGTCGGCGACGTGCTGATTGGCGCGCTGGCGCTTATGCTGTCTTTGCAAATGACCCGTGCGCATTCGCCCGAGCAATGGCGTCGCGCCCGCATCGCCGTGCTTACTGTCATCGCGGCGGTGTCCTACACTGCCCTTAGCGAATGGCTCAACACCGTCGCATTGCGCAGCTGGGAATACTCAAGCCTCATGCCACGCATAAGGCTAGGCGAAATCGAGCCGGGCCTTTCGCCGCTCGCTCAGTGGCTGGTCATTCCGCCGCTCGCGCTTTGGCTGGCGTTCAGGTTGCCGCGGCGGGCGTCGTCCAAATGGATTGGCGGATAATTCGACCGTGTACAGCGTCAAGGAGATCTTCTATACGCTGCAGGGCGAAGGGGCGAACGCGGGTTCGCCCGCGGTATTCCTGCGGTTTGCTGGGTGCAATCTCTGGTCCGGACGGGAGGAGGATCGCGAGAGCGCGGTGTGCCGCTTCTGCGATACCGACTTCGTCGGCACCGATGGTCCGGGCGGCGGCCGCTTCGCGAGCGCAGCGTCGCTCGCGGACGCGGTTCTCGGGGCCTGGCCGCGCGGCGTGAAGCAGCACCGCTTCGTCGTCTGCACCGGCGGCGAGCCGCTCCTGCAGCTCGATGCGCCGCTCCTTGAGGCGCTGCACGAGCGCGGGTTTCGGGTGGCGATCGAAACGAACGGCACGCAGGCTGTGCCTGGCGGCGTGGACTGGGTCTGCGTCAGCCCCAAGGCCGGCGCGGCGCTCATCGTGGAACGCGGCGATGAGCTGAAACTCGTGTTCCCGCAGGCGGGTGCCGAGCCGGAGCGCTTCGAGCATCTCGCTTTCACGCATTTCTTCCTGCAACCGATGGACGGCCCGGAACGCGGGCGCAACACGCAGCTTTCCGTCGCATATTGCCGAGCGCATCCGGGCTGGCGATTGAGCCTGCAGACGCACAAGCTGATCGGCATTCCGTGACGCCAATGGAGCTCTCCTACCGCTTCGGCTTCGACGCGGCCCACCGCTTCACACACTTTCCGCCCGGCCATCCGAACCACGGGGTGCACGGTCACTCGTTTCAGGTAGAGATCGCTGTGCGGGGTGAGCCCGACCCAGGCACCGGTTTCGTCATGGACTTCGCCGAGCTGGAGAAAGCGTGCGGCGAGCTTCGCGGCGCGCTCGACCACCACCTGCTCAACGACGTCGAGGGGCTGGACAAGCCAAGCCTCGAGAACCTGTGCGCCTGGATCTGGCGGCGGCTAACGCCGCGCTTTCCGTCGCTCGCTCGCGTGACCGTGCGACGCGACTCGTCCGGACAGGCCTGCGTCTATAGCGGGCCGCCGCGAACTCGCTTGGCTTGAACGGGCGGGCACGGCACGCTGCCGTAACTGCAGAACACGCAGCAGTCGCCCGGCTTGGGTTTGAGCCGCGCCCCGCACACCGGGCAGTTCCAGAAGAACAGGCAAGCGTCGCTCGCCATCGTCTCGAGGCTCGATTTCGCACACTGCGGGCACGTGAGCGTGCTTTCCAGAGTCATTGCTGCTTGAGGGGCTGGCGATTTCATACTGCCGGCAGAGTAGACTCCGGAGCGAAGTACGGAGTCAAGACTACGTGATCGATTTCCGCCTGCAGCGTTATGCGCTGCTCGCTCTTGCGTCAGCGGCGCTGTTCGGCGCCAGCACCCCCCTGGCCAAGCGGCTCTTGGAGTCCGTTTCTGCGCTGCAGCTCGCCGGGCTACTCTACCTCGGCAGCGGCGTGGCGCTCGCACTCCTGTGGTGCGGGTTGCGTTTGGCTGGAGTTCGAAGCGAGGCGCAACTCGAGCGGCGCGATCTCGCCTGGCTTACCGCAGCGACCGTGTGCGGCGGCATCGCGGCCCCGTGGTTACTGCTGACGGGGTTGCGCGGCATGCCGGCATCAAGCGCGTCGCTGCTGTTGAACCTCGAGGGTGTGCTCACTGCCATCGTGGCAGTGATGATCTTCCGTGAAGCGGTCGGGCGTCGTGTCTGGGTCGGAGCGCTGGTCATGCTGGCAGGCGCTTCAGTGCTGTCCTGGTCACCCGGCGCCACCCTCGGCATATCGACGCCGGCGCTGTTCATCGTCGCTGCGTGCCTTTTCTGGGCCTTGGACAACAACTTCACGCGGCCGATTTCGGGCGCCGATCCCATAGCCATCGCGTGCATCAAAGGCCTTGCGGCAGGCAGCGTCAATCTGCTTCTCGCCGTGGCGGCCGGCGACAGCCTGCCGGGCGTCGCCAGCGCCACCTCGGCACTGGTGGTCGGCGCCGCGGGATACGGCGTTAGCCTCGTCCTCTATGTAACGGCGCTACGCCATCTCGGCGCAGCCCGCACGGCGGCACACTTCGGAACGGCGCCTTTCATCGGGGCCATCCTTGCAGTCCCGCTCCTCGGCGAGCCAATCGACTGGCGCCTGGCAACCGGATTCGCTTTCATGCTTGCCGCGACCTGGACCCTTCTTCGCGAGTCGCACGACCATGAACACGTGCACGCGCCGCAAGAACACGCGCATCGTCATGTGCACGACGAACATCATCACCACGAACACCGCGGCGACGAAGGCCCTGAACCGCATACTCATCCGCATCGCCACGAGCGGATGCGCCATACCCACCCGCACTTCCCCGACCTTCACCATCGCCACCACCATTAGAGGCCCCGTCACGCATCGCCATCATGACCGCAGCCTATCTTTTCGGGCGAGATCAGCTCCCCATGAGAGCCGATCACTACTCGAAGCGTCGAGACGATGAGCCACAATGCGACACCGCCAGCGATTAGGGGATCAAAAAAAGAATACCCGGTAGCGATTACCAGAAGGCCGGACAGCACCGGCGCGAGCGAAACCTGGATGTCGCCAAGATTGTGAATGTAAGCCAGGCGAATTGCAGGATTGTTGCGGCCTGGGTTTCGCAGCAATCTGGCGACGCCCCAGTTGCCCAGTGCGGCAAGAAGCCCGATCACGATCGTCACGCCGCCCCATACCGGCGCTGGGTTAAGAAAGCGAGCTGTCGCTTGCCAAAGTAGCAGTGCGCTCAGGACGACGATGCCAATCGAGTTGAAGACGTTGGAAGACCGAAGAAGGTTACGGGAAAGTCCGAGCGGAAGAACAAAGGCGAGATAGAGGAATACCAGCGCCAATTCGTCGGACAGGTTATGCACGCTGTCCATGATCAGGCTCAGGCTATTGGCTTGGAATCCGGCGAATGCTTCTACGAGGAAGATTGCGGAATTGAGCGCGACTGCGGCGGCGAGCGGCTTTCGATAATGCGCCATTCAACGTTGCGGGCTGCTTTGGGTGCGGCGACCGGTCGCCAGCGCAAACATCGCTCCGACAATCGTTATCGCGCACACGATCATGGCGCCCGAAGGCAAATCGGCCAGGGCGGAGACAAGAAGCCCGGCGGCATAGCCGAGCACCCCGATTGAATAAGCCTTCAGATAACGATGCTGCCTGGCGTAAAACGTGGCAAGGGCCGGGACCACCAGCGTAGTAAAGACCAGAAAGAGACCCACGAGTTGCACTGATACGGTCACCGCACAGCCGAACAGGACGTAAAAACCGATGCGGCCCAGGCGCTCCCTCATGCCGAACCACAGCGCCATGATGGCGCCGTAGAACAATGCCTCGAGCGGAAGCGAGCCCGGGTTGACCCAGAGGATCTGCCCGACGAGGAGCTCCTTCAGGTTCTCGCTGCCGCGCGGATTTTTTGCGAGGATCAGGATCGCTACGCTCGAAGCGAGTATGAACACCACGCCGATGATTGCTTCCTGCACTTCCGGCCAGCGATGCTCGGTCCACGTCAGGATCATTGCGCACGCAAGCGCCGCGCTCAGCGCCGCGATCTGCACTGCGGCGCCGGTTGGCGGCCAGCCAAGGTAGTCGGCGAGGATCACGCCGACTCCGGCGATCTGCGCAATGGCCAAGTCGATGAAGACGATGCCCCGCTGCAGCACCTGCATGCCGAGCGGGACGTGGGTGGCCGTGACCAGCAGGCCGGCGATGAACGCCGGCCACAGGATGCTGAGCGTCGCCGCGTCGATGCTCACTTCACGGTCGCCCGCAGCCGGTCGATCGTGTCGTCGAACAGTCCGAACAGATCCTTCGCCTTCTCGGTCCCTCCGACCGTATAGGGCAGCATCACGTCGGGAATTTTGGTGCGTTCAGAGAGAAACTCTGCCGCTTTGGGATTGTTGTAGGGCGAGTACACGATCGCCTTGGCGGGATTCCTCTGCATGCGCTCTACCAGTTCCGCCAGATGGCTTGGCGTAGGAGGGATGCCGGGCTTCGGTTCGAGTGCTCCGGCTTCGCGCATTCCCGACCAATTGATGAAATACGACATGTCCTTATGGTACACAACGACCGGAACGCCCTTGAGCGCAGCGGCACGCGTTGCCCAGCCTTCGATGGCCGACTGCCAGCGCTTCGCGAAAGAATCCGCACGCGTTTTGTACAGGTCGGCATTGGCGTGGTCGAGCTCGACCAACCGACCCGTGAGCACCTCCGCGACTTTGGCGATATTGCGCGGATCGAGATGGATATGCGGGTTCCCGGCAGGATGGATATCGCCGAGCGCGCGGTCGATGACTTTCGGGATCTCTAGCTTCACGACGTACTGCGATGCCTCGAGATACCCCGGCGATCCCAACTGGATGCGGTCGTTGCCCGACTGCGTGAGCAGCAACGGCAGCCAGCCAACTTCCAGTTCCGAGCCCGAGCAGATCAGCAGATCCGCGTTGCGGATGCGCGCGATCAAGCTTGGGCGCGCCTCGATGCGATGCGGATCCTGCAGAGCCGTGGTCGCCGAAAAAACCGAGACCTTGTCGCCGCCGAGCTCCTGCGCGAGCGCGCCCCACTCCGGCTCGCAGGCGAAGACGTTCAGCGCCGCGCCGGCAGGCCATGCGAGCATCGCCGTTCCTAATGCAAGAAGCAATTTGAGAAGAGTTTTCATGTTTGTCGCCTTAGAACCTGTGCGCGCCATGCGCGCCGAGGCTCACGATGTATTGGAGAAGGAGTTGGTTGTCGGGTTGGTTGAGCCGCGAGTAGTCCCGCGCGAACTGCAGCCGAATGCGGCTGAACTCGCTCGGATTCCAGTCGATCATCGCCGTATGCCGCTTCGGCTGGTAGGCTTCGAGGATCGGGAAATCCGCCGCGCTCAGCGTACCGGAATTCACCAGCCCGACGTTCGTCGTGCCCGAATCAAGCCGGTCGTAGCGGTAGCCGAAGCGCCACTGCGGCAGGAACTGGTACACACCCTGCAGATACCATCCCGACTGCCGGCTGGAAAGCCCGTCGGTCAACGCCGCGCCCGCGGTGTCGAACGTGAGATTACCGTCCTCGTTGCGCCGGAAGTATTCGCCCTGCAGCTTGAAGTTGTTGTACGTCGGATTGCCGTTGGGTGACCATTTCAGGACACCGTCGAGCACCCAGAGCCGGCTTTTGCCGGTAAAGCTGTTGGTGACCGCGGTGCCGGCGGAATCGACATCACCGAATGTCCGGTCCTGCGGCGAAGTCCTCAGGTGCGCAAGACCGGTCTGCCAGGCGATGCTTTGCCCGAGGTCTCCTCCGAGATGCGTGAAGAAGTTCGTCGAGCCGAACCCATTCTTGTTGCGATCGACGCCTGAAGGGAACTGGCGTCCGCGGCCGAACTCCACGCCGACATCAAAGTACAGGTCCGTCGGCGCCACCCACCTGAACTGGATGCCGTCCTCGTTGAGCTGATTGCCGAGGAACGCCTTCATGGCGAGGGGCGTGTCGGCGAAGTCCCAGGCGTGCGCGTGGATCTGGTTCTGGTAGCCCACCGCGGAGAAGAACCGCCCGGCCTTGATGGTGAAGCCGTGGGACAGGCCGATCGTCTGGATGTAGCCTTCCTCGACGTCGATGCTGCTGTTGTCGGGCGAGATCGAGGCGATGAGCGTGCCGCGGAACATGTGATCGATGTTCGACATGAACGCGAGCTCGGACTCGCCCAGGCTCAGGCCGCGCCGACCCGCCGCAACGTCACCCATCGTGGGCACGAAGCCATTCAGCCTGTAGGTGTTCGGATCGCGCGAAAAATTACCGTAGACGCCGTTCAGGATCACCGACACGCCGGGATTGAGCGCGCTCTCGGTCTGCGGGCGGCTCGAAGCTTGAGCCGCGGCCTGAGCGGCGGTGGATTCGGCTCTCTGTGCCGCTTCTTCCGCCTTTCCGCTCTTCGCTTCGGTTTCCTGCAGCCGCCGTTCGAGTTGTTGCAGGCGCTGCTGCAATTGCCTCAGTTCCTCCCGCATCTTCGCAGTATCAGACTCCTGCGCCTGCGCGGGCAAAGCCGCCACGGCAAGCGCCATGGCGCACCACATGCTTCGAAACATTGTTCTCTCCTCTGGTTATGAAGGGTCGCTAGCGCGACGCGGTCACATCAGGAGAGAGCGGGAGGACCTCGGGAAGGTGGAGCGAGTAGGGAAACGCTTGCCGCCGGCGATTCGGAGGCAATGAAGGACGATTGCGGAGCGGCTAGCGGCGGCGCTACAGCGACGACGCCAGTGACCGCGCCGAGCACGGTGCCGAGCGCGGAATGCAGGTCGCACAGGCGGTTCTTCTTCGAGTCCGGACTTTTCTGTCCGCTGCCGGCCGACCAGTCCGTATGGGATCCGGCCTTGGCGACGTGCCAGATCTCATGCGTGATCGCGCCTTGCTGCGCGACGAGCAGCAGGAAGGCGAAGAGGACTTGTACTACGGCGTGGCGCCGCAGGCTCATGGCTCCTTCATTTTGCCAGACACTCCTCCAGACCGGCGAGGAAAAGGTCTTTGGGCAGCTTCTTGCCGATGAATATCAGGATCGACTCCTTCTTGTCCGACTTGCTCCAGGGCTTGCCGAGGTCCCCGCCCATCATCATGTGAACGCCCTGGAACACCACGCGGCGCGGGTTGCCCTTCATCCACAGGATGCCCTTGTAGCGCAGCAGGTCCGGCCCGTAGACCTGGATCATGCCGGAGAGAAATTGCTCGAGCTTCTGGCCGTCGAACGGCTTCTTCGACTTGAATGCGAACGACTCGACCTGGTCGTGGTGCTCGTGATGGATGTCGGTGAGGAACTCGGGGTCGAGCTCGAGAATCGCGTTGAGGTTGAAGCCGCGGATATCGAGCACCTCGTCGAGCGGCGCGTTGCCGAAGTGCACCTTCTTGATCGGCGCGCGCGGGTTCATCCGCTTGAGCCGTTCAACCAGTTTTTTTGTGTCTTCTTCGTTTGTTAAATCTGTCTTGGAAAGCAACAGCCGGTCGGCGAAGCCGACCTGCTCCTGCGCCTCGTGGAATTCATCGAGTTGCTGCGGCGCGTGCTTGGCGTCGACGATGGTGATGATCGAGTCGAGCAGGTAGTAGTTGCCGATCTCGTCGTCGGTGAAAAAGGTCTGCGCCACCGGCCCGGGGTCCGCCATGCCGGTGGTCTCGATCACCACGCGGTCGAACTTCAGCGCGCCCTTGTCGCGCCTGTCCTTCAGGTCGCCGAGGATGCGGATCAGGTCGCCGCGCACCGTGCAGCAGATGCAGCCGTTGTTCATTTGGACGATCTGCTCGTCGCTCTTCTCGATGATGTCGCTGTCGACCCCGACCTCGCCGAACTCGTTCTCGATCACCGCGATGCGCTGACCGTGGTCTTCCCTGAGGATGCGGTTGAGCAGCGTGGTCTTGCCGCTGCCGAGAAAGCCCGTGAGGATGGTGACCGGCACCATGTTGTCCTGCTGCATGAAGCACTCCTTGAACCTTGAGGGGCGCAATTCTACCCCTTGAGAACCAGCAGCCCCTTCAAGTATTCCCCTTCGGGAAATTCCAGCGCCACCGGGTGGTCGGCGGCGGCGCCGAAGCGCTCGATGATCTTCGCATCCCCGCCCGCGTCGAGCGCGGCGCCGGCGACGATCGATTGGAAGAGCTCCGCGCTCACCCCGCCAGAGCACGAGAAGCTCGCCAACAGGCCGCCGGGCGCAAGCAGCTTGAGCGCAAGCAGGTTGACGTCCTTGTAGGCGCGCGCGGCATTGCGGGCCTGCGCCGCCGTCGGTGCGAATTTGGGCGGATCGAGCACCACCATATCGAACTTGATGCCGCGGTCTCTCAGCGTCCTGAGCTGAGAAAAAACATCGGCCTTGACGAACTCGAGCCGCGCAGCGTCAAGCGCGTTGACAGCGAGATTCTCCTTCGCCACTTCCAGAGCGGGAGCGGAGCTTTCCAGCGCCGTCACGCGCTTTGCGCCCCCCGCGAGCGCGGCGATGGCGAAGCCCCCGGTGTAGCAGAATCCGTCCAGCACTTCGCGGCCGGCGGCGAGCGCACGCACGCGCTGGCGGTTTTCCCGCTGGTCGAGAAAGAATCCGGTCTTCTGGCCCTGCTCGACGTCGACGCGGAAGTTAAGGCCGTATTCGATGATGGGACAGCGCGACGCCGCGCGGTTGCCGCGGGCAAATCCGATCCTTTGCTCCAAGCCTTCCAGCTTTCTGACTTCGGCGTCGGAGCGCTCGAACACCGCTTCGCAGCCGGTCAGCTCGACCAGCGCGTCCAGAATCGGCTCGCGCCAGCGCTCGACCCCGGCGGCGAGGAACTGCACCACCAGCACGTCCGCGTAGCGGTCGACCACCAGGCCCGGCATGCCGTCGGATTCGCCGTGTACCAGGCGCATTGCATTGCTGTGCTTCGCCGCGGGCAGGCCTTCGCGCAGCGCCACCGCGCGCCTCAATCGATCGCGGAAGAAATCAATTCCAAGCGGTTCGTTTGGATCGAAACTCCACACGCGGGCCCGGATCTGCGACTTCGGGCTGAACGCCGCCTGCGCGAGCGCCTGCCCCGAAGCATCGCGCACCTCGACCGTGTCGCCGGAGCCCGGCTTGCCCGTCACGCGTTCTACCGCGCCGGAAAAGATCCAGGGATGGCGCCGCTTGAGGGATTTCTCGCGGCCTTTCTTCAGTTGAATCATTTCTTCTTGGCGCGGGGATGCGCCGCGTCGTAGACCTTCGCCAAGGCCTGGAAATCGAGATGGGTGTAGACCTGCGTGGTGGAGATGCTGGCGTGGCCGAGCATCTCCTGCACCGCGCGCAGGTCCTGCGAGGACTGCAGCAGGTGGCTGGCGAACGAATGGCGCAGCATGTGCGGATGCACGTGCTCTACAAGGCCGCGACGCCGCGCCCAGGCCCGCAGGCGCGCGCCGACCATCGCCGGCGAGATCCTCTTACCCCGCCCACCGACGAACAGGGCCTTTTCAGCCGGGGCCGCAAGCTGATTTCTTGAGGAAAGCCAGCGCTGGAGCGATTCCCGCGCCTTGCTTCCGATCGGCACGGTGCGCGTCTTCGAGCCCTTGCCGGTGACCGTCACCTCGCCCTGCTGCAGGTCGAGCCGGCCGTCGTCCACATTGAGCGCGACGAGCTCGCCCAGACGCAAGCCGGACGAGTACAGCAGCTCGAACATCGCCGCATCGCGGGCCAGCTCGGGCGTGCTGTGCTTTTCCTCCTGGAACAGGCGCTGCGCCGCTTCGACCGACAGCGCCTTGGGCAGCGGCCGCGGCGCCTTGGGGGCGCGAATGCCGACGGCCGGATTGACGCGAAAGCCGCGGTGCCGCACCAGCCAGCGAAAGCAGCCGCGCCAGGCCGACAGGGTGAGTGCGAGCGAGCGCGGACCGAGGCCTCTGGCGTGCAGAAGCGCCATGAAGCGCCTGACTTGAGAAGGCTCAAGCGTTCGCAGCGGGGTGGCCTTGAGAAGGCCCAGCAACAGCTCGAGAGCGCCGCCGTAATTTCTCAGGGTGGCGGGGGAAAGCCTGCGCTGATGCTTCAGCGCATCGAGATAATCGCGCACCAGCCGGGAATCCGGATGCGCGTCCATGGCCGCTACAGCCGCGCGCTCACTCCGGCCGCGCACAGCTCGCCGATGCGTCTCAGATAGAGCGTCCCCATCTCGGGGAAGAAGCGCTGCGGGTCCTCGCTGCCGAGCGCGAGCAGGCCGAACACCACGGTCTCGCCCAACGGAACGAGCGCCACCGAGCGCACGTGTTCGGCGGCCTCGCGAAACCAGGGAACGAATGGATTGGCGGCGGCCGGACCGCATTGCGGGGCTCCCATCGTGCCCGCGAGCCGCCGCTGCGCCTCCTCGACCGCCTCGGCCTCGGCGAAGTCGACCGGCACCGCCTTGCCCCAGACGCGCAGCGCCACGTGCGGCACCGCAAAGTCCTCGCGCAGGTGGAAGTAAAGCGAGTGCGCGAGCGCCGGAAAATCGCGCGCCCCGACCAGCGCCACGGCGAGGCGGTGCACCTTCTCGCTGATGGCGTCGTTTTCCTCGCCGAACTTGATCAGCTCGCCGAGCTTGCCTTCGAGCAGCCTCGCCTTGTCGCGCAGCGCGACCGCCTGGCGCTCGGCAAGCGGGATCGCGCGCCCGCCGTACGGATGCGGCACGAGGATCGACTCGAGGAGCTCCGGATGCTCGTCGAAGAACTGCGGATGGCTGCGGAGGAAGCGGGCGATATCTTCGGCATTCATTGCTTTTTAGACCTCAATCGTTCCCTCGAAGACGGTCTGCGCGGGGCCCTTCATCCACACCGCATTGTCGCCGCCGGCCCAAGAGATGGTCAACGCTCCGCCGCGCGTCGCCACCTGCACGGGCGAATCGAGCAGGCCGCGCAGGATGCCTGAGACCACCGCCGCGCACGCGCCCGTGCCGCAGGAGAGCGTCTCGCCTGCGCCGCGCTCCCACACGCGCAGCGCGATGCGGTGGCGATCGAGCACCTGCATGTAGCCGGCGTTCACCCGGCCCTGAAAGCGCGGGTGACGCTCGAGAAGCGGTCCTTGCGTCGTCACCGGCGCCGACTCGACGTCGGCCACCATCTGCACGGCGTGGGGATTGCCCATCGAAAGAATGGCTGCTTCTACTGTCGTGCCTCCCACTGAAAGCCTTTCAAGAATTGGTTCTTTAAAGGCCGGGGGTCCCATATCGACGCTGACCTCGCCGTCGGCCTCGAGCCGCGGCACGATAGGACCGCCGAGGGTCTCGACGCGGATCTCGCGCTTCGCGGACAGCCCTTTCTGGTGCACGAACTTCACGAAGCAGCGCGCGCCGTTGCCGCACTGCTCGACCTCACCGCCGTCTGCGTTGAAGATGCGATAGCGGAAGTCCGCGCCGGCGGCGCGCGGGCGCTCCACAACAAGGATCTGATCGCAGCCCACCCCAAAGCGCCGATCGGCGATCTTTTTCAGTTGCTGCGTGTTCAAGGTGAAGGACGATTTTGTGCAATCCAACACCACGAAATCGTTACCCGCGCCGTGCATCTTGGTGAACGGAAGCTTCATCGGGCCGATTGCTGAACACAGGCGCAGACGCGCTCGATCGCCTGCTCGTCGAGCAGCGGGTGGATGGGAAGCGAAAGCACGCTTTTCGCCGCCGCATCGGCGGCCGGCAGCGCGCGGCCGCGGTTCGCCGGCTCGTACGCCGGCTGGCGATGCAAGGGCAGCGGATAGAAGATCGAGCTGGCGATGCCTTCGCGGGCGAGCGCCTCGCGGATCGCGTCGCGCCGCTCGCTGCGGATCGTGAACTGGTGGTAGGCGTGCCTGCCGCGCCCGTTCTCCTTGGGCAGCGCGATCGGCGCCGTTTGCAACTTGCCGCGATAGCGCGCCGCGACCCGGCGCCGCGCGTCATTGAACTCCTCCAGCCGGCGCAATTTCACGCGCAACACCGCGGCCTGCAACTCGTCGAGGCGGCTGTTCCAGCCCACGCGCTCGTGCAGGTAGGTCTGCCGGCTGCCGTGGTGGCGCAGAACCCGCAGGGTTTCATCGTGTTTCTTTTCTTTCGTCGTGATCAAACCGGCATCGCCGGCGGCGCCCAGGTTTTTTGTGGGATAGAACGAAAAGCAGCCGAAATCGCCCCAGCTGCCGGCGCGCCGGCCATCGTAATCGGCGCCTAGCGATTGCGCGCAGTCTTCCACCAGAAGCAGTTTGTTCGCTTTGCAGATTTCCGAGATTTCATCGAGGGCGGCGCACTGGCCGAAAAGGTGCACCGCGATCACGGCTCTTGTCTTCGAATTGATTTCGCTCTTGAAAGAACCAGGGTCGAGGTTGAATGTCCCGGCATCGATATCTGCAAATACCGGTGTCGCTCCGGTATAGGAAACCGCTTCGGCGCTCGCGAAAAAAGTGAACGCGGGAACGATGACCTCGTCGCCGGCGCCGATTCCCGCCGCGACGAGCGCGAGGTGCAGCGCATCGGTGCCCGAGTTCACGCCGACTGCATGCGGCGCGCCGGTGTAGGCGGCGAGCTCGCGCTCGAGCGCTTCGCCCTCGGGCCCGAGCACATAGCGCCCGGAAGCGAGCACGCGGCCGACCGCGGCATCGATCTCCGCCTTGAGCGCGCGGTACTCGCCCGCCGGGTCGACCATCGCGATGTCGGGCTTCATGCTGTCGTGCGCTCGAGCCGCTCGCGCACCAGGCGGCCGACTTCCAGCGCCAGCTCGAGCGCGCGGCGGCCGTGCTCGCCGCTCACCTCGACCGGCCTTTTCCGCGATACGGCGGCGACGAACGCGGCTGCCTGCACGCTCAGCGCATCGCCGCCTTCGTGCACTTCCTCGGTCTCCTCGATGGTGCCGCCCGCCTGGCGCACATAGCGCAGCTTTCCGGCCTGCAGGTTCGCCGAGACGTAGACATCGGTCTGGAAAACGCGCAGCTTCCTCACGAGGGACTGGCTGACGCGGCTCGCCGAAACGCTGGCGACGCAGCCGTCGGCGAACTCGATGCGCGCGTTGGCGATGTCGATGTCATCGGTGAGCACGCGAAACCCGCAGGCCCTCACTTCGCTCACCGGCGCCTTGACGAGCGACAGCGCGAGATCCAGGTCGTGGATCATCAGGTCGAGCACCACGTCGACGTCGGCACCGCGCTGCTTGAAGCCCGAAAGCCGCTCGGCCTCGATGTAGAGCGGCTTCGCCATGCGCGCCGCAAGCGCGCTGAAGGCCGCGTTGTAGCGCTCGACGTGGCCGACCTGCAGCACGACGCCTTTACGCGCGCCGGCAGCCACCAGCTGGTCGGCTTCCTCGAGGGTGACCGCGAGCGGCTTTTCGACCAGCACATGCAGGCCGGCGTCGAGGCAGGCACCGGCCACTTCGAGGTGCCGCTCGGTCGGCACCGCCACCACCGCGGCCTGCGCGCGGGAAATCGCCTGCCTCCAGTCCTGCAGCGCGGGGCAACCCAGCTTGGCGGCGACGCCTTCGGCCCGTGAGCGCTCGACATCGGCGACGCCGACCACCTCGACCTCGGCCAGCCGCGCGAACTTCTCCGCGTGCAGGCGCCCCATGTAGCCGGCGCCGATGATCGCCACCTTCAATAAAATCTGGCCTCTCCTTCGGGTCGCGTCTTGAAGCGCTTGTGCAGCCAGAAGTATTGCTCGGGCATCTCGAGCACGCGCTCCTCGATGAAGGCCATCAGGCGGCGCGCGTCCGCCGCTTCGTCGCCGCTCGGAAAATCGCTCCAGGCCGGGTACAGCCGCGCGACGTAGCCTTCGCCGCCTGGCAGCATGCGCGTCACGCAAGGCACGACGCTCGCTCCGGTCCAGCGCGCAATATACGACAGTCCGGTCACCGTCGCGGCCGGCACGCCGAAGAAGGGCACGAAGACCGCGCGTGTGCGGCCGAAATCGAGATCGGGCAGATAGTAATACAGCAAGCCCGCGTCGATCGCGCGCAGGCTTTCCCGCACGCTCGCCTGCCGCGAAAACAGGCGGGCGCCAAATCGAGTTCGCCCGGTGTACATCAGGCGGTCGAACAGCGGATCCTTCTGCCGCGAGTACATCGACGCCACCGGGTAGTCCATCGAAATGCGGAAAAGCGGCGCTTCGAGGCCGACGAAATGCGGCGTCAACAGGATCACCGGACGCCCGGCGACGGCGTGCAGGTGTTCGAGCCCGTCGATCCTCACCATGCGCTTGATGCGCTCGCGCGGCGCCCACCACAGGATGCCGCGCTCGATGAAGCTGCGGCAGAAGACGCGGATATGGGCGCGGGCAAGACGCTCGCGGCTGCGCGGCGGCATCTGCGGAAAGCATTTTTCCAGGTTGATGCGCGTGACGCGCCGCCGTTCAGGGATCAGCCAGTACAGGATCGCGCCGAGCGCATTGCCGATCGCGGCCGTGATGCGCAGCGGGAGGAAATGCACCAGCCACATGAAAGCGAAGACCAGGCGGCTCACGGCGGCGGCCTCGCGCCCTTGGGCGTCTTGTAGCGCTTGTAGCTCCACAGGTACTGACCGGGACACTCGCGCACCAGAGACTCGAGAGCGCGGTTGAGGTGCCGCGTCGAGCGCTCGCCCGGAAGCGGCGGTGGCAGCTCGCGCAGCACGATCGAATACCCGGCACCGCGCGGCAGCCGCCGCGCGTACGCGAGGAAGCACGCGATGCCCTTGCGCTCGGCGAGCCTGGCGGCGAGCGTCATGGTGTAAGCCGGCCGGCCGAAGAACTCGGCCCATTCGCCCTCGCCTTGGACCGGCACCTGGTCGGGCAGGAACCCCACCGCCTCGCCGCGCCGTAGCGCGCGGAACACCTTGCGCACGCCGGTGAAATTTGCGGGCACCAGGCGCACGTTCGGCCGCTCGCGCCCTTCGCGCATCAGTGGCTCGAGCCAGCCGAGCTTCGGCGGCCGGTAGAGCACCGTGATCGGCATCTCGCGCGCCGCGTACTGCGCGGTCACTTCGAAACAGCCCATGTGCGGCGTGAGAAAGAGCAGCGCCTCGCCGCGGCTGCGCGCGGCGAAAGCCGCCTCGATGCCGATCACCTCGCGCACCAGCCCGATGACCTTGTCATGCGGCCGGAACCATAGCGCCGGCAGCTCGGCAAGCATCTGTCCAGCGGCGGCGATGGCGGCGCGGCGCGTGCGCGAATCCGCGTAACCTGCTTGTGCGAGATTGGCGCGCAGGTTGGCGCGATAGGTGGGCGACATCCCATACACCGCCCAGCCAAGGACAGTTCCCACTGCGTGCAGCACGCGCAGCGGCAAGATCGCAGCGAGCCGTAGGAGAAACCTGGGGAAACCTTGCAAGATTTGGTATCCTTGCGGCCTCTTTTTCAGGCGCGCACGCAATGAGCGATTTTCTGTTTACTTCCGAATCGGTGTCCGAGGGCCATCCCGACAAGGTGGCGGACCAGATCTCCGACGCAGTGCTCGACGCGATTCTAAAGCAGGACAAGACCTCGCGCGTCGCCGCCGAGACGCTGGTGAAGGACAACCTGGTGGTGCTGGCCGGCGAGATCACCACCAATGCGCGCGTCAACTACGACGCGGTGGCGAGACACACCATCCGCCGCATCGGCTACACCGACCCGGTGCTCGGCTTCGACGCCTCGACCTGCACCGTGCTCGTCGCATACGGCCAGCAGTCCCCGGACATCGCGCGTGGCGTCGACGAGGGCAAGGGGCTCGACCTCGAGCAGGGCGCCGGCGACCAGGGGCTGATGTTCGGCTATGCCTGCGACGAGACACCGAGCCTGATGCCGCTGCCGATCTATCTCTCGCACCGGCTCGTCGAGCGCCAGGCCGAGATGCGGCGTAACGGCCGGCTGCCCTGGCTGCGGCCCGACGCCAAATCGCAGGTCACCATCCGCTACGTCAACGGCAGGCCCGACGCGATCGATACCGTGGTCCTGTCTACGCAACACGCGGCCGGTATCGATCACAAAAAGCTCTCCGAGGCGGTGATCGAGGAAGTCATCAAGCCGGTGCTGCCCAAGAACATGATCAAGGGCAAGATCAACTTCCTCGTCAACCCGACCGGCGCCTTCGAGATCGGCGGTCCGAAAGGCGACTGTGGCGTCACCGGCCGCAAGATCATCGTCGACACCTACGGCGGCTCGGCGCCGCACGGCGGCGGTGCATTTTCCGGCAAGGATCCGTCGAAGGTCGACCGCTCCGCGGCGTACGCGGCGCGCTACGTGGCGAAGAATATCGTCGCCGCAGGCCTCGCCGGGAAATGCCTGGTCCAGCTGTCCTACGCCATCGGCGTGGCGCGGCCCACGAGCGTCATGGTGACCACCCAGGGCACCGGCAAAATGTCCGATGACGCGCTCTCGGCGCTGGTGTTGAAGCATTTCGACCTGCGTCCGAAGGGCATCATCCAGATGCTCGACCTGCTGCGGCCGATCTACGAGAAGACCGCCGCGTACGGCCACTTCGGGCGCGAAGAGCCCGAGTTCACCTGGGAAGCCACCGACAAGGCGCTCGCGCTGAAACAGGCGGCGTAGAAAGTCTTTCATGAAACCCCCGTTCCGCGCCGACCATGTCGGCAGCCTGCTGCGTCCGCGCGAATTGCATGAGATGCGGGCAAAAAGAAAAAAGGGCGAAATTTCGGCTGAAGAGCTGCGCGGCGTCGAGGACAAGCACATCCGGGACGTCGTCAAGCTCCAGGAGGACGTGGGCCTGCAGGCGGTCACCGACGGCGAGTTCCGCCGCGACTGGTGGCACATCGACTTCATTCACAACTTCGACGGCGTCGATCTCACCGAGAACAAGTTCGCCACCTTCCACGGCAGCGACGAGCAGCCGCCCCTTTTCAAGCTCACCGGCAAGGTGCGGCGCACGAAACCCAGCATGCTCGATCACTTCAAGTTCCTCAAGTCGGTCGCCAAGCGCATGCCGAAATTCACCATGCCGTCGCCCGCGATGCTGCACGCCCGCAGCGACCGCGAGGCGCTCGTCAAGGTCTATCCCGACCTGGACGAGTTCTGGGCCGATCTCACCAGGGCCTACCGCGAAGAGATTCGCGATCTCCATCAGGCCGGATGCCGCTATCTGCAGATCGACGACACCACGATCGCCATGTGGGGCGATCCGAAGGTGCAGGAGCAATTCCGCAAGCTGGGCGACGAGCCGAAGAAGGACGCGGCGATGTACGCTGACGCGGTGAACGCGGCGATCCGCGATGTGCCCGAGGACATGACGGTGGCGATCCATACCTGCCGCGGCAACTTCAAGAGCACCTGGCTCGCAACCGGCGCCTACGCCGACTTCGTCGCCGAGCGCGTTTTCACGGGTCTCGAGGTGGATGGGTTCTTCCTCGAATACGACACCGAGCGCGCCGGCGGCTTCGAGCCGCTGCGTTTCGTGCCGAAGGGCAAGAAGGTGGTGCTGGGCCTGGTCAGCTCCAAGTTTCCCGAGCTCGAGAAAAAGGACGCGCTCAAGCGTCGCATCGAGGCCGCCTCCAAATACGTGCCGCTCGAGAACCTGTGCCTCAGCCCGCAATGCGGCTTCTCGAGCACGCATCACGGCAACAACCTGAGCGTCGAGCAGCAGACCGCGAAGCTCAAGCTTTGCATCGATACCGCCAGGGAAGTATGGGGATCGATCTAAAACCGATCCCCGACACCAGCATCTTCGATCTCCGCGCCTCGCGGCGCGGCTACCGGCTCAACAAGCTGTGCGGGTCGCTTTGTTCTCCCGCGAATCGAGAGGAATTCAAGCGCGACGAAGAGGCATACATGAACCGCTTTTCATTATCAGAAAGCGAAAAGCGGCTAATCCGGTGCCGCGACTTCGCCGGCATGATTGCCGCCGGCATGAACATCTACTTCATGCTGAAGATCGGCTCGGTCACCGGCAATAGCCTCTATCGCATGGGCGCGCAGATGCGCGGCGAGCGCTACGAGGACTTCCTCGCCACGCGAAACTTCAAGGATGCCGTCTAGGATCGTCGCCGGGCTGGGCCTGTCCCACGTGCCTTCGGTCGGCGTCGCCTACGACCGCGGCAAGATGCAAACCCCGGCATGGAAGCCGCTCGCCGACGCCTATGTTCCGGTGCGCGAGTGGCTCGCCCGCCTCAAGCCCGACGTCGCGATCGTCGTCTACAACGACCACGGCGCCGATTTCCTGTTCGACAAGTACCCGACCTTCGCCATCGGCGCGGCCGAGCGCTACGCCATCGCCGACGAGGGCTTCGGCACGCGGCCGCTGCCCGAGGTGAGGGGCGACGCCGATTTCTCCGCGCACCTGTGCCAGTCGCTCATCTGCGAGCACGAGTTCGATCTCACGGTCTGCCAGGAGCTGCGGGTCGAGCACGGCTTCCTGGTGCCGATGAACCTGTGCTTCGAGCACGCGGCCGGCGGCTGGCCGGTGGCTGCCGTGCCGCTGCAGATCAACGTGATCCAGCATCCGCTGCCTACCGCGCGCCGCTGCTACAAGCTCGGCCAAGCGATTCGCAAAGCCGTGTTCGCGTATGAGGGAAATCTGAATGTGGTGATTCTCGGCACCGGCGGCATGTCGCACCAGCTGCAAGGCAAGCGCTTCGGCTACATGAATGAGTCCTTCGATCGGATGTTCCTGGACCAAATCGAAGCAGATCCCGAACGATTGGCCGACCTCTCCCACCAGCAAATCATGGAGCAGGCCGGAGCGGAGGCGGTCGAGCTGATCATGTGGCTGGTGATGCGCGGCGCGCTGTCGCTGCGGGCGCGCCGCGTCCACCGGCACTACTACGCGCCGATGACCACCGGCATGGGCTTGATTACTTTTCAAGAGGATTAGAGATCCGCTTTCGGCCAGACGCGGTCATTCGATCACCCGGTCGGCGCGGCGCAACACCGAGTTGGGAATAGTAATGCCGAGCGTCTTGGCAGTACGTTGATTGACGACCAGCTCGGTCTTAGTCGCCTGTTCGACCGCGATGTCGGCTGGCTTCACGCCCTTCAGAATCCGGTCCGCGATTCTCGCACTGCGCCTTAGCGCGTCAGCCACTTCCGCGCCGTACGTCATTAGAGCGCCAACCGCGGCCCATTCCGAGCGATGCCCAATGAGCGCGAGCCTGTTGCGCACCGCCGTCTCGACGACTTCGCGGCGGCGCGCGATAAGCGTGTACGACGGCGTAAGTCCGACTGCAACAATTCCCGCCCTCCTTAAATTGGCGAAGATCTTGGCGACCGCTTCGAAGTTCGTGAACTTCTCTGTCATCAGATCCAGACCCACACGACGCGCTGCGTCCTGATACATCGTCTCCTGCCGCGAGGAGTCGGGTGCACGGCGGTCAAGCAACACCCCGAATCGTTTCAGGCCCGGATATACCTCGCGTATGAGTTCGAATCGCATCTGCGCCGCGTCCGGCAAGCTTTGAAACGCACCCGTGGCGTTGCCGCCGGGCCGGACGAGCGAAGCGACCAGTCCGGCGGCCACCGGATCCGCTGCTGATGTGAACAGTACCGGGATGGAAGCGGTTTCCTTGACCACAGCGAGTGCGGTGCTCGTGGTGGTCGCATAGATTAGATCGGGGATACGGCTGGCCGCA